>JAUHQD010000011.1 GCA_030418115.1 Alteromonadaceae bacterium BrNp21-10 | reverse complement strand
TGGATTTACGCTTAATTTACTGGCTGGATTGGTGGCTTATTGTCTTAAAGAGAATAAGCCATCCCTTAACCTGACTGACGTAGAGCGTTATTCTATGGTAATTGCTTAAACCGATCTCAGGTTGATTAATTTAAAATTTAACTGACTGGCAACATATCTTTTAACAGTAAAGCGATACCGAGGAAGGACATAAAGCCAGCGATATCGGTGATGGTAGTTAACACAATGGATGACGATTGTGCGGGGTCGAGGCCAAACTTTTTTAGGGCAATAGGTACAATTGCCCCCGAACTGCCGGCTATCACTAACGACGATACCATGGCTAAAGAAATAACTAAGGCCAAACCAAAAGATTGACTCCACAGGAACACGCCAATGCCACAGGTGAGGGCAATAGCGACGCCATTCATTAAACCCACTCGCATTTCTTTGAACATGACCTTAGCCCAATGACGGGTAGATATTTCTCGTAATGTTAAACCTCGCATGGTTACTGCTAATGCTTGGGCACCGGCGTTACCCGACTGACCTGCAGCTACTGGCAATAAAATCGCCAAGGCGGTGACTTGGGAAATCAGTTGTTCAAACGAGCCGACCACAGCGGCCGCGGCAAAGGCCGTTAATAAATTAATTTGTAACCATGGCATGCGTTTTTTAACCGCAAACCAGCTACTGGAAAGTGCTTTTTCGTCTTTACTGGCACCCACCATGGTTTGCATATCGCTGGCTAATTCCTCTTTGGTGGATTGATACACATCAAAGAAGCGAACTTGACCAATTAATTGCTGTTGAGCGTCCAGCACAGGTAAGGCTTGGCAACGATAACCTTCAAATTTTTCTACTACTGTGTCCATATGATCCAGCGCGTTCAATGTGGTTTTTAACGGCGTGGCAATAGTCGCTAGCAGCGTACTGTTACTACTACCAATTAATTGCCCGAGGGTAACTTCACCCACCAGTTGTTGCTGGTTATCCAGTACATAAATTACCTCAGCGATTTTGTCGCCTAAGGATTTGAGTTGGGAAACCGCCTTAGCCACAGAAATATCAGCGTAAAACGCTTGCACCTGCGAACTCATCATGCGCGCCGCCGTGTTGTCGGGATAGACAATCAGTTCGCTTAATTCCTCGGCTAAACCTGGGTGCTGCTGGGTAATACTGGCCAGAATTTGGTGTTGCTCTGAACTATCTAAACGACTAATCAGACCGACCGCGACATTGCTGTCGAGATGACAGATGAGATCGACGGCATAAGGGGGGGATAAATGCATGAACAATTGTTCGGCTTTACCGGCAAGTAAGTATTTCCATAACCGAACCACCACAAATAGCGGTTGTGATTGCAATAATGCGGCACCTTCGGTAGCCGATAGGGTCTCCAATAAGCGTGCACTTTTGAGCGGGAAGTTAGTTAAAAATGCTTCACTGAGTTGGTCGATGGTCGCATCCAGCAGAATGTCTGAATCTTGCATTTTTATCCTCCGATTAGGTTATTTAGTGGATGCCAAATCAAAAAATCGAGCCAAGGTGGCGGCATAAGCATCAAACAGAGTAGCGGACAGGTACTGTTTATTGGCGACCACAGGCGTGCTATGCAACTGTAAAATCGTGCGTAAACGGTGGTGGTGAATAATACCGATAAATTCTTGTTTACGATTGATTACGGCAACACAATCCAACACCGACCAAATCGGTAACTCAAGGGCGGCTAATAGTTCGGTATAGCCACCAATGACATCTACTTGGGTTGACATGACATCTTCGACTATTTGCGTTGCAGGCCGACGTATTACATCAAAAACCGACATTTTACCTACTACTTGGCGCTGATGATTAACCACGTAGATGGAGGTCTCATCGCTATAGCGGCGTTTTTTTAAGCGTAATAGCGCATCTTCAATGGTCATTTGGCTATCTAGGATCAACACATTGGTTTCGACCCAGGCACCTACGGTGTAATCAGGATAGCTAATGAGCATTTTGCACAGGGTTTGTTTTTTTAAGGGGAGCAAGCCCAGTACTCGGGCAAATTCGCTGGTCGGTAAATGGCGTAATATCGCTGCCGTGTGAGCTGAATCAATGCTGTCTAATAATCCTGCAATATTGGCTTCATCAAGGACTGACATCATGCTGGCTGCAAATAGCGGCTGCATGCAACACATTACGTTAGCTGCCACTTTATTCGGCACTTTTAATAGCATCGCGGCCGCGAGTTCAGGAGTTTCTAATTCCAGCTTCAAGGCTGCTGCTTGGGGCTCATCATGTAAAAACTGTACGGCGAGCTTAAGTTTCGATGAATTCATATTATTCACTCACAGACAGGGGGCGCCAACATCAACGTGGCCTAGTTACTTATCATTAATTGATTGCGGAGCGTTGATGTTGCTCGCTTGTCGCATAAATTCACTGGCAGGCACTAAGGTGCGACCTTGCTGGGTTTCAATGATCAACATGGTTGCAGTGATTTCCGTGAGCGTACCCTCAACTCCGGCAATGCTAATATGATCATCTATTTGGCAATGGTGCTTTATTTGTCTGGCCGCAACAGTATTGGCAATCAATTGCTTAGAGCCTAAACCAAAGGCCAGCGCGATACCTGCGCTTAGCACTCCCGTGAGTACTATTACCAAGTTGGTAATAAATTGGATATTGATACCAAGCTGTTCAACACCGATAACCAAGGCGGTAAACACCACTGCCAATTTGACCATGTTGCCAATGGTTTGCACTTGCTCAAATCCTGCAGATTGTGCTGTGGCGCGAGCCATAGCGCTGGCGAGATTACCTAATAAGTAGCCGCCAATGATGATCACTAATCCGGCTAATAAATTCGGTAAATAACTTAGTATGGCGCCTAACCAAGTGGCAAAAAAGTCCAGCCCCATACTTGAGGTGGTTGCCGCCGCAAAAAATATTAGGGTGATCCAAAATACGCTTTTACTAGCAACTTGGACGTGTTGTGGTTTGAGATTCCATGGTTTATTAACGTGCAACGATTGGCTGACTTTGACCATAATACGATTCAGCAGTGACATTAAGGTTAATGTCACTTTTGCCAGAATCCAAGCGACTATCCAACCGATTAACATCAGCACTAATGCACCTAATAACTGTGGTACGTAAGCCAGTATATTTTTTATCAGTAAATCGTAGCTTTGGGTGAAAGCGGATTGCCAATTACTGTTGGTCTCATTCATTTAACTTAGATCCGTTAACTTATAATCGTCATTTTAGAAAATATTGTTTGGCTAATTGTAGGTGAATATCCGCCAAATCGATTTGTAATTCGTCAATATAATCGTGCATGACTAAGCCTTTGAGTTGAGTAATATCCTGAGCCTTTAAGTCATCAATACTATGGTCAATTCGTTCTAGCATCTCGATATTATTAGGTAAATTTTCTACTAAGCTTTTTAGTTTATTTAAACAAAATAAAATCGCCCGCGGGAATGAAGGGCTCAGTAGCATGAATTCAAGAATATCTTCGGGTCGTAAGCGCACGCCCATTTCTTGGCGATACATTTGGTAAGCACTTAATGAACGTAACACACTCATCCATTGAATGTTTTCAAAGGGTAAGTCAGCCGGTATGTTGCGCATTGTTGCTGAGCGCACATCCATAATACGGGTGGTCATGTCAGCCCGCTCTAAAATCGATCCAAAGCGAATAAAGGTGTACCCATCATCGTGATTGATGGTGGCATCCAATGTGCCGAATATCATTAATGCGGAATCAATAATATGCTTTAAGTGGGCAAAGCGATTGCGTTTACTATTGATATCATTGCCGTGATCTTTAACATAAAGATATAAAGAATTAATGGATTCCCACACTTGACGGGGAACTATCTCTCTTACCGTACGAGTGTTTTCTCGAGCTGCACGCAGAGAATTTAATATGGATGACGGGTTGTTCGGATCCAGCGTCATGTAGGCTAAAACATTCTTTTCAGAGAAGTCAGAGTAATGTTTAAGATAAATTTCGTGGCTACCAATAATATGTACTAGGGGTTCCCAACCTGGAGATACGCCCTTGGGTAAATCCATCAGTAATAAGTTATTGACGTTAACTAAGCGAGCAACATTTTCGGCACGCTCAACGTGTCTTGCCATCCAATATAAAGTTTCTGCAACGCGTGACAACATTAGCCATTCTCCCCATCAATAATCCAAGTATCTTTACTGCCACCGCCTTGAGAGGAATTAACCACCAAGGATCCTTTAATTAGGGCTACTCGGGTTAGCCCACCGGTTGTCACATAGGTCTGTTGCCCTGAAGATAAAACAAAAGGTCGTAAATCAACGTGACGACCTTCGGTATTATCGCCATCTAAGGTTGGTACAGTAGAGAGACTTAAGGTGGGTTGAGCAATGTAATTTCTGGGGTCAGCTTTGATCCGTTCTATACATTCTTGCTGTTCTTGACGGGTAGAGTTAGGGCCAATTAATAAACCATAACCGCCAGATTCATTGGCTGGTTTAACTACGAGCTTTTCAATGTTTTCGATAACATATTTGTAATCGTCTTTTTCATAGCAGCGATAGGTTTCAACATTAGGTAATTGAATTTTTTCACTGAGATAGTATTCAATCATTTGCGGTACGTAGGTGTAGATCACCTTATCATCCGCAACACCTGCACCAGGCGCATTGACGAGCGCCACGTTGCCAGCACGCCATGCTCGCATTAAGCCCGGTACACCCAATGTGGAGTCCGGTAGGAAGGCTTCTGGGTCGATAAATAAGTCATCAATGCGTCGGTAAATAACATCCACTCGTCGTAAACCATTAACGGTTTTCATGTACACACAGTCATCATCGTTAACTTGTAGATCGCGACCTTCTACTAGCTCGCAGCCCATTTCTTGGGCGAGATAACAATGTTCGAAATAAGCAGAGTTAAATATACCTGGGGTTAATACCACCACTTCGGGGGTATCTTGTGACCGCGGTGACATATCGCACAACATATCAAATAACTGCGAGGGGTAATCATTGACCGGCAAGATATCTATATGTTCAAACATTTCAGGGAATACCCGTTTCATTACCGAGCGGTTTTCTAACATGTAAGATACGCCTGAAGGTACCCTTAAATTATCTTCCAGTACATACATGGTGCCATCACCATCACGTACTAAGTCTGAGCCACAGATATGCGCCCAAATGTTATGGGGCGGATTAATACCGACACATTGTTGGCGGAAATTAACAGATTTATCGAGTAATTCTTTGGGGAATATGCCGTCCTTGATAATTTTTTGATCGTGATAAAGGTCATCAATAAACATATTCAGGGCTTTAACCCGTTGTTTTAAACCCACTTCAACTTTTTGCCATTCTCGATTGGCAATGATTCGGGGAATAATATCCATAGGCCAGGCGCGATCGATGGAACTACCTTCGCCATATACCGTGAAGGTAATACCCATTTCTTTTATCGCAAAATCCGCAGCAGCACGTGCGCCATTGAGATCAGTGTCGGATAATTCTGATAGAAATTGAGCCAGCTTTTTACCATGAGGACGTGGACGGCCCTGTTCATCAATCAACTCATCGAAGAAAGACTTTAATTGGTAGTTTTTCCAGTCTATTGTCATACACCTTCTCCATTTCTATTAAGTGTTATCACTATTACTCTGCTATCTAGCGTTAGACAATACGGTTCATATCGACCTGAACGTTTAATTGATGCGAGCCTCCACCAAACATCACTCCTTTTAATGGGGTAATGTCGGCAAAATCTCTTCCTGAAGCCAATGTCACATGCTGGTCGCTAGGTTGTATATTGTTAGTAGGATCGAATTCCATCCAGCCCGTTCCTGGTACGTAAACAGCAAACCAAGCATGGGTGGCATCTGCACCTGCTAATTTAATTTGTCCCTTTGGCGGAATGGTTTCGATATAACCGCTCATATAGCGTGCAGCCAAGCCAATACTATGTAAACAGGCCAGCGCGAAATGTGAGTAATCCTGACAAACACCACGCTTATGTTTGAATATTTCTGTCACCGGCGTACTGATGGTGGAAAAGCTGGGGTCAAATTTAAATTCATGAAATATACGTGACATCAAATCTAAACAAGCGTCAACAATGGCACGGTCGGGGGTAAATGACTGCAATGCATAGGCTTGAATTTCAGCATTATGACCGGTATGTAAGCTCGGAAGCGTGAACTCTGCCGCTCGAATTTGTTGTTGGTTTTGTGGAGTGCGGAGTTGATCACGAACTGATTCCCATGTGAGTTGTTGTAAAAACAACTCAGGGGGTTGGCGATACAATATCTCTACTTCACTGATGGCGGTGACCTTCATTTCATCATGTAAGGTAGGCACTTCGAATACTGTTACTTGATTAGAAAAATAATCATGATACTCCGCCTGAAAATCAGCTGCGGGGCTAATTTCAATGCGGTAATTCAAGCAGCGTTGATTTTCATTGGTTTGCGGTATAAGCCGCGCGTGATTTTGGCTCAGCGTGACCTTATCAACATACTTGTAAGTGGTAACATGCTTTATTTGATATTTCATTGTGCGCCACCACTGGTGTTGTCTGATGTCGACCAATTAACCTTTTTAGCGGTTTTAGTATGGGAGAAATATTGTGTGTGTAATATTTCGCGGAAGGCTTGTAAATGGGTTTTCACTGTCAACATCATTTCCGCTAATTTTTGACGGCGGTTATCGGTTAACGAATAAGCTAATTCATCACGCTCCACTAACATGCATTCTGCCTTTAGGCGTAACAAGGCTTTATCTGTTGAACTCATAAAGCCTTGTTTGTTTTTTTGCACGGGCAGTCTTTGACTTAAACTAATCAAACACTCAATTTGATAGGCTAACGAGCGTGGATACTCGGTATCTAACAGCAATAATTCTAAACCTGTTTCAATGCTTTGATAGACTCGATAACGGCGACGATGGGTAACGGAGCTGATCTGTGCTACCAACACTGCATCTAACATGCTTTGTTGTTCAGATTCCGGTAAAACATCAATTAGCATAGTGTTGATCATGGACACCAATTGCAGGCTGCGTTCCATTCGTCGACCAATTTCTAACATGAAGAAGCCATTACTATTAGACATGCTGTCTAATACTGAACCATTAAAGGCCATGATAAGACCTATGATCCTATCAAGACTGGATTGCAGCATATGCGTAGGGGTAAGAGTAGAGAACTTCTCTAACTTGCGCTGTTCGGATTCAAGGTTCTCTGCAATACGTAAACTGTCGTAAGACAGTAATTCACGCACCTGCATAGATGAATTAAGAATTCCCCTAATACCAGTAGCTAAACTCCCTGAATTTGCTACGTCGTTCATACATAGTTTGGCTAGACGTTTGTATTCGTTATCGCCATTTATTGGCGCAGTAGGTAAGGGGGTAACATAAGGAAATATCAGATTCTGATTTATTAATCCCTGTTGTAGACGGCTAATAATGGTTCGATTTTTTACATCGGGATACATGGTGAGTTCAGTAAAGCGATCAATAAACATCCTTACTAAACGGGATAGGTCTTCACAGCGTTCGAGTAAACTGCCAAGCCAATACAGATTTTCAGCGGTACGACTGGGAATTAAGCCTTCTACCAGTGCCATATCGGTTGTTTTACGTACCGTTTTCGGTAACTGTATGGGTTCTACTTCTTGTGTTTCGGATGACTGAACCCAAGTGTCTTTTATACTAATTCTTAAATTACTTACACCTTCAGCCAAAGTAGAACAAAGCGCTGAAGGCAGAACATGGACTTGATTATCTTGTACTAAAGCGAAACAGCGCATCACAACTTGTTTAGAGACTAATTTTTTCCGTTGCCAAAAAGGGGCGCTGGTTAAATCCACCTTGCGTCGGAAAAACAAGTTTTCTGATGGTTGCATAAGTAATTGCTGAATGCTGACTATGTCTTTTTGCCCATCTAGCTTAATTGTTGGATCAATATAGCTATAGAGCACGTAAAACGGCCATTCAGATTCATTAATGCTATTTGGGGCTACATTTTCGGCTTCACGAAGTATGAGTTGTTCACCCAAAGCATGCTGGGCAATTTTGCTAAATTGGTTTTTAATCGCCGGGATTTGCAATACGCCACTACCAAAGGGGTTGAGTAATTTAACGCCCCGTGAACGGATCGCATGCAATAAACCGGGAATACCATTGATGGAATAATCGTTTTGTTCAAGGGAGTCTAAGTAGCGGTCTTCAATCCAACGTAGAATAACATCGACCTTGCGTAAACCATCCAATGCCTTTAACCACACTTTGCCTTTACGTACGGTTAAATCGGCACTGCGCACCAGGGTATAGCCCAAATAGGTGGCAAGGTAGGCATGCTCAGAATAATAAGGATCTTCTGGACCACGAGAAAGTATTACCACCCTAGGGTCACGTATATGCACAGTAGTGGCATTGATTGACTCTTGGATTTGCTGGAAGAAAAATGCCACCCGCTGGGTGCCGCATTCAGCAAACTCTTCACTCATCACTCGTCTGGCGACGATACGGTTTTCAAGTAGTAATCCTAAACCGATTGGAAACTGAGTATGTTCATTAAGAACATAAAACTGCCCATTGTTGTCGCGCCCGATGTCTAATGCCAGCAAAAATAATCCGCGTTCGCTGTGCGGAATACTATGAGTTTCACGCAAATATTGTGGATGTTGCATTAGGTGGTGTGTTGAGATAAATCCTTGGGTAATTAAAGATTGGGTATTATCCAAATCATTTAAAATATGTGCATAAAGCTTTGCTCTTTGGCGTATTCCTTTTTCTAAATGCTGCCAGTCAAGTTGTGACACCATCATAGGTAATGGGTCAAGTTGCCAATGGCGTGATTCATTGGCATCAATAAAACCGCTATTACGTAATAAACGCCTAATTTCTGTGGCGCGATGACTGATATCGTCACTATTTAGCTGTGCTAAATGTAACTTGAGCTCATTAAGCTGGTTCTCTAATAACGGCTTAATCCCATCCGCTTTTTGAATGCTTTGCTGATATTCAGCTAACCAATCGGGTAACGGATCAGAATTAATATTGTTGTTTGGTATATCAGTCATCATATTGTCATTAAAGTAGTGGCTTTCGACGTAAGTCTAGCGTGTTTGGATAATCTTTATTTAGGGGCTCTTCACTAGGCACCACAAAATCATTATCCCCTTCATGTTCAGTAAAGCGGTATTGAATTTGTGATTGCGATGCAATTGGCGCATCTTCATGCTTAATGGCTGGCGTATGGCCATGATCCCAAAAACGCGAAATACGTCTGCCTTCAGCTTCAAAGGCATTGACTGGGAAGGACGTTGGATTACGCCCCCCTGGGTGGCTAACATGATAAGTGAATCCACCTACAGAACGTCCGGTCCAGGTATCAAATACATCGATCACTAGTGGCGCATGCACACCAATGGTGGGGTGCAATGCTGAGGGCGGTTGCCAGGCTCTAAATCGAATGCCGGCAACAAACTCACCTTTAGTCTTGGTTTGTTTTAAGGGTATGCGGCGACCATTACAAGCGATCAAATAACGGTTGTTAGGCATATTGGAGACTTTTACCTGCACACGCTCTAATGATGAATCCACATAACGTGCGGTACCCGACGACGTCGATTCTTCACCCATGACATGCCACGGCTCAATTGCGGCGCGTAACTCCAATTGAATTTGTTCAATTTCACGAACACCACATTGTGGAAAACGGAATTCAAAGAAGGGTTCAAACCAATCTGCTTGAATACCATATCCAGCTTGTTGCAGATCTCGGCAAATCTCGGCAATGTCCTCTTTGACAAAGTGGGGAAGCAAAAATTTGTCGTGTAATTCGGTGCCCCATCTTACCAACGGCTTGTGGTAGGGTTGTTTCCAGAACCAGGCTAACAAGGTACGCAGTAGCAACATTTGCATTAAGCTCATGCGCGCATGGGGCGGCATTTCAAAGCCTCTGAATTCCACTAAACCTAAGCGGCCGGTAGCAGAATCCGGCGAATACAGCTTATCAATACAGAATTCAGCTCGATGGGTATTACCGGTTAAATCCACCAATAAATTACGTAGTAAGCGGTCGACCAGCCAAGGTTGTGGTACTTCACCAGTGGGTATTTGCGAAAAAGCAATTTCCAATTCATACAATAGCTCATCACGGGCCTCATCGACTCTTGGCGCTTGGCTAGTTGGGCCAATGAACATACTAGAGAATAAATAAGACAACCCCGGATGGTGCTGCCAAAAGGTAATGAAACTGCGCAAGATATCCGGTCGGCGAATAAACGGGCTTTGGGTTGGCGTCCTGCCACCCATGGTGACGTGATTACCACCGCCGGTACCGGTATGGCGCCCATCTAGCATGAATTTTTCAGCAGCAAGACGATTTTCTTTGGCTAATGCATACAGCGTCGTGGTGTTTTTAACCAATTGCGCCCAGTTATCCACGGGATGCACATTGACTTCAATTACACCAGGATCGGGCGTGACAGCGAATTTCTCTATACGACTATCGTAAGGCGGTGTGTAGCCTTCGAGTACCACTGGAATAGACAGGGATTTGGCAGCCCATTCCACGGCCTTTAATAGCGCAATATAATGTTCAAAGTCAGTAACCGGTGGCATAAATACATAGAGTTTACCGCCGCGACACTCGAAACTAATGGCAGTTTTAACTGGCTCTTCGGTAACAATTAAATCCGCATTTTTGGTTCGGCCAAAGGTTTTTGGAATGGCAGTAGGATCGCGGTCAATTAAATTAGGTGGCGCGCCTATGCTCGATAGTGGCAGTCGATACCCCATAGGAGAATCGCCCGGTATCAAAAAGCAATTGCCGCGTTTAAAGTGCCATTCGCTAGTTTTCCAGCATTTTGTATCATCCCATTGCAATGGCACGATATAGCCAATGGCTTTATCTAAACCCTGTTCCATTTTAGCTAGAAAGCTTTTACGAGACATTGCATGCAGCATCTCGGGTTCGTCCGGAGAGGCTTCTAAGGGTAAATTGCCTTCTTGCCAAAGATGATAAAGCACATCCTCATAGCCGGTAACAATACAGTTATTGGGGATTTTGAGTTTCTGTGCAAAAGCTTGTGTGAAACGCTCAGCGTCTTCTACGGTGTATTTTGACTCATCATTAAGATCGGCAAGCAAGGCTTGGTCGCGCCATAAAGCCTTGCCGTCTTTACGCCAGTAAACCGCGTATTGCCAGCGAGGTAAGGCCTCGCCGGGATACCATTTACCTTGGCCGTAATGGCGAAAACCATTTTCGGTAAATTTTTCTTCCATTGCCATAAACAAGTTATGGGCTAGTCGCCGTTTATCATCACCATCAGCGCCTATATTCCACTGCTCTGACTCCATATCATCAATAGAGATAAAAGTAGGCTCACCACCCATGGTTAGGTGGATTTTCTGAGCCTTAAGATCTTTATCAACCTCTTGGCCAAGTTTATTGATGGCTGCCCATTGCACGTCAGAATAGGGTTTAGTCACACGGGGTGTTTCTAATACTCTGCGTACTTTGTTGGAAAAACTGAATTCTGTTTCACAAGGGTCTACTGCACCAGATACTGGCGCCGCTGAAGCTGGGTCTGGGGTACAAGCTAATGGGATATGACCTTCACCAGCGAATAAACCGGATGTAGGGTCGAGGCCTATCCAACCTGCACCTGGGACATAAACCTCACACCATGCGTGTAAATCGGTGAAGTCATGTTCAGGACCACTCGGTCCATCGAGCGACTTTTCATCGGAAGACAGCTGTACTAAATAACCGGATACAAATCGAGCAGCTAAGCCTAACTGTCTGAATAATTGCACTAATAGCCACGCGGAATCGCGGCAGGAGCCGGATTTTTTACTTAATGTTTCATCTATTGTTTGCACACCTTGCTCAAGGCGAATGCCATACTTAACCATTGAGTAGATTTGCTGATTGACCGCAACCAGAAAATCAACGGTAACCATACCGTTGTTTTTATCCTGTGCTGTAATCAGCTTTTTAAATTCGACAGAAGGGGTGTCGGTTTCTAAATAGGGTAATAAATCCTGCTTTAGACGTTTTTCGTAAGCGAAAGGAAAATTATCTGCATAGCTTTCAACAAAGAAGTCAAAAGGATTGATAACCGTCATTTCGGCGACAATATCCACGGTAAACCAAAACTTAGTTGTTTTTTCTGGGAAAACCACCCGCGCTAAGTAATTGCCAAAAGGGTCTTGTTGCCAATTAATAAAATGCTCTTCTGGGTGAATTTTTAATGAATAGCTTTTTATCGGCGTTCTGCTGTGGGGGGCTGGACGCAACCTAAACACATGGGGCGCCATACTGACTTCTTTATCGTAATGGTATTCAGTATGGTGCGTAATACCGACCGTTATCGTCATTTAATAATTCCCATGCAATTTGAAAATTAGACCGATCCTTGCCAAGGATATCGTTGGAAGCAAATGAACGTTTTGGGGGCGAGTATAGCGCCATCCGCCTAACCACAATATCCCGAGGATTTTATATTTACAATAGTGTTCAGGCGGTATTGAGAACTATTTTTAGTTGTGTTAAGCGATTGTTAAAAATAATAAGTAAGGTCACATAGGTTAATAATACCTATTTTGCAAGGCAGGTGATGCCAGTGTTATTTGATATAAAAAAACCGACTAGATAAGTCGGTTTCTTAGGGTTTAGTTTGTCATTCGTATATTGCTGTTATTGACCTGCGCATGTTGGGCTGCCTTCAGGTAACAGTTCCATTCTGATATTGGCTATATCGGCTTCAAAACGACCATCGCTGGCGAGTATAAAAGGAGCGTTGATTTTAGAGGCGTCTAGACCTTTGGTGGTAAAACAATCCAGCGGAATAGGAAAAAGTATCCATTCATCTTTAGGCAGTTGGCGTAACATATCCTGAATATGCATTTCACCACGACAGGGATAGCCGCAATCCATGCCAAGAGTAACGCTCTTTTTAGGTTTGGTGATGACTTTGATTTCCATGGTTATTGCTATGCGGTGTGCGACTTCGGATAAATCAACCGCTGAACCGTATATGGCAAATTGGCCTTTGCCTTTTTTCCGGGACCATTTTAAGTTAATGGCATCACCATCGGTTTTATAAGTGCTGGTTGAAATGGTCAGTTGTTTATCTGCAGAGACCGCGTCTTTATTGGCGACAGGTAATACCCAGTTTTGCTTATCGCCTAAGGTTAAACCCCAGCCACCAACGGTATTACCGTTCATAAAGTAAAAATATTGGCTATTTAATTGGTCTTGCGCAATCAACTGGCTACTGTTGAGCAGTAGCAAACTGGCTATCAGCCATTTTAGTATGGCGATTGATGAGGTTGTGCGTTGTGTTAGTTTCATTTTTAGTCCCCCCTTATTATATTTTTCATACTCAAAATATCATTGTGTAAGTAAAAATTACACGGATTATTTATCTTGGGTTATTATAATTTTTACAAATGACATGCAATTTTTTAACATTGTGTTGGTTTTATGCTGTTTTGTCAGGTGATGAAGTAGAGACGGTCAACAATTTTGGAGTAAAAACGTGAAATTAACTAATATTTGGGCAATCGGATTTAGCGTGCTGGTCAGTTATCAAGCGCTGGCCGAGACTAGTAATGCGCCACGTCAAGGCTGGTGGGATGAACCTTATCCCAGCACATTTGACCAAACACAGTTAACAAAAAAACAAGCGTTCATCAAAGTTAAAGGTAATAAATTGGTGAATGAACAAGGTAAAACGGTGGTTTTACAAGGTTTGAATATTTCCGACCCCGATAAACTGGTGACTCAGGGAAAATGGTCTGCAGCGCACTTTGATGTTATTCAGCAATGGGGGGCCAACGCGGTACGTGTACCGGTGCATCCCGTCGCTTGGCGCAAGCATGGAGCAGAAGCCTACATGCAGCTTATTGATCAAGCCGTGATCTGGGCGAATGCTCGTGATTTGTATTTAATTTTAGACTGGCATTCAATTGGTAATTTGAGTGACGGTTTGTATCAACACCCCATGTATATCACCGATAAAAGTGAAACCATGCAGTTTTGGCGCAGTATTGCTTATCGCTACAAAGATGTACCGACCATTGCTGTGTATGAAATTTTCAACGAGCCAACCACTTATAATGGGCAACTTGGAGAAGTGAGTTGGGCGGAGTGGAAAGCGATTAACGAGGAAATTATTGGTTTAATATATTCTCATGACCGCAACGTTATTCCTGCTGTCGCGGGTTTTAACTGGGCTTATGATTTACGTCCAGTAAAAGATGACCCTATTGATGCACAAGGTATTGCCTATATTGCTCATCCTTATCCCATGAAAAGTAAACCGCCGTATATTCAAAGTTGGGAGGATACTTGGGGCTTCGTGGCTAAGAAGTATCCGTTGTTAGCGACTGAAATTGGTTTTGTCGGTGAAGGCGAGCCGGGTGCGCATATTCCCGTGATTAATGATGGTAGTTATGGGCCGATCATTACCGATTACCTTGAAAAAATCGGTGCATCTTGGACAACTTGGGTCTTTGATCCCGATTGGGGACCGATGATGATCAGTGATTGGGATTATACACCCACCAAACAGGGCGCTTATTTTAAATCAGTAATGGAAAAAAATAAGCATCGATAATTAGAGAGTTATAAGCGCTATCTTATAAACGCCGCCCATTTCGTAAGTCGAGGTGAGTGGCGTTTTTTGTTGTAACGGGTCTCACCATTAATAACCCAAGGCTATTTGATTTAGAAAGAGTAATTTGTGGTGACGCGAAACTCGTAGGTATTTACCGAGTCGCTGTTAGATAACGGTGCAGCTAAGTCGATGTGAATAACCTTAGCTTCACTGGAATGGGACGAATACAAACGTGCGCCAATACCTACTGAATTCAGCCACTTGTTTTCCACATTGCCGCTGTTAATTGCATCCCATGCTTTACCGGTATCAATAAAGCCTACTGCACCCAGCTCAAGCACTTTATAAATATTAATATGCGGGTAGTAGCGTATTTCAGTGTTAAATAAAATGCTTTTGTCACCGTGTTGGTATTGCACTGGGTAGCCGCGTAAACCAGTATCACCGCCCAAACTGACAGGGTCTTCTATGTATTGGTGGCTGCTGATCACATTGGTATTTTTAAAATGAAAGGCCCATTGCGGGTTAAAACGATAGAAAAATTCGCTGGTTAAACTGCTGAGTAAGCGATTAGGGCGGGTGTCATATTGTTCACCTTCCACCTGTAACTGCATCAACAATAGAGACTCGGGAGATAACGAGAAACCTTTATTGACTTCCGCTTGCCAAATCAGACTAGCAGCGTTTTGACTACTATTAATCGAGGTACCCAGTTTACCGGTAAATTGCCAACCAAAATTGAAGTCTTCAATGTGGTTGATTAAATGAATGTTTTGCAGCTTCCGGTAGTCTTTTTGTTGATAATCGATACCAATAAAGGGGTATAGAAAATCCCGATCAAGGGGAATAATTGGCTCATCAATGCTGTGCTTAGCGTCAAGGTATTCAAAGTAATGGCTGTCTTGGGTCAGGCCAACATTAAAACGTAAGGTGCTGTTTTGATTGTCTTGATACAGCCAACCACCTTCAGCGGTAGCGAATTTTGTTTGATGTGTGAAGGTGGACTTATCTTTACCATTTTGAAAAATAGTATCATTAAACGTCGACTCTGAGGCCCCAATCTTAAAAGCGTAGGGTGTATCAAAACTAACGAATTTCTTTTGTAAAAAGGCACCATAGTATTCGCCATCGTCGCTGTCGACTAACCGGAAATTAGCCTCGGTATTGTTGCCCATAGATAACGGAAATGTGGTATCTAGCTTATAGCCAGAGCGTTGGCTGTCGGTAAAGTATTCCAGTTTGGCGTTGATGCCCAAACCTAATAAATTGCGTTCTTGAAAACCAAATTCAAATTTGTTTTTTCCGCCTTTGCGGCCCGCACTGAGGGTTGGCATTAATGACCAGTTATCCCAAGTGTTTACGCTAATATGCTTGTCTTTATCGAATTCAACTTTAGCGTCGCGAATATAGCGGGTATTACGTAAATGACGTTCTAACTCAGCTAAGTCTGCTGCGTTAACTTCACACTTGTTAATAAAAAAAGCCGCTTCATTTTTTAAAGTAGCGACTTTGGTATCGACATGCAGAAAGTTCGCCCAACGGTGTAAAAAAATACTGTCGTTGTCGGTTAAATCAAAAATAGGATTGGCGGTGAAGGTGATACGGCCGCTTTGGTCACAAGCAGCTGACTCATCATGACTTTGAGCTGCCGTACAAACGCTCACAATAAGCAAAACTAATACATAGGCTACATTGCGGTAATACTTCAGCATGTTTTTACTTCTCAATATAAAACAAGTGAATATTTTATGGACTTTACCTTAAGGTAGTCTGAGGATGATCTTAAATTTTCTTGAGGTTTCAACGGGTATTAACCGTAACAGAATGCTTAAATACGTTTAGCTTAAATAATAGAGATAACAATCGTAGACTAGGCTTCCCCACAGTTTATTTCCCATGGGATATTAAAGCGGTCGATAACTACCCCAAAACCTTTACTCCAGAAGGTTTCTGCAAAGGCCATTTTAACCTCGCCTTTTTCTGCCAGCCCGCTGAAAGTAGCTTTGGCTTGGTTAAAGTCTTGAATATTGATGATCACAAAAAAGCCCTGTGGTTTAAGATAATCTGCCGTTAGCATATCCGCTCCCGCTAGCTCTACTTCACCAATAAGCAATGATGCATGAATGATTTTATTGTGCTGCTGGGCATCCACTTTCGTTGCCATAGGAGATTCGCCGTAGCGCATCATCGTTACAATGTCGCCGCCAAATAGTTTTTGGTATTTAGTGAAGGCCTGTTCGCATTGACCATCAAAGCATAAGTGAGGATAAATCTTTAACATATTGACTCCTGATTTTTGCTGCAAGCAAATGCATACAAATTAAGACCATACCTTAATTAATATTAAGTTGAAGAGAAATATAAACAGTGAAACAAAACCTTAAGTTGTTATGCTCGGTGTTTTTGATTTACTCAGGAAATACATATTGGCGATGAAAGGGAAAGTAGAGCAATGAGCAGGGTACTTTGTAGTTTAATTTTTCTGATGCAAACAATGGCATTTGCACAGACTGAGGGCGCGGTCGGCGAAAGTTCGACGACAAGCAAAAGTATTGCATTGACCTTTGATGATGCGCCACGGGCGGATACCGCTTATTTTAGCGGTAACGAGCGCACTCAAGTTTTGATAAACAGTTTGCAAATCGCTGGTGTTAAACAGGCTATGTTTTTTTGTACCACATCACATATTACTCCAGCTAATCGTTCACGCTTGCTCGCTTATCAGCAGGCTGGGCATACATTAGCTAATCATAGTCACAATCATATCTCAGCAGATAAATCTGAACTCAAGGTGTTTTTAGCGGATTTAAAGCAATCTCATGCGCTGTTAGGGGAGTTTGACAACGCTCGGGATTTTTATCGTTTCCCGTATTTGCATGAAGGTGACAGCCATTACAAATTCAACACTATTTTAGCCAATCTTAAACAGCTTGGTTATCGTAATGGTTATGTGACCGTGGATAGCTTTGATTGGTATCTGGATTCGCAATTTCAAAAGGCCTTAGTCGCCGATAAGCAAGTCGATATGCATGCTTTGCAACAGTTATATGTGGATGTGCTTGTGCAAAGTGTTGAGCATTACGATAACCTTGCTATGCAATATATTGGGCGCTCCCCGAAACATGTATTGTTATTACATGAGAACGATTTAGCGGCGCTATTTGTTGATGATTTAGTCCGTGCGTTACGGCAAAAAGGTTGGCAGATTATTTCAGCACAAGAAGCCTATAGCGACGACATTGCCAATACTGTCCCTGCGGGATTATTTAATAAACAAGGGCGGATTGCCGCCTTAGCTAAAGCCCAAGGAGCAGGTATGGATGAACTACGTTCACCATTAGAAAATACATATAGGATTGATGACTTGATTGAAAAAATGCAGGTTTTTAAATAAAGCGACACAAAACAGACATGTAAGGTTAAACGGTTTATGTTCAGAATAAACAGCACATCGATTTTTATTGGTAGCCTATTGTTTTGCTTAAGTTCATTGGCGCAAGGGGCTATTGATTATCATATGACGGTAGCCCAAGATGGCACGGCTGAGTATAAAAGCATTCAGGCCGCCATTGATAATGCTAAAGCCTTTGTGGATAAGCCCATTACCATTCAAATTAAAAATGGCATTTATCATGAAAAAGTCCATGTGTATGAATGGACCCCAAAATTGACGTTTGTGGGGGAGTCGGTGGAACACACCATTATTCGCTATGGTGATCATTTTAATAAACTTAATATTGGTCGTAATAGCACCTTCCACACGCCAACCTTACAAGTGGATGGTAATGACTTTCACGCCTATAACCTCACCGTTGAAAACACCGCCGGTGAAGTCGGGCAAGCTGTCGCTGTAGCAGTCAATGCCGATCGCGTGCTGTTTGATAACGTTAAATTGTTAGGCAATCAAGACACCCTCTACGTTACCGGCGAGGGTAAACGCAGTTACTTTAAAAATTGTTATGTCGAAGGTACCACCGATTTCATTTTTGGCGGTGGCACCGCGGTGTTTGACCATTGTACTATTCACGCTAAGAGTAACTCCTATATTACCGCTGCTTCCACACCTGAAAAAATCCCCTACGGTTTGGTGTTTATTGATAGCAAGCTGACCGCCGCAGAAGGCGTCAGTGAAGTGTATTTAGGTCGTCCATGGCGCGAGTTTGCCAAAACCGTTTTTATCAACACCCAAATCGATGCACCAATTGTGGCAAAAGGTTGGGATGACTGGTCTAAACCCAATGCCCATAACACAACGTTCTACGCGGAATATGCCTCAAAGGGCAAGGGCGCTAACACTAAACAACGAGTTAGCTGGAGTCATCAACTTAGTGAAGAACAAGCCGCATTGTATACTCTAAAAATGATCCTAGGCCGTGCACCGTTGCCCTTGTGGTATCAAACTCGATAGTGGTTCTTTGATGCGGCAATCCATCATTGGTTATCACTTAGATGAAGAACAGCACTGGGTGGCCGAATTAGCCTGCGGCCACAATCAGCATGTGCGCCATAACCCACCATGGACGAATCGCCCTTGGGTGATATCCGAAGCTGGCCGTCAGTCTAAAATGGGTGTTGAGTTAGCTTGTAAGAAATGTGACGAAGGGGCAGAGAGGGATAACCCTCTGCCGATTTAACCTTGTTTGTTTAAATTGTTATCTCTCCAAGCTCAAATGATTTGCTTCTGTCATTGCTATCCATATGGCAGATTGCTGTAACTCTTCAATTTCGTCTTGCAACTTAAGCATCAATTCAGAATGCCGAAGTGCATACTGCGCACGGCCTACTGCGGCATCTTGCAACTCAGCGGAGCGAAGAAAAGACAGCGCCTGAAGCGCTTTTTGCAAGCGCAGGGCGACTTCCAACATACCACTACCATCGCGTGCAATTGCATTGAATGCGTCGTTTAACATTTCTTTAGGTAAGACCTCCGGCATCGCTACTTTACTGAACTTGACTGGGCTCTCTTGCCGTTTCTCTACGGTATGTGCCCATCCTGTAAACAGTCGGACGAAGGTGTCCAAAATGTCGATGGCAGTACCGGGATCGTTGACTGCCGGAGACAGCGCACGACTGGCAATTTCGGAGAGTACCAGCAGGCCAAAACGTGGATCCTCATCAAACGTGCGTTCCTTAGCTACGACGAAAGCATTAATGATTCCCGACATATCCAAATCATGTTTTGCACCCATAACCAATGCTAGTGGTTGACTGGTCGAGACAAAGGTACCGGGTGGGGAGATCACCGTGAGATTGAGATCGACTCGTTCCGCCCAAGCTTGTAGGTTGGACAGATCGACACGTTGAACATAGCCTACCGTTGATGCATACACGGGCAGCCCTGTTTCATCGCCGTTCGTTTGCTTCGCTCCTAAAGTCGGGTGCTGAGCTCTCGCAGTTAATGCACTGGCTGTAGCCTCCTCAACCTTTTCAATTGTTGTACCCAGACGCCCGAGTCTCGCTATGCGATCAACCCACCTAACGAAACCGAGTATGACTATGGCGAGTACAGCAACGGTTAGAAGAAACAGTGCAAACCGTCCAGGTTTTTCGTAATAGCCATTCATTAAGGCCACGAGGGCGATGATGCTGAAAATAAATGCCCCAATAAACGTAGATAATGCATTCTGAGAAACATCGTCCGCGATGACCAAAGAGAACGCGCGGGGCGTTGCGGTATTGCTCACAGAGGTATAGGCAGATAGCATGGCCCCAACTGTAAATACGGCTATCACCAGCATACTAGCTGACATGATCGATAGTAATGTCTCAATTGACTCCGCACTAATATCGGGAATGGCTACTGAATAAGTAGCTTGATCAGCTAAGCCAGCCAAGAAAGCTCCAAGAATCGACAGCGCACAAACTGCCAAAGGCTTCACCCAAAGCCGTTCACGCAATCGATTCATGTAGAACTTGATACGGCCGAGGCTATTACTGTTTTTCATGACGTACAACGCTTACAATAGCGGAAAAACTGAGCTCCAAAATAGAATTTAACTCAAATAGACGCTCTACACTGTCTTCTTGAGTAATTTCTAAATCTTGAAGGACTTCTTTTAAGAATTCATCGTTATCCATAACACCTCTGAGAAACTTCACAATTTATTAGACGGCATTTGGCCGTATTGAGTGAATACTTTAACCTTAGCTTATTTTTTAACTTGCTGATTAGCAATATGTTGTCGGCATAACTGCCGACCTACAGTTAACGGATTCGGATGTAGGTCGGGCTTTAGCCCGTAGGATAGGTGAGATATGAAGAATCCCAGAAAGAATAGTCACCGATTGTTTTTACTAACCCTTTCCGTAAAGGATTAGTAATGATGTATCTAGCAATATTTTTTCTATCTTCTTCTTTTCGCAGGGCTCTATCATAGAAAGCGGATTGCCAAAATTTTCCTTTGCATTGTAATTGCTTATTTAAAATATTGGCGCTCTTTCCTTTTAAATCGCCGATGATTTGAGATAAAGAAGAGTTTTTTCCTAGACGCAATAAACCGTGAAAATGATCTGGCATAAACACC
The DNA here is from genome assembly GCA_030418115.1 of Alteromonadaceae bacterium BrNp21-10. Lineage (GTDB taxonomy): Bacteria > Pseudomonadota > Gammaproteobacteria > Enterobacterales > Alteromonadaceae > Neptunicella. Next base: position 121,702 of record JAUHQD010000011.1, on the reverse strand, counting down.
CAAGCTAACCAAGTGCAATTAAACGTTGCTTCGTTAACTTGAATTTGTTGGCAGAATAAATGAGCTAAATGGAATTCATTAAAATAAGCGCGGTTGTTGTGACAATTAAAAGTAATGAAGTATTCACCGTAGGCTTGCGAAAAACGGCCTTTCTTTAAATCCGCCCAAGCCATCAATTTACCTTAATGCTTTTCCAAATATTTTTAGTATAGCTCGTTTCTATTTATAGCATTTTTAGCAACGTTTTTTGACGGCATAAATGCCGACCTACAGATAACGGATTCGGATGTAGGTCGGGCTTTAGCCCGACGAGCAGCTTGATCTATGCATAATTCTGGGCAAAGCTTATAAGACGGCATAAATGCCGACCTACAGCGAATGTTGTCACAAACTAAACCGTAGCAATAATGGTCGCTCTTAGGGGCGCTGGATACCCTTCAATGGTTTTATTCACATCATCAGGATCTAAAAAGTCCTGCAGGGATTGCCCTGTCATCCATTCTGTAGCACGTTGTTCTTGCAATGATGTTTGGTCCACGTCTACGACTTTAATGTCTTTAAAGCCCACGCGTTGCATCCATACTGTCAGGGCGGCGGTGCTGGGTAAGAACCAGACGTTGCGCATTTGTGCATAACGGTCGCCTGCCATTAATACCGTGTTCTCATCGCCTTCGACGACTAGGGTTTCTAGTATTAATTCGCCGCCGGGACGTAATTGTGATTTTAGTTGCTGCAAAAACTCTATAGGACTTTTGCGGTGGTAGAATACGCCCATGGAAAACACCGTATCAAAGGCTTTGATTTCGGGCAGTTGTTCAACGCCTACGGGCATTAAGTGAATGCGCGGGTCGGGGTTAAAATGTTTGATTGCCTGAAACTGCACTAAAAATAGCGCGGTGGGGTCAACACCGACGACCATTTTCGGATCCTGTGCCAGCATGCGCCACATGTGGTAGCCGCTGCCACAGCCAATATCTAATACATGTCGGTCTTTTAAATCACTGATGTGTGGGCTGACCCGGTCCCATTTCCAGTCCGATCGCCATTCGGTATCCACATGAATGTCGTGGATGAAAAATGGCCCTTTGCGCCACGGCATAAACTGTTTGAGTAAGCCTTCTATTTGTTTTTGTTGGTAGTCGTCAATATCTGTAGCCACACCAAACTTGACCTGCTTGGCCAATTCAATAATTGATGGCGTGGTGTCAGGGAGTTTTTCTAGCAAGCGTTGCCATTTGCCAAACTCGCCGTGTTGGTGTTGTTGCCAGTGGGCTATTTGCGCGGGTAGCACTTCAAGCCAACGGCTTAAGGGGCTATTGGCGATGTGTTTATAAAACGCTGAAAACCAAAGATTACTCATGCTAATCGGGTTGCCTTATTTTTTGCTAGTTATTTTATCGCTACTAGGGATGCAAAGTTAAAACACTTAAACCACATTACCACGTCGCTAAAACCGGCCTGATGTAAACGCTGTTGGTGGGTTTCAAAGCTATCGGTTTGCATGATGTTTTCTAGGGCGGTGCGCTTTTGGCTAATCTCTAATTCGCTGTAACCGTTACGGCGTTTAAATTCGTGATGTAAATCAATCAACAGCTCATTACCGGCAGAGCTGCCGTGGCTGAGCTTTTCGGACAGCACCAATATACCACCGGGTTTTAAACCAGCGTAAATACGTTGAATAATCTGCTGGCGTTGTTCAGGGGCAATGAATTGTAAGGTGAAGTTCATTACTACCACTGCGGCGTTTTCTATAGCGACGTTTTGTAAATCATCGCAAATAATCTCTACCGGGATAGCCGATTTGAAGGTATCCACATGGCGTTGGCAGCGTTCAATCATGGCGCTGGAATTATCTACCGCTATTATCTTGGCATTATCGGCAGTAATGCAGCGGCGCATGGCAATACTCACCGCACCTAGTGAGCAGCCTAAGTCGTAATAGTTACTGTCGGTTTGTTGGTAATTGACTGCCAGTTGGCCAATGCTATCCACTATTGTGGTATAGCCGGGAACCGAACGCTGGATCATATCGGGGAATACTTCAGCCACCGCTTGGTCAAAGCGAAAGTCATCGGTTTGCACCTGAGGTTGAGAATAAATAGCGTCTTTAGCCGAAGAAATCATAGTGGTAGTTTGCCGCACTGCATCAATAAAGGCGTGCATTCTACCTAAAGCAACGGCCGCTGTTAACTGAGGATTTTTGCGTTGCTGCTGTTGAGTAAATTTATTTTTAACATTTTGTTAAATAATTCATTGAAGATCAGTTTATCCGTGGATGATTTTCCGTTAAGGTCAGCCTATTCTAAGTTGTTATCTTCAGCTGAACTTTTAGTTGACCCATTAGCTGAACTGACGCTATTTTTCGGAGCACTTTCATGACGGATCCTGTTTACCCTGTACCTGCCAATATTCAACAAGCTAGCTATGCCAATAACGACGAATACCTGCGCTTGTATCAACAATCGGTTAACGATGAAGATGGTTTCTGGCGACAGCAGGCACAACGTATTGATTGGTCTACGCCTTTTAAGCAGGTAAGCAATTGCAGCTATGCGCCGGGGGATATTCGTATTAATTGGTACGCCGGCGGCGAGCTGAATGCTTGTTATAACTGTGTGGATCGCCATGCCGATGTAGACCCCAGTAAAGTGGCGATTATTTGGGAAGGCGATGATCCTAAAGACGATGACAAGATCACCTATGCTCAGTTAAAAGATCAGGTAAGCCGTTTAGCCAATGTGATGAAAGCGCAAGGGGTTGGCAAGGGCGATAGAGTGATTATCTATATGCCGATGATCCCAGAAGCAGCCATGTCGATGCTGGCCTGCGCACGAATTGGTGCCATTCACTCGGTGATTTTTGGTGGTTTCTCACCTAATGCCATTGCCGATAGGGTAATTGATTGCGGCGCGAAATTAATCTTAACCGCCGATGTGGGTAAGCGCGGTGGTAACTTAGTGCAGCTGAAACAAAACGTCGATAAAGCCCTAGAGCGTGACGGTACTGATTGCGTACAAAGCGTGCTGGTATTTAAGCAGCCGGGTAATGATCAACCCTGGACACCTGAGCGAGACCTCTGTTGGCAGGAGCTATGTTTACAAGCTTCGGCTGATTGTACGCCAGAGGCGATGCAAGCCAGCGACCCTTTATTTATTTTGTATACATCCGGATCAACGGGCAGGCCAAAAGGGGTGGTGCACAGTACCGGTGGCTACATGGTCTATGCCTCGCTAACTCATCATTATGTATTTGATTATCATGATGGTGACATCTACTGGTGCGCCGCCGATGTGGGCTGGATCACCGGTCATAGTTATATCGTTTATGGGCCATTAGCCAATGGCGCAACCACGTTGATGTTTGAAGGGGTGCCGACTTATCCCGATGTGCGCCGTATGGGGCAGATTGTGGATAAGCATCAGGTGAATATTTTGTACACCGCGCCAACCGCCATTCGTGCATTAATGGCCAAAGGGGATTTACCTACCCAAAATAGCACTCGCGATAGTTTGCGGATCATGGGTAGTGTTGGTGAGCCTATCAATCCAGAAGCCTGGCATTGGTATCATCAAAAAATTGGCAATGGCTTATGCCCCATTGTGGATACTTGGTGGCAAACCGAAACCGGCGGCATTTTAATTACGCCATTACCGGGTGCAACAGAATTAAAACCCGGCTCTGCTACACGTCCTTTCTTCGGTGTAAAACCGGCGCTGGTGTCTAACGAAGGTGAGTTTTTAGAAGGGGCGGTGGACGGCAACTTAGTCATGACTGGCTCATGGCCGGGACAAATGATTACCGTGTGGGGCGACCACAAGCGTTTTGAGCTTACCTATTTCAGTACTTATAAGAATTTATATTTTACCGGTGATGGTGCCCGCCGTGATGAGGATGGCTATTACTGGATCACCGGTCGTGTTGATGATGTGCTGAATGTCTCCGGCCATCGATTAGGTACCGCTGAAATTGAGAGCTCGTTGGTGGCCCATCCTGCCATTGCCGAAGCCGCCGTTGTGGGTTACCCCCATGATATTAAAGGGCAGGGGATCTACGTGTACCTCGCGCCTACCGATGGTGTGGAAATTACCGATGCCCTTACCACTGAAGTTCGTCAATGGGTGAAAGATGATATTAGCCCCATTGCCGCACCGGACTTATTGCAATGGACCAGTGGGTTGCCGAAAACCCGCTCAGGTAAAATAATGCGGCGCATATTGCGTAAAATTGCCTGTAATGAACACCAAAACCTCGGTGACACTTCCACATTAGCCGACCCTGGCGTGGTGGATTCATTAATCGAAAATCGTCTTAATCGATAGAATTTTTCAACCTAAGTGTACCGGCAGCAATAACTGTCGGTCACATTCATAGTATATTCACGTAATTCGCCTAGACTGAATATAAACCGGTGTGATGCCGGTCAGTATGCAGATAAAGCAGTAAGGGCTGATGCTAAAATGGTGAAAATGAAGTTTAATTTATTAATGGGTTGCTGGTTGGCTATTAGCCTTAATGCACAAGGACAGGGGCGCTTAGATAATACAATCTGGCAGCCGCTAGTAAAATCAAACTCTCAGGCCGCTAAGCTAACTGGAATTCGAGCGTTACAAGAATTCGAGTTGGCGTCGACATTAGTCGATGCCATGGCAGCGCAACAATCCACCTTTGTGTTGCCGGTGCCCGATGTTAATGGTCACTTTTTCTCCATGACATTACGTCGTAATAGTGTACTGCCCGAATCCTTAAGCAGCCGCTATCCACAATTGTATACCTATGATGCTAGTGGGGTTTATCAAGGCCAATCTATAAAAGGTAAATTTGAACTTGGTCCTAAAGGCTTGTTTGGTAGTTACAAAATCGATGGTCAACGTTTGTATTTACAGCCTAAAAATGAATCTAATACCTATCAATTATTCGACCCAACACAGCAGACAAGAGCGCAATTCCAAGAACGGGTGTTAGTCTCGGAAGATTCTCAAAGCGACGAGTTGAATCAGTTATCTGCAAGTACTGCACGCGCGGCAAAAATAGCTGACGGTCAAATTCGTCAATACACTATTGCCATTACTAACAGCGGTGAATATGCCAGTAAACATGGAGGTACGGTAGCCTCGGTGTTGGATGAACTCGCTACTGTAGTGAATAGGTTAAATCAGGTGTTTGAAGTGGACATGGGCGTGCAATTTGTACTCTCTGCCGATAACGATAAAGTGATCTTTACCAATAGTAGTAGCGATCCCTTCCAAAACGATAATGATGATATAGATAGGGTTAAAACCGTTCTTGATGACGCTATCGGCAATGATAATTACGATATAGGTCATGTACTAAATACTGATGGCGGTGGATTGGCCGGTGTTGGAGTTATTTGTAGTAGTGCCAGTAAAGCCGATGGTATGACGGGTTTAAGTAACCCTAGCGGTGACCGCTTTTATATCGATCTCGTCGCCCATGAAATTGGCCATCAGCTTGGTGCTCATCATTCTTTTAATGGTACTAGTGGATCGTGCGACGGTGGTCGTTCGTCTAACCATGCTTATGAGCCGGGTAGTGGCTCAACCATCATGTCTTACGCTGGTTTATGCGGAAACGAAAACATTCCCTCGTTGCAATCTTCCTCGACAGCTGATGATTATTTTCATGTGCATTCCATAGAACAACATCATGACTTACGTTCGTTCCGCACTTGTGGGGTAGATATTGACGGCGGTAATACAGCACCAGAAGCAGATGCCGGTGCGGATTATATTATTCCTGCAAACAGCCCTTTTGTACTTGAGGGCAGTGCTACCGATGCCGATAATGATCCCTTACTCTATAGTTGGGAGCAGTTCGATTTAGGTGGTTCAACTAATAGTGCCGCGACCATGGCCACCGATGATGGTAGTCGGCCGCTGTTTCGTAGTCGCCCACCACGTACCTCGTCCAGTCGTTATTTCCCGATCCTGTCTGATGTGGTTAATAGCACCAGCACTAAAGGTGAAGCCATGCCGACTACTGAACGCAGCTTAAATTTTAAGTTAACAGTGCGCGACAACCAAGGTGGTGTGGCAATTGATGAGATGCAAATTCAGACGACATTGAACGCTGAGCCTTTGCAAGTATTAGCCCCCAAAGCATTAGATACCTGGTTTAATCAAGCGGTTAATACGGTGCAGTGGGATGTTGGGGATACCGATATTGCGCCTATTAATTGCACGCAGGTGGATCTGTGGTTATCCACTAACAACGGCCAAGGTTTTTCTACATTAATTGCTGAGGGAATTGCTAATGACGGTGAGCATGATGTGCAATTGAACGTATCAGGTTTAACCACATCAGCGCGCTTAATGCTTAAATGTAGCGATAACATTTTTTATGCAGTGAATAACGGCGCCTTCACTATTGTTGCCTCACCCAATCGAGCACCTGTAGCAGTTGATGACCATTATGAGGTTGATCAAGACTCAACAAACAATCAATTTGATGTCATTGCCAATGATAGCGATGTGGATGAAGATGCCATCAGCATCAGTAAGGTTAATTACACCGGTAGCGCCAACATTGTGATTAGCAATAATTCGATTTTATTTACCCCAGCCATTGGGGTGTTTGGTGAAGACAGTTTTAGTTATGCTATTAGCGATCCTGATGGTGCATCAGCCAGCGCAGTGGTAACCGTTAATATAATTGAAAATCCTAATGTTCCACCGGTTGCTAATGATGATAGCTATGTGGTGCAACAAGATTCGTCAAACAATCTATTGGATGTGCTGATAAATGATAGTGAAGCGATTAGTCTTGTGAGTGTTGATTATAACGGTAGCGGTAGCGTTATAATCAGTGATAATAATATTAGCTATACGCCGGCCATTAGTTTTAGTGGTAATGATAGTTTCAGTTATAGTATTGAAGATAATGTGGGGACGGTTGCTACTGCCAACGTCAGTGTTACGGTAAACGCTGCGTCGGTTCCCTCCATACCTACGCCAACACCAACGCCACCAAGCTCTAATTCATCAGGAGGTGGCAGTATCATGGCATGGCAACTTTATTTATTGTGTCTATTGATGACTTACCGATTAATGAGGCGAAGAAATGAAATTGAATGATGTTACCCCTGTTGTGATGGGGTTATTGCTGATTGGATTGTCAGGCTGTGCCAGCAATGGCGATGGGTCAAAGGTCGCTGCAACGCCAGAGCCAATAGTTGTTGTTGAACCAGAACCGTTAAAGCATAAATTTCCCCACTTTGAACCTAATTATAATCAGGCTGCCGCCGATGCCCAATTGGCCATCAATAATAAAGATGTGGCCCTATGGACTGAATCCCGCCGTGGTGTTGGCATTATTGGTTTTGCGAATCAAGATAGTCATCAAGTAGAGCAATATTGTGGACTAAAATATTTACCCCAGTCGTCAGATATTCTTGAATCCAGACAACCCATTTCTTGGAATAAAGTGCGAGAATATGCCAATCGTTATAACAGTATTGTGTTACCAGCCTGTTTGGCGAAGATAGCCCAAAACAAAGGCTAGTTAGCACGCTGCCCTTAACAGGCTTTAGCCAATACAATAAATCAATACTATGGATGGGATCAGTAATGCATAATCCGCGCTTACCGTTAGTCGATTTACATCGCCACTTAGATGGCAATATTCACCCCAGCACCATATGGGATTTAGCTCAGCAACATAACATTGCGCTACCGGCGGACTCCTTAGAAGCATTGATCCCACTGACGCAGATTCAGGATCAAACTAGTGATTTACTCGCCTTCTTACAAAAACTGGATTATGGGGTGTCGGTGCTGGCCGATGTGGACGCTTGTTATCGCATCGCCTATGAGAATATGCAGGACGCCAAAAACTCCCAATTGGATTATGTCGAACTACGTTTTTCGCCTCATTATATGGGTATGACCTTTGACCTAAATCTAACCGCCGTAGTTGAAGCAGTCGCTGCTGGTACTCAAGCTGGTGCTAAAGATTTTGGGGTTAAATGTAATTTAATCGGCATTTTGAGCCGTACCTTTGGTGCTAAGACTTGCCAACGTGAATTGGATGCGTTGCTTAACTGCAAACAACAGATAACCGCATTAGATTTAGCCGGTGATGAATTAGGTTATCCTGCACCGTTATTTCTCAGTCATTTTAAACAAGCGCGAGATGCCGGCTGGAATATTAGTGTGCATGCCGGTGAAGCCGACGGCCCACAAAGTATCTGGAATGCAATTAATTTACTAGGGGCCACCCGCATTGGTCATGGTGTGGCTGCACGTCACGATGTGAAGTTAATGGAATATATGGCAGAGCATAAAATTGCCGTTGAATCATGCCCTACGTCTAATTATCAAACCGCGACAGTGCAAAATATTGCTGACCATCCCATGAAAACCTTTTTGCAGCACAATATAATGGTCACCCTGAATACCGATGATCCAGCTGTATCTAACATTGATTTAGCCAACGAATATCAGGTGGCGAAAGAGGTGATCGGTTTATCGCAGCAGCAGTTAGATCAGGTGCAAAGCAACGGTGTTGAAGCGGCTTTTTTAACGGCACAAGAAAAGCAACAGTTGCGCGCAGGCTACTTATCCTAAGTTCAGGTTACTTATAACCGCGTACTAGGTTTTTGCTTTCGAGCTAAAAAGACAAACGGCATCGCTAAAGGCCCGAAGAACATTGCCATACCGATCCAAAAACGAGCATTAGCGCCTTTGTATTTAGCCACGCCGTAACAAAATACGACGCTGAATAAGCTAAAAGCAAACCACAGTAGAATCGGCAAGGTGATTCCTTATTAAATCTGAATACTGTTAAATTTAGTTAAGCAGTTGAACCTTATCCTTAGTAATCATAATACGCTTTTGTTTATAAAGTAGGCCTAAAGCCTTTTTATAGGCGCCTTTGCTGACGTTAAATACTTTATAGATATCGTTGGGATTACTCTTATCGGTTAATACCGATACACCGTCATTTTGTTGTAAATGGGCAATAATCTGAGAGCCTAAATCATTACGCCCTTCAGCGTTATGCAGTTGCAAGCTAAGATCAATAAGGCCATCTTCGCGGACATTACGAATGTAGCCCTTTATTTGTTGACCAATTTTAATGGGTTTAAACACTTCATCTTTAAATATCAAACCAAGGTGCGTGCCATTGATTACCGCTTTATAACCCATATCTGTACGATTACTGATGAGTAAGTCTACTTGTTGGTCGACTTTAAAATCAAAGGACTCTTCTTCTAAATATTCATATAGTTTGCTTGAGGCAGCGATGCGCCCAGTTTGTCTATCTAGATAAACATAAACCACATATTTTTGGCCTTCCTGCATGGTGACTTCTTGCTGGTTTTTAGCCACAAACAGGTCTTTTTCTATACCCCAATCTAAGAAGGCGCCAATGGGTCTTACGGCTACAACGTTTAGGAAAGCACATTGATTGAGTTGCACTTTAGGTTTGTCACTGCTGGCCATCAGATTGCCTTCAGCATCATGATAGACAAAAACGTCTAGCCATTGGTCTTCGGCAACGCCATCAGGCGTATGGCTGTTAGGTAGTAAAACTTGATTGTTTTCCTCATCGGTGAGGAATACGCCGTAAGGCATGATACGACTAACTTGAAGGTGGTTGATTTTACCCACTTGCAACATAGGAAACTCTCGAATAGCTAGATAATCAGAACAACCTATATTCTATAACAAAATTGCCGATGGTACTGATGTATTGTTGCGGCGATACACAAATGAAACAGCGCTTCGTTAAGGCTGCCTGAAGTAAAGCCGTTCAGCGCCAAACCCCCGCCAACAAACAACGCAATTAGCGCAGTAAAAAAATGATAGCCTGGCAATTGCTGCTTTCTAATAGACACTGCTAAAAGCAACATGCTGACAATAAGCGCAACGTCTTTTAAATAACCCAACGCAAATGCATAACCCACTAAAGAAACAGCCCCAAAACCGTAGAACCACAAGTTTGAACATTGTTGGCGATTTATTTTTAATGCCAATAACACCACAAAGCCAACCATGCCCACATGGCCAGCAATACCGCTAGCAAGCTCATGGTATTGCACTACATCCAGTTCGGCGTAGCGCAAAGCCCCAAGTGAGGCGGCAATGCCCACTAGACTAATGCACAGTGCCGCTAGTTTGGCTGGCCAATGTTTTTGACCCAACAATTCAAGGGCCACGGAAAAGGCGGTGACCAGTAAGATAAGTTCGGCGGCTATCGCAATAAGATGTGTTGGCATAGGCTATGTTCTTGATTTTGTTATTTAACTAGTTGAACAGATTACATCGGCAGGAACAACTAAAGACATAAGAAAATAGGTTTCGCTTTGAAAATGACTTAAGTTAATGCCTATTAAATGCTGTAATGCAGAGATAATCCCAGATGATGGAACCTACTTAATGAAATGTGCCAATGATGTTAGCCAATTAATCGGCAATACCGATCTTGTAAAAATCCCATCGCTGTCGGTATTAACCGGCTGCGAGATATTCATTAAGTGTGAATTTCAAAATCCTGGTGGCTCCATTAAAGACCGTACGGCCTTGCAAATGGTTGAAGACGCCATGGAAAAAGGCGAACTCAAACCGGGTATGACAATAGTCGAAGGTACTGCCGGTAATACCGGTATCGGTTTGGCAGTGGTGGCCAAAGCCTTTGGTTTAAAAGCACTAGCGGTTATGCCCAATGATCAGTCGCCGGAAAAACAACGGATGATCAGCCTGTTTGGTGCCGAGCTAAAAACCGTTGATCCTTGTCCTTTTGCAAATCCTGAACATTTCTATCATCGAGCTCGGCGTATTGCCGAACAAGACTCCAACTATTGGTGGGCTAATCAGTTTGAAAATTTAAGTAATTTCCGCGCCCATTATTTACATACTGGCCCAGAAATTTGGCAACAGATGCAAGGCAATATGGATATTTTGGTGTCGGTAGCCGGTACTGGCGGCACTATTGGTGGTACATCACGTTATTTGAAGGAACAGCATAGTCAGTTGCAAGTATGGGCAGTGGATCCAGACGGCTCTGGTATTTTTCAGTTTTTGCAAAACGGCGAATACAAAAATCAGGGTAGTTCTATTACCGAAGGCATTGGTATTATGCGGCTGGTGGAAAATTTTCGTCAGGCAGAGGTGGATTATGCACTCAATCTTAGCGATGCGGATATTCTAACGGTTGCCAAACATGTGCAGCAGCATGATGGCTTGTTATTAGGCAGTAGCAGCGCATTGAATGTAGCAGGTGCGTTGTTTGCTGCATTGCACCAAGGCCCAGGAAAACGCATTGTGACCTTTGCCTGTGATTTGGGTGAGCGTTCAGCGTCTAAATTGTATAACCCTGAATTTTTAGCCACAAAACAACTAGAACCGTCGTTCGCCGATATTCAATCGTTAGTTGATTTTTACCAGCAGCATTTGCAAAAAGCCGTCAAAGTGGATTGGCGCGGAGTTTGAGTGGAAATGGTCATAGCGCAATGAAACTTAATTGTGATTTAGCCGAAGGCGCGAGTACCGACGCACAAGTCATGGCCTATATTGATCAGGCTAACATTGCTTGCGGGTTACATGCAGGTGATGTGCAAATTATGCATGCCACTTTAGTGGCGGCGAAACAACATAACGTGGCTATCGGTGCTCATCCATCTTATGCGGATAGACAACATTTTGGCCGCCGTTCTATGGCGCTTAGCGAAGATGAAATCATCCAACTTATTCATTCTCAAATTAATACCTTACAAGGTCTGACTCAAAGCCTTGAGCTTAGCATCGATTACGTTAAACCCCATGGCGCGTTGTATAACGATATGATGGCCAATGCACTGGTACGTAAAGCAGTGATGGCTGCCGTTAATGGTTATGATAAACGCCTGAAATTAATGGTGTTGGCCAATAACCAGACCGAGCTAATTCAGCGTGAAGCCGAAGAGTTTGGTTTAGCATTGTATTTTGAAGCCTTTGCCGACCGTTGTTATCAAGACAATGGTTTATTAGTCCCGCGCACCGAGACCGCAGCGGTACATGATCAAGCCGCTACTTTGGCACAAGTTAAGCAGTTATGTGAGCAGGGCAGGGTAACTACCCAAAGTGGTAACAACTTGGCCATTCGTGCTGATTCTCTATGTGTACATGGCGACAATGCAGAAGCCGTGCTGGTGATGGCGGATATTCGTCAGTTGGTGAATACATGCGTATAAGTGTTGCAGGTGAAAGTACCCTGATGGTGCATTTTGAGCAACGCCAATCCGCCGATGTGTTAGCGCAAGTGTGTGCCTTACAAACCCAAGTTAAACAACAATTAGCTGAGGTTATTATTGATACTACGGCATCCTATGCGTCGTTATTAATTTGCTTTGATGTATATAAAATTAGCCACCAACAATTACGCAAACGTATTCAGCAATTATTGCTGCCACAGCCAGGGCAATATCCTCAGCTACCAGAAACTGCAGCCAATGAAATTGAGCTGCCAGTGTATTACGGTGAAGAGGTGGCACTCGATCTGGCCATTATTGCCGAGCACGCCAAATTGACCCAACAGCAAGTAATTGAATTACACCAGCAGCAAACATATGTAGTTTACGCCATTGGCTTTGCGCCAGGGTTCGCCTATTTAGGCACTGTGGATGAGCGTATTGCGATTCCGCGTATGGCCACTCCTAGGGTTAAAGTACCTAAAGGTGCAGTGGCAATTGCCGATCAACAAACTGCTGTATACCCCGCTGAATCCCCCGGTGGCTGGCATATTATTGGCCGCTGTCCGCAATTACTGTTTGATGTAAACAGTGAACCAGCGATGCCCTTTGCCGTTGGTGATAAAGTAGGTTTTCGTGCCGTTGATTATGAGGAATATATCGCCTTAGGCGGGATATTGAATGGAGTCGGGGATGGGACATTCTGATGGATGCAGGAAACAACAGCACTAACAAATTAACCATTGTGCATGCCGGCATGTTGAGCCTTGTGCAGGATGGCGGTCGTTTCGGTTATTCATCACTAGGCATTACTGAAGGCGGCCCGTTAGACCGTTTATCCTTTATGTGGGCGAATCGCTTATGCGGTAACGACGATAACAGTCCTTTAATTGAATCTACCTTAGGTGGCCTTAGCTTCGTGTGTGAGCAAGCCAGCTGTATCGCGATTACCGGTGCCAATGTAGCGGTGACTATTGATGATGAGCCTGCGCCGATGTGGACAACGTTATCGATAAAAGCAGGGCAGGTGGTGAAATGTAGTCATACACAGCAGGGACTGCGTTGTTATATTGCTATTGCCGGTGGATTGTTCGTCACTCCTCAATTTGGCAGTGTTGCTACGGTAGTGCGCGAAGGTTTGGGGGGCATTAACGGTAAAGCGCTTGTGGCCAAACAAAAAATTGCTTGTGGCGATAATCAGGTGCCTAAACTGATGTTGCCCTACGCCTATAGGTCTAAATTCAAACAAACTGTGTGTTTGCGCGTGGTAATTGGCAGTCAGCATAAATTGTTTAGTAGAGCTTATAAACGGGCGTTTTTTGCTAATGAATTTAAGGTCTCACAGCAGTGTGATCGCATGGGTTATCGACTCATTGCTACTGACGATACATTCGCTAAGCACTCAGCGAGCCTCTCATCTCAATCATTATTGTCTGAGGGGATTGCTTTAGGCGCTTTACAAATACCTGCAGATGGCCAACCCATAGTGATGATGAATGATCACCAAACCATTGGCGGCTACCCTAAAATGGGCGCGGTATTGTCGCTGGATTTGGCTGAATTAGCCCAATGTGCCGCCGGTACGTTGGTGCGTTTTCAACCCATCGGTGCTAATACTGCTCGAGGGCTGTTACTACAAGCACAGCAAAAATTACAAACCACGGCATTATATAGCGTGGGTTAGTGACTGCAGGTCATTAATTAAAATGGCAAAAGTAGAGAATTATCTCGCTGGTCCATTGTCAGTGAGGGGCGGATTACATTACCATTCAGCCTATTATTAAAATCCCAATTGTTAACACTTATTATTAACCCTAGGAAGCTGTCCATCTTATGAGCATTGCATATTTAAATGGTGAATATTTACCGCTTACAGAGGCGCGAATTTCGCCGTTAGATCGGGGCTTTTTATTTGGCGATGGTTTGTATGAAGTTATTCCTTCTTATGGGGGCAAGCTGGTAGGTTTTAGCGCCCACATTCAACGTTTTCAAAGCGGCATGCAGACTATTCAGTTAAAACATGATTGGACCGAGCAGCAATGGCGAGAAGTCGTTACCTCTCTAATTGAACAAAATGGCAGTGGCGATCTTGGGGTGTATATCCATATTAGTCGCGGTGCTGATACTAAACGCCTGCATGCTTTCCCCGATAATGTTACACCAACTGTATTTTTGTTTACCTATGAATTACCGCCAGCGCCAAGTGCTGATTTGGCAAAAGCCAAGGGCTTGCGCGTGGTCAGTAGCGAAGATATGCGCTGGCAGCATTGCAATATTAAAACGACGTCGTTGTTAGGTAATGTGCTGCATTATCAACAAGGTTTTGCCAAAGGTGTAAATGAAACCATTTTATTTAATCAGCAACAGCAGCTTACCGAAGCCAGCAGTTGTAATGTGTTTATTGTAAAAAATGGCGTCATTAAAACCCCACCATTAGATAACCATCTGTTGCCGGGCATTACCCGCTATATGCTGTTAGATATTTTGCGTAAAGATGGCAGTATTGAAGTGCAAGAATGTGCTATCAGCATGGATCAAGTGCGCGATGCCGATGAAGTTTGGCTAACCAGCTCCAGCAAAGATATCGCACCAGTCATTGAGCTCGATGGTCAACCGGTTGCCGATGGCAAGATTGGTCCAATGTGGTTGCGCGCCATGCAAATCTATACTCAACATAAGTTTTCTTATTGATGTTTGAACCTCTACATAAGGAGTGTGTCGGTTGAGTCGTCCTGCACAAGCCATCATTGATTTAGCCGCGCTACGGCATAACTATCGACTGGTTAATAATATTGATCCTGCTTCTCAGACTATGGCGGTCATTAAAGCCAATGGTTACGCCCATGGTGCAGTAGAAGTCGCCCAAGCCCTTGAAGGATTGGCACCGGCTTTTGGGGTGTCGAGTATTGAGGAAGGCCTAGCATTGCGCAAAGCGGGTATTACCACGCCTATTTTGCTATTGCAGGGATTGTATAACCGCGATGAACTGCAAATAGCGTTAATTCAACATTTTTGGATTGTGGTACAGAATCAACTGCAATTACAAATGCTCACCGAGGCTGTGTTAGACAAACCATTAAACGTTTGGCTAAAAGTGGATACCGGCATGCATCGCCTAGGGTTTCAGCTGTCAGAGGCAGAACAAGCCTACACCGCCTTAACACAATCGAGCAATGTTGCGGACAACTTGGTGCTAGCAACCCACTTAGCCTGTGCCGATGAATTAGATAATGATTTTACCCATCAGCAATTAGTTGCTTTTAAGCAGTTCTGTCAAGGCAAACCTGAGCAAACCAGTATTGCCAATTCAGCGGGGTTGCTAGGTTGGCCCGAAGCAAAAAGCGATTGGGATCGCGCTGGGTTAATTTTGTATGGTGCTTCGCCGTTTCTTTATGAACATGAAATAGCTAGTCAACTGCAGCCAGTGATGACGCTGAAATCAGGCATTATTGCTTTACGCAAAGTCGAAAAAGGTGAACGTGTTGGTTACGGCGGTATTTGGCAAGCTCAGCGACAATCACTGATTGCCACTGTGAGCATTGGTTATGCCGATGGTTATCCGCGAGTTACAGCTAATGGCACACCGGTATTAGTCCATGGCCAAAAAGCACCCATTGCGGGACGTGTATCCATGGATATGATTGGCGTGGATGTGACCGATATTCATAATGTCGCTATTGGTGATGAAGTGACGTTGTGGGGCGATAGCCTAAATATTAATGAAGTGGCAATCGGCGCGCAAACCTTAAGTTATGATTTACTCGCCGGTATGCCAGCTCGAGTGCCACGCATTTACATCAATAGGTAATTCGTTAGTCGTCCCTGCTATTTGCTATCAGGGCGTTTAATTTTATCTGGTTGTGGCTGACCATCAAACTTCACGTTGACGGGACGATATAAAATAATATTACCGTGCAAAATGACATCTTTGCCTATTCTGAGGGTGGGTGAATTATGATTGTCATTCCAATCTGAGAAAAACGAATCATCGCTACCATAGACAATATCGCCATGGACTTCGCTATGGTCTTTTAGTGATATGTCACTGTTAACAACCTTAATAGAGCCCATTACCGTGGCATCTTTCAGCTTAATATTGCCGTTTACGCTGTGGATATCGCCGCCGACGCTAGAATGACTGTCCAGTTGGATTCTGCCATTAACGCTTGTTACTGCATTAGCCACGGTGACGTTTTCATCAATATCAATATCACCGTTAACGGTTTCAACTTGCTGTACGTTGTTATTGCCTTTTAGGTAGATATTACCGTTGACGTTTTCTAGCTTACCAGCATTGGCGTTTTTACCTAGTTTGATATTCTCATTAACGTTGTCAATGTTGCCCTGATCGCTGGAGTAATACTCATCTTCTTGCTGAGGTTGCCAATGTTGAACATCGTATTCATCATCGTTACCACCAATGTGCACAATGCAGGCATTCAGTGCAGTGATGAAGGTGGCGACAGCAACAATGGCGATGATTTTGCTTGATGTAGATCTCATGGCGTTTCCCTGTGTATTTATTGTTTATTCTAGCCGGTGAAGTTTTAGGTTAATGTTTATTTATAGCTTTTATAGAGTTAAAGCAATAATGCTGCCAATATTTAACTGTTTGATTTTTAAATAAATATTAAAGAAACCTGTAATGTCACTTTAGCAAATATCCTAGTAATTGGTGAATATCACCACTTCTATTTTTAAATTCACACTACTGCTAACTTTTGTAATGGGAGCATAAGAGGCATAATACGCGCCGTTATTAAAGCCAGAATAAGGGGCGTCTCCCATAGTTTGGTGTAATTGAGTTGTCTAAAGGAAAGAGTGATATGAGTTTATCTTCGGCGTTAGCAGCGCGTAGCGGTAATCAATGTGAATTATGTAATGCTACGCAAAATCTAACCGAATTTGATGTACCAGAGTCGGCCGGCCACCCTGAATCTACTATTGTTGTTTGTGGTGAATGTGATGGGCAAATTAACGGCACAACGCCAATGGATGACAAGCACTGGCGTTGTTTAAGTGACAGTATGTGGAGTCAGGTACCTGCAGTTCAAGTAATGGCTTGGCGAACCCTTAAAAAACTCAGTGGTGAAGCCTGGGCGCAAGACCTTTTAGATATGTTGTATTTAGATGATGATTTACTGCAATGGGCCGAGGCGGGCGCCCCCGTTGAAGGTGAAGATATTGTGCATATAGATAGTAATGGCGCGATTTTGCAAGCCGGTGATACGGTGACCATCATTAAAGATTTAACTGTTAAAGGCACTAGCTTTGTGGCTAAGCGCGGTACTGCCGTACGCGGGATATCTTTAACCGATAATCCAGAACATATTGAAGGTCGAGTCAATGGCACCCGCATTGTGATTTTGACCTGCTACGTTAAAAAATCCTAAAAGCGATAAGTCTTAACTCACCAGACTTCAGGTCAATAGCACTATTGTTTGTGCTCTCGGTCGGGATGCTGGTAAGCCTGTACGATTTTTTCAGCTAAGTCCAAGGTAGCGGGGCCGCTGGTTTCTCTGGCGGTACGCACTAAGTACAGCGGTAACTGCCGCTGTGCATCAAAGCTTAATTGCAGGGTGACTAATTCGCCCGATTCAATCTCTGCTTTAATAATTTCAATGGGTAATGCGGCAAAACCCAAACCGGCACCAATAGCCTGAATGCTGGTGGAAAAATGCGAAAACGTCCAACGCTGTTCGGCACCTAACCAACCTGAATCCTTCTGACGTTTTACTCCTGAATCACGGATCACTATTTGCCGATGCTGTTTTAAGTCTTCTTCACTGATGGCTCTATCTAGCTTAGCGAGTGGATGACTTGCTGCGCATACATAATGTAAGTGTGACATGCCCAGTGGGGTGCCGAGATGTCCAGTAACAATCTGCGGTGTCAGCACAATGTCGGCTTGGCGGAACAATATCGCCTCATCGGTAGCCGAGAGAGTAGTTTCCAATATGTTGATGCGGGTTTGTGGACTTTCTATGGAAAATTGTTGCAAAGCACAAAACAATGGGCCTCTTTGTACTATGGCATCAATAGCGATATTGATCTGTGATTCCCAGCCGCTGGCTAAATAATGGGCGATGTTTTCCAATTCCTGCGCTTGCACCAATAAATTACTCGCGTGACGATAAAGCTGTTTGCCGGCGTCAGTTAACTCCGCTTTACGACCTTGCTGTTGTAAGGCGGGGGTTGGTAGCTGTGCCTCTAAACGGCTAATAATATAGCTTACGCTGGATTGGCTTTTATTTAATACTTCGGCGGCTTTCGCAAAAGAGCCTTCATCCACCACGGTTTTAAAAGTGGCCCATTGCTCTAGGGTAATAGGTGGAATTTTCATCATTACCTCAATTATTTGCTCTAATGATTAATATTTTCGATTGATTACATTTAATAATACGCGCATTCCATCAAAATATAAGGTTTAAACTCTATTTGTATTAAAAATTAGTGCTGAGTACAGCAATTAACAATTACTTAGAGGGTCAGATGATGAGCAAACAAATATTAAGTATTCAATCGAGCATATTTGGTGACCAAGGAGTAAGCAGTGGTTTAGCTAAACAATTAGTGGATAAATTCGTTGCCGAGGCAGATTATCAACTAACGGTACGTGATGTTACTCAAGACAATATTCCACATTTTAACGCACAAACCTTGAGTGATATTGCCGATGGTAATGCCACGTTAGCTGACGCGCTGATTGCAGAAGTGCAGCAGGCGGATGTAATTGTGATAGCAGCCCCCATGTACAATTTTAGTATTCCGTCACAATTAAAGTCGTGGTTTGATCATATTGCTCGCGCTGGAGTGACGTTTAAATATACTGAGCTTGGTCCACAAGGCTTGCTAACAAATAAAAAGGTTTATGTGGTTACCGCTAGAGGTGGTCAATATCAGGGTAGTGGCAAGGATATAGACAGCAGTTATTTGAATGTAATATTACCCTTTTTGGGACTGACTGATGTGGAGTTTATATATGCTGAAGGCGTCAATATGGGTGGTGATACTCGAGAGTCTAGTATTCAAGCCGCTGAAAAACAGGTGAATGATTTGGTCGCTTAGGAGAACCAACATGCAATATCAAAAAGTCATAGAACAGCTAACTGCCAGACCTGCATCTGACGGTGATGGCGTGAAATTACTACGAGTGTTTGGTGGTGGTAATTTACAGCGCTTCGATCCCTTTCTGATGTTGGATGAATTTGGCTCGGATGAAGCCGCTGATTATATTGGTGGTTTTCCACCTCACCCTCATCGCGGCTTCGAAACCGTTACCTATATGCTACAAGGCAAAATGGAACACCGTGATCACATGAATAACATTGGTTTATTAAGTGACGGTGGTGTGCAGTGGATGACCGCAGGCAAGGGGATAATCCATTCTGAAATGCCACAACAAACCGCAGGTAAAATGCGTGGGTTTCAATTGTGGGTGAATTTACCGGCTGCACGTAAAATGACACCTGCTAGCTATAAAGATATCGATGCGGATGCAGTTCCTGTTTATGCCTTGCCGCAAGCGTATATCAAAATGTTGGCGGGGGAGGTTAATATTGCTGGGCATGTATTAAGTGGTGCAGTACAGGTGCAGGATACTCACGTGTTGTATATGGATGTGCATTTAGCCCCGCAACAACAAATTGACATACCCATTGATGAGGGTAATAACACCTTGTTATACACTTACGATGGTGGGGTGAAGTTAACGCCGGAACTGATTAACAGCCCTGCGCAAACCATTAGTCGTTTTAGCGGTGATGGAACTATTGCTGTGCACAATGTTAGTGACAATGAAGCACGTTTTATTGTGATCAGCGGTAAGCCTATTGGTGAACCTATTGCTCATTATGGCCCCTTTGTCATGAACACTCAGGCGGAAATTGAACAGGCCATGCGTGACTATCAAAATGGTTCTTTGACAACATAAGAAGTTTCTTAAAGCCAATTAGACGATTAATAAAAGACGTTAAGGGGCGGCTAAAAAGCTGGTTGCGGTGGCAAATAACTTTGTCATGTCAACCGGCTTACCTAAATGGGCGTCAAACCCTTTTTCTTTGTATAGTTGGATATCACTTTCCATGACGTTGGCGGTTAAAGCAATAATGGGAATATTATTATCCATCGCTTTAATTTGGCAACAGGCCTCAATACCATCCATTACTGGCATTTGTATATCCATAAAAATTAAATTAATTTTTCGTTTTAGGTATATATCGATAGCTTGTTGACCATTAGCTGCAACGAAAACTGTCGCGCCAGTAGGCTCCATCATTGCTTCAAACACCGTCTGATTAATATTATTATCTTCGGCTAATAAAATACTGTAAGCGGACAAATCTGGCGTTGACATTTCGCCTGTACTGTTTTCGTCTTCGCTATCTTTTTGCTCATCGGTGGGTGATAACGGTAAGAAAACACTAAAGGTTGAACCGGCCCCCTCTCTACTCACTAGTTCAATGCTGCCATGCATTTTTTCAACCAATTGTTGGGTAATGGTCATGCCCAGTCCGGTTCCGCCAAATTGCCTTGTGGTTGAGTTATCTGCCTGTTCAAAACGATTAAAAATCTTAGCTTGGCCTTCTGCCGTCATGCCGATGCCTGTGTCTTTTACTGAAAAATATAAACCCACTTTTTGGGTGATGGGATGCTTATCATCGACCGTTAGTGTAATGCTGCCTTTATGGGTAAATTTCACTGCATTGGAAAAAAGGTTAAGCAGTATTTGTTTTACCCGAACGGGATCACCAATCCAAGCATTCTGTAAGTTATCAACAATATGGGTCTTAATCACAATGCCATTAGCATTTGCCGCGGGTGATAAGTCACTAATGGTCAATTCGACAATAGGTCTGAAGGTAAAATAGGTTTTTTCCAATGTGAGCATATTGGCTTCAATTTTTGAAAAATCTAATATGTCATTAATAATGGTCAGTAAAGAATTGGCAGACAATATGGCATTTTTAATCAGTGTCTTATTTTCTTGCTTAGTCGCTTTTTTATCTAGCAACTGCAATGTGCCTAAAATGCCATTCATTGGAGTACGTATTTCATGGCTCATATTGGCAAGAAACTGCCCCTTCGACTGGTTGGCTGCTTCAGCTATATTTTTTGCTTGTAGCAATTCATTGTGATGTTGTAAACGTTTTGAAATGTCTGTAAGTAATGCTACATAGATTAAGCTGTCGGTACTTTCAACCTGAGAGACAATGACTTCTAAAGGAATATTTTTACCGACTTTTGACAAGCCACTGATAATTTTTCTTTTACCAATATCTGACTCAGATAACTGTGGATTGAATATGTTTTCATCAAAGGTAATGTCGTCGTTTTCACTGTTGTGCTGGACGAGATTATTGACATCTTTACCTATTATTTCAGATTCTTGATAGCCAAATAACTGCTCTGCTGCAGAGGTGAATTGTATAACAAAGCCATGGCGATCAAATATAACCACGGCCTCACCCAAGTCATTGAGTATGGCGTCTTGTAAGGCAATATTTTTAGTGAGTTGTTTTTGATTAACACGTAAGCTTCGCGCATGTTTTTTAGTGCGATCCCAAAGTTGTAAAACGAGTGCTAATAGAACCGATAAGGATAAGCCAAAACCAAGTACCGATTCCGGCAACGGCGTACGGTATTCATCAAACAACTTATTTTTAGCCGAAGCCATCAGCACATAGCGAGTGTCTCGTGCGCTAAAACCTGCCGATAACCTATTGTTGGCAATCACTGAGGCAGACTCTGATTCAAATACTTTATTGCCTAAATAGTGCATCGCATAATGATAAAGGTCACGTTGATGTGGGTTAATAATGCTGTCGATGAAATCAGCAATACAGAAACTGCCGATTAAAAAGCCGATAAACTCTTGTTGCTCAGTAATTAATGGCACAACAATGAGTAACCTATAATCCGTCTCAGAGACTTTGATTGGCGCAGATAAAGTCAATTTTCGTTGTTGTTTCGCGAGTTCGATGGTGCTCCAGCGCTGTTGGCTAAACTGGCTATTAACTGAATCGTTTAATGGTTCCAAGAAACTACTTTCTTGCCAACGCTCTTGGCCGTTAGGGTTAAGTAACTCAATAGCAAACGGCCAACCTTGATCATTAATAAAATTGACGGCATCTTTGCGATGGATTAATTCACCTACCTCTGGGGTTTGTAACAGCCTATCCGCCATGCGTATTAAGGATTTGGTCGTGCGCTGATAACCGAGTCCAATTTCATCATTGAGTTGCTGACCATGCTCTTTGAGGGTGTTCAATATATTATCGGCTTCTGCCTTTACCATGGTCTGCCACACCATCATCGTGATAATGGTGCTGAGTAAGATGAATAAATGTTGTGGCTTGAAAGTGCCTTTTTTTTGAAATTTTAGGGTGTAAAAGCTGCGAATAATTAACCCTGTACTGAAAATAAAAAAGCCGATGGCGGTGTGGACTGCCATGTGCGTAAAGTGTCCCCAGCCGTAAGCCGACTCTATAGAGAACAGGTAGCCAACAAGTGACACTATTGAAAGTATAAACACAAACAAACTTAGGGTCAGTGAGTCGTTTGCTTTAGCTTCATAATCAACTAACGATTTATTTGAGATGTATAAAGCGATACTTAAAATGGTGAAACAAAGTGCAGTATTGGGAGCCATTCGCCCAATATGATGGGTCTTGGTCGATACATGAGGTTCGATAAATAAGTGATCTAGGCCTGTATTCAATTCGAAGATATATTGCAGTAGCGTGATGGTGGCTATTAACAGGCAGCTCACTGTTAACGTGGTGCTAAGGTTGCGCCGCTTATTAAATAAAGCCGCCGCGCCAAGTAACGCAAAACACAATGCGGTATTAAATTGCATAGGCACCAATGACGGCAATATTTGAATTAATGCGGTAATGCGCAAAAACCAACCTAACATCACCACACAGCCCAATACCAATATAAAAGCGGCTGTGCCAACAGTAATTCCGTTATTTACTTTATCTAATTGTAACTTATTCAACATTATTCAATTTACCCTGAATAAAAGCCTATGTTTACTGAGTTTTAACTATAGCGCGAGAATCATAGATCACACGCTAAAGTTGGTTGGGATTAAATAGGTTAATGTTGGTTACTGCAACAAGCACTAGTTGCATATAACGAGTTTGATATTCTGTATTGAATTCAACTACCTATATTAATATTTGTTAAATATTCCAGAGCATCCCCAAGTAAGTGTGGACGCGTTACATGATGTTGTAAATATTCTTTCTATTTGTTTGCTTAAAAAACAACCAGTTAAGGTTGTCCAAATAAATTTATTCATTCTCGTTATAGTGCGTTATAAATTGGGGTTATCTCACTTATGCAAAGTATAAAGTTAAGGTAGTCCCAATATGTGAGGATGCAAACCAATGAAGCGTTTCATTATTGAATTAAAACAACGCCTCAATAAATATATTGCAGTGGTTTAATGATCTCGGACATCATCTTTGGTGGTAATGTTGCGGCCATCTATAGAGGTGTTTGATTAAGAAGCGACGTACCTATGGAACTGAGTTTAAATTAGACGTGGCGAATTTGCTGTTGGAATAAGACTATTCCGTACCCGCGACCAGATACTTATCTGTCGTTGTTGTTTTATGATGTGAATGGATTTATTTTTTGCTCAATAATTTATTTGATATGGCACTTAGCCATTGTTGATTAAAGTCGTTTGGTCGAGCATTGAGTCGCCCTGATTCTGTGTCGAATATTCATTTATTTTAAACACAATATCTTTAAAGCGAATTTCGTCGCCATTGTGTAAGCGGCGAGGTTTTACAATTTTTTCATTATTAACCACGGTGCCATTGGCTGATTTCAAGTCTTCAATATAAAGGTTGTTGTCTTGAATACTAAATTTGGCGTGGAACCGTGAAATGTAAGAGCGTAATAAGGTTATGTCGCATTCAATGGCGCGGCCGAACGTAATGCCGTCGGTGACATTATACTCCAAGCCTTCAACCGGCCCAGTTTCTGCCAGTAAATACCAACCGTCAGCACGGATTATATTTTCTCTACTTTGATTCAACGACATTCTGCGGTCGATGATAGGGGACATGTTATTCAACATTCTACGTTCAGAAAAAGGCGCAATGCGTACAAAACCATGGACCGTTAAGTTGTAAAACCAAGATATACAGATAGCGACAGGAAACAGCATAATAAAGATTGCTAGCATCCAATGATAATAATCGTTTTTAACATCAAAAATGGGAAAGGTAACCGAGCCGACCTGTAAAATGATCCAGCAGGATACAATATACAAAGCGATGGTATTGAGTACATTTCTGCGGCGTAGCTCACCATAAAATCGCGTTAGCTTGGTTTTTAGATGGTTCATCGTCAAGGGTCACCAGTATATTGGCATTAACAATATTAATGATGAGGTAAATTGAGGACTCAAACAATTACCCACATCATTTCTGTTTATCTGTAATTAAAGCCATTCGTATTTTATTGGGTTTATTAGTCGTATTGCTCTTACATTCTAGAACTAAAACGTTACCTAACTCGTTGACCTAAACCTTAAAGCGACTGAATTACAGTACCTATATTTAGCTGAATAGGCTTTAATTGCAATGGAAATCTAATCGAATGGCTAGATCCATAACCGCAGTTCGTTACTACTAATTGACCAATATGTTACAACAGTATATGTGCTTGATGACGATCTGACCATTGAATGGAATCAATGTTGAATTCTCATTCATCGTTTTATCCTCCCTCAATATCCTCCCTCAATGGTCAGTGCGCAAGCCTAATACAAAACTCAGTATTTGAGTTTAAGGTGTTTAGGATCAACCTTGCGTAACCATTGTAGTAATGGATGCTGATGTTGCTTTAAGTCGGTTAATACTAATTGCGCGACTTCACGAGCACCAAGGCGATTTAAATGAGTATTGTCTTTTACGCCGTAGGGGTAGTTGGGGTGTAAGTCTGGTTGAATATGCATAAAGCGTAATACTGAGTCTTCGTCGCCTAAGGCTTGGAAATGATCATGGGTGAGCTTTTCTAAATCAATAAAATCTACTTTGGTTTGTTTGGCCACGTTGTGGACTAAAGTTGAATAGGGATGTGTCGCTTGCAATTGGCCTTGATCATTAAAATAGCGGCGAATAATCGGCGTAAGCAGAATAGGGTGAGCGTCTTTGCTACGAACATCGTTGATAAAGCGAGTTAGGTTGGCGGTATATTGCTCTGGCGTAGTGTAACGGTCGGTTTTCTTTTCAACTTCATCATTGTGACCAAACTGGATAAGCACATAATCACCCGGCTGCAATTGCTCCATAATCTGTTGCCACAGACCTTCTTCAATAAAAGTTCGGGTGCTTCGACCATTTTTAGCGCCATTAACAACAGTAACGTTGTCAGCAAAAAAAGTCGCAAAGGGCACACCCCAACCTGTTTCTGGGTAATCTTTCGGGTCTTTAATGGCCATAGTAGAATCACCAGCCATAAATAGTTGCATGCTATTGTTCTGTTGCATGGTGGGTTCTTCATTGGCTAATGTGGTGGCACTAAACAAAAGGTGACTAATGAGTAACATCCTCATCAAAACACTAAAGCGCTGAGGGAGTGTTGCATAAACTAAAGGCATTTTTACTTTCCTGACAAACTGTTATCGGTGAGGCTAAGGGTAAGCCCATTTGCTATCAGATTAATAGTATTATAAATGGGGTAGAACCACCGCCAGCTAAGAGGGGCGGTGGTTTTAGTTGCAGATCGGTTATTCGCTGTCAGCTGCAACAATGGCTTGGATAAGATCCGGCGCAATTTGCGCGGCCGTAGCACGGTTAAATAAGGCAAAGCCATGATTACCACTATCGCCATTGTCCCAGTAAAACGGCACCATATTCATGTCTACGGCGGCTTTAGTCACATAGCGATTCCAGTCTAGTCGATAGGCTTCATG
This sequence comes from Alteromonadaceae bacterium BrNp21-10, assembly GCA_030418115.1. Lineage (GTDB taxonomy): Bacteria > Pseudomonadota > Gammaproteobacteria > Enterobacterales > Alteromonadaceae > Neptunicella. Next base: position 95,576 of record JAUHQD010000011.1, on the reverse strand, counting down.
ATCAGGATCTTCGGTGCGCGAGATTGCACCGTATTCACCTAAAATCAGCCCTACACCTTGGTCATGAAAATGGCTGCGCATGGCCAAAAATTGACTATCAATATAAGCTTCATTAGCCCAACTTTCAGCCTTACTACCGTCAGTGGCATTAGCACCCCATTGAGTGAGATTGCTATTGGCATTGAGGGTGAAGTTGTATGGGTCGTAAAAATGTACTTCCATCATTAAACGATTATTAATAACGTCAGTAGGCACCACGGCATAATTAATGGTGTGGTCAATATTGGTATTAAAGCCCTGTACGATGAGTTGTCGATAAGCGTTGCGACCCCCGGTTTTACGTACTGTGGTAACAAATGTCTGATTGAAGCTATTTTGTGCGGAATAATATTCTTCGGTCGGGGTACCATAATCACCTTCGACCATGACTTCATTGGTACCGGCAAACAGTAGGCGATCATCATAATCTCGAAAGCGAATGGCAATCTGTCGCCACATGATATCCAGACGATGATTGACGTAATCTTTTTCGCCTGCTGTAGGTTGCATCCAGCCGCCATCCCAATGGATATTCATCATTACAATTAAATCTTGGCTAATGGCATAGCTGACCACTTGCTCAACTCTATCCATCCATTCATTTTTGATGACGAAGTTGGTTTCGTCGCTAAACTGGCTCCAAGCCACTGGCAAACGAATGGATTTAAACCCCGCGGCTTTAATGGCATCTATTAGGGCTTCAGAAATCATCGGGTTACCCCAAGCGGTTTCACCGCCCACGGCTTCTAAAGAATTACCAATATTAAAACCGACACCCATCAAAGCGGTGAATTCGGTGCTGGCTAACTCACGCATATCGGTGGCATCTGGGGCAATGTCGTAACTAAAGCTATCGTCAGTCGCATCTTGATTGGCTTGAATGGTGGCAGTTAACGCACCGGCGCTAATCACAATATCTGTACTGCGAGCTTGGTCAGTATTATTGGTAGTGGCGGTAATAGTGATATCGCTACTGCCGTTACCTGTAGTTGCGCTTAGGGTTAACCAAGTGGCTGTAGTACTGGCGCTCCAGTTTGTATTAGTGCTGATGCTAAAATCTTGAGTGTTGTTAGTTGAGTCGACCTCAATACTGGTTGGGCTGACGCTTAAGGTAGTACTTGGGGGGGGATCTTTGGGCGGACTAGAGCCGCCTCCGCTACTGCTACCACACGCTGTTATGACGATGCATCCCAGCATTAACATTAATCCACGAAAAAATTTCAACATTGTCAACTCCATACAGGTAAGTCTCGCCAATTAATCAGTAAGTTAATTGGCTCGCATAAATTCTATTTTTTTAAATATTGATCAATAAAGGGTTCTAATTGATTTGCCCAGATTTCATAACCCTCAGCGTGGGGGTGTAGTAGGTCCGGCATGATTTCTTTGGTTAAGGTGCCACCTTCGGTTAAAAATGCGGCATTGAAATTAGCGAATTCTACTTGGGGATATTGCTGAGCCAGTGCCTTTAATAACACATTGGTCTGCTCATTATTGATGCGTAACTTGTCGTCCGCGCTGGCGGAGCGTGGGAATATGGCCAGTAACAATAATGGGGTTTTAGGTAGACGGACGGCTAAGTCATCGATAATCGCTTTAACACCATTGGCAATATATTCAGGTTTATCAAATCGATGGCCGGTGTTATTGGTACCAATCATCATCACAGCTAGCTTGGGGTTAATACCATCAACGGTATTATGTTGTAAGCGCCAAATGACATTCTCGGTGCGATCACCACTAAAGCCAATGTTAAGAGTCTGAATGTCGCCGAAATGTTTTTGCCACACTTCTTTACCGTGATTTTCCCAGCCATGGGTAATGGAGTCACCAATCATTAGTAAATCAATATTACCTTGCTGTGCTATTGCCACTTTTTCTTTATGACGGGGCATCCACCAATCAACCGCCCAGTATTCATTTAAAATATCAGGGGTAGTGGTTAATGTGGCTTTATCAGGGCATTGGAAATTACTTGGCCCTGTAGCCTTAATGTTAATTGAAGCGATAGTTAATTGACCTTTGCCGCCCATCTGCAACGTAATAGGTCGCTTCACGTGAGCAAAGTTGGCGTTATCTTGCATAAAACAAGTGAGGGGAATAGATAGTTTTTGCCAGCCTTGCTCTTTGGCGGACAAGGCCCATTCCCGCAAACGCACCGAGGATTCACAGTCTGGTCCACAGTCCATGACAATATCCAGTGCGGTTTTGTAGAATTGTTGCACATTGATATCTAAATCAATGCTGCCGGTTGTCATATAAGCGTTTAAATTTAACGGCTCATCGGTATCTATATGTAAACTACCTCGCCATGTATCGTTTAGGCTCAGGGCTAATGCGCTTTTAGCCGTGTGTTCATCAACAATGATGGCGGCGTTTAAGGTTTTATTATCAACCTCTGTAAATGCACTGCTGATGATTTTGCTTTGCTCGGGAATACTGATTGATAATCTATGGGGTTGCTGGTCAATAGCAATATTGGCTGAAAATAAAGGAATATCGGCTAATTGCTGTTGTTGCACTAACAGCGCCGCGTTGGACTCTGTTGTGGTGTTTGAACATCCGGCTAGTGGCAGCAGGAAACAGGTGAACATTATCCCAGCTAAAGTGTTTTTTCTTGAATTGACGAACATAGTTGATCCTTTTAAATCTGATTTAATACATGGTTTCGCTAAGTTAGGGCTGATAAGCCGCCATTTTTACTTTCAGAATATGTTGTTGTGAAGTGAAGTTCAGCCCCCAGTCGGTTTGGTCACCGTTCCATACTCGTTCAAACACCCATTTGCCATCTTCAAAATGGCCTTCTTCAACCCGCTCAATTATGTATTTTTTACCAGCTAATTCGGCGGAGGGTAAAAACTCAACACGGGCGCGATAGGCGGTGATTAAATATTCGTTATCACTGAGTTTGGCGATCAGTGCGCCACCAGACGCCGGGCTATTACCCACTGGTGGGTCGATCCAGAACATCTTACGACCATAGGTGACTTCAGCATCCCATAAACCTAAATCAAGGTGTTGGGTTAAGGCTTTGGCCTTATCTTGTTTAGCCTGTTGCTTTTGTTGTTCGCTAACGGATTCGTCAGTGAGTTTGGCATTCCATAAGCTTTGCTTCTCGCCAAAGCTATCAACAGGCTCAGAAACACCCCAGACCTCGGACTCAAAACTCAGGCGCGCCCATTCTGATGCCCAAGGTGCCATTAATTTGTAGTTTTCGGCAAAGGGCGCAATGGTGGCCGCATTGACTTCTTTGGCACCTAAGGGGTAATTGGCGTAGTCGGTGTAATCCATACCAAAGGGCGCAAAACCAATGCCTTGCTCACCTAATGTGGAGAAAAAATAACGAGCGTAGGGTTGGTCGTTACCAATTTCTGAAACATATAACGCATTATCAGCGCGGGAATACAGCTCTAAGACTTTGCTGACGGTTTTGTGATCGCGGAAGTAAATATCAGGGGAAATCATATCAATACTGGGGGCGGCGATTTTCCATAGATCAATCACGTTATCGGTTGGCCCACCCATGGAATAACCATCACCTGGGTGGAACGGATTACGCAACGCCACATTGACATTCATCGGCAAATTTTTCACCGCTTTACCAGCGGAAGCTATGGTCTCTACATAGCGGCCAATATGCCAGGCGTGGAAAAACTCATCGGCATCCTTAGCAAATACCTCTGTCCAAGTGCCATTTTTAACCCCAAGCCCACTGGTTAGCTCAGTTGGCACTGCTTGCTCAAACACCGCTTGCGCCATAGGGGAAAAGTCGCGTTTTGCGCCATAGGTGCCCACTTCATTTTGCACCTGCACCATAATGACTTGGTGTCCTTTATCGTGATCACGTAAATACGCCATTAAACGCAAAAAGGCCTTTTTGTCTGCCTCTAAGGTATTTTTACCCAGTGGCGACATGGAGTTTAGAGTATCACCGTCTTTTTTAACTACCCGAGGGAAGCGTTGATTGTCTAACTTAACCCAGTTTGGCGCATAGTGTGGGGCGTTGTTTTTCCACGTAGCAAACCACAATAGATTTAAACGCACGTTGTTTTCACGAGCTTCTTTGATTAAAGCATCAAGAAAACTGAAATCAAACTGGCCTTCCACCGGCTCGATTTGTTCCCACGCCACGGGGATAGCCAGTAAGTTGGCGTGCATGTCTTTGACTACTGGCCATACATCCTGCAATGCGTGGGGGTAGTTAGCGGAATTATTGGTTTGCGCACCGAGTAGCAAAAACGGCTTACCATCCACCATAAAAGCATGTTTGCCGTTTTGGCTGACAATTTGTGGTAGCGGTTTACTGCTGTTGTGTTCTGATTTTTGCTCGACTGATGTTAACACCGTTGATTGACAAGCACTAAGTGTTGCGCCAATGAGGAGTCCGGCAACTACAACGCGGCTGAGCTGTAAAGTATTAGTCAATATTGTACTGATTGGTTTGGTCATAATGTTCTCGGTTTTCTGAAAATTAACTTTGTCTAAATAGGTCTGATAATTCAATGAATTAATATCACAAATCCTTAACAAAATTACGTTTATTGATATGGGCGATAATGGCTTAAGCATTGTGCGATGCGCTGTTTAAGTTGTTGTAAAAACTGCAGACCTTTTTGCTTATCTAAGGCATCGAGTACTGGTTCGTAACCTCGATTGTCACGCACTTTATACTTCAGCATGGTGATCCAAAGATCTCGAGAGACTAAGGGATTAAGCTCGCTGCTAACCCGACCACTACTGCGGAATAAGCGAATTTTTTGCTGTAGTGCTTCAGGTAATTGCTCTATCTGTGCTTGCCAATAGTATTGTATTGGCTGTTCGCTAAAGTTGAGCATCAATAAGCTATAGTGCAGCGCCTGTTGGTAATCTTGGTTGATGCGTCGGTTTAATTCGGCACTATTGGTGGCTAAGCACGCCTTGCCAGGAAATAACTCCAGTAATTTGCTTATGCTGCGTTGTAATAGGATCAACTGGCTAAAAGGTGACGTGCCCAAATAGCCGGCGTTATCACCGATAGCAAAACAATTTTTGTGTAAGCAGTTGGTGTTATAGCCAGCGTTAACATGAGTCACATCAAAGCCTTGGGCATTATCTATTTGAGCATGGTCTAGCAGGGCAGCAAGCTGCTGTTGTGCTTGCTTATCACTGGTGTGCTCCGCAGCATAATGTAAGGTTGCACTGTGCAGACTTGGCATAAAATTCAGTTCGCAGACTCCATGCTCGGTAGCATGAAATTGTTGATAAGGTTTGGCTTGGTTTTGGGTAGTGCTGACTGTCGTTATTTTTCTATCAAAAGCTAACAATGAACGACAGTCTTTAAATTGACGTTGCTGATTTATCGGTCTAAAAAGTGCCTCATCATGGCTATTATTGACGAGTAAATCGACCTGCAAGGTTTCGCCATTGGTCAAGGTTAATTGCTGGATAAAGCCACTATCTACGTGATAATCAATCTGTTGAATTGCGGCCTGTTGATGCATCACACCTAAATGGATCGCAGCACCTTGCATAAAACGCTGATAGGTCGCGGCATCCAAATTCACCCTAGGTGAAAAACCAGCGGTTACTTCATCGCTGTTGGCGGTGGGCAGGGCTAATAGTGTTTTTTCTGTGGCTAATCCACTAAGGGAATAAGGTGTTGGATCCTCAATGCCTAACCATTGCAAAACATGATGTAGTTCAATGCTACAAAAACTGGGTTGGGCTTTCTCGCAGCCAACAACATATTGGTTGTGTTGTTGGGAAAAATTAAAAAACTGGCTGCCAGAACATAATTTTGCCTGACCCTTAGCCAGTAATTGTTTGTCTTGAATACCCAGTAATTGATGAAAATCAAACAAGTGTGCGCTGGCGTGAATAATCCCCTGATTATCGTGAACACCGTGATTACCATTGCCATTGGACTTTTTATGGCTTGATTCGACAACAGTAATACTCACATTTTGCCCTTGAAGGCCTCGTGCCAAAGCAACCGCGGCGCACCAGCCTAAAACATCGGCACCGACTATTACAATCTGCTCAATAGCGCCGTTATTCTGTGATTGCTGTTGTGACCAACTCATGCGGCACCCCTAGCAATGGCTTCTTTGATGTAATCGTCGGCATCGGGGAAGGTGCTCAGCATTTGTTGAATTTTTTGACGATGGTTGGCCATAAATTGCGCTAATTGTTGATTACTCATGGCATCGAGCCTAGCGTCATGGTGTTTGGGAATAATCCCTTGACCCACACAGACTGCAGGCCATACTCCAAACTGACCAATGTCAGTCCGTCCTGATTCGGCAAACAGGGTTAACAGGTGTTGTAGTTCATCGGGGATGGGCATGTTGCGACAATGTTCCCAGAATGGTGAATCATTACGTTGGCTAACGTGAAAATGTAAAATAATGAAATTACGGATCAGCTCATACTGCTGGCTAATACTGCGATTATATTCATCCACTTCTGCTTGATGGCATGACTTGTCTGGAAACAATTCCAGTAACTTGCTTACGCCTAATTGGATTAAATAAATACTGGTGGATTCTAAGGGCTCTAAAAATCCAGATGACAAGCCAATAGCCACACAGTTTTTTTGCCATGAATACTGACGACGGCCCGCTTTAAAACGCAGAATTCTAGGATCGGCCAAGGCTTTTCCCGGTAACGAATTCATTAAAATATCAATAGCTTGTTGGTCATCTAAAAAGTGGCTGGTAAAAACGTGACCATTGCCGATGCGGTGTTGCAAGGGGATTTGCCATTGCCAGCCGCTGACTCGTGCGGTGGCTTGGGTATAAGGCTTTAGTGCCCCTGTTCTCTCACAAGGCACGGCGACTGCGCTATCGGTGGGCAGCCAATGGCTCCAATCAAGGAAAGGTGTTTTTAAGGTTTTATCAATCAATAAACCACGAAAACCACTGCAATCAATAAATAAGTCACCGCTAATACATTCGCCACTTTCCAACGTCACACTTTTTATAAAATCATTGGCGTGCTGTTCAACAGTCACCACTTTGCCTTCAATACGTTTAACGCCCCGTTGCTGTGCGTATTCACTTAAAAAAGCCGCATAAGCAGTGGCGTCGATATGATAGGAATAAGTGTAATCGGCAAAAACCGTCGGTTTATTTTGTGTTGATAAAGGAAATTTACCGGCAAATGCCGCCATCGCCGCCAGCGAGTATTCTTCGAGATCATGGTTTTCGCCCATCGCCCGAGCTTTTAACCAGTATTGATGGAAATCGATTCCTTGAGTGATTTCTCCATGCTCACCAAAGGGATGGAAATAACTGTCGCCTATGGCTGCCCAATCGTTGAATTTTATCCCCAATTTAACCGTGGCGTGCGTTTTCTCCACAAAGGTTTTTTCATCAATACCGAGGGTTTCGTTAAATTGGCGAATATGCGGGATGGTGGATTCACCCACGCCGACGGTGCCAATGGCATCGGACTCTATAAGGGTAATTCGGCAAAACTTTTGAGGTAAACGATTGGCCATGGCCGCTGCGACCATCCAACCTGCGGTACCGCCGCCGACAATAACAATATTTTCAATATTTGCTGACTGCATAATTCTCTGGTTATTATCTTTTAATAATTAATTTTTAAACTGTTTACTGTTGTATAAAAATCTTAAAAATAAATTATCCGAAAAAAGGCACCCGAAGGTGCCCCCAACTTATGGACTAATACTAATTCTTAGAAATTTGCGGTTAACGCCAATGAAAAGCGTCTGTCATTCACATGAAAGGCTGAGTCGTGGTCGCCAGAATCCGTTTGTTTAACGAAGTTTTTGGTCACGGTATTACTTAAGTTATTGGCATTAAGTGATACAGAGAAATTGTCATTTATTTTGTAGGATACTGAAGCATCTAAATAACCGGCAGCATCATTGAGCACAGGTAAGCGCCAATCTGCTTTTAACTGCTCATCAGTGCCATCATCTATGGTTACATAACCACTGTCAGTGATGGCTGTTGAGCCATTAAAACCATTAGCACCCACAGAAGTTAAGAATTCACTACGCCAGTTATAGGCTAAACGCACCGTTACATCGTATTTCTGATAAATCCCTACAATGTTATAGGAATTTTTAGAAATCGCTTTGAAGGGCAGTTCATAGTCATAAGGTAGACCATTAGTATCTACAGGCGCACTGTCTTCATTGACGATACTCTTACTGTCGATGTAGGTGTAATTGGCACTAATGCCTAAACCATCAAAGGGTGAGGGTAAGCTAGTGAAGAAGTGGTTCACACTGAATTCAGCCCCTTTAATTTTAGCTTTGCCTTCGCTTACTGGACGTGAAATACGGTATTCTTGCTGTGGATATCCTTCTGCTCCGTAACTTTCGTTGGTAAATTGCTCTATCTGATCGCCTTCAATATCTTTGCTAAACAACGCAAAGTACATTGAACTTGAGTCTTCGTAATACCACTCTAATGAAGCATCAAATTGAGTTGATGTCATAGGATCAAGATATGGGTTGTAATCTGTATCCGCTGTTTTCTCATAGTCAGCAGCGGTTGGAATTTTGATAAACTCATTAGTAACAGGATCAATGAACTCGTCGCGACGCTCAGTTGGAATTTCTGCATTTAAGGCCAAGCTGGAACGTAGGCTACTAAAAGCCGGGCGAGTCATAGCCTTGGCTGCAGCCAAACGTAATAGTAAGTCTTCTCTCAGTTCGATTTTTACGTTTAAGCTAGGTAATACATTGTTGTAGGAATGTTCTGCCGCACGTTCCTCATAGGAATCATTACCAAATAGGTCTCCACTTGGAAACGTAAGATAGCCAAACGCGGTATTGTCGGTTTTCACATAACGCACGCCGATGTTACCACTTACAGGGTATTTTAAATTTTCGAACTCGTAGTTAGCCTGCACGTAGATTGCGGACGTTTTTTCCTCTTGGGAGTTATACCACTGATCATCTTCTAAGTTTCTGGCTTGCCAGACGTTACCCACGGGATTAAACCAGCCGTTATCAACATAAGTGACTTTATCTAATACTTCTTGGTAGCTACCGTTTTGAAAACCTTCGGCAAAATGTGCAATGGGTGCATACAAATTAGCTGGTGCAGCCACATCACCGTGGAAAAAATTATCAAATTCATTGAGATGCATATCGGATTCAACCGGATTCGCACCACTTTCGATTAAACCAGAACTGTATAACCAGTTACCGACGGCGCCCCAGTTATAACCTGAATCAAAATTGTCAGAGGTTGACTTACTAAAACGACCACCCACTTTGACTGATTTAATCATGCTGTCTTCAATGAAGTATTCATAATCCGCAGCAGCGGTAGTCATATCACCGGTGTTGTCATATTGGTTATCCATTAAGAAATCCCAAACATAGTTGTTTGGGTCACCTAAATGGTTTGGATCTGAGGTGACTGAAGGCAGGCTACCAGATAAATCGATATCAATATAAGGTACGCGAGTGGCCACAGCTACCGTTGAATCTATACCGGTGGAGCTCGCTTCAACACGCTGTACAGAGAAACTAAACTCAGACGTATCATTGAAATATTTGTACTTTAATGAAATGTCTTGAGTTTGTGCATTCTGAGTAGACACCCGAATATCAGAACCCATTTGAATGCCATCAGTTTCACTTAAACGGCCTTTGGTCATAACACCATTGGCATCATAAGTACTGTCGGCGGCGGCTACAATAGCGGTAATATCATTACTGACGAAGATAGCATCTTCGTCCCAGCGCATATCATACTCACTGTTAAAATAGGTCAGTGTGAGTTCATGGTTATCAGCAGGAGCCCATTGTAAGGCAATATATTCACCAGAGCGTTCACGGTTAAAGTGCATGGTCCGCCAATCAGCGCCACGAGGCACATAGACTTCTTCGCCTTCATGACCTGGCATATCATTGCGGGAGAAGAAGGGGCGAACATAGATTGAATCGTTACGTGTAGATAATTCTGAAAACGCAAAATCGGCTAAGAAACCAAATTTACCGACCTTAGTATCCCAAGTATTACTATATAGGGCAGAGTAGGCGGGTGTGGTTTCTTTAATCATATCGCCATAGTTTGCTTCTAAGCTGAAAGACATTTTTTGTCCGTCGTTATGGAATGGCAATTTGGTTTCTAAATCGATAGTGCCAGCAAGGCCACCTTCCACTTGGTCGGCTGTAGGGCTTTTGTAAATGTTTACTGCATTAAGTAGTTCTGGTGGAACATCACCAAAGCTTAAGCTGCGGCCACCATTAGCACTAAATGAACTGCGGCCGTTTAATTCACTGCGTACTTGGGATAAACCACGAACAATTACGCCGTTACCTTCTACCGAGAAATGTTCTGGATCGCCCAAAGACATATAACGGTCAATGGCCACACCGGCAACCCGCTGTAAGGTTTCGGTCACGCTGCGGTCGGGCAATGCGCCTAAATCATCGGCGCTGATACCATCCATGATTTTGTTTGAATTCTGTTTTCTGGCTTGCGCTGAAATAATACTGGACCGAAGACCAGTAACTTCAATGATTTCCGTTTCTTCATCGACGTTTTCGGCAACTTCTTGGGCGTACGTTAACCCTGAAGAAAGCATACCTAATGCACTGAGTACGCATAGAGACGTACGTGAACGACGGAATACTGTAGTGTTATTATGTTGTTTCATTAGTTACTCCCATTTTTATATTTTTATGTTGTAAATGAGCTGACTAGGACTTAATAGGCGTCATTCACATTGGTCAAAATTTTTAATTCTTGAACTTCATCTTGTTGCTTTAGAGCACCCATATCAGTTAGCTTGCTTTGTATGATAACTGCCACCGGTGGCAAAAAGGGTTCGTGACAAATTAATTGGGCTATTAGTACCGGTTTAATGTCGCCTTAAATTAGGAACTATTGATGATTGTGTAACGCATGTTGCTTTTGGTTTTAAATTTCAAAACCTGATCATCCAAAGTAAATTCAACCGTTTTACCGTTTTGATCTACTAGTTTGGAGTTGTTAGTTAGACTGCTATTGCGCACATGTAGAGTCTGGGCTGATTGACTGCGCAAAGTGGCTTGGGTTAATCGATTGTTGTGCCACTGCATATCCACTTGCACATTTCCGCGTGCTTTTAGGCCTTTAACATGACCTTGTGGCCATTTTGAGGGGAGCGCCGGCAGTAAATGAATGTCATTGTGCTGGCTTTGCAATAGCATTTCAGTCATACCTGCGGTACCACCAAAGTTACCGTCAATTTGAAACGGAGGGTGATTATCCCAAAGGTTACTTAAGGTGCTATGCAGTAATTGTTCTGATAGCAGTTTCAGTGCTCTGTCGCCATCAAATAGGCGCGCCCAAAAGTTAACTTTCCACGCTTTACTCCAGCCCGTGCCACCATCACCACGAGCATTAAGGGTGACTTTAGCGGCTTCGGCTAGTTTGGGCGTTGACAGCGGTGATATATGATTGGCTGGATGCAATGCATACAGTTGTGAAATATGTCGGTGCTGACTGGTTTTATCGTCAATATCTTCACGCCATTCCTGAAGTTGTCCCCAACTGCCAATGCGCAGGCCGGGATCTAGTTCTGCTAATACCGGTTGAATGCGTTTGACCATGTCATTATCACTTAGCAATTTAGCACTGAATAAGGTGTTGCTGAGTAAATCAAATACGATCTGTTGAGACATGGCCGCGGCAACAGTAAATTCACCATGTTCAGGGGAATAACTAGGATTGACAACGCGACTGCCAAATTGCGGATCAACCTTAAGGTTGTACAACCAAAACTCGGTCGCTGACTTCATAATGGGGTAGGCACGCTGTTCCAAGAAGTTTTGATCTAGGCTGAAACGGTAGTGTTCGTAATAGTGCTGCGCCATCCAAGCCGCCGCTTCGGGTTGCCAGAAGGCGGTAGGCCAAGCGATTAAGCCGGTAAATCCCCAGATATTGGTATTTAGTAGCAAGGTCCAGCCTGGAGCATTAAATAAACGTTTGGCGGTTTGGGTACCTGGCTCAACAAGGCTATCGACAAAATCAAACAGCGGCGGCAAGGTTTCACTAAGGTTGGTCATATCTGCCAGCCAGTAGTTCATCTGCAAATTGATATTGACGTGATAATCAGCGCTCCATGGCGCGTATTCATGTTTATTCCATACCCCTTGTAAATTCGCAGGTAGAGAACCAGCCCGTGAGGAACTAATTAACAGATAACGGCCAAACTGATAATAAAGAGCTTCTAAGGTACGGTTTTGCTGTTCGCTATTGATACTGTGGTAACCGCTGAGTAGCTTATCGGTGGCAAGGTTGTTATCGGCCTGATTAATATTCAACTCAACCCGAGAAAATAAAGACTGATAATCCTGTAGATGATTGTTGAGTAATTGCTGATAGCTAAGATCGGCAATTTTTTTGAGGGTCGCGTCGACTTTAGGTAAAGGTGCGGTACCACGATATTTGGGATATTGCTGGGCGTAGTCGGTATTGGCTGCCACCGTTATCCATACGGTATCGGCATTTTTAACCGACATTTGCTGGTTTTGTGTATGGTTTATTTCGCCATTATTAGCATGCACTTGCATGCCGGCGGCATAGCCTAAGCCATTATCATGCAGTACACCGGATACCCGTAAACCTTGCTCAGTATTAGCCCAATTCACACTGCGGTTGGTAGGTAAGGCAAAACCTAAGTCTACATTGATGCTGGCGGCGTGGTTGGCCGACACTTTAATGACAATAGTGTTATCGGGATAGCTGACAAAATATTCACGTGAATAATCAACGTTATTAATACTGTAGCTAACCGATACCACGGCTCGGTTCATATCTAAGGTCCGTCGGTAGTTTTTTACGTCACCTTGGGGATGGGCAAACTGCATTTGAATATCAGCAAAGCTTTGGTAACTACCATAGCCAGGATTAGGACGACCTAACACATCGGCAACCGCTTTAGGGGCTAGTTTTTTTTGCTGCCATAGCTGCTGTTGTATTTGCTCAAGTAATTGTGGGTAATGGCTACCTTGTGCAGGCAGTCCAAAATCGTAGCCTTCTTTAGCGCCAGGGCCGCCGGTCCATAACGTTTTTTCACTAAACTGAATGTAATCGGTTTCAACTGCACCTAAAATAGTAGCGCCTAAGGCTCCATTACCAATAGGTAAAGAGTGTTTTTCCCAATCGCTTCCCGCTTTTTCATACCAAATAACATTGTCGCTGTTTGTATATACTGCCGAGCTGTTTGATTTTTGCAAATGGACCGGTTTAGTTTCTTCATTGGCTAGGTCAGTTACGGCTAGCACAGGCGCAGCAGTGATCACCGCCGCCATCACTAATCCGCGATGTAAAACCGTTGTAAATCCATCAAAGACGTTGTGAAAAACCACTGTCATTATTCTATCAACCTCAAGATCATCAGTAATACTATTGTGCGGTAATTTAAGCCCATATTCGCCATAGTAGATGTTGTAAATTTGTTAATCAAATATATTTTACATTTAAAAGTTATTATCAAATACAAAACATAAGTAATGTGAGCATTTAATATAAATTAAATGCATGCAAAACAATGAGTTATCTTGTAAGGATGATTTTTACAAATAAAATTAATATTTATATGGAGTTTTAAGACAGTTGCTAAATGTAAGAACCCTACCGATAAATATGCATAATCAGGTTGGGGGGATCGGTGTGGAGGGTGGTCAGGACGCTCAAACTGTAGCTAGGCGAACACTACAGTTTATACTGTCGTGGATGCGCCTAGCTTTTGGGAAATGCGGCTGGCGGTTTGTTGGATTTCTTTAATTGCAGTATTGATATTCACTGAATTTAAATCCCCTATGTAATGTAAATAGGGGATGACTAAACAAGCGACTAATTGCTTGTCATAGTTATAAATAGGGAAACCAATGTCTTCTACACCTTGGATTTGTTTACTCAACATCCGCTCATAACCCTGATTTTGAATAATAGAAATAATGTTTTCTACCTCTGCTGGCGGTACTTGATCTTCAAGATTGGCGATAAGTTGTTGTTGTACCTCTGGAGCGGAAAAGGCAATAAATATATGTCCTGAACAGGAGTTGAGCAACGGAGCGGTTGCACCTAAACGTATGGTAATCAGTTTATCCATTGGACTGTCTTTCTGTACCACTACCATCGCTTGATTGTTAGAACAAATGGTTAAATGGCATGACTGATCGATAGTCTTAGCAAGTTTTTCCATTTCTATAGAGGCGGCTTTAACCAGTTTTTGAATAGGCACATGCTGGTGAGCGATTTCAAATAAGCGCAGAGATAAACTATAGCGATCGCCGTCGGTATCAAAGGTTAAATACTGACGTCGTTCCAATACCGACACCATACGAAATATTTCCGATACGGATTTATTCAAGCGCACGGCGATATCTTTTAGTTTTAAACCCTCACCTTCATTGGCTAACAACTCTATAATATCTAAACCTTTTTCTAACGCGGGCGCCGTATATTTCTTTTCCATCACTTCCGTTGTTGAATTTGCTGATGTCATATCGATCCTTTATATCAAATGGCAAAGTGCCTGAAAGTCAGAGTGAATGAAATGGCTATTCAAACTCTTGAGTATTAGAGTGATACATTGCACGTTAAAATGCTGGCTACGGCTATTGGTTTTTCTGGCATTGCGCTTGCGTTACTTGCGTTAATCGTTACATTCAGCGCTACCATAATGATTACACACAAATTTAACACTGAATTCACCTCATTTCTAAAAAATACTGCTTTTTATAAGTAAAAAATTGCAAACAAACATAATTCTAGTACTAAAAATGTGCAGCAACGCATCCAGTGTTTCAGTGCTAAGTTAACCGTAGTAACCAGTGTTTTGTTAACGCCCTATTTACATAAGTCGTAATAAATTTTATATTTAGAAATATAATTTAAATATAAAATAATATTGTTCTTTGGTTAACAACCCAGATGGTGATGCATTTGACTTATAAATATTGGAGTATTTAATGCCGAGAGCAATTTCAAAACGCCAACTTGGCCAGTCCGAGAGCCGCGTTTCTGAAATCGGGGTCGGTGGCGCGCAATGGGGGAATTTATATCACCCCATGCAAGATCATCAGGCTATCGACATTTTGCAATTTTTGTATGCTCAGGGTGTCAGGCTATTTGATACCGCGCCGTACTATGGTTTTGGATTGAGCGAGCAACGCGTAGGCCAGTTTATTCAACAATTGGCTAATAATGATGATCTGTTTTTATCAACTAAGGCAGGGCGTTTACTACGCCACGTCGACGATTTTCAAGCTCCCCCGGTGCGTGACGGGTTTTATTCTGACTTACCTTACGAAGTGCAATTTGATTACAGTTATTGCGGCATCATGCAATCTTTCGAAGATAGCAGCAAACGCCTAGCCGGCGCTGATATTGACTTGTTACTGATCCATGATATTGGTGAATTAACCCATGGTAATGCTAATACAGGTTATTTGCAGCAGCTTAAATCGGGCGGCTTCAAAGCCCTACAAGAGTTAAAGCAAGCTGGTGATATTAAAGCGTTTGGTTTAGGGGTGAATGAAGTCGAAGTCTGTTTGGATATTCTTGATCTAACGGATTTGGATTGTTTATTGTTGGCGGGTCGTTACACCTTATTAGAGCAGCCCGCCTTGGCACAGCTGTTGCCTCGTTGTTTACAACAAGGGGTGGGGGTGATTGCTGGCGGAATTTATAATTCGGGTATTTTAGCCAGTGGTGCAAAGGGTGTAGATGCTTATTACAATTATGCACAAGCCCCTTCGGCAGTGATCCAACGAGTACAATTGCTAGAGCGTGAATGTGCTGAATTTGACGTGTCGCTCGCATCCGCTGCTATGCATTTTGTATTAGCTCATCCCGCTGTTTGTGCTGTTGCGCCCGGTATTGCCACATTATCCCAGGCACAACAAACCCTAGATAATTATCATCAACCCATTAGTGCCGATTTTTGGATCAACCTTAAAAACAAAGGGCTGATCGATGATGGCGCACCCATACCGAATAAAATGGTCACTTCGTTATGAATATTATTGATAGCCATCTGCATATTTGGCAGTTATCCAGAGGGGATTATCGTTGGTTAACACCGGAGTTGCCTGTGCTTTATCAAGATTTCTCTTTGGCAGATGCCTTGTCAGTACTGAATGAAAATGATGTACACCGCAGTATTTTAGTGCAAGCCGCTGACAGTATGGCAGAGACCGAATATTTGCTTGAAATGGCTGCCAGCCAGAAAGAACATATTGCCGGAGTAGTGGGGTGGATCGATTTTTCTAGCTCACGTGCCGTGGCTCATTTACAGCGTCTTAGTGAAAATCCGTTATTAATTGGCGTGCGTCCAATGCTGCAGGATATTTCTCCAGTGGATTGGATTTTACAACCTCAGTTTGAAAACGTTTTCGATAAACTGGCAGTATCGGGATTAGTGTTTGATGCGCTTATTTCGGCAGAACAATTGCCGGTTATTGATGAATTAGCCCAGCGCCATCCGCGTTTGAAAATAGTCATTGATCATTGTGCTAAGCCACAACTCGACTGGCAACCCGGAGAACAGGCCAGCCAACAGTGGTATGTAAATCTCAAGCAAGTAGCAGAATGCGCCAATGTGGTCATTAAAATTTCCGGTTTACCTTCAGAATCGTTGAGTGCCTTTACTACCCAACCAGCAATGGATTATATCCAACATGTATTTAAGCATTTTGGTGTTGAGCGCATGTTGTGGGGTAGCGATTGGCCAGTAGTAAATCAGCGTAGTCATTATCCACAATGGTTAGCTTTCTGTATGTGGGCAGCCGAACAATTGGGCTGGGATCTTCAACAACAACAACTGTTTTTTGCCGACAACGTCAGCAGAATATATGGATTATCTCCGTTGGATAAGGAAGATTCGGCGTGTCAGTAGAAATAGCGCATTTTATACAGTTACATCCCCAAGATAACGTTGTGGTGTGTTGCACCGATACCGCCCAAGGTTATGTTGTAGCTCTTAATGGTGAACAGTTTCAGTTAACCCATGCCATTGAGGTTGGGCATAAAGTGGCCAGTCAATTTATCCATAAAGGCCAAAAAATCATTAAGTATGGCGTGGCTATTGGCTCTGCGACGCAAGATATAGCTGTGGGTGAACATGTACATCTCACTAATTTAAAAAGTGATTATATTGCCAGCCATACGCGGTTGGGCGTAAATAGCAGTAATAAGGATTAATCAAGATGAAAGGGTATTTACGTGCAGACGGCCGTAAAGGCATTCGTAATATCACTGTGGTCTGTTACTTGGTGGAATGCGCACACCATGTGGCGCGCAAAATTGTTGATGGCTGTCAGGATGAAAATGTTCACCTGATCGGTTTTCCTGGCTGTTACCCCAATGATTATGCGTTAAAACAATTATCTCAGCTTATCCGTCATCCCAATGTTGGCGCCGTAGTCTTGCTGTCTTTAGGTTGTGAGGGCTTTAATCGCGAAGCTTTAGCCGCGGCGGCAAGAGAGGCAGGTAAACCGACGGATACTATTGTTATCCAACAAGCTGGCGGTACCAAAACTTCCATTGAAAAAGGCATTGCTACGGTTAAGCAATTACAAACTCAGATGGATATTCAGTTGGTGCCGATGTCGGTAGATGAATTGATTATAGGTACTATCTGTGGCGGTTCTGACGGAACCAGCGGCATTACTGCTAATCCGGCTGTAGGTCATTGTTTTGACCGTTTATTGGCACAAGACGCCACCTGTATTTTTGAAGAAACCGGTGAATTGATCGGTTGCGAACAAATAATGGCTGAACGCGCGGTGTCTGTGGAACTCGGAGTTGAGATCGAAAAAGCCGTACATAAAGCCGAAGATTATTATACTCAGCTTGGTTATGGTTCTTTTGCCCCAGGCAACGCCGAAGGAGGCCTGACGACTCAAGAAGAAAAAAGTATGGGTGCTTATAGTAAGTCCGGGCATAGCCAAATTAGTGGTTTGATTAAACCCGGTGATATTCCGCCCAAGGGCGGTTTGTACTTGATGGATGTGGTACCCGATGGTGGACCTAAATTTGGTTTTCCCAATATTTCCGATAACGCAGAAATCGTCGAGATGATTGCTAGTGGGGCACATATCATCTTATTTACCACTGGTAGAGGGTCTGTTGTGGGTTCGGCGATTTCGCCCGTGATTAAAATTTGTGCTAATCCTGAAACCTATGCGCGTATGCCTGACGATATGGATGTGAATGCGGGACGGGTGTTAAGTGGTGAGTCGACCGTGGAAGAAGTCGGGCTGGAGATTTACCAACAGTTATTAGCCGTCGCAGTAGGCGCGAAAACCAAATCGGAAGAATTAGGTCATCAGGAATTTATTTTAACTTATAAACAATTTGAGCCTATCGGTCCCAGTTGTTTGCCGTTCCGTTAACGAGAATATTATGCGCTTACAAGGTAAAAGAATACTTATCACCGCCGCCGCTCAAGGCATTGGCAAAGCCACTGCTGAGCTATTTACTCAGCAAGGGGCGATTGTTTATGCTTCTGATATCAATATGCCGTTGTTAAAAGAG
This sequence comes from Alteromonadaceae bacterium BrNp21-10, assembly GCA_030418115.1. Classification (GTDB taxonomy): domain Bacteria; phylum Pseudomonadota; class Gammaproteobacteria; order Enterobacterales; family Alteromonadaceae; genus Neptunicella. The sequence continues at coordinate 77,034 of JAUHQD010000011.1, read as the reverse complement.
GTAAATGCACATCAGCACATTCAATTGGATGTGACCGATGGCAGTGCCGTCAACGCAGTGGTTGAAAGTATTGGTGCTATTGATGTGTTGTTCAATTGTGCAGGTTTTGTTCATGATGGTGGCATATTGGAGTGTGATGAAAAGGCCTTCGATTTCTCCATGGATCTCAATGTTAAATCTGCCTATTTACTCTGTCGCGCCGTTATTCCGCAGATGCTGCAACAGGATGGTGGCACGATCATTAATATGTCGTCAGTAGCCAGCAGCATAACTGGTATTGGTAACCGTTTTGCTTATGGCGCCACTAAAGCGGCGGTGATTGGTTTAACCAAGGCCATTGCCGCAGAGTTTGTCGGGCAAGGGATTCGTTGCAATGCCATTTGTCCGGGGACTGTGCAGTCGCCTTCTTTAGAGCAGCGCATGTCTAAAAATGGTGATTATGAGGCCACAAGAGCTAATTTTGTTGCGCGTCAACCCATGGGGCGTTTAGGCGAATCCGCTGAAATTGCCAATTTAGCGTTGTATTTAGCTAGTGACGAATCCAGCTATACCACGGGGCAAATCCACGTCATTGATGGTGGTTGGACGATTTAGTCCGGCTGCCTACAACTTAGATTTAAGTAAAAGAGAATAATATGAAATTAGTACGTTTTGGTGAAAAAGGCGTAGAAAAACCGGGCATAGTTGATGGTCAAGGGCAGATCCGTGATTTGTCTGCGGTGGTGAACGACATAAATGGTCAAACCATTAGTGCAGAATCTCTAGCAAAAATAGCTCAAGTGGATATCAATACATTACCCCTAGCCGATGCCAATGCGCGTTTGGGCGCTTGTGTTAATCACGTCGGTAAGTTTATTTGTATTGGTCTCAATTATGCCGATCACGCCAAAGAAACCGGTGTGGATGTGCCTGAACAACCGGTGGTTTTTATGAAAGCCACTAGCGCTATTACTGGCCCCAATGATGCCATCATCAAACCTAAAAATAGCACCAAGTTAGATTGGGAAATTGAGCTGGCAGTAGTGATAGGTAAAGACTGCTCCTATGTGGATGAAGCCGATGCTGAAGACTATATAGCCGGTTATTGTGTTTGTAATGATGTTTCTGAGCGGGCATTCCAATTGGAAATGGGCGGCCAGTGGGATAAAGGCAAGGGCTGTGACAGCTTTGGCCCAATAGGCCCATGGTTAGTCACTAAAGATGAAGTGTCTGATGTACGTAATTTATCCATGACCTTGGATGTGAATGGCAAACGCTTTCAGAATGGCTCTACTAAAACCATGGTGTTCTCACCGAATTTCATCGTTAGTTATCTTAGTCAGTTTATGAGTTTACAAGCGGGGGATGTGATCAGTACCGGTACTCCACCGGGTGTGGGCCTTGGGCAAAAACCACCTACCTATTTACATCAAGGCGATAAAATCCGCTTATCCATAGAAGGATTAGGTGAGCAAAATCAGGTTGTTATTGATTATAAACAAGCTTAATGATTAGCTTACAATAATTGTCATACAAATAAAAAGAGCGCTGTCAGATGGAAAATAACAATAAGCAGGTCAATCTGTGGTGCCTTACCCTCGTCATCAGTTTGTTTTTTATGTGGGGTGTGGCCAACAACCTTAATGATATTTTAATCCAGCAATTTAAGAAGTCTTTTGTGTTGTCGGATTTACAATCTGGCTTTGTGCAGTCGGCTTTTTATATGGGCTACTTTTTCTTTGCTATCCCAGCGGCCATGGTTATGCAGCGCTTTGGTTACAAGGCGGCGATTATTGTTGGTTTACTGTTATACGGAGCTGGGGCGTTGTTGTTTTATCCCGCGGCGGATGTGCAAGTTTATAGCTTCTTTTTAGTGGCGTTGTTTGTGATTGCCAGTGGCTTAGCCTTTTTAGAAACCACCGCCAACCCGTATATTGTGGCTCTAGGTAGCCCGGAAACTGCCCAGCGGCGCTTGAACTTTGCTCAGTCGTTTAATCCTTTAGGGGCCATTAGCGGCATTGTTATAGGTCAGAATTTTATCTTCACCGGTGTTGAACACAGTCCCACGGAACTTGCGGCGCTGAGTACGGAACAGCAGCAAGCTTTTTATCACAGTGAAATTTTATCTGTACAAACCCCTTACTTGATCATTGGCTTATTTATATTGTTCTGGTGCGGACTGTTTATTATTACCAAATTTCCAGTTAACCAACACAATGCCGACCACGACGCACAGCAGGCGCCAGCTAGCTATCGTACCTTATTCGGTTATCGGCATTTTCGCTGGGCTGCCTTTGCGCAGTTTTGTTATGTGGGCGCGCAAGTTGGGGTATGGAGTTTTCTTATTCGTTATTCGCTACAGGCGGACGTGGGCTTAACCGAGAAAATGGCAGCTAATGGGTTAACTGCATCGTTAGTGTTGTTTATGACAGGGCGTTTTGTTGGCACCTGGTTAATGTCAAAAATAGCCGGTGACAAACTTATGGCGTACTTTGCCATTGCTAATGTCGGGTTAACCTTACTGGCCATCGCTATTGGCGGATATATCGGTATTGGCGCATTGATATTGGTTAGTTTCGGTATGTCGATTATGTTCCCAACTATCTTTGCTATCGGCGTGTGTCATGTCGGCAATCAAACCAAATTAGCGGCATCGGTATTGGTGATGGCTATTATCGGTGGGGCAGTGCTAACAGCGGTAATGGGAGCTATCTCCGATGCCTCGCATATCCGTTTTGCCTTTGCGGTGCCCTGTTTGTGTTTTGTGGTGATTGCTTATTTTTCACTGTACGCAAAAAAAATCACTAGAGTAGTCGCTGTATAGTCTGCGTGACCTTAGCTATAGCAGCTAGGCGTCCGCGGACAGACCGCACCGCGAGAACAAATTAAGCGAGCGTCGTTTTCGATACCACGCTCTACCCAGTTAATATTGAGGATTTTAGCCACACTCATCAGATCGCTCTTAATCCCTTTCGGAATAGCACTTAAACCACCATTAGCCACGCAAGCTTGTTTTAAATCCGTTGCTAACGACAGGGCATCTTTGCCCTGGGCCTCAATGGCCGGGTTGAGATCGATACCAGCGCAGAGCACATGGCGGTTACCAGCAAAATCCTGTACGTTAATTGACTCACAAGAATATATTCGCGGCTCATCACCTACATTCAAAATAGATATTTGTGATGAGGTGCCAGTTAACGGCGCGTTAATCATGCGAAATACCGCCCAGTGCTGGCAAGGGTCTTGCACCAAACGCATATTGCCCCATGGCAACGGAATACCATTACCGCGATACACCGCTTTGAGTTTGCCCGGTGCGTAGGCATCAAAATAATGCCAATGGGGGTAGGGCGACACTGCCGTCATACGGCGCATAGCGACGGATTCAGATACATCCACTAGTTTGCCTGAGTTGATTTCATAACCATTGCGATCAAGCAATTGCCTAAAAGGGACTTTCGGGCACAGCAAGGCGCCGGCAAAAAAGCTGCACTCAAAATCGCGCCAAGCATGCAATATGTCTTGCGCATCCACATTGGAAGATTGACTTTGGATACTGTGATCTTGTAACGGTGATATTTCATTACGCCCAGCCACCATGACGTTTTTCATACCGTCTTTATCATGCAAAACACAATGGCCAATATGCACCGCCAAATCGTACTTTAAGCGGTGGGGTTGGGATTTCATTAACTGATTAATGTAAATCTGATTAGGTGGTTCAAAGAAAGAGGTAACCACACTGTGGGTATCAATACCCACACCGTCTAACACTAGCTGCGGAGTTTTAGTAAACCACTTTATGGTTAGCCCCATGTTTTTGGTGATGGCAATAATGTCATCAAGGCTCAATGGTAGGCGTTTAAGGCCGACACTTTCGGCAGCACGCTCCAAATCTGGGAAGTGGTTTTGGTGGTGCTCTTGGTGAGCACGGATCAATAAATGAGCAAATTGGCGGCCGGTAGTGCCGGTTTGCGACAGCATCTCTGGAATAGCAATTTGTAAGATCTCATTTGAGAACAAAAAGTTCGGCTCTAACGCCATGCCATTAATACCACCACGGCTGCCTTTACTGGGCATGATGGCTTCTTCTTCAGGCATATCATCTAAGAACCAGTCGATATTTTTTTGAAATACACTGGCGATAATTTCCAATACATCTTCACTAGGAACCCGCTTTCCACGTTCAATCATCGACAAATAGGACACCGAGGGTGCCGATTCTGCATTGACTTTTACACAGCGTGCCGACAGGTCTTCCATGGTTAAACGGTTACGTTTCCGTAGGTTACGGATCTTAGTGCCCAAAAAATGGGCCTTACGCATGAGGCTTTTTTTACTTTTCATTTTTGTAAAATTTACACTGTGTAATTTCTATTGTGAAATTCTAGTTCAATTTTACATAGACTACAAATCAAGCGATTAGGCATCGCCCAAAACCAGCCAGCCAACACATAACAAAAATAAAGGGCTGGCCAACCAACAAATTGCACACATAAAAGGTAAATGAGATGAATATGCCCCTACAAAAAAATGCGTTAATCAACCAAGATTTTTACCACTTCATTAATGAAGAGGTGTTGTCTGTACACGGGTTGAATCCAGCTACCTTTTGGGCCGACCTGAATCAGCTTATCAGCGATCTGGCACCGGTTAATCGTCAGTTACTGGCAACCCGCGAGCGCATGCAACAACAAATCGACCATTGGCACCTACAGCATCAAGGGCAGACTTTTGATGTAACTGCCTATGAAGCCTATTTAAGAGAGATTGGTTACCTCGTCGAGGAAGGCGATGACTTTACTATTACTACCACTAACGTTGATGCAGAAATTGCTACCTTAGCCGGACCGCAATTAGTGGTACCGGCTAAAAATGCACGTTTTGCGTTAAATGCAGCGAATGCCCGTTGGGGAAGTTTGTACGATGCACTGTACGGCACAGACGTAATCCCCAAAACTAACGGTCTAAAACCCGGTAAAACTTACAACCAAGCTCGCGGTAAGCGCGTTATAGCGCTGGCTAAAGATTTTCTTGATGAGGTTTTCCCGCTAGCTAGTGGCTCCCATCATGATGCCACCTGTTACGTGGTTTATCACCAGCACTTAATGGCGTTTTTCCCTGATGGTAGCGAATGTGGGCTACAGCAACCTTGTCAGTTAGTGGCGTTAAATGGCTCCCACAGTGATCCAGAATCGATATTGCTGAAGAGCAACGGCTTACACGTAGAAGTAGAGTTTGACCGTAACGGTCAAAACGGTGCTCATGATATCGCCCATATCGATGACATCATTATCGAATCCGCCCTTAGCACTATTATTGATTGCGAAGATTCGGTCGCGGCAGTGGACGCACAAGACAAAATTGAGGTTTACCGTAACTGGTTGGGCTTAATGCAGGGTACTTTAGAAGCCAAGTTTGAAAAGGGGGGTAAAACCTGCACTCGCCGCATGCAAAAAGATCGCATCTTTACCGGCTTAGATGGCGAAGAATACCGTCTGCATGGTCGTTCATTATTGATGGTACGTAACGTTGGGCATTTGATGGAATCGGATTTGATGCAAGATCAATTCGGCAACTTCGTACCTGAAGGCATTATGGATGCAGTAGTCACATCACTTATTGGCGCCTTGGATTTACAACGTCAACAGGGAATTCGTAACAGTCGTACCGGCAGTATTTATATTGTTAAGCCAAAAATGCACGGCCCAGATGAAGTAATGTTTAGTTGTCAATTATTCAGCCGTGTAGAGCAGATGCTCGGGCTAGCCGCTAACACCATCAAAATCGGTATTATGGATGAAGAGCGCCGCACCTCGCTCAACCTTAAAGAATGTATTCGTATGGCCAAAGAGCGCGTGGTGTTTATTAATACCGGCTTTTTAGACCGCACCGGCGATGAAATCCATACCAGCATGCAAGCTGGAGCATTTTTACCTAAAGACCAAATTAAGCAGCAACCTTGGATCCAAGCATACGAAAATCGTAATGTCGATATCGGTTTGCAGTGTGGTTTACAAGGCAAAGCGCAAATTGGCAAAGGCATGTGGGCAATGCCAGACGAAATGGCGGCGATGATGCAAACTAAAATCGCCCACCCATTAGCCGGTGCCAATACCGCTTGGGTACCTTCACCCACTGCAGCGACATTACATGCCATGCATTACCATCAAGTGGATGTTTTTGCGGTGCAAAATCAGCTTAAACAGCGACAAATTGCCAGCCTGAAAGATTTGCTGACAATACCGCTATTACCAGCAAATCAAAGCTTAAGTGACGACGACATTCAACATGAATTGGATAATAACATTCAAGGGCTATTGGGTTACGTAGTGCGCTGGATTGAAGATGGTATTGGCTGCTCCAAAGTACCTGACATTAATAATGTGGGCTTGATGGAAGACCGCGCCACCTTGCGGATCTCCAGCCAGCATATCGCCAATTGGTTACATCATGGTTTATGCACCCAAGAGCAGGTGAAAGCCACCATGCAACGCATGGCAGTGGTCGTTGATGCACAAAATCGTGATACCGCAGGTTATCGCCCGATGTCAGCGAATATCACCACTAGTCAGGCGTTTATCGCCGCCCATGATTTGATATTTAAAGGCATTGACCAGCCCAGTGGTTACACCGAGCCGTTGCTACATGCTCATAGAGTATTAGCTAAACAGCAAGCTCACTAAACGAATTTATAACACACAGAAACACCGCGCAAAAAAATAATAATAGAGCGCATAAAAGGACGTTGGCCACCGCCGGCATCAATACAAAATAAGAGAGAAACCTATGTATACCTACAATACAGCAACACAAAACGCTAGCGACGCCATTGCCCAACAGGGAACCGCCTGGAGTGCAATTAACCCTGAGCATATTGCCAGAATGCGTTTGCAAAACCGCTTTAAAACCGGCTTAGATATTGCCAAATATACCGCCGGTATTATGCGCGCAGACATGGCCAGTTATGATCAAGACTCAGCCAATTACACCCAGTCTTTAGGTTGCTGGCATGGTTTTGTCGGCCAGCAAAAAATGATTTCTATCAAGAAGCATTTTGGTAGCACTCAAGGGCGTTACTTGTATTTGTCTGGTTGGATGGTCGCCGCTATGCGTTCTGAATTTGGTCCATTACCCGACCAATCCATGCATGAGAAAACCTCTGTTCCTGCGCTAATCGAAGAGTTGTACACCTTCTTAAAGCAAGCCGATGCCCGCGAGTTACAGCATTTGTTTAAAGAAATGGACGACGCTCGCGAAGCCGGTGATAACCTGCGGGAAAAAGCCGCGCAGAATAAAATCGATAATTTCCAAACCCATGTCGTGCCCATTATTGCAGATATCGATGCCGGATTTGGTAACGAAGAAGCCACCTATTTATTGGCCAAGAAGATGATCGAAGCCGGTGCTTGTTGTATCCAGATTGAAAATCAGGTGTCGGACGCCAAACAATGTGGTCACCAAGACGGCAAGGTCACGGTTCCCCATGAAGATTTCCTCGCCAAAATTAACGCCGTGCGTTACGCCTTTATGGAAATGGGTGTGGAAGATGGGGTTATTGTTGCCCGTACCGATTCGTTGGGTGCAGGCCTGACGCAAAAAATCCCAGTATCGCAATTCCCTGGTGATTTGGCCGAGCAATACAATGCCTATATCGATGGTGAAGAGGTGACCTCGTTAGCACAAATGCAATCGGGCGATATGGCGATTAAACAAGGTGAGCGTTTAATCAAACCCGCGCGTTTGCCTAATGGTTTAGTACGCTTTAAGCCTAATACCGGTGAAGACCGCGTGGTACTGGATTGCATCACTTCATTGCAACATGGTGCCGATTTACTGTGGATAGAAACCGAAAAACCGCACATCGGTCAAATTGCCAGTATGGTTAATCGCATTCGCGAAGCCGTACCAAACGCCAAGTTGGTGTATAACAACAGCCCATCATTTAACTGGACATTAAACTTCCGCCAGCAAGTGTTTGATGCATGGCAGGCCGAAGGTAAAGACGTTAGCCAATACCAGCGCGATCAATTAATGGCACAGCAATACGATAACACTGAGTTATCTGCCGAGGCCGATGAATGTATACGTTGTTTCCAAAAAGACGCGGCTGCCCAAGCGGGGATATTCCATCACTTGATCACTTTGCCAACCTACCATACGGCAGCGTTGTCGACGGATAATCTAGCCAAAGACTATTTCGGTGAAATGGGCATGTTAGGTTATGTGCTGGAAGTACAACGCAAAGAAATTCGCCAAGGCCTAGCCTGTGTTAAACACCAAGATATGTCGGGATCGAATATCGGTGATGAGCATAAAGGCTACTTCTCTGGCGAGCAGGCTTTGAAAGCGTCGGGTAAGGACAATACCATGAATCAGTTTGCGTAACCCAGTTACGCGGATGTGTTGCAAAGGTCGCTGAGGCGGCCTTTTTTGTTGGCTGCGCCAACTATCATCCTGACCTTTTGCGTGGTGTTTTCAGAAGTGTGTAGGGCGGCGTTTACGCCGTCATGAATTATTGGCTGCGCCAATGGATATAGCAACTTAGTTGCCGTTTGATTTAATCGTTCGTCCTGAGCGACGTCGAAGGATGAATGATTGTATTGGCTACCAGTCAGACCTTTTACATCGTGTTTTCATGAATTATTGGCTGAGCCAATGGATATAGCAACTTAGTTGCCATTTGATTTAATCGTTCGTCCTGAGCGACGTCGAAGGATGAGTCTTTTTATTGGCTGCGCCAACTGTCGTCCATGACTTTTTTCGACTGACATCTATGCCAGTCGAGCCCCTTTTCCATGTGGGGCAAAAGGGGCGAAAAGCCCTTTCGCTCCGGCAACTTTCTGATTCCTAAATTATTGGTCATTCTATCGCCGAACCGGCGCGAGGTAGCATCCGTGCAAAGCGCGCGCCTTGGCAAAACGTCCTTGTTTTGCCATTCGACGAATGCCCATGAATTTCGGGAAAGTTGAGTCGCAGTTTGCCGATCTGTAGGTCTCAATTAATCGGTAGAAAATTTTTTTGAATTTAAACGTGCACGAAATCTCGATTTAAACATGCACCAAATTACCTAACACTTTGTTTATAAACGATTGTTGTTTTCTTGTGCACGAATTAACCTGTCTTATATAGAAACATGCACGAATTCCACAGAGGAAATTAACCAAAAGCGCTACAAAAATAGAATTTAACTTATTGATGTAAAGACAGAATTGGGGTTAAAGTAAGACATGGAAGAACGCCTGTTCATGTAATTAAACGAAACGCAGGCTAATACACTGTTATACCCATAAATAATCCGTCTTCGTAGCACTAAGTGAGCACATTCGTATGGAACAATTTAAACGTTTAAAATTGAGTGGTTGGAGACAATTCGATAATGTCGATATTAGTTTCGAAGGCCAAACAACAGTCCTAACTGGCGGTAATGGTTGCGGCAAAACCACAATCTTAAATGTATTGAGTCGCCATTTCGGATGGAATATGAACTTCTCCGCCACGCCTTTTGTCGGGAAGAAAAAGAGAAAGAAAATCTATACTGATCTAAAACGAATTTTTGAAAGCGAAGAGGCTCCAAGCCAAGCTGAGACGATCGGAAATCTTTCATATTCTACTGGTGGTGAATGTTTACTTCAGGTTCCACAGAATAGCTCGACGAACCCTCAATACTCACTTGGGTATCAGAATCAAAAGCAAGTTATTGGATTACATATCCCGTCTCACAGACCGGCAATTACGTTTCAGAATGTAGATTCACTTCCTGTAAACCCTAAGACGATACAGCAGCACTACCAGGAGTTTCAACAGCTGTTACTCTCAACATATGGCTCGGCAAACGTAAGAAATCCTGGTTTGGTTCTAAAGCAATCTCTAATCTCTTTGGCTTTATTTGGGTACGGAAATGAAGCAGTACAGGGTAACGAAGAGTACAAGGAATTATTTCTTAGTTTCCAAGAAATATTGAAAATAGTCTTACCTAAAACGCTAGGTTTCGAAAAGCTTGAAGTTAGAATGCCTGATGTGGTTCTAGTAACTAGAACAGGTGAGTTTCCATTGTCATCTATGTCTGGGGGGGTTAACTCTCTCTTTGGTATTGCATGGCAAATCCATATGTATGGTGCAGACAAAGAAAGTTGCACTGTAATACTAGATGAACCTGAAAACCACCTTCATCCAAGTATGCAGCGTAGTTTACTGCCTGATTTAGCTAAAGCATTCCCAAAATATAAGTTCATTATTGCTACGCATAGTCCATTTATCGTCACTTCAAATCCCGATGCTAATGTCTATGGGCTCATATATAACGACTCTCATAGAATAGTGTCCGAACATCTAGGTAAGGCCGATTTAGCAGGTTCTCCGGATAAAGTTCTGCGTGAAATATTGGATGTACCTACAACGCTGCCTATTTGGGTTGAAGACAAAATAAGTGAAATCCTTCAGAAGTACGAAGGTTCTCCTGATACAGAAGACAAAATAACTAAGATGTTCGATGAACTAAAAAGTATGGGGTTAAACGACTCTCTCTCTCTGTTTAATTATAAGTCTGGAGAGTAGTTCATGAGGAATTTAACTAAACTAGGTGAGCCTGAGGTGTTAGCACTAAATCATGAAAGTTGGCTGGTAGAATACAAAGCAGATAAAGCAAGCTCGACCAAAAAGTATAGGTATCGGCACAGTGAAATTAAAGAAACATTAAAAGCCGAAACTGGATATAAGTGCGTCTATTGTGAGAGTAAGATTGGACACAATACGCCCGGTGATATTGAGCATAAAATACCGTCATCTAAAGACGAAGAGCAGCATTTTATCTGGTTGAATTTAACGATTGCCTGCACAGAATGCAATCGACGAAAAAATGATTATTATGAAGTTGGCAATGAATTTTTAGATCCATATTCTGACGATGTAGAAGCATCTCTAGAGCATCATGGTCCTTTAGTCTTTTGGAAGAGTGCAAACACCAGAGCGGAAACAACCATAAGAATTCTTGAGTTGAATGGTAATAATCGCCAACAACTTGTAGAAAGAAAAATCAATAAATTAGAGGAGTTTAGCAATCTAATTGAGAGGTTCTTAGTGCAAACAGGTGCGTTGAAAATGCTGCTTTGGAAACAAATTCAAGAAATGATTGATTTTGGCTCGGAGTATTCAGCAATGCTTGACGAAGTAATTCAGAAAAAAGGTATAACAAGTGCGTCAACAGGAATCGCCTGACGTCGCTCCTGTTACGCAAGCGTTAGAGAGCCCAATCGGAATGGAGAAATATCTTTACCTTACAAAGTCTGAATGGAAAAATTCGTGGATTAATGGTGGTAAAATACCGTTAAACCTCTCCAGTACATATAGGACTATGGAAAGAAGGGGTATTTATACTCCTGATGAAAACCTTATTTATCAATCGACACACGACATTGCTACTCTCGGAAAATATATTAACACAAATGGGAATCTCGCAAATATTGGTACCCTTAAAGTCGGTAAGATAACCGATAATGGTATTACAGTTGCTGAAGGTATTGAGGCAAGTGCTAGAGAAGAGGATGGTCTAATACTTTCGTTCTGTAACATAAAAAGCAAAGCAATCTGTAGAAAATTAGAGAAAAATGCATGCGTTAAAATCTTTGACATAGAAATTCTCATTAACATCATCGACGAACAACTTGGTACAAAATGTATCGCTAAAGATTGTGAGTACACTAGTTCCCACAATAGAAATCATTTTCTTAAATTCGATGATGATAGCTGGCAACAGGAATTTAGATTATTTTGGGATTACAAAGAAAAAACAGAAATTTTTCTTCCTCAAGGTGTGGGGAAAGGAATCAAAATTACTTAGCCTTGTGCTTTCTAACAAGTGATTGATGTTGTTCGTAAACTCACTGGGAATTTTACTCGCTGGCCTTCGGCCAATACGCGTGTAAAATCCCCATATTCGAAGCGTTATGTTCCATCTTGCTTTATTGTACGGAGTAACGTACGCTTAATTTTATTTGAGGAGGCGTAATGACTACTTTATCTGCTACTGAAGCAAGGGCTAACCTTTATCGTGTAATCGATGAGGCTGCTGAATCACATGAGCCAGTGCTTATTACTAGCAAGCGTAATAATGCAGTCTTACTCTCTGAGAGTGATTGGGAGTCTATACAGGAGACATTGTATCTGCTTTCTATCCCTAAAATGCGTGAGTCAATCAAGCAAGGGATGGCAACTGACATTTCGGATTGTATAGAGGAGCTTGATTGGTGACATGGAAAGTCGTTTTTACAAAACAAGCACAGAAAGATGCACGTAAGTTATCTAGCAGCGGCCTTAAAGATAAAGCAGTTTCTTTAATCGAAATTCTTAAAATCAACCCTTATCAAATTCCACCTAATTTCGAAAAATTGGTGGGTGACTTGTCTGGCTCATATTCAAGGCGCATTAATATCCAACATAGACTGGTATATCAAGTCATCGAATCAGAGCATAGGGTGAAAGTATTAAGAATGTGGACGCATTATGAGTAAGGAACATAACAAACCAATTAATCCGACATCAACTCGCTGCGCTCTTTACGTCGGCTTATTGCGGCGTTAGCCTTACAAGGAAAGCATGAAGACGTTAATAACTTTTATCTTTCTCTTGTCAATTAACCCCAACTCGGGATAAGCAACGCCTTACAGCACCGCTATTTCTGTCCCTCTCTGCGTTGCCCACTATGGGTTTAGAATAACTAAACAACATAGTGAACGCCTTGATATGAACAAAAATAGCAGCACTGTACCGAATTAAAACAATGTTGATATGAGTTGTATTAGTAACATATTGAAATATAAGTATTATATCTATATTTTCGACATTTCTTATCCCGAGTTGAGGTTAATTAACTGATGTCTGTCTGTATAGATTGGTCAATATGCTTAGGGCATATTGACCATCAGTACTACATTTGCGAATAAGCTGTGGGTCTAAGAATAACATCGGTAATGGCTGAAACTGTTGTTTTGTATTTGGGAATGTCTTTTATCTTTTTCCATCCTTCGCTTTGGCCAAATTTACTCCAGTTTGCATCTCGCTCGGTCATGCTTTCAAAACCCAGTATATAAACAAGGTTGGGCATGCCATTGCCGGCGATGGTTTCGCCGAACAGTACAGGGTGTAGGCCGGTTTCTCTGAAAACTGCGATTTCACCACCTTCATTAAACATTTCTATTTTCATTTTAGAATCGTGTCTGCTGTGGCTTTCGTAGGTGCGCATTTCAAAAAGTCGTCCGCTTTTTCCTTTGATATGGGCAGATATTTCCGGTTTCGGCATGTGGCTGAAGGCTTTTAATAATGAGGTGGAATATCTGAAGTAAACGGCGTCTTCTTTGGGACGGTTAAGGAAACTAGCGGCTACTTTTTGATACTCAGCATCAGCCGTTAATTTATCCCAAGCAGTTGTGTATGACTCAATGGTATTGTGTGGAATGATGACAAATAAGTCTAATCCGTGTGCGCCATATTGTGGTTTTAAAACCCCAACCATTTCGATACCTAAGCGGTTTAATGCTGGTATGGCTGCATCTTTCCAATAGTTTTCCAATTTGTCCATTTGGGCATTATTAACAACTTGATACTGTATTACCTCGTAATATACTTGCTCACTTTTTTGCGCGAACGCTGTTGTTGTAGACAAGATTAAAGAAATAATGATTGTTGAAAGTGCGATTATTCGTTTCACTATTGCAAAGCCTTCTAAAAAATTAAATACCCTAATGCTGAGCAACATGTTCAACATCATTTTTTGTCAATTAATCATCTCACACTCTGTCACTAATAAACCCTCGTTTATTATATTTTTTGCCAATATAAAATATTTCATAATGGCCTGTTTTTAAATTAACTATTTATGCCAATTGCTTCTGGAAGCGTTGCATCACTTTACCCACCAACACAATAACTACTGCGCCAATGAATACAGGGGTAATTAAAAAGCTCCAGCTTTGTGCCGACAGCATTATTAATAGTGGATTAGCACCCGCAGGCGGGTGGGTGGTTTTGGTTAATAGCATTGCACTGACTCCAAGACCCGTGGCCATTGCCATGTTCAGAGGAGTTACACCTATCATTTCTACGAAAAATACGCCGATAAAGGCGGTAATTAAATGGCCCAGAATAACGTTTTTAGGTTGTGCTAATGGGCTGTCCGGTAAGCCGAAAACCAGCACTGTAGTTGCGCCAAAAGGCGCCATGAGTAACGCAGTATTAGTTAGTGTTGTCTCAAAATAAAACAGCACGCCAATGGCCACCGCAGCCCCAAAGCCTGCCAACAAAGGTAAAACAAATTTATTCATGTGGTAATCCTAATTACATTATTGAAAAGGTGTAGACAACTCTGTCTCTTATTTATGGTAGACAAGTTGGTCTCCTTTTGTCAACATACAAATTAGTGGAGGATAATATGAATATTAAACGGCAATTATTGATTGATACGGCGTTGGATCTTTTCTACGAAAATGGCATTAACTCCATTGGCATAAATGAAATTTTAAAAGTGTCTGGCGTGGCCAAAAAAACCTTATACAGCCACTTCGAGAGTAAAGAGGCACTAGTGCTTGCTGCTTTAGAACAACGCCATTCAATATTCATCGAATGGTTAACATTAAAGTTGCAAGGCGCTGATACTGATGAAAAGGTCATTCATCAGTTATTTACTGGGTTAGCTGGTTGGTTTTCCGATTCGGAAACGATGTTGGGGCATTTTCGAGGATGTTTTTTTATTAATAGTTCTGCGGAATTTAGTAATCCAAACAGTGATGTTTCGGCATTTTGCCAATTGCATAAACAGCGAGTTCGAGAGGTTATTGCGCAACACTTAACTAACCAAGACCCGCTTTTATTGGATGCTATTAGCATAATGCAAGAAGGCGCCATTACCGCTGCCTATGTAAGCGGTGATGATAGCGCTGCGAGTAAATGTATTGCAGTACTGCAGCGACTATAGGCTACTAATGTTTGGGCTGTCGTTGCTGAGTGATAAAAAGTACGAAGCTAGCTTGATAAAAAGCACGATGCTAATAGGCAAAGCCAAGCTTAAGGGCTTACCGAAAAGCCATTTAAAAAGTTATCAATATCATCCTGGAATTTTTTGACTAAATTGGCACCGGTATAGGCTAAAAACTGCGTCGAGCCGGATTCGTTTGAATAGTAGTAGCCAAGGTATTGAAACTTGATGCTCTGAATAGTACCTATCATTTCCATGTAGATGACTTTATGGCCATTGACCATTCGATATTCTTTCTTAATTATTTGGGTGTCTGGGGCTGCCGCTAGCGCATTGTTAAAAGCGATCTTAACTAACTCTTCGACGTCCACTTGAACTTGCTCAGAAATAGCCATTCCATATATATCACCGTCATTAAATTCAAAAGTATATTCGGCGCTCTCATGGCCGTTTTTATTTTTTTTGAATTTCCATTTTTTGGAGTTAATGGCAAAGGATGAATTGGTTTTGCTGCTCTTCAACGTAAAGTTTGAACTGTCGGGTTGGGTGAATTTATTGGGATTAGTGGGTATCTCCACTTCCATAGCAGCATTTTCATCTTGGTATTGCCAAGTACCATCTTTATTTAATATCACTACATCGCCGTTTTCAGTCATTGCAGTGGTACTGGCGACGGCATTAAGTGTGAAAAAGCACAACAGTAAACTAATACAGGTTTTCATAATGTTCCTTATTTTTGAGCAACGGCTAATTAATGGTGAAGGATTTTCTTCAAAACCGATTAATTTTTCTCAAAATAAAGGTTTTACTCTTAGACTTCAATTGTTTAGTTGGTGAAGCCAACAAAATGACTGGCTTCACCAAAATCAAAGTCACACAGTACGCGTTGCCAACGCTGGTGGTATTGCCGCCGCTCTTTTCGCGGGGCCGAATACGGCTAATTGGCCGACAATCCACAGGGATACCATGCCTGCTGGGACCAAATACCAATCTAGGGTATTGAGTTCAAAAGCTTTGACTAGCCAGATGTTTAAACCCACAGTGAGTACCGCCCCTAACACCACGCCAGCGCTGCTGATGATAAAATTCTCCAGCATAAAATAACGCAATATAGCTTGTTGGCTTGCGCCTAACGCGCGGCGGGTGCCAATTTGTTTTTTACGGCGGTTAACACTAAAACTGGCTAAGCCAACAATGCCTAGGCCGGTGACGACCGTAAGTACAATCATAACGGTACCGAGGATGGTGATCATCGCACTGTGTTGCCGGTAGCTGCGTTCGCGCGTTTCTTGCATGCTGCGTACGTCCCGAATTAAGCGTTTTTTATTGCTATTGGCGAGCATTTCTTCAATTTGTGGCATAAGTTCGTCACGTTTACCGACTTCGGTGCGAATGAAGTAGCGGTAAGAGGTAAACTCTAATCTTTCTGGACTAAGCATGACTCTTTCCACACCATCCCAACCAATCCAAGGGGCTTGTAATTGGTCGATTATGCCAGTGATGATCATTGGTTCATTATTGTTGATGTATACCGTTTTGCCGACCACGCTATGCCAAGGTTCATCAGGGTACAAGGTTTCTGCCATGGATTTAGTGATGATGGTTTTATCGGGCCAGTCGGTGCTACTGCCTTTGCGCAGCCGAATGTCGGTAAGGGTAAATGGTTCTCCGGCAATCACATCAACATCCAAGGTTTTAAGGAAATGTTCATCCACCATATACACTGCTGCTCCGGTGCCGTCGATATCGTCACCGGCTTTGGTTTGTAAACTCATGGACCAGCCGCCGCCACTCATAGGAATGGCGTTGATTTGCATGGCGTCGATTACGCCCGGTGTCTGGCGGATCATGGCAAGGTCTTCTGCTGCGGTGACTTCGGTGTTGAAATCCTCACCAAAGCTGGAGCTACTGAGATAAAAGCTGTTGGCTTCGTCAACACCGCTGTCCCGCGCCATAAGCTTTTGTCTTTCACTAATAATAAAAATGGCGTTGACGATAATAGTCATGGTGACTGCGATTTGTATAGCAATCAGTATGGCACCGGTTTTATTGCGCATCAGTGCGCGAAATATAGGGCCGATTTCCCAATGGGTTAAATTTAACATCGCCTTTCCTTATTGGTCTTTGAGTTGGCTAGCAGGTTCAATTTTACAGATCCGCCAAGTGGGGTAGAGACCAGCTCCGATGCTGGACACCAGCGCCAGTATGATGGCGATGATCACTAAGTTCATATCCAATGAGGTCACCTTGTCGGCAAATTCGCCATAGAGGGCTTTAATGCCCTGTAAGCCAATTAGCGCTAACCCTAAGCCGGCAATACCTCCGGCGATACCAATACAGGCGGTTTCCACCAAATGTTGGTAAAACAAGTCGCTCTTTGAAGCACCTACGGCGCGGCGCAAACTGATTTCGGCGGTCTTGCCACTGAATTTAGCGAGTAGTAGGCCAATGGTATTGAGTAAACACACTAGTAGAAACATGAGGCTTAGCCACAGCATTATTTGTGCATCATCGGCCACCACTTCATTAATTTTTAGCCACTGCATGACATCGGATAAGCGATTGTTTTGCTCTCTGGCAAAACGTCCCATGGTCTTTTGTTCGGCAACGTAGTTATGCAAGTAATTAAGGTAATCTTGCTTTTCTTGCTCACTACGCAATTCAACCCACATTTGGTAATTGACACATTCCGACAATAAAAAGCTCTTAAAGCCTTCGCCTTCTGGGCTCTTCCAGCAATTAGTATTGCCACCGTTGTTTAGTTCCAATGCTTCTTTAAGGGTAAAGGGCATAAAGATATCTTCAGGCGAACCAAACTCGTCTGTGGTTAAGTCATAAAATTTCGGTATGGGCTCCCAATTATCGAGAACACCAATGACTTTGAAATCTTTAGCGGCAATACGCACTGTACGGCCCACCGAGTTTTCACCACCAAAGAGGGTGTCATTGGTTTTACGACTAAGTACTACCACTAATGCACGATCATTATCCTCAGCGGCTTGCCAGCCATTACCGTATAAAAATGGCACATTAAACATGCTGAAAAAATCGCTATAAGCCAAACGAATACTCGACATAAAGGGTTTGCTGTCTTGGTCTTGGGGCTCTATGACGGCATTGGAACTGGCGATGGCAGTTTGTCTAAACGCAGTGGCATCGCGCATAAAATTTTGACTTTCGGTCCAGGTAATTTGGTTGGGTGGCTCATTGGGCTCATCAAAAGCTTCATAAGGGTTCCAGCTGTCTACTTGCACATAAAACAGTTGCTGGCTTTTCTCCGGAATGGGGTTGGCCGACATTAAGTAGTTAATGGTTATGGTGGTCATGCTGGCACCAATACCTAGGGCAATAGCGGTGATCATCAAGCCACTAAGGATGGGATTACGCTTAATACTCAGCAGCGCCAAACGTAGATAATAACTAAACATAGGGATATTCCTTAGGCATTAACAACGTTAGCAACATTGCTAATATTGTCGCTGACATCATGCAATTCACTGACCTTGCCATCACGCACATACACATTACGTTTAGCTTGTGCGGCTAAGCTGCCATCGTGGGTGACCATTACAATGGTGGTGCCTTGTTGATTTATTTCCTGTAGGAGCTCCAACACGCTTTGCGCCATTTTGGTGTCTAAATTACCGGTTGGCTCATCAGCTAACAAAAAACGCGGCTCACCGGCCAGCGCCCGAGCAATAGCAACACGCTGCTGTTGACCGCCAGATAATTGTGATGGCAAATGTTGCATGCGATTCTGCAAACCAACTCGTTCTAAGCTTTGTTCAATACGCTGTTTGCGATCGGCGGCATTAAAGCCGCGATAGCGTAATGGCACATCAACGTTATCGAATAAATTCAGGTCGGGAATAAGGTTAAAACTTTGAAAAATAAAACCGATTTTCTCGTTACGAATACGACTACGTTGGTTGTCGTTGAGGTTACTAACGTCGGTGTTATCGAGTATGTATTGACCCTGATTAAAGGTTTCCAATAATCCGGCAATATTCAAGAAGGTCGTTTTACCTGAACCAGAAGGCCCAGTAACAGCAACGAATTCGCCTTCTTTTACTTCAAGATTAAAGTCGTTAAGGGCATGGGTTTCTACTAAGTCAGTGCGAAATACTTTCTTTATGCTGTGCATTTTTAACATGAGCTGGTCCTATTGATTTTATCGTTATTAGTTGTTGATGAGTACTTGTTCAGCACCCTGAAAAATATCCGTTGAAGAGATGACGATTTCGTCACCAACGTTTAAACCAGCAATCAGCTCGACACTAGCGAGGCTGCGAGCACCGGTTTCAATTCGTTGACGAGTGGCTACGCCGTTATTCACCACATAGGCAATGCGGCCATTGCCGCTATCTAAAAATTGTCCACGCTGCACCATCAGTACATCGCTTTTGTGCTCCAATAGAATACGTGTGGATAGTCGTTGGTTTTGGCGCAAACCGGCGGGGGAGTTGCTACTAAAGCGTACGCGGCCGGTAACCTGATTATTCTCGATTTCTGGGGAGATGGTGACCAATTTGGCCTGATGGAGTTCACCGTTAAGGGCAATTTCAGCATCCATACCAATGGTGAGATCATCGGCATAGCTTTCGGGGATGGCCACTTCAATTTCAAATACGGATAAGTCGACCACGCTTAAAATAGGTTGGTTTTTGGCGACCTGATTTTTTTGTTCAACGGCTAAATTACCTACCAAGCCATCAACCGGTGAACGCAGGGTTAGCTCTTCCACTCTGCGACGAAATTCTTCCACCATTAGGGTTTGTCGCTGTAGTTGTAGATCTTGAGTTTTTATTTCAAAGTTGAGACTTTCGCGATTAAGTTCGGCATCACTCACGGCGTGTTGATACACCAGTTTAGCGTTTTCGAGATCGTCTTGGGCTTTCTCAAAATCAATTTGGCTAATGGCACTGGTACTATAAGCCGCATCGGCACGGCGTTTTTCACGGTCGGCGGCAGTCAGTGACACTTTGGCCATATCTACCGCTTTTTGATTTTCTAGGGCTTGTTTCTTGGCTTGAATTTTTTGTCTGTCCAGCGCCATGGATAAACTTAACTGAGTAGACTCTTCCTGTAGTAACTCATTGGTGAGCTCGGGGCTGTCGATATGGGCCAGTACTTGGCCTTTTTGAACGGTATCACCGGCATCCACATCAAAGGTAATGGTACCTTGGGCTGGGCTATATAAACGTGGACTAACCGCTGCCACAACCTGCCCTTGTATGGATAGGTCACGAATGAAATCGCCCCTTGTTACCAGTGCGGTGCGTAGTCGTTGACTGCTAACGGAAGCTTGCGCATTGGACCAATCGTTGAGGGTAGGCATAACCCATACAGCAAGAGTAATAATTACCACTATACTAATTGCCAGTAGGCGATAAATGTTTCGTGGCCGCTTGCTTATCAGTAGTACATCTTGTCCACTGGTATCACTAATCGACATATAATTTGTTCCAAATAAACTGTTGTATTCAGCTATGTCGAAGGCAAATCATAAAAGGTTTAAAAATAGTCCAAATTATTGCGAAATAATTAGGTGAATAAACCAATGTGCGGTATTAAAGCGGGAAATTAGACAGATAATTTTTATTGTTATTTTTTGGCTAAGAGTTTGGTTTCAAAACAGTATTTAAATTGTAATTTGAATAAAAGAGTAGAGAGTGATAACTATTTTGGTGCGCTGCACTGTTTTGGTTGTTTGCTGGTCCAAAGGTGTGCGTTTGCAGTTTGGTGACAGTGACTTTAAAGCCAAATAAGTGCTTAATTTAATCGTCATTAAAATGGGTTTGAACTGTCATATTACTGATATACAACAGTAATACTTATTAAAATAAGGCTGTGCTGTTGTATCTGGCATAGTTAATGCGTTTGTCACTGTGCAATGTATGATGAACTGACAAACGCACACGAGGATGACAAACATGGGGCTGGATAAGCTTCTGTATTTGCAGGGTGTTGGTGCGGAGTTTGTAGACTGCAATGGTACTAACATCACAATCGAATACTCAGATAGAGTAGGTATTTTACAAACCATGCTGACGGATGTGGCAACGCCATCACAGGCGGTGTTCAACCCTGATTTTGTTGATCAGCGCAACCATATGCTCGATGCAGAGCCATGGACACAACTACTACCCGCATTTCAATGGACTTACCTTGATGAGCCCAGTATTGAGCTGAGTTTACCTGCGTCATTTCAAACAAGTTTACAAATTCAATTAACCCAAGATAATCTTGAGGTTATCGAGTTTGGTTGTGACCTGAGTGTGATGACTGTGACCGGTGATTATCGTATAGGTGATACTGCGTATTTGCGCTGGCAATTGCCACTGTCACGGGTGCTAACTGCCAAGCAGCGGCAACAGCTGACACTTGGCTATCATCAATTAAGTATTCGCATTGCCGATGACGTAGCTGTTGAGCACCAAGGCCAACTAATGTTAGCGCCGCGTAAAGCGTGGCAGGCGGATGAATGTGCACATGATCGGCAGTGGGGCGTTAGCGTGCAGTTGTATAGTTTGCGCAGCGAACAGCAATGGGGAATGGGGGATTTTGCTGACCTGCAAACGCTCACCAAAACCATGGCTAAAGAAGGTGCAGATTATATTCTGCTCAATCCGCTGCACGCCTTAAACAGCGCCAAGCCCGATTATGCCAGCCCATATAGCCCAATGGATCGTCGTTTCCTTAATCCTTTGTATTTGCATATCCCAGCGATTGAGGAGTTCCAATGGTTATCGGCTAAACAACAATTCCCGGCTTTGTTGCAGCAGGCAAAACAACTCAATCAGTTAGAATGGTTGGATTATCCCGCCATTCACCGGACTAAATTTGCCGCATTGGAGTTGATGTTTAGTGAATTCAAACAGCGCCATTTACATAACAACACTGCACGGGCTCAAAGCTATCAGCAATTTGTGCAACAGCAAGGGCTGGCGTTGCTGCAATTTGCCGAACATGAAATGGGCTTAGCCCAAGCATCGCAACAATCTTATGCAGACAGCGAATTTTTTCAGTACTTACAGTTTTTATGTAGCGAACAATTTCAACAATGTCAGCAGGTGGCCGTAGACGCGGGTATGAAGATTGGTTTGATCCGCGACCTTGCGGTTGGTGCCTTGGTTGAAGGCAGTGAAGTGCAAGCCAATGTTGAGCAATTTTGTGTTAACGCCAGTATTGGTGCGCCGCCGGATCCCTTTGCGCCACAAGGGCAAAACTGGGGGCTAACGCCACTGGATCCGATTAAATTAAAGCAGCACAACTATCAGCATTTTATTCAATTGGTGCGCGCTAACATGCGGCACTGCGGCGCTTTGCGTTTAGATCATGTGATGGCACTACGGCGTTTATGGTGGTGGCCGTTGGATGAAGCCTTTGGTCGAGGTGCTTATATTTATTATCCGGTGGAAACCTTGCTGGCGATTTTGTGTTTAGAAAGCCATCGCTTTGAATGCCGATTGATTGGTGAAGATCTCGGAGTAGTGCCGCCAGAAATTGTCTCCAAGTTATTTAATGCCGGTATTGTTTCTAATGAGCTGTTTTATTTTTGTCGTCATCATCACGGCTTTAAGTCACCGGCAGAGTATAAGCAGCAGAGTTTAATGATGCTGGCCAATCATGATGTGCCAACACTGGCGGCATGGTGGCAGGGTAGTGATATTCAGCTAAGAATGGATATGGGGCTGTTGTCTTCTGAAGATGATTTACATGAGTCGCATCAAGAACGTAATCAGCAAAAACAACAATTACTCGATGTGTTGGTTGCGGAGCAGGTTTTAAGCTGTGATCAAGCGCAATTGACTATCGACATTAAGCAATTAATTCCGGCATTAGCTAGGGCTGTGGCTAATGGCAAATCTCAGCTATTTAGTTTGCAGTTTTGTGATCTAGCCGCGGATACCGTGCCGGTGAATATTCCAGGAACCTGGAAAGAGTTCCCCAATTGGCAGCGGCGTTTGCCAGAGACTATTGAGCAAATCATTGCATCTGAGTTATTTGCTGATACGGTAAAACAATTGCAACAGGTAAGACATAACGAGAACGATCCACATTCACATGCAGTAAACGGGTAGCATTATGACAAGTACAAAAACGATTTTTGCAGATAGTGCCCAGCGCGCATTATTAAATGGTGAGTACGTCGATGCGTTTTCAATATTAGGGATGCACCATCAGGCCACTGGTAAAGGTTTGATGATCAGAGCCTATTTACCCGGTGCCCAACAGGTTGATGTCATCAGCCTAGTCGATAATAAAAAAGTGGTGAGTTTAGCGCCGGTTGGCGAGCAGGGCTTTTTCGCGGCTAAACTCGGCCGTCGTACTTTGCGTTTTGCTTATAAATTAAAAGTCACTTATCCACTTGTGGTGGAAGAGGTGATAGATCCTTATCAATTCGGTTCATTATTACAAGCCGATGATTTATACCTATTCGCTGAAGGCAAGCAGCAGCAAGCTTATAATTTTCAGGGCGCTAACTGGAAACAAGCGGGGGACATTAGCGGCGTACACTTTTGTGTTTGGGCTCCCAATGCCCGCCGTGTATCGGTGATTGGTGATTTTAATCATTGGAACCGTAACCAGCATATTATGCGTTTACATCCGGCCAGTGGCATGTGGGATATTTTTATCCCTAATTGTACTGACCCGCAGCATTACAAATTCGATATTGTTAGCCAATCTGGGGGGCATATTCAAAAATCTGACCCCTATGCTAAAAGCATGCAATGTGCGCCCGATAATGCCTCTGTGATCCCCAGTAAAACCATTTATGAATGGCAAGATAGCGGCTGGATGACCCAACGGCCTAAACAGCAATGGCATGCGCAGCCGATGTCCACCTATGAAGTACATTTGGCATCATGGCGACGTAAAGGCGACGAAGGCAAAGACTATTTTGACTATCAGGATTTGATCAACGAGTTGATCCCCTATGTTAAAGAAATGGGCTTTACCCACTTACAATTAATGCCCATTAGTGAATATCCTTTTGATGGTTCTTGGGGTTATCAGCCAGTGGGCTTATTTGCACCGACATACCGCCTTGGCGATGGCGCAGGTTTAAAAGCCTTTATTGATGCCTGCCATCAACATGATATTGCAGTGCTGTTGGATTGGGTGCCTGCCCATTTTCCGAAAGACCCCCATGGTTTGGCGCGCTTTGATGGTACGTGTTTATATGAACATGCCGACCCTAGAAAAGGCGAACATCCCGATTGGAACACCTTAATTTATAACTATGGTCGCAGTGAAGTGCGTAGCTTTTTGTTATCCAATGCCTGCTATTGGATCAAGGAATTCCATTTTGATGGACTACGTTTAGATGCGGTGTCTTCGATGTTATATCTCGACTACAGTCGCGAGCAGGGTGAGTGGCAGCCTAATGAATATGGCGGTCGAGAAAACTTGCAAGCTATTTCATTTTTGCAGGAATTGAATCAACGTCTATATGCAGATTTCCCTGGGATCATGATGGTCGCCGAAGAGTCAACCTCGTGGCCCGGTGTAACAGGCCGTGTGGATCAGAATGGTTTGGGCTTTGGTTTTAAATGGAATATGGGTTGGATGAACGACAGCTTGTCTTATTTGAAACGAGATCCTATCTATCGCAGTCATCATCATCATGAAATGACCTTTAGTATGGTTTATGCCTATACCGAACAGTTTATCTTGTCCTTAAGTCATGACGAGGTGGTGCATGGTAAAGGTTCGCTAGTTAATAAAATTCCTGGAGATGACTGGCAGAAGTTTTCTACCTTACGTGCCTACTTAGGTTACATGTGGGGACACCCCGGTAAAAAATTATTGTTTATGGGTAATGAATTCGCTCAGCGTAATGAGTGGAGCCATGATCGCAGTCTAGATTGGCATTTACTGCAGTATGCACCCCATCAGGGGATCCAGCAGTGGATCAAAGACTTAAACCAGTTGTATGTGAGTTATCCAGCCATGCACCAATGTGACCATCAAGCTCAAGGTTTCGGTTGGTTAGATTGTGAAAATGCCAATGACAGTATCTTTGCCTATGTGCGTTATGCCGAAGACGCCAGCGATCATCTGATATTTATCGTTAACATGACTCCCACCGCGCGCAGCGGTTATCAAGTGGGTGTGCCGCTGTTAACCGAGTATGTGGAATGCTTGAACAGTGACAGTGATTTTTACCAAGGCAGTAACGTGGGTAATTTGGGGCCATTGGCCGCTATTGCAGGAGATTTTCGTGGTATGCCTGCCAGCTTGACCCTAACTATTCCACCCTTGGCTTGTATAGTTTTAAAACCTAATTCAGCGCCACAGGCGCTATCCGCTTAAGATGATAAAGGAGGCTAACAAATGAATATGTTGATAGGTAAGCCTTATCCTTTAGGCAGCACAGTAACCGATGACGGTGTTAATTTTGCATTATTTTCTGCTCACGCTACGGCGGTAGAGTTATGCTTGTTTGATACAAAGGGCAATGAAACAGCCCGTTTTGAATTACCGGAAAGCACCAATCAGGTGTGGCATGGCATGATAGAAAATGGCGGTAATGAACTTATTTACGGTTACCGTGTACATGGGCCATATGCGCCATCTTCGGGCCACCGTTTTAATCCCAATAAATTACTGCTAGACCCTTATGCAAAGCAATGGGTAGGGGACTTTATTCCTGACGACAGTCACTTTGGCTTTGATGTCGAAGACAAAAGTGAAGATTTAAGCTTTAGCACTAGCGACAATGCGGCCTTTATGCCCAAGTGTAAGGTGTTAGATCAGCGCCAGCTAGTCAAACCCACACGCCCCATAGAAAGGCCGTTAAGCAGCAATATTATTTATGAATTGCACGTTAAAGGATTCACGATGTTGCATCCGCAACTGAATGAAACCGTTAAAGGTAAGTTTGCTGGTTTAGCGACCCCTGAAATCATTAATTATATAAAAAAGCTGGGTATCAACTGTGTTGAATTAATGCCCATACAGGCCTTTGTTAATGAGCCATTTTTAGACAAGAAAAAACTCACCAATTATTGGGGCTATAACAGCCTAGGTTTTTTTGCTCCCCATCCCGCGTATTTAGCCAAAGATGATGTGGCCGAATTTCAGCAATTGGTGGAATGTTTTCATCAAGCGGATATCGAAGTCGTTTTAGATGTGGTTTATAACCATACCGCCGAGGGCAATCATTTAGGTCAAACCTTGAGTTTTCGTGGCATTGATAACCACAGTTATTATCGTCTGCACCCTAATGATAAACGCTTTTACATCAATGATACCGGCTGTGGTAATACCTTGAATATTACTCATCCACGGGTGTTGCAAATGGTGATGGATTCATTGCGTTACTGGGTAGAAGTCATGGGCGTTGATGGTTTTCGCTTTGATTTAGCCAGTTGTTTGGGCCGCGAAGAATACGGTTTTGACCCTCGTAGTGGTTTTTTTGATGCCTTGATGCAAGACCCGGTGTTATCTCAAGTGAAGCTGATTGCCGAGCCTTGGGACATCGGCCCCGGTGGTTATCAATTAGGTAATTACCCTATTGGTTGGAGTGAATGGAATGACCGCTACCGAGACACCATTAAGCGTTTTTGGAAAGGAGATAGTGGTCTATTAGCTGAGTTTGCGCGGCGTTTCCACGGTTCTGGAGATATATTTGAGCACAGTGGTCGCACTCCTTCATCGACGGTTAATTTTATCAGTAGCCATGATGGCTTTACCCTACGAGATTTAGTCAGCTACGAACAGCGCAATAATTTGCAAAATGGTGAAGATAATCGTGATGGCCATCAGGAAAATTATAGTCGTAACTATGGCGTTGAGGGGGATACCACCAAGCAAGCCATTATTGATTTACGTGAGCGCCAATGCCGTAACATGTTGAGCACCTTGTTGTTATCCCAAGGAGTACCGATGTTATTGGCCGGCGATGAATGCGGCCGTACTCAAAAAGGCAATAATAATGCCTATTGTCAGGATAACGAGATCAACTGGTTTAATTGGCAGGCACCAGAATTCAATCAAAAGCTATTTGAATTTAGCCAGCAACTGATTGCTTTACGGTTACGCTTTAGTTTGTTGTGCCATAAAAACTATATCCATAAGTCAGAGGATATTGAAACCCCAGGGTTATTTTGGTTTAACCGCCACGGCGAGTTAATGAGCAATGCGGTATGGAGTGAAGCCCAGACCCGTACCTTAAGTGTTATTTTGGTGGGTGATTTGGAAGAGTCACAAGACCCCTTGGATGACAGCGGAGTTAAAGCACCAGCTACGCGACAAGCATTATTGTTAATGTTAAATGCCGATAGCGAGTCTAAGCAATTTGTATTACCCAGTTTACCGAATCTTACCGAGTGGGATTGCCTGTTAGCCACGGATACCGATTATGTACATACAGCGGTACCGTCTCTGTATAAATGTACTCTTATTAATCAAAGTTTAATGTTGTTTCATGCCCATTTTAAAGGAGTTCACTATGAGTAAGACTGCTGATATTGCGGCTCGCAAGGGCACTAGCAAAGTAAAGACTAAGAAATCGATGATTGAATTAAATGAAAATAATGCATGTGATTCGTTGTCGATGTCGTTTAGCCGTCATGTTCGCTATTGGTTAAGTCGCGATGAGCGTCAGGAATGGGATTTGTTTTACGCCCTTGCGTTAACGGTTAAAGAACAAATGCTAGATAAATGGCGAATAACTCGTGCCACTGATGCCTCCTATGAAAAAAAACAGGTGGCTTATTTGTCCTTAGAATTTCTCATGGGGCGGGCATTAGGCAATACCTTACTAAATCTAAACATTGAAAAAGAAACCCGCAGCGCGCTGGAAACGATGGCGGTAAGCATCGAAGAAATTGAACAACAAGAGCATGACGCGGGACTTGGAAATGGCGGTTTAGGGCGATTAGCTGCGTGCTTTTTAGATAGCTGCGCCAGTATGGATTTACCGGTTACCGGCTACGGCATACGTTACGAATACGGCATGTTTGCGCAAAAAATTGTTGATGGCTTTCAACACGAACTCCCCGATAAATGGTTGCGTGAAGGTAATCCTTGGGAGATCCGCGTACCCATGCACAATGTTGCAGTGAAATTTTTTGGGCATACCGAATCCTATGTGGACAAATCCGGCCGTCGCCATGTGAACTGGGTGAATTCTCAGGATGTACTAGCAGTAGCTTACGATATGCCGATCCCTGGGTATCGTAATGATCGCATCAATACGTTGCGCTTATGGAAAGCCGAAGCTTCCGATGAATTTGATTTAGCTGAGTTCAATCAAGGTGACTATGCCGAAGCGGTAGCCTGTAAAAACTTGGCTGAACAAATCACTATGGTGCTGTATCCCAATGACTCTAGCGAAAACGGCAAAGAGTTACGTTTACGTCAGCAGTACTTTTTATCATCCGCGAGCTTGCAAGATGTGATGGCTACGTGGGTAAAACAACATGGTCAGAACTTTAGCCAGTTTGCTGAAAAAAATGCAATTCAACTGAATGATACTCACCCCAGTGTAGCGGTGGCGGAATTGATGCGTTTGCTTATTGATGAGCACTTCTTAGGCTGGGATGAAGCATGGGATATAACCTCGAAGACCATGGCTTATACCAATCATACCTTGTTACCTGAAGCCCTTGAACGCTGGCCGGTACGCATGTTTAGCCATATGTTGCCGCGCCTATTAGAAATTATTTACGAAATTAACGCCCGCTATTTGGATATTGTCGCCCATCATTGGCCGGGGGATGTGCAAAAACTGCAAGAAATGTCGATTATTGAAGAAGGCGCGGATCCCCATATTCGCATGGCTTATTTGGCTATCGTCGCCAGTTTCTCCGTTAACGGTGTGGCTGGGTTACATACCAAATTACTTAAAGCAGGTTTGTTCAAAGACTTTTACGAATTGTGGCCAGAAAAATTCAATAACAAAACTAATGGGGTAACCCCGCGTCGTTGGTTAGCGCATTGTAATCCACGGTTAGCGGAGCTTATCACCGATAAATTAGGTGATGGCTGGGTGATGGATTTAAGTCAGTTGCAAGAGTTGAAAAAACACACCAAAGATTCAGAGTTTATTCAAGCATGGCGTCAGGTTAAACAACAGAATAAGCAAGAACTGGCAGACATGGTGCTGGCGCAAACTGGCGTTGAGTTAGACGCTGAAATGATGTTCGATGTGCAAGTAAAGCGTATTCATGAATACAAACGCCAACTGTTGAATATTTTGCATGTGATTCATTTATATAACCGCATTCTAAAAGGCGACACTAATGGCATGGTGCCTCGTTGTGTGCTGATTGGTGGTAAAGCCGCGCCGGGTTACGCCATGGCCAAATTGATCATCAAATTAGCCAGTAATGTGGCGCACATGATCAATACCGACCCTGCAGTAAAACCCTATTTACGTTTTGTGTTTTTACCGAATTATAACGTTAGTGCCATGGAAAAAATTTGCCCAGGAACGGATTTGTCCGAGCAAATTTCAACCGCCGGTAAGGAAGCCTCAGGCACCGGTAACATGAAATTCATGATGAATGGCGCGATGACTATCGGCACCTTGGATGGCGCCAATATTGAGATGTTAGAAGAGGTCGGTATTGAAAACTTCTTCTTGTTTGGTCTTAATGCGGCAGAAGTGGTGGAAGCACGTAAAGACTATAACCCAAATAGCATTATTGCTGCATCACCGGCGTTATCGGGGGTGATGGAGTTATTAGAAAAAGGCCACTTTAATCTAATGGAACCGGGGATTTTCACGGCCATTATTGATGCTATCCGTGATCCTTCTGATCAATGGATGACGGCAGCCGATTTCGA
The DNA here is from genome assembly GCA_030418115.1 of Alteromonadaceae bacterium BrNp21-10. Taxonomy (GTDB): domain Bacteria; phylum Pseudomonadota; class Gammaproteobacteria; order Enterobacterales; family Alteromonadaceae; genus Neptunicella. Next base: position 47,285 of record JAUHQD010000011.1, on the reverse strand, counting down.
TAGTTATTGTACGACCCAGGATAAGGTATCCAAGGCCTATTTAGATCAATATGGTTGGGTACAGATGAGTATTCGTAATACCGCATCCAGTGGACGCTTTTCAAGCGATGTCACCATCGGCGGTTACAAGAATGAGATATGGAAAATTTAATCGTTGTTGCCCTTGGTGGCGCTGCAGTATTTAGTTGGCTTTACAGGAGTGTAGTTGAATGAATCATACCCGTTATATTAGTAATTTAACCCGGCAGACCTATGCCTTAATTTTGGCTGGTGGTCGCGGCTCACGTTTACACGAGTTGACCGACTGGCGTGCCAAGCCCGCATTGTATTTTGGCGGTAAATTCCGAATCATCGATTTTCCATTGTCGAACTGTATTAATTCCGGCATTCGACGAGTGGGGGTGGTAACCCAATATAAATCACACTCGTTGATCCGCCATGTGGTGTTAGGTTGGAGTCACTTTAAAAAGGAATTGGGTGAATCAGTAGAAATTTTACCTGCCTCACAGCGTTATTCTGAGAACTGGTACCAAGGCACCGCCGACGCTGTATTCCAGAATCTTGATATCATTCGTCATGAAGTCCCTAAATACGTGATGGTACTGTCGGGTGACCATGTTTATCGTATGGATTATGCTGGATTACTGGCCGCTCATGAAAGCTCGGGTGCTGAAATGACGGTATCTTGTATGGAAGTACCAGTAAGTGAAGCCGCGGGTGCTTTTGGTGTAATGGAAGTGGACGAAGAAAATCGGGTTATCGGCTTCGAAGAAAAACCCAAGCATCCCAAAACCATCCCAGGCAACGATAAAGTGTGTTTAGCCTCCATGGGCAACTATGTGTTCAACACCGAGTTTTTGTTTGACGAACTTAAAAAAGATGCCAAAAACGAAAGCTCAGACCGCGATTTTGGCAAGGATATTATTCCTAATATTATCGAAAACCATAAGGTCTTCGCCTTCCCCTTTCGCGGAGAAGACGACAATACTCAAGCTTATTGGCGTGATGTGGGAACCCTTGATTCATTTTGGCAAGCCAATATGGAAATGTTGTCACCCACACCTGCATTGAACTTGTACGATTCCAAATGGCCAATTTGGACCTACCAAGAGCAATTACCACCAGCCAAGTTCGTGTTCGATGATGATGACCGTCGTGGCATGGCTGTGGACTCTATGGTGTCTGGAGGCTGTATTATTTCTGGCTCAACGGTTCGTCACAGCTTGCTGTTTAACAATGTCGAAGTAGATTCTTACTCCATCGTTGAAGATTCGGTGATTTTGCCTGATGTAGTGATTAAACGTAATTGTAAAATCAGAAAAGCGATTATTGATCGTGGGGTTATTATTCCTGAAGGCATGGAAATTGGTTATGATGCCGAGGCTGATCGGGCGCGCGGATTCCGAGTGTCTGAAAAAGGTGTAGTGGTAGTTACCCGTGAAATGCTGGGATTACCTGTCGGATACGAATAGAGGTTTAATGCAGTTGAAACGGGTTTTAATGTTGGCCGCCGAAAATGGCGCGATGAAGGGTGCAAAAGTGGGGGGAATGGCCGATGTTATTCGCGATTTACCCCCAGCGCTAATTAGTAATCAAGTTGTCGCTGATGTTGTTATGCCCGGCTATGCCCATGTGTTATCACAGGTTAATGCCGAGGAATTACAACGCTTAAGCGTGCCATTTGCGGGTAATGATGAAGAAGTTGTGCTGTATCGCTTGCCTCACCCTGAGGTAGCTCAAGCCAATATCTATTTGTTCGGCCATGAGTTGTTTCATTCAGAATCAGATCAGATTTATTCTGACAGCAATGATCACCGACCTTTTGCCGATGATGCTAACAAGTTTGCCTTGTTTTGTTTGGCGGCGGCAATGGCTGTTGAACAACAATTTTTTGGTCATATAGACGTATTGCATTTACACGATTGGCATACCGGATTATTGGCAATGTTACGCCGTTTTGATAAGCGTTTTACACGTTTGGCTAATATACCCTGTGTGCACTCCATTCATAATCTGGCTTTGCAGGGGATCCGACCCATCAATCAGGATAGCTCTTCATTAGAAAGCTGGTATCCAGAGTTAACCGCAAAGTTAAGCCATGAAGATTATCGCGCCATCAACGACCCTCGTTATCCTCACTGCATAAATCCCATGCGTATGGGCATTGTGCTCAGTGACAAGGTACATTTAGTGTCACCGGGTTATGTGGATGAGGTGTTAAAACCCTCTTCGCCAGAAAACGGTTTTTTTGGCGGTGAAGGCATGGAACACGAACTGGCGTACAAAGCGGAAACGGGCGATCTAGTGGGAATTCTTAATGGCTGTAATTACCCTGATAAACCTGTTAAAACGGTGGCACAACCCCATCAGTTGCTACTGCAGCAAAGTCAGCAAACCTTATTGACTTGGATGTCTCATCAGCAACAAATTCAAAGTGTTGATTATATTGCCTCGCAACGGGTATTAGCTTTACAGCAGCAAGCACAGCAAACCATCGACTTTTTACTCACTTCTGTTGGGCGTTTGACCGATCAGAAAGTGTTAATTTTGCGCCAAACTTTGCCATCGGGCCAAAGTGTATTGGCTGCCATTCTAGATAAGCTACAGCAACATTATGCCAACGGCGTTTTTGTCATGATTGGCAGTGGTGACGCGCATATTGCCGATGAGTTCCGACGTGTTGCTGGGCAATATTCTAATTTTATTTTCCTTAATGGTTATGATGAACAAGTGGGCAATAGTCTTTATCGCCATGGTGATTTATTTCTGATGCCTAGCTCTTTTGAACCCTGTGGTATTAGTCAGTTGTTGGCTATGCGTGAAGGACAACCCTGCTTAGTACATGGAGTAGGTGGCTTAAAAAATACAGTTGAAGATAACGCCAGCGGCTTTGTGTTTTATGGTGATAACCTAGAGCTGCAAGCGCAGGCTTTATTAAGCCGTTTAGATGATGCTTTAGTGCTAAGTAAAAAAGCCACCGCATGGAAAAAAATTAAAGCCAGTGCCAAAAGCCAGCGTTTTGAATGGCAACATTCCGCACAGCAATATATTCAGCAGTTATATCAATTTAGTAATTGAACGTACAAGATAATGACTTAATATGGATTTTAAGTGCTTCGATTTCTATATCGGTATGGAAAAAGTAGATGCAATCTGACTATTAAAATTAAGAGTCGATATTACAGTTTCAATTAGAAGTTAAGCACCACATAAGAGCTAACTGGAGAAACTGAGTGATGGACACAATACGTTTTAATAAATTAGACGGTACTTCAACTGATATACAAAGGAGCCTCATTAATGATTCCATATCAGGGCAAATAATCGATCGAAATTCGGCCTATTATGCCGATGCTTGCGCCCTCTGGAATGGCATGATCGACAAATCCCCGAGTTTAATAATCAGCGTTAAAAATGATCAAGATGTGGTCAATGCCGTCAATTTCGCGCGAACTCATGGTGTGTTATTAGCCATAAAAGGTGGCGGTCACAATATCGCCGGTAAAGCCTTAGTTGATGGCGGTTTGGTTATTGATTTTCAAGCAATGACGGATGTGCTGGTTAATGAAAGCCAAAAGACAGTTAAGGTTAGCCCAGGTGCGTTGTTGTCAGATGTGGATAAAGCCACTCAACAATATGGCCTAGTAGTGCCCACCGGTATTAATTCCACTACTGGTATTGCTGGTTTAACCCTAGGTGGCGGGTTCGGTTGGACAACTCGTAAATTTGGCTTAACCATCGACAGCCTATGTTCAGCAAAAATTGTCACTGCAGCCGGTGAAGTCGTTGTTGCTAATACCAGCGAAAACTCAGACTTGTTTTGGGCGATACGTGGCGGTGGTGGTAACTTTGGGGTTATCACCGAGTTTGAATTTAATCTGCATCGTGCTGGGCCAGAAGTGTTGGCGGGCATGGTGGTGCATCCCTTTAGCGATATTAAAAACGTGCTTAAATGCTATCAGGCCGTCCTCGACAATGCTCCTGATGAACTGACCTGTTGGGTAGTAATGCGTAAAGCGCCGCCGTTACCATTTTTACCAGCAGAGTGGCACGGTAAAGAGATAATAGTGCTAGCCATGTGTTATGTGGGTGATATTGCTGCAGGTCAAATCGCCACCCAAGAGATGAGAAACATTGGCAATCCTATCGTCGATGTCGTCGGGCCAATGCCGTTGACGGATTGGCAAGGGGCATTTGATCCACTGTTAACTGCAGGCGCTCGAAATTATTGGAAGAGCCATGATATGGCCGAAATCAATGATGAGGCGGTGGCCACTATTGCACAATCAATACTCAGCCTGCCCACGGCGGAGTGTGAAATATTTTTGGCACACATCGGTGGCGCCGCCACGCGAATAGCACCACAAGACACCCCATGGCTCAATCGACAAGCCCATTTCGTAGTGAATATTCATACTCGTTGGCAACAAGCTGAAGATGATCAACGTTGCCGAGATTGGGCTAGGGACTTACATACAAGTCTCGCGGAACAAGCTATGGGGACAATATATGTGAACTTTATTCCCGATGGAGATGATAACTGCGTAGCCGATGCTTATGGTGCAAACTACGACCGCTTAAAACGAATTAAACAGCAATGTGATCCGAACAATTTATTCAGAGTGAATCAAAATATAGTGCCTTAGAATAAGGGGATATATGGAAGATAATGTTATCTGCTTTGTGTTCTATTTTGATAACCAACAACCAAAGTCAATGCTCTTTGCTGAGCATTATAATAAATATATTCTATCTGTTACATAACAACGCCTAATACTTTGAAAAAGTATCATGATCGGTATGCTGATATTAATGGGAATTGTGGTGAACAATGGCATTGTGCTGGTGGATCGCATCAATCAATTAATCAATGAGGGCTATTCCGTGCCCAACGCCATTATCGATGGTTGTTTGGCACGAGTGCGGCCCATTTTAATGACCGTCGCCACCACCGTTCTAGGCCTTGTGCCGCTGGCTTTAGGCTCAACCAATATTGGCGGTGATGGCCCTCCTTATGCGCCCATGGCCATTGCTATTATTGGTGGACTGATATTCTCCACCATGACCAGTTTATTTTTGGTGCCATTGGCCTATCTGCTACTACTAAAACTACGACGTAAAACCGTAAATATGATTGAGCGTAGTAAACAAATGGTTAGCCGAGTGATTAGAGCCAATTAAACACATAGCGTTGCGCTCACCAGTTGAATTCAAAGCTAATTACAGTCTCGTGCTATCAGAAAAGGACGTTATATATCTTCGTTGCTAAGCTGTAATTGATACTTTTCCATTTGAAATTATTAAGTTAGTTTTTTATTAAATTGATAAAATACTAGTTCAGTAATAACAAAATTAGTTAACATAAGATTAGTTACTATACATTGACTCAATATATTGGCCTATATATCATGCGTTCCCTATATAATATGGACATTATCAAAAAATTCATGAATAAATTCTTTTCTTTAATATTATTATTTGTCACGTCATTTCAATGCTTTGCCGACTCTGCTTATATTGGTGTTGACTATATGTTAACTGAGATTGAGCTTTCAGGTGAAAAAGCGAAACCAAGTGCAACATCACTACGTGTAGGTGTTAGTAATAGCAATATGGCTTTTGAAGCACAGTATTTATCCGCCAATGGTAACGATAATATTTACAGCATGGAATTCGATTTACAACAAAGTATTGGGCTGTATTTTGTTATGCAATCAGACATCATTGAAGGTGTTGGTGTAGATATTTCATTAGGGTACGCCATGACTGATATGACAGTTTCTGGCCCTGAAAATACTTATAATGGTGAAGATAATTATAACGGTTTCTCTTGGGGTTTAGCTATCCATCAGCAAATTCCCAACCTAAAACATGTCCATGTCAGGCTTGCCTATCAATCGTTTTATAACGACAGTGATATTGAAATAAACGGTGTTTCCCTTGGCGTTACATATCAATTTTAGCTCGCATAAATGTCCGACAGAAAAGGAATTTCTTTGAAAATTACAGTATTAAAGAATTTATCTAGTTCATTAACTACCATAATGTTGATGACTAGCGTTATTATTGTTGGCTGTGATTCCGACAATAACTCTGCTGAATTGGCTAAAGCGGTAGAGTTAGAAAGCCAGCGTGCCCAAGGTACAATTATTGAATTAGTCACTATTGTTGGAGATCATATTCGATTAAAAGCAGGTGAGACCCACCAACTTAGTGCAGTTGGGATTGATAGTAATAACGAAACTAGAGATATAACAAATGAATTAGTTTGGAGCTCTAGTGATCCTGATATTGCCACAATCGATTCTAAAGGCTTAGTAACTGCAGTTGCTAATTCAAACGTTAATAAAGGCATTGTTACTATTACCGGCACCACAATTAATGATGTTTATGGTGAAGGGGAAGTATCGGTAAATGATAGTGCTGTAACGAATATTTCCTTAAAACAAACCTCACCAGAAACTGGCAATATTTTCACTTGTATAGATGCCAGAATTAAAGGCGATGTAGTTTATGAAGATGGCTATACTTCGATGGACACCGTAAAAGACATGATCTTTAGTCTTGATGATAATACCAGCGCCACTATAGGCGAAGACGGCACGTTGTATACTTCGGCAGCTGTAATCGAGAGCACTACCGTGACCGCCAAAATAGCGAATATTTCAGGGCGCTTAACTGTTACTGCCGACCCTCAAAATTTGGAAAATCTTGATATTTTGCTTGATGACAAAACCATCACACTGCTTACGCTAAATGTAGGTGAGAGTGTACAAGTTAATGGACGAGCAAGCTTAGTGGGTGATACATCAAAAAATGACATTAATATCGATAATGCGATTTCTTGGTCACAAGAACCTATTGGGTATGCAGGCATAACAACGATAGGTGATAAGAAGGGTACGGTATTTGCGCTTAAACCTGGCGTTACACAACTGGTTGGAAGTTGTGGGGGTAAAAACACAACAGCTGTATTGGAAGTTAAAGGTGAGGCTGATCTTGATTTTATACAAATTAATGATGGCAGTGACATCATTACCTTAGCGCCGTTAGAGTCAGTAGAGTTGACACTAACTGCTAACTATTTAACTACCCCCTCTAGTTTAAATGTTTCCGAATTTGCCCAGTGGAGTATTAACGGTAGTAATATACTAGATGCTGAATTAATTGCCATCGGTACAGATAAAGTCAGCTACAAGTTAACCAGTACTTCAAGCACTTCTGGTGGCGCTATTGTTTCGGTTACGTACGATGGGATAACCGAAAATGTACAGATAAATATTGAATAAAATCGTCACCTCAATGTAATAATGAGTGTCAATTCTAATGACATTAATATCCCGAGTTTAGATTAGGTACTGGAAGTAGAGCAATTAAGGCGATATTAACTAACTTTAATCACTCGACTAACCATTTGTTTACTACGCTCAATCATATTTACGGTTTTACGTCGTAGTTTTAGTAGTAGCAGATAGGCCAATGGCACCAAAAATAAACTGGTCATGGTGGAGAATATCAGTCCACCAATAATAGCAATGGCCATGGGCGCATAAGGAGGGCCATCACCGCCAATATTGGTTGAGCCTAATGCCAGCGGCACTAAGCCTAAAACAGTGGTGGCGACGGTCATTAAAATGGGCCGCACGCGAGCCAAACAACCATCAATAATGGCGTTGGGCACGGAATAGCCCTCATTGATTAATTGATTGATGCGATCCACCAACACAATGCCATTGTTCACCACAATTCCCATTAATATCAGCATGCCAATCATGCCCATAATCGACATTGGCTGGCCGGTAATCATAAAGGCCCAAAACACCCCAGTGAAGGAGAATAGCAAAGAGGTGATTACCGCGGTGGGTAACAGTAATGATTCAAACAACGCCGCCATCACCACGTAGATCATACACACCGCTAATAACATATTGGTTTGCATGATGGCTTCGGCTTCACGTTGACGACGGAAACTACCGTCTAAACTCCATGAATAGCCTTCAGGTAATTGCAATTGCGCCATGGTGCCTTCCAATTGTTTTCGGGCTTGTTCAATGGTGGTGCCTTCTTCTAAATTGGCGCCAATTTCGATGGCGGTTTGGCGATAATAGCGACTGATTCTGGATAAGCGTGGCATCACTGTAAAACTCGCCAACATATCTAAAGTAACGGTTTGGCCATTTTCTCGTTTTAATACCAGATTTTTCAGCTTTTGTAGGGATTCTTGCAAGCCTTCATCGAACATCATACGTACGCCTACTTCGCCACTTTCTTGGTGTCTAAAGGTACGTAAGTTTGAGCCCCGTAAGCCGGTAGAAACGATATTACTAATGTCTTGAGCACTTAGGCCAAAGCGGTAGGCTTTCTCCCGGTCGATATGCATTTGCAGTTCGTACTTTTGACCATCCATACTGGTTTTAACATCGGTTAAGCCTTTGATGTTAGCGACTACCGGTACCACTTGATTAGCAAGCTCTAACAGGGTTTCGGAAGAGGGACCAAGTAAAGTCATCTTTATGCCACCGCCGTTACCTTCATCCCATTTAAAAGAAGGTTTGGCGCGGGCGAAAGACGGCATGTTGTCTGTGATTAACTTTTTAACAGCAGTTTGGCTGACGGGAGCATCATCAATAAGAGTAATTCCTGATACTGCAAAACCGGGATTGTAATAGCTGTAAACCTGCTTGATATGGAATTTTTCTTTGTTAGCATATAAAAATGCTTCCATTTTATTGACGGTTTTTTCCACTTCTTGCAAATTGTAACTACTGTTCATGTCGTAGTTCATCCACACTTGATTGCGACTGTTATCACGCTCGCCATCGCCACTTACTACGCCTAATGGTAAGGCGGTGCTGGCTAAAATAAGTAGGGCAATTACCACGGTTTTACCTTGATGTAGTAAGGTCCATTGCAATACTTTTTTATACCAAAGGCTAATGGCACTAGGCTCTGTGTTTTTTACTACGACTTTGGTTTTGATTTTGGTGGTGAGTAAGGGGATCAGTGTTTGCGCAATAATTAACGAAGCAAACAACGAAATACAAATTGAGATGGAAACATGTTCAAGAAATATGGTGATATCGATTTTTTTACCGACAATGTTAGGCAGAAATACAATCGCCGTGGTGGCTGTACCGGCAATCACCGCTAGACTCACTTTACTGACACCCGCCTTAGTGGCATCAACTAAATTACTGGTATGCTCTTTTTCTTGATGAATACTTTCAGTAACCACCACTGCGTTATCTACCAGCATGCCTACCGCTAACAGCAGACCCATCATCGACAATATGTTTAGGGTATAACCCAAGAAATACATGCAAGCGAGGGCAATACAAATGGAAAATGGTACCGACAACACCACAATTAAAGTTGTGGTCATTTGACGTAAAAAGGCATACAGCACCAATATTGATAGCAAAGCACCAATGAGACCAGCATTTAATAAGTCGCTTAATGACTCGGTGACACTTTTTGCTTCATCGTGTCTGACCATTAAATTGATGCCATCAAATGCGGGATCTTGCTTGGCGCGTTCTATTTCCTTCATTACCCGTGCCGAGACTTCGACTAAATTGGAGCCGGACTCCCTATAAATATTAAAGCCCACCGCGAAGGTGCGGTCTAAATGTCGGCCTTCGGTACGCCGAGGCGTTTCATATTTAATTTCGGCGATGTCTTTTAAACGCACACCACTACGAATGATCAGATTATCTATTTCGTCTTTATTGCGAAATTCACCTAATGGATTGACGGTGATTTTTTGTTCGTTAGCAACGAAATGCCCAGCGGTCATAGAGAAATTGGCATCCCGCAAAATTTTCGCTAAGGCATTCACATCAACGTTCAAAGCCGCCATACGTAAGCTATCAAGGCGAATAGAAATTTGGCGTTTTTGTACGCCGTACAGCTCCACCTTGGAAACACCTTCAACCCGCTCTAATGGCATTTTTAAGTTGCGATCGAGTAAATCATAGGCGCTGGATAAGTCGCGATCACTGGATACTCGTAATTCAAATATTGGCGCATCGGAGGTGTTGAATTGATACACCAACACCCGTTCTACGTCGTCGGGCAGTAAATGGCGAATAGCGTCGACTTTTTCCCGGGCTTCGACACTTTTAGCTTTTAAGTTTTCGTCCCATTTGAATTCTATAAACACTTCGGCGCGATCTTCATTGGAATGAGATTCTAACCGTTGTACTCCCGACATGGTTGCTAAGGCTTCCTCAACCGGCCGGGTTATCATTTTCTCGATTTCCACCGGCGTGGCATTTTGATAGGGCACCACCACCATGATAAATGGGATATCAATCGCCGGAAATTTTTCTAGAGGTAATAACTTACTGGCGATTAACCCCATTAATAACATCGAGAAAAAGAACATGCACACGGTAACCGGGCGTTTGATGGCAAAGGTGGCCAAACTCGCGCCCATGGATTCAAACTTATTCATGAGCGTTCTCCATGGCAAAATTGTCAGTATCATTAGCATCAGTGGCTACCGAGAATTTTTTACGGTCAAACAAGCTGTATAAAACCGGAATTAAGAACAACGTCAGCACGGTAGCGAATAGCAAACCAAAGATAACGGTGACTGCCATGGGCGTTCGAATTTCTGCACCTTCACCCAGTCCTATTGCCATAGGTAATAAGCCAAGGGTGGTGGTTAAGGTGGTCATTAATATGGGACGCAAGCGGCTGTTAGCGGCTTCGGTGATGGCTAAAAGTTTTTCGGTGCCAGCTTCTCGTAGCTGATTGATACGGTCAATCAGCACAATGGCGTTATTCACCACAATCCCGGCCAACATAATTAGACCAATAAACACTACTACCGAAATATTGGTCGAAGTCAGATACAAGCCAAAGATTGAACCTGCACCGGCCAGTGGCACGGTAAATAAAATTAGAAATGGGTGTAGTAGTGATTCAAACTGTGAGGCCATTACTAAATACACTAAGAATATGGCTAAGCCTAGGGCGAAGTTCAAAGAGTCAAATGACACCTGCATTTCTTCATTTTGCCCAGCCACCTTGGCCGACATTGACATAGGTAGTTTTAACTGGTGAATAATCTGTTGTGCGCTGATGGCGGCTTCACCTAAATCCCCATGGGCAATATTAGCGGCGACAATGGCCACACGTTGTTGACCAACCCGGGTGATTTCACTGGGGCCAACGGACATTTGTATTGTTGCTACGGCATTTAACGGCACCGCCGTGTCGCTACCAGGGTTGATGATCATCTGCGAAATATCTTCAATGGAATCCCGCTGTTGCTCTTGGGCACGTACCAGAATATCCACTTTACGATCATCAATAGTAAATTTACTGGCCACTTCACCGCCGACTTTAGCGCTGATCAGTTTGGATATATCCGCAGCATTAAGGCCTAACTGCGCCAACTTGGCGTGTTCAAAGTAGATCTTAAGTTCGGGGTTACCGTTTTGTAAGGTTGAGGTGACATCAGCAAAACGATTGTCTTGTTGCAATGCGCTGACCAATTTATCCGCAGAACGTTTGAGCATATCTAGATCGTAACCAGCCAATTCAATTTCTAATGGCGTACTGAAACTAAACAGTTGTGGCGTACCAAAGGTAGCATCGACGCCAGCACGTTTACTAATAAATTCACGCATAGCTTTAAGAGTGTTCTCTTGCTCTTGGGGTGAGGTATCAGTATGCAGTACCACATTGAGTTTCCCCCAAAAATCCCCGCCCTGACTAGGTGAGGCATTCATCAAACTACCGGTGCCAGCTAGTGAATAAGTGCGATCAACCGCAGGTAATTGTTCGCTGAATTTGGCTAGGTCTGCTAATACCGTATCGGTGTTTTGTAACTGGCTGCCACTGGGTAGGGTGACCTCCACATAAAATTCACCCTGAGCCATGGGAGGGATCAACTCCATACCTAAACGCGGTACTAATAATATAGAACTCAGTGATAACACCACGATGGACGCTAACACCCCAACACGGTGTGCTAAGGCAGATTTAAGTGCATGTTCATAGGCACTACTGATGGCCGAATAGAGTTTATCAAAGCCCCATAGAATAGGTTTAAACCCATAACCCAGAACAACGCGAAGTATTCTGGCAACAGTGATTATCAGGCTGCTAATGGCTAAAGAGGTAAAATAGAAGAATTGTTTAATGAGCCATAACAGCTTTTTAATGGGCCATAAAAGTATTGCCGCTACCTTGGCTAACTTTGATGGCGGGGCGGTATCAGCGGTATCGCTGTTTGGTGTATCTAACTCCAGCTGTAAATCATCAACTGCAGCGCTTTTATCGGCGCGAGCTGCCATCATTGGGATTATGGTCAAAGCCACCAATAACGAAGCACCTAGTGCAAAGGTCACGGTTAATGCTTGGTCGCCAAATAGTTGCCCAGCGATACCTTCCACAAAGACTAGCGGGAAGAACACCGCCATGGTGGTTAGAGTGGATGCCACTATGGCCATGGAGACTTCTTTAGTGCCTTTTGCTGCGGCATCCATGGTGGATAAACCCGTTTTTTTGAGGCGGTCGATGTTCTCCAATACCACAATGGAGTTATCTACCAATAAGCCAATGGCCAGCGCAATACCGCCCAAGCTCATAATGTTCAGGCTAATATGATTGGCTAACATTAAGTTGAAGGTGGCGATAATTGATACTGGTATGGATACCGAGATAATCAGGGTAGGCCAAATATTTTTCAGAAATAAATACAGCACCAGCATGGCTAACAAACCACCGATAATACCAGCAGATTTCACCTCATTGATGGCGTTACTAATAAAGCGCGATTGGTCATAAACCAGTTGTAATTGGTACTGACTGGATAAGTCCTTTTTGACATCCTCCAAGCGGCGGCGAATATTGTCCGCGACTTGTACCGTATTGGCATCGCCTTCTTTATAAATGGCGATCTCCACCCCTTCAAAACCGTTGAAACGGGTGATGGAAGAGCGTTCTTTGTAGGCATCCTCAATTTCGGCAATATCACCTAAGCGAATATTACGACCTTCACGGGTGGCGATGAATAAGTCGCGCATATCATCGAGGGTTTTAAATTGATTTAGTGTGCGTACTAAAAATTCTTGATTGCCGTCTTCGACACGGCCACCAGAGGAATTCACATTCTCTGCTTTAAGGCGGCTAATAATCTGCTGCACGGTGATGTTTAATTGGGAGGCTTTTTGCTGGTTGAAAAGCACTTGGATTTCGTTTTCTAATCCACCGCCAACGCGCACTGATGCTACACCAGTAACGGATTCCAATTTGCGTTTGATTTGCTCTTCGGCATACAGACGTAAGCTTTTCATTTGCTGAATATTCAGCCCATCAGCCACAGCGCTATTATTAGCGGAGGTGTTGTCAGTATCAGTAGTAGCGGTACTTTTGCCCAGACCAAAACGCATTACCGGATCTAAGCTCGGATTAAAGCGCAGTAATAATGGTTTTTTAACATCCAGCGGCAACCACAGTACGTCGAGTTTTTCGCGCACTTCGAGGCTGGCCAAGTCCATATCTGTGCCCCATTCAAATTCCAGTAATACGTCGGATTGTTCGGCTTTGGAGGTAGATTCAACACGGCGCACGCCTTTGACTACGCCAATAGCTTCTTCAATGGGTTTGGATACTAATTGCTCTACTTCACCGGGGGCGGCACCATCATAGTCGGTGCGTATGGTTAAGGTGGGGTAGGATAATTCGGGTAATAAATTAATTGCTAATTTGGATAGTGACACCATGCCAAAAAGTACGATAGCAAAGGTAAACATCCACACGGTAACAGGGCGTTTGACGGCAATATCGACAACACTCATATGATAATTCCTATTTTTCAGCCTGGGCTAATTGAGAAAAAAGCCCCTGATATCGGCGTTAGTGTCCAGCTAACGGGACTCAGGGGCAGGTGGGAACCTTAGCCATTCACCACTTCGACGGGTGATTGATCCTTCAAATTATGATGGCCGGTGACCACCACGTGTTCGTTGCCATTAAGGCCACTGGTGACCTCAATACTGCCATCTTCTTGATAGCCGGTGGTGATAGGCGTTTTGCTAGCGACGCCATCTTTAACCACAAATACATTCAGCTGATTGTCGATATCTAATAGGGCTTCACGGGGGAGTATGATGACGTTATCGCGGGTGTCGTAATTGAGTTTAACTTCGGCAAACATACCTGCTTTGAGTAAATCGTTATCATTAGGCACTTGTAAAGTCACTTTAAAGGTACCGGTTTTGGAATCAATCACCGGACTAATACGTTCTACAAAGGCGGTAATATCATTTTTCTGTAGGGCGGCTAAATTTAAGCGCGCCTGCTGACCTTTATGTACTCTGGATAGTTCTTTTTCTGGCAAATAAACAATGCCATATAGTTGTTTTTGTTGAACAATGTGAAACATCCGTGCGCGCTGGAAGGATTCGGTCAGGTTGCCGACCTTGGCATTACGTTCAGCAATAAAACCGGCGATTGGGGCAGTAATGGTGGTTTCTTCTAAATCCAATTGGGCCAAGCTTAATGAAGCTTTGGCAGAGTCATATTGAGCAATTAACTTGTCGTAAGCATCATCACTGACTAATTGTTTTTTATACATATCTTTAATTTTGTTCAGCTCTTTCTCAACGCCGGTTAAATTCGCTTGGGCGCGGATAAGATTAAGACGATAACGTTCGGTTTCTAATTTCGCCAATATTTGGTCTTTTTCTACATAATCACCTTCTTCCACCATGATTTCATGAATGATGCCAGACGCTCTGGCCACCACAAAGGCTTCTTCCTTGGCTTCTAACACGGCGGTAGTCGCATAATTTGAGGAAATTGAACCCATGCGTAGCGCGGCAGTTTCTACTGGGATGGCGATAACTTCGGCTTTAGTTTCGGTGTTGTTGGTGGCTTCTGCACCGCAACCACTGAGTAAAGTGGTGCTAGCGATACTAAGACTGATAAGCAGTGATGTTAGGACTTTGCGTTGCATGATCTTCCCCTGAATATTGAACGTGTTTAACATGATATTTAGTTAATAGTTTTTAAATGGTAACTAGGCTTCGATTTGCATGCTCCGTGCCATGTTAAAATATCTAATAAAAACAGATAGATAAAACCTAAAGACAACATAAGTTGGTTTTAGGTTCAACAACTTTAGTCAATATGACTAATAGTTAGCTAAATTTTAAGGGACGCTTCAATCGACTGGATAAATGGCTTTGAACTTATTATTGCCTATGTACTCTATTTGAAATCGTTTTCTATTATCATTATCCCATCATTGAATTTCACCATTATTGTTGAAGATCCTGTTGTTAGTGCAAGTGTTAAGGACAACACTAGCTTAAGTAGAAGTAAAAATAACGTCTCCAAAGATCGTTACTTTTTACTGATCTTAGTGATTTCTGTATTAATACATTTGCTAATATTTTGGGGATTGGATCAGCAAGCATCGCAGCTAAAGATTGATTCAGAAAACTCTCGTCAGCCAGAAATTGCAGTGGTACAAGCCCGTTTAGTCATCATGTCCGCGCCTGTTGTTAGGTCGTCGGTCCCCGAGATTGTCAATGAAGTCGAACCCGTAGTGCCACCAGAAGAAACCATTGATGTTGTTGAAGAAATAGCTGAAGTGATAGAAGAACGCTTACCCACTGAAGTAACAGTAGAACCTGCCTCAGTGATTGAAGAAATGCTTAATAAAGAGCCACAGTCAGAACTGGGGTATGAACTCACCACTACTAACCCCAATGCGAGTAGGGTAACTCAATTAACCCGTCGGCATTTTCAACAGTATGAGCAGAATCAAGTGGCGAATATGGCGCAACAGGCCGCTAGGAATTTTCAGCAGCGCAAGAACTCGCCAATTATTCAAGCGGTGGAAATTGATAAAGACTTAACAGAAGATGAAATCCTCCTGGAAAAACTCGCGGTAAATGTTGACTGCAGTAATGTTGCCAGCCAAGCCACCGCCGTACTAACGTCATTTATGGGGGGAAATTTACGTTGTTCAAAAGGGCCTGATTTATCGCCCTATATCAATGCCCGTATCAATAAAACCCCACCGCCCCATACAAACAAAAAACAGTAATCTAAAGTCCGATTAGCTAAAACCGCAAGCCAGAGGCTTCACACAGAAAACGTTGTAACGGTTGTGCACGGCCAAAGAGCTTAGCCACGGTCTCCGGTAAATCATCAGCAAAAAGTTGTTTCTCGCTAAGTGGACTTAATGCCAGAAAATCTTTGCGTTTAATTTCTTCTATTAACGGGTGATCGCCGTCATAACCTCGCGGTGGGCGTGTTAGTGATGAGCCAACCAAATCGTAATATTCTGTAAAAGGTGCATGTTCAATAGCATCTTGATAGGGGCCGGGTTTGGCAACGATATGATCGCGAATGGCTTTAAGTGCTTCCGATGATGGGTGCCAAGCGCCGACGCCGACAAAAATTTCATTCGGTTCGATATGTAAATAAAAGCCCGGCGCATGCACGTCTTTACCAATTTCATGGCGGAACTGAATACCCACATTGGTTTTATAAGGGGATTTATCTTTAGCGAAGCGCACATCACGATGAATACGCATTAACGAACCGCCCATCTTTTTAGCAATACCTTCGTAATGGGGTGAAATCATTTTTATCCAATTATCCATATCCGCAATAAAGGCCAGTGCCGGCTCACGTACATGTTGCTCATAATCGGGCTTATGATCGTTGAACCAAGCTTTATCGTTATGGTTTCTCAATTGAGTTAAAAACTGCATGGTACGCGGGGTAAAATATTGGGGCATGACTGACTCGTTTCGCTTAATGGATTAGATACAAAAATTAGTATTTTCGACGTTGGATCTGCATTTGTGACATGATTTTTGCAGATATCTCTTCGATGGAAAAGGTGGTGCTGTCAATAAAGGGGATTTTTTCCCGCCGATAGAGATTTTCTACCTCACGCAATTCCATACGACACTGCTGTAATGATGAATAACGGCTGTTGGCACGCCGTTCGTTACGAATGTCATGCAGCCGCTGTGCTGCGATAGTCAGGCCAAACAGCTTTTGCTTATGATGTTTTAACACCGGCGGTAATTTCAGTACATCTTGCATGTCGTCTTCGGTAAAGGGGTAATTGGCCGCTTTAATGCCATATTGCAGGGCCAAATATAGGCTAGTGGGGGTTTTGCCCGAGCGCGATACACCAGTAAGAATAATATCTGCTTCACCATAATCTTTCAGATTGGCACCATCATCATTGGACAGCGCATAGTTCACCGCTTCAATTCGAATATCGTAGGTTTTTTCATGAATACTGTGAGTACGATGTTTTTCTGGTTTGGCGGAAACCCCAAGGGCTTCTTCTAATGGTTCAACAAATTGATTGAGGAAATTGTAATTAAAACCTTCGGACTCGGCGATGACTTTGCGCACATCGGTATTAACGATGGTATGAAACACTAAAGGACGCAATCCGGTTTCTTGAAAACTTACGGATATTTTCTTATTTACTTCAAGGGCTTGTTCTTCCGTTTCGATGAACGGAATGGTCACATGATTGAACTCAACCGGGAATAAAGACAGTAAAGCATGGCCAAACACCTCGGAAGTGATCGCCGTTCCGTCGGAAATATAAAATGATGATCGCATAACATCCTCTTAACAATGTCGTAAACTTATTACATAAAATAATAAGATTTTACTTTGTTATAACCATTAACTTAGAATCCGAGCATAAATTTTCAGCGACCACTTTTATTACTAACAGAAAGTGGCGACTGGACCCCAAATTTGACTGTAATTACCTAGGTCTTTCTAGAGTAATACAGCAATAAAAAGAAGCAGCATAGCTTCCAAATACCTTTACTACCAAAACACAGGAGTACCCTACAGTGCAAGAATATGTTTTGTGGTATCAACATCTTGGAATGCAGGATGTTGACCGCGTCGGAGGCAAAAACGCCTCTTTGGGAGAGATGATCTCGAATCTGGCTAATTCAGGTGTGCAGGTGCCAGGCGGATTTGCCACCACAGCCGTTGCGTTTAACGATTTTCTCGAACAAAGTGGCCTAGATCAGCGTATTCATCAGTTATTGGATGAGTTGGATGTTGAGGATGTTAATGCCTTAGCTATCGCCGGTAAGTCCATTCGTCAATGGATTATCGATACTCCCTTTTTACCCGAACTTGAAAGCCAAATTCAACAAGCCTTTAGCCAGTTACAAGGCGATATGGGCGATGAAGCGTCTTTTGCCGTGCGCTCCTCTGCAACCGCAGAAGATATGCCCGATGCTTCGTTTGCAGGCCAACAAGAAACCTTTCTAAACGTTAAAGGCTACGATGCGGTAATGACCGCTATTAAACATGTTTTTGCCTCGTTATTTAATGACCGAGCAATTTCTTATCGAGTCCATCAAAACTACGATCATAAAGGCGTAGCGCTGTCGGCTGGTATTCAACGTATGGTGCGTAGCGATATCGCCGCATCTGGGGTGATGTTCAGCATTGATACCGAATCGGGTTTTGAGGATGTGGTATTTATTACTTCTTCTTACGGGTTAGGCGAAATGGTAGTGCAGGGCGCGGTTAACCCCGATGAATTCTATGTACACAAGCCTACCTTAAACAAAGGCAAGCCTGCGGTATTGCGTCGTAATATCGGCAGTAAATTAGTGCAAATGATTTATTCACCCAATGCCGAACATGGCAAACAGGTGGAAATTGTCGACATTGACAGCGCCCTGAGTAACCAGTTTTCTGTTACCGATGATGAGGTAATGGAATTGGCGAAACAGGCGGTGATCATCGAGCAACATTATCAACGTCCTATGGATATTGAATGGGCCAAAGATGGTATTGACGGTAAGTTATATATCGTCCAAGCCCGTCCAGAAACCGTGCGTAGTCGTGAAAACGTTCAAGTGATTGAACGCTTCAACCTTAAAGGCAATGCCAAGGTTATTGTTGAAGGTCGCGCTATTGGCCATAAAATTGGTAATGGTACCGCTAAGGTACTGGCTGGCGTTGAAGAGATGGATAAGATCCAGCCCGGCGATGTGTTAGTGACCGATATGACCGACCCCGATTGGGAGCCGATCATGAAGCGTGCCTCGGCGATTGTGACTAATCGCGGTGGCCGAACCTGTCATGCGGCGATTATTGCCCGTGAGTTGGGTATTCCTGCCGTAGTGGGTTGTGGCGACGCCACTAAACGTATCAATAATGGCGATCAGATCACGGTGTCGTGCGCGCAAGGTGATACCGGTTTTATTTATAATCAAATTCTCGATTTTGATGTCACCACGTCGAATATTGAATCCATGCCGGATTTACCGCTTAAAATTATGATGAACGTCGGTAACCCTGATCGTGCCTTTGATTTTGCACGGCTACCTCACGAAGGTGTGGGCCTAGCTCGTTTAGAATTTATTATTAATCGCATGATTGGCGTGCACCCTAAAGCATTGCTGAACTACGACGAACAGCCAACAGATGTCAAAGAAGACATTGACCTGATGATGGCGGGTTATGCCTCACCGGTTGAGTTTTATATTCAGAAACTGGTTGAAGGTATTGCCACTATCGGCGCGGCGTTCTCGCCTAAGCGGGTCATAGTGCGCATGTCTGATTTCAAATCCAATGAGTATTTTAATCTGGTGGGGGGGTATCAATACGAGCCAGATGAAGAAAACCCCATGCTCGGATTCCGCGGTGCCAGCCGTTATATCTCTGAAGATTTTCGCGATTGTTTTGCCCTAGAGTGTGAAGCCATTAAGCGCGTGCGTAATCAAATGGACTTAACCAACGTGGATATTATGATCCCCTTTGTGCGCACCCTCGAAGAAGGTCGTAAGGTGATTGAGCTACTTAAAGAGCAAGGGCTGGTACAGGGCGAAAATGGCTTAAAAGTGATTATGATGTGCGAACTGCCATCCAACGCACTGTTAGCCGATCAGTTCTTGGATATATTTGACGGCTTCTCTATTGGCTCCAATGATTTAACTCAACTAACGTTGGGCTTAGATCGTGACTCCGGGGTAATTGCCCATTTGTTTGATGAGCGTAACGATGCAGTAAAAGCGTTGTTATCCATGGCCATTCAAGCCGCTAAAAAGCGTGGTAAATACGTGGGTATCTGTGGTCAAGGTCCATCAGACCATCCCGATTTTGCCGCATGGTTAGTGGAGCAGGGTATTGATAGTGTATCGTTAAATCCAGACTCGGTAGTGGAAACCTGGTTGTATTTGGGTAAGCAATATAATTAACCCAAATCAAATAACTATTGACCTCCATAACCCTTTGAGCGGCGTTTTGCCGTTCAAAGGGTATGCTCAACCGCTTTAAATTTAATTCTACAATTACTTATATATCACCAAGCATTTAATCCAAAGCTATACATCCCCAAATATGAGCACCGGCTGCTCTGCGGACCATAATGGGTGTTTTGCCATGACTTTGGTAAACATCGCACTTTGTAAATACTGGTTAAGCCAACGCTTAAGGTTGGGGTAAGGCGATTGCAAATACCACTGGCGCTCGACCTTGGCGAACTGTCGAATAAAGGGCAGCAGTGCGATATCCGCCACACTTTCTTGGTTATCCATTAAATAACTATGCTGGCTAAGGCGTAACTCTAAGTTTTGAATAAACACTTCACAGGCTTGTCGGCATTCTTGCAAGTTAGTTTCGTGATAACGCTTGGCGCATTTATAGGCTTCTAAGGCGATTTTAAATTGCTGATCGAAGTGCTCAATTAGGCTGAGCATGTCAGCTTGGGTTGCTGCTGGTTCACTTTCAGCAACGTGGCTGTTGACTGTGGTTGGCCGCAGTAAATTATTGGGGTCACTTTGATGCAATGCCCACAACATAATATCCAAACTTTCATCAATCACCTCACCTGAAGGTAACAACAAAATTGGCACCGTGCCTTTAGGGGATGCAATAAGCATGTCAGCGGGTTTATTGGTCAGTACAACATCACGCAGCGCCACGGCTTGTTTAGATTGGTAAATGGCTAAGCGTGCCCGCATGGCATAGGGGCAGTTTCTTAATGAATATAAAATCGGTAATGTCAAAACTGCTGCTCGCCTTAGGCCATTTATATTGCTTTATCACGGGTTAAGCTATTTTAGCGGTATTCACTTGCTGATTATACGGGTAAAATTCGCCGCCTAAATAATCACAGAGTCTTTAGCCTGTTGATTTAAAGATTAAGTCATTAGTAATAAGTTGAATAAATGAATCCTAAAATTGAATTGTTAGCCCCTGGCGGTGATGTTGACGCCATTAAAGCGGCAATAATAGCAGGCGCTGACGCGGTATATTGTGGTTTAGATACCTTTAATGCCCGTAACCGCGCGTCCAATATCTCCTTTGAGGAACTGGTAGGCGTTATTCGTTTAGCTCATCAATACCAATGCCAAATATTCTTAACCTTGAATATCGTCATCTTAGAGCGTGAATTCAAAACGCTGGCTAAATTACTCAGTAAACTGGCTAACACCACCTTAGACGGTGTTATCGTGCAAGATATCGGTTTGTTCTATGTTTTGAAGAAGCACTTCCCGACATTGGGTATTCACGCATCCACCCAGTTAACGACCCACAACATTGGGCAAATTCCGTTTCTTAAAAAGCTCGGTGCCTCGCGGGTAAACTTGTCACGGGAATTAAGTCTAAAAGAAATAACCGCTGTTGCCGCCGCTGGCCATGCTAACAACGTATTAACCGAAGTTTTTGTGCACGGCTCTTTGTGTGTGGCTTTTTCGGGATTATGTTATTCCACCTCTGCTAGTGTAGGTAACTCGGGTAATCGCGGTCGTTGCAGCCAAGCCTGCCGTGAAGAATACCAAACCACCGCTTCCGGGAATAACTTCCCGTTAAACATCAAAGACAACTCGGCCTTTTTCGACTTACCAGCATTGATTGATGCCGGTGTACATTCCTTTAAAATTGAAGGGCGCATTAAAGGCGCCAGCTATGTGCATACGGTGGTGGATAGCTTTAGAAAACAGATCGACGGTTATGTTGAAACCGGCAAGTTAACCCAAGACGGTGAGCGCTTATACAAAGTGTTTAACCGTGATTTCTCCAATGCGTTTTTGCGCGGTGATCTCAACCAATCGATGTTTATTGAAAACCCTCGCGATAACTCTAAAAATCACGCTATTGAAGCCAGTAACGCCATCTCGGTAGTACAAATTCAGCAAGTTGAACAAAGCTTGAATCAAGAAAAAGACCAAATAGCGGCGTCGGTTTTTGACAAGATCAAACAGGTGAGTATTGATAAACCTTCAATTAGTCTGGCTTTTTCTGGTGAACACGGCCAGCCGCTGACTATTAACGTCACCATTCAAGAAGCATTGCCACTGGCGTCACAGCCAACAGCAAACACCTTTGTGGTGCAATCTAATGAATTACTGACGCAAACCTACAATGCGCCACTAGGCCAAGGGGATATTAATAAACGTTTCAAAAGCATGCATAACGCCGCGTTTAATTTAACCTGTTTGGACACCACGCAATTAGCCAACAACGTTAGCATCCCCTTTAAAACCCTAACCTGGTTAAAGAACGAAGTGATTGCATTATTGAATGAAGGTCACAGAGTGTTACCTGAAGTGGTCTTGCCTAAATTACAACAACACCCTAAGCCAGCGCCTAAAAAGGCTAATGCCAGAGCGAACTTGTCACTATTAATTTGTGACAAAGCCGATGTTAGTTTGGCTGATATTACCGATGCGGATATCTACTTTAAACTACCCGATGCCTACAAGCGTGGCTGTACTCAATACGTTGGTTTCTTGCAGGACAATCCACGCTTAATTCCGTGGTTCCCATCGGTATTAATCGGTAAAGATTACGATGTGGCGCTGAATATTTTAGAGCAAGTTAAACCAGAATTGATTGTCACCAATAATACTGGCATTGCCCATCGCGCCTACGAGCTGGGCATAAAATGGATCGCCGGACCGTTTTTGAATACCACCAACACCTATGCCTTGTTAGCGATGCAGGAAGAGTTTAATTGTAGCGGCGCGTTTATCTCTAACGAGATCAACCAACAGCAAATTAAAAGCTTAAGCCGTCCACAGAATTTCAAAATGCTCTACAGCATTTATCACCCCATATTATTAATGGCTAGCAGGCAGTGTTTCTTCCAGCAAAGTGTCGGCTGCGAAAAGCCCCGTATCGACAATGGCTGCATGCTGTCTTGCGACAAATCCACCAGCATCACCAACCTTAAAGGCGACTCGTTCGCCATTGATAAGCAAAAAGCCGGTTATCCGAGTATTTATAATCAAGACCAATTCTTGAATACCGAAATCATCGACGACCTAGCTGAGATGTTCGATGACTTTATGATTGATTTAACCAACATCGGCGCAGGGGACAAACAACGCCCTGACAAAGTACAACTCATCGCCCAATTTGAGCAATTGCTGAGTACGGAATCCGTTACTGGTAATGACCTAAATTCGATAGTGAATGACACGTTGCGTAACATGGTGCCGCAGAATACTAATATTCAGTATCATAATGGGTTGTGATGCCGCTATGTGCGGAGCGTGAAATAGGCTTCGCCTACGGGCATCCTGTCATCTTTTGTCCGCCGTCCATGGCGGTCGAGCCCCTTTTCCGTGTGGGGCAAAAGGGGCAAAAGTAGGTCGGCATTTATGCCGTCATTTTTTATAGGCTGCGCTAAATTGTCGTCGCATTGGCGACAGCAATCAGAGAATTATTGGCTTCGCCAACTGTCATCCATGACGTTTTTCACGCGGCTCCATGCCGCGCGAGGGTATTTGGAGGGACCCAAATACCCGAAAGGTCCTTTCGCTCCGGCAACTTGCTTAATCCATTTTTAAATAATTCTGCTTATTGTTGAATCAGCGTGATTCTACATCCATGTAGAAGGCACGCTTTGGCGCAACATCCTGTTGCGCCATTCAACGCAGAACAATTTAAAAACGGGCAAGTTGAGTCGCAGTTTGCCGACCTGTAAAATTGTTAATAGTGGTCAGCTGATCTGAAGCTGAATATTGTTAGCTGTGAAAGGGGATTACGCCAAGCTTCGCTTGGCTAAGGGATGTTCGGAGATATTTAAGTTTACACTGACCCTAGATGTTTTCGCCTACGGGCATCCTGCCATTTTTCGTCCGCCGTCTATGGCGGTTGAGCCTCTTGTCCAAGTATGGAAAGGGGTAAAAGTAGGTCGGCATTTATGCCGTCATTTTTTATAGGCTGCGCCTACCGGCATCCTGCTATTTTTCGTCGACGGTCCATGGCTGTCGAGGGCAATCATTGGTTGATTAGAGTGTAATTCGCTACGCGAAATTGGTATTGGCATTAACGGATATTTAGGCGTCGCGCTGGCGACGGCAGCCAGAGAATTATTGGCTTCGCCAACTGTCATCCATGACGTTTTTCACGCGGCTCCATGCCGCGCGAGGGTATGGGGGTATTGCTGCGCAATTTAGCTTTTGTCATTAAATGTTTAGTTTGGGCGTCGCGTTGGCGACAGCAACCATAGAATTATAGGCTTCGCCAACCGTCATCCATGACGTTTTTCACGCGGCTCCATGCCGCGCGAGGGTATTTGGAGGGACCCAAATACCCGAAAGGTCCTTTCGCTCCGGCAACTTGCTTAATCCATTTTTAAATTATTCTGCTTATTTTGAACCAGCGTGATTCTACGTCCATGTAGAAGGCACGCTTTGGCGCAACATCGTGTTGCGCCATTCAACGCAGAACAATTTAAAAACGGGCAAGTAGAGTCGCAGTTTGCCGACCTGTAAAATTGTTAATAGTGGTCAGCTGATCTGAAGCTGAATATTGTTAGCTGTGAAAGGGGGATTACGCCAAGCTTCGCTTGGCTAAGGGATGTTCGGAGATATTTAAGTTTACACTGACCTTAGATGTTTTTTTGAAGCGAAACCGAGCAAGCGTTACGGTGTCCGATTTTTTTAAACGCTTTGTTATATTTTTATTTGGCAGTACTTTTTTCAGCTGGCTTTCCTTTTAGACTAGCTGGCACTTTTGTTCTTTCTAGATTAGTTTCATTCAAATCTTTTGATTCTAAGTTTGCTTTTAATAAAGCATTTTGTTCTAAAATTAGCTGTTCCAATTTAGCAGATGATTGATTGGATGATTTATAAGTTAAAACCGAAAATAAAGCGGACGTTACTAAAGCAGCTAAACTGACAAGCAACATAATTCTATTCCAGTTTTTAGTTGATTGAGAGCTTCGCGATGATTCACCCTGAATCAAAGATTCCAAATCACCCAATTTTTCATTTGTCTTATTTATTGGATTTTCAGGAATATACGGGGCTTCTGGTATTTTAGAAGCGCTGTGAATATTTGATTGCTCTTGCTGAGATAAATGTTTTTTAGCAGTTTTACCAATCACGGCCTCTAATTCATCATCCTTCATTTCTGAATCCGTATCGGTATTACTGCTTTGTTTAAAGCCAATACTATTTAAATCCGTCATTTAAACTCCAAAAAATATAACAATTTATTAGACGGCAAAAAGCCGTGTTTCGCGAATTTAAAAATTTAGCATATTGCCTAACTTTTTGATTGGCAATGTTTAATCGTACTGACTCAATTATTGGGGTGATCAAATACGGCAAAATGCCTTGATCTCGCAAATTTCTGGCATTCGTTTGGCGGCTGTGTAAATGACCATGGTTTGAGACTTTAAATAAAAGGGGTTAAGTACACATTAAATGTAAAATAAGAAATAAAACTAGCTACAAACTTATTCCCCAGCCAAACGCAGTTTGGCGTAATTCCCCCTTTCACAGTTAGCAATATTCTGCTTCAGATCAGCTGGCCGCTATTCGAGGCAGGACGCCGAGAAAGTAGTGACAGAAGGGATGTGGATTTACTGCGGTAGCGGGCAGCCTGAAACAGAATATTGTGTTTTAACTGTGCCAGGGGTGCCCCGAGAGTCCAGAGAGGGCGGGCAAGCGCCTTCTCTGGTTGTAGTCGCCAACGCGACGCCCAAGCTAAAAATGTTTAGAAATGCCCAATTCGCGCAGCGATAAATCGAAGACTTACAAAGAAAATCTAACCGCAGGATGCGATTAAAAAAGTAAGGAAGATCGTTGGGTAACTAATAAAACGAATGGATTCCCGTTTTCACGGGAATGACTACTTGGCGTAGCCAATAAAACATTGCGCTACCAGCAAGACCATTTGTTACGTTGAAGATTTACGCTTACCAAAGACTCTTAGCCAAAAAGCCCCTTCACAGACGATGCCGAGAATGAGGAAAACAACAAAGCCGCTGGCACTGCCCATGGCTATAAACACAATGGCCGCTAACAATAATGCAATAGTGATTAAATGTTTCATAAGCCCTCTTGGTCAGAATTTAGTTAAAGCGACGATGCTTGCGTTTAAGCAAGTAACTATCCAGTTTTCTGGATGAATGACTCATGGCCCGTTGGCTGCGTTTGAGCCAGTTTCTGGCTTGTGGGAAATCGAAGCTGAGTAACATTAAACCAATAACAATGGTTAAAATGGAGCCGGGTAGAAAGAAAAAGGTGACGAGCCCAAATAGTACTAGTGCTGCGCCTACGGAGATGCGTAGTGTTTTCTTTAGGTGTTGGCTCATATAGTCGCTCCTTTGCTGTGTTACCGATAGCATTATTTGAATTGAGTATAGGGGCATTAGTGATGTAGGTCGAAACACAGTTGTTACAAGGTTTTTCTTCTTTACTCATGAAGTTGCTAAAAGCCTAATGTATAATGCCGCCACTTTGCCTTTGTAATCCCTATGCCATGCTACCTGTTGTTGATCCTAAATCCAGTCTCGAACGTCACTACCTAGAATATTTAGCTGCGCTTAAATCAGCCGGTTTTAAAGGCGATATTGAATATAGCTATGCCAGTCGTTTGGCGGTGGCTACCGATAACTCGGTGTATCAGGTGTTGCCGCAGGCGGTGGTATTGCCTAAGGATATCGACGATTTAAGTCTAATTGGTAAGTTGTCGTCAGAAAGCCGTTTTGATTTAGTGCGTTTTAGCGCTAGGGGCGGTGGTACTGGAACTAATGGCCAGTCGTTAACCAGCGGTATTGTGGTGGATGTTTCCCGCCATATGAATCAGATCCTCGATTTTAATGCCGACGAAGCGTGGGTCAAAGTGCAGGCTGGTGTGGTTAAAGATCAGCTCAATGATTTTTTACGACCGTTTGGGTTCTTTTTTGCACCGGATTTGTCTACTAGTAATCGCGCTACTATCGGCGGCATGGTCAGTACCGATGCATCAGGGCAGGGCTCGTTGGTCTATGGTAAAACCAGTGATCACGTATTAGGGCTGACGTCTGTATTAGTGAATGGCGAAATACTCAGCACTGCAAAAATGCCCCGTGATGGCGCACAAGCGATTGCCAGTGAGTCCAATAAAATTGGCAAAATCTATCAGCAAGTATTGCAAACCTGTGTTGCGCAGCGTCAGCAAATATTAGCCAAATTCCCGCGTATGAACCGCTTTTTAACCGGTTACGATTTAGAACATGCCTTATCCGAGGATTTATCTGAAGTAGACGTAAGTCGCATTATTACTGGCTCCGAAGGCTCGTTAGTGTTTGTCGCCGAAGCCAAACTCAACGTTACTCGAATCGCCAAACAGAAAGTGTTGGTGAATGTGAAGTATGACTCCTTTGAGTCGGCATTACGTCATGCCCCCGGTATGGTAGCGGCACAAGCAACGTCCGTTGAAACTGTAGATAGCAAAGTACTTAATTTGGCTCGTGAAGATATTATTTGGCATAGCGTCAGTGCATTGATTGAAGATGTGCCAAATAAAGATATGCAAGGCCTGAACATGGTGGAATATAACAGCGAAGACCGCGCTGATATTGACCAGAAGATGGCAGAGCTCACCGCCCGCTTAGACGATGATATCGCCCTGCAGCGTAACGGCGTGATTGGTTATCAGCTCACCGAGGATCGTGCGCAAATCGGTAAAATTTACGCCATGCGCAAAAAAGCCGTGGGCTTGTTAGGTAAAAGTGAATCCAGACAAAAACCTATCGCCTTTGCCGAAGATACCGCCGTGCCCCCAGAGAATCTGGCGGATTTTATTATGGAATTTAGGGCTTTGCTGGATAGCAAAGGTTTGCAGTATGGCATGTTTGGTCATGTGGATGCGGGTGTACTGCATGTGCGGCCAGCGCTGGATATGTGCGACCCCCAGCAAGAAGTATTAATGAAAGAAATCTCCGATCAAGTGGTCGCTTTAGTGGCCAAATATGGCGGCTTAATGTGGGGCGAGCATGGTAAAGGTTACCGCTCTGAATATGGCCCAGCGTTTTTTGGTGATGAACTTTTCGCCGAATTACGCAAAATTAAAACCGCATTCGATCCGCTGAATAAAATGAATCCAGGTAAGATCTGCACGCCGTTTGAATCCAGCGAATCCTTGGTCAAAGTCGATGATGTTAAACGTGGTACTTTTGATCGGCAGATTCCAATCGCCACTCGCGAGGCGTTCTTACCGGCAATGAATTGTAATGGTAATGGCCTATGTTTTAACTACGATGCTACATCGCCGATGTGCCCCTCCAGTAAAATTACTCGTGATCGTCGCCATAGCCCCAAAGGTAGAGCAGGGATGATGCGGGAATGGTTGCGTTTGTTGGCCAATCAAGGTGTCGCGGTTGAGAAATTAGAACAACAAGGGCAATCGTTAAGTTGGTTTAGTCGCTGGCGCAATTCCGCCAATAATGACGCTGACTTTTCCCATGAAGTATTAGAAGTGATGGATGGCTGTTTGGCCTGTAAAGCTTGTACTAGCCAATGTCCGATCAATGTTGATGTGCCAACCTTTAGAGCGCGCTTTTTATCGATTTATTACCAGCGCTATGCCCGTCCGCTAAAAGATTACCTAGTGGGTAATATCGAGCGCATGGCACCGCTAATGGCTATTGCACCTAAGTTTGTGAACTTTTTTATTCGCCAATCTTGGTTCAATGGATTAATCGAAAAAACCGTGGGCTATGTGGATACGCCGTTATTATCCTCACCGACACTTACCCAGCGCACCGATGAGCGCCATCGCTTTGATCTAACTGCATTACAACAATCAAGCGCCGAACAGCGACTTAATACGGTGTTGTTAGTGCAAGATCCCTTTACTTCATTTTATGAAGCCGACGTGGTGCATGATTACATCAAACTCATCGAAAAAATTGGTTATCACGTGGTGTTGTTACCTTTTGTACCAAACGGTAAGCCACAACATGTTAAAGGCTTTTTAAATGAGTTTGCTAAAACGGCGCAAACCGCCGCGACCTTTTTAAATGAGGTAGCAGCATTAGGTTTACCGATGATAGGTGTTGATCCGTCGTTAGTGCTTTGTTATCGCGATGAGTACAAAACTATCTTAGGTGACCAACGCGGTGACTTTAACGTGCAGTTATTACATGAATGGTTAACGACAGTGTGTGTGCAACCAAGCCTTAATAGCGAAGTTGAATATAAATTGTTTTCCCATTGCACCGAAAAAACCGCGTTGCCCACCAGTGGTAAAGAGTGGCAGGATATTTTCAATAAGTTTGGTTTGTCGTTATCGTTAATTGAGACCGGCTGCTGCGGTATGGCGGGGACTTATGGCCATGAAAAATCCAATTTTGATAACTCAAAAGGTTTATATGAGTTGAGTTGGCAACAACCTATCGCCAAGCTACAACCGCAACAAATATTAGCCACAGGCTATTCTTGTCGTAGCCAAGTGAAGCGCTTAGATGGCTTTAAACCTCAACACCCAGTACAAGCATTGTTGGCCGCACTAGGTAATTAGTTCGCTTAAAAACAGGCAAAAAAATAGCGGGGAAACCCGCTACGTGCTAATTCTGCTAATGATTAATGTGTGTACTCTACATGTGAAAGATTAAATAGTTTCACAGGGCAGGCCATTCTCTGACGAGGTATGCCTGCATCCATATACACCGAACCGACGGGTTGAAATCCTTGTTGTTGATAATAACTGACACCTTCCAACTCACACTGTACCGATAACGCTTCTAACTTTTGTTTCTTGGCTACTTTTAACAACGCTTTAAATAATTGATTGTAGGTTTCAGGCTGACGGAATTGGTTTACCACTGCAATTCTACCAAGCTGACCATCAGGGGTAATACGGCCTGTGGCTACTGGATCACCTTGTTCATCTACGATTAAAACATGAAACGATAATGCGTCATATTGATCGAATTCAACATCTCTTGGAATTCGCCATTGACACACAAATACTTTTTCGCGTAACTGTGTAAGTCTGTCTCTTTCTTTCTTCCAGTCGACGTTTATTACTTTAAACGCCATACCTTGTACTCCTTATTCTGCAAGGTACCAATACCCTGCATTAATAAGAATAGTGAAGATTTTCGCAAATTCTAGGTCAGCTTGGTTTTTTATTGTATTTAGGTCATTAAATTCATCAACGGCAAATAACTGAAGTAAGGATTCTTTGGCAATCATAGGGACACAGAATTGTTGCCCTTGAATATAAAATATAAAATTATCGGATGATTGTTGTTCTTGGAAAAGCGCCTTAGCTTCACTCATTCGTAGGAAGCTATGGCCCTGTTGAAAAGCTTCGATAATTTGTTGTTCTGTATAGTGGTCAACGGCATCCATTGGCTCAACGGCAGTGGTTTGACTCAAGGATTGCAACAACAGTTGATCAGATTGTGGTGATTCAATCATCGCTATCATTAATTGTTTAAGTGATTGAATTTCTGAGTTTAATACTAGGCTTGGATGTTGCCGACTGGGGATGTTGGCATCACTATAACGTTGTTTAAATTGCTCAGACTCTTGAACCGCATCGCTAAGGTTGCTCAGTAATTCATTTTGATTTGGTGCGCGAAAACCAATGGAATAATTAAGGCATTCTTCCAACGCCACGCCGTTATGGGGGAACCCCGGTGGAATGTAAATAATATCGCCAGGCTCTAGTACTTCATCAATTTGCGGTTTAAAACCACTAATTTGGCGCAACTGCGGATGTGGGAAAATGTCTTGATAATTCCCTTGGTCACCTACTTGCCACCGGCGTTTACCCTTGCCTTGAATGATAAAAACATCATATTGATCCAGATGAGGACCAACGCCGCCATTGGCAACAGAATAACTGACCATTAGATCATCTATGCGCCAATAGGGTAGAAAATTAAATAAGCTAACTAGGGGTAAGGTGTCGGGAATATGTTGGTCAACGGCTTGTACTAACAATGTCCAATCACCTTGGCAACTGCTAGCAAAGTCTTCAATGGGGCCGTGACTTACTTGCCATTGTTCACCTTGTTGATTCTCTTGTTTCGCCCTTTGTCTCGAAACAATACGCGAATCAATGTCTGGCTCGCTGGCTAAACCGGCTAAATCATGTTCGTCTATAGGATCGACAAAATCGGGTAGAGCTTGCTTGATAACGCAAGGTTGTTGTTGCCAATGATGTTTTAAAAAATAGTCTAGATCGAAGTTTTGTAATTTAATCTGTGTCACAACTTAACCAATAACTGGATACCTCACCGAGGCCTTTAACTGCAATATTACCACGATAAAATAGCTTAAATTGGTCTTTTACCTTGTTGTAGGTACTTTCGGTTATTTGAATTTTGTGGCTTTCACCATGGCTCTCCATACGTGATGCCAGATTGACTGCTTCGCCCCACAAGTCATAGCTAAACTTGTTTCGGCCAATAACCCCAGCTACCACTGGGCCGGTATTAATACCAATGCGCAAGCCATTTTTAAGATGATGTTTTTGGCAAAATATTTCAAAGCATTGTTGCATTTCAATGGCGCAGGAACATACCTGAGTGGCGTGGCAGACATTGATTTCTGGTACGCCGCAGACGGCCATGATCTCGTCACCAATGGTTTTGATTTTTTCTAATTGATGTTTATTCAGAATTTGATCAAATTCGCTATATAACTCGTTAAGCAGGTTAACCAAGTTAATGGGGGAGTGGCTTTTGCTTAAGGCTGAGAACCCTTCAATATCGGCAAACAAAATGGTGGCCTCCTCAAAGTAGTCGGCTACCGGCTTTGAAGAGCTTTTTAAACGTTTAGCAATGGATACTGGAAGAATGTTCAACAATAAGGTATCCGAGCGCTGGCGTTCAAAGTTGATTTTTTCGCGATCTATGGATGTATTACGTTGCACAAATAAAGCGCAGCAAAGACCCGCAATCGCAAGACTTAGCAAGTTGGTGGTGGCGACAAACTGTATGTAGGCGTTGCTGGTATCCTGAAAATACGGCTGAGTATTACTTAGCAAAATAAGCAACAAACAAAAATACAGCACAATAGCTTTGACTAAGCCTTGAGCATGATCTTGAAAAATAAACGGTACCGTAAACACACCCAGAATGAAGTAATAATGGGCGTTAGCTTGGTGGCCCAGATGAAAAGCGGTAACGATAAGATAGCCAGAAAACAGTACTACCAGAGTTAATTTAGCTTCCAGCGCCAATTGCAGTTGATTGAGAAGAGGAACACAAGGGCAAACGGCAATGGCCAGTAAGGTTAGCCAACATTGAATTTGTCCCCCTTCATTCCAGTACATTATATTGATAGGGATTTGTGCCATAAAGACCAACATCATTAGCAGAGCTATTACATTGCTGATGGTATTGGCGCAGATATTATCCCGTTGCGAGAGTAAGTTACCGGCGGTAACCCACGGAATGAGTGCTGTTAGCATCGTTAAATCCCTTTAAATGAAAACAAAAAAGGCTGCGGGTTACCAACACCAACAGCCTTAAACTTAAAGAGTATAGATGAGCTATTTGCTTTTGCCGCAATAGCTCAGTAACAGCGAAGAATTAAACTAGATCATCGACAAATTGAATGGCACGGCCAATATAATTATCCGGCGCTAATAGTTTCATTTCTGCTTTGGCATGTTCCGGTAAATCTAAGCCATCAATAAATTCAGCCATAATTTGCTTGTTGACTTTTTTACCGCGAGTTAGCTCTTTGAGTTTTTCGTAGGGCTTTTCAATACCGTAGCGACGCATTACCGTTTGAATCGGCTCCGCCAATAATTCCCAGTTGTTATCCAGTTCGTTTAACAAACTTTGGGCATTGATTTCTAGCTTGCTAATACCTTTTAAAGAGGATTGATAAGCAATGACCGCATAGCCTACACCCACACCTAAGTTACGTAATACGGTTGAGTCAGTTAAGTCACGCTGCCAGCGAGATATCGGCAGTTTTACCGATAGATGGCCAAATATGGCGTTAGCCAAACCTAAATTACCTTCGGAGTTTTCAAAATCAATAGGATTAACTTTGTGCGGCATGGTGGACGAGCCAATTTCACCGGCGACGGTTTTTTGCTTGAAGTGACCTAGTGCAATGTAACCCCAGATATCACGATCAAAATCGATAAGGATGGTATTGAAACGAGAGATGGCATCGAATAATTCGGCAATATAATCGTGTGGTTCAATTTGCGTGGTGTAAGGGTTCCAAGTAACGCCTAATGAGGTGACAAATTCATTAGCAAACGTATGCCAATCAACATCAGGGTAAGCCGACAAATGGGCGTTGTAGTTACCTACGGCACCATTGGTTTTTCCTAAAATGGCGACGGCTGCAATTTGATCGCGCTGACGCTGTAAACGCATCATCACATTGGCAAACTCTTTACCCATAGTGGTTGGCGACGCCGGTTGACCGTGGGTACGTGCCATCATCGGCGTGGCTTTGTACTCAATGGCTAACTTCTTGAGTTCGCCAATAAGCTGGTCGCAATAGGGCAAAATGACGTCATTTCTGGCTTCAGTCAGCATTAGCGCATGGGATAAGTTGTTAATGTCTTCCGAAGTACAGGCGAAGTGAATAAATTCGTTCACTGCGTGTAGTTCAGTATTGTTGGCGACTTTTTCTTTTAGAAAATATTCCACCGCTTTAACATCGTGATTGGTGGTGGCTTCGATGTCCTTAACGCGCTGAGCATCGGCTTCATTGAAATTACTGACGATGGCGTCTAGTAACGAATTGGCCTCGCTACTGAATGCAGGCACTTCGTTGATCTCGGCCTGCGCAGCGAGCTTTTGTAACCAACGTACTTCAACTTGCACACGGTATTTAGTTAATCCAAATTCGCTGAATATGGAACGCAGTGGTACGGTTTTACTTCCGTAACGACCGTCAACCGGTGAAATCGCGGTTAAAGCAGATAAGTTCATCAATAGCTCCTGATTAGAAAATGTGTTCAATACGTTGCAGAGCCATCTCTGCACCGCTTAGTATTTTTTGTCGATTAAGTAAAATTTGACGACGCTTACCGCCCAATTGACGCCACAATACCGCGGCTCGAATACCGCTGAGTAATAACGCCCGTACTTTATCTTGTACCGCTGGTTGTTTAAGTAAAGCAGGGTTACCCGCTACTTGGATCCGTGGGCCGAGTTTACTGATGATATCGGTATACACGCTGGCGATATTGCTTAGCATTTGCGCATCATTGATATCAAAAAGGCTTTGTTGCCGTTGTAATTGGGTGATGCGCTCACCAAGCTCATTCATCTTCGATGATTTACTGGTTAGTTTACGCTCTAACTGTAAAATTCCGGCAATATAGCGGGTGAGCTCGGCATCTTTATTGGCTGATTTGTTACCTAACTGCGTGGCGAGTACACGAAAACCTATGGTTAAATTTTTGATACCACCGAATACCTCTTCAGTTGAATCGGCATCCACCATTAACAATGAATTCAAACTGGCTTCCATGGCGCTGGAGTCAACCTGACTATTGCGGGCAATTTGTTGCACTAATTGGGCGGCCTGACACACGCCAGCTAAAGCAAAATATTTGTTATCTATTGGTCTTGTCATAATTAACGTATGTAGCTCTCAATAATTCCGCCACCTAGGCAGATATCATCTTGATAGAACACCACAGATTGCCCCGGTGTGACGGCTTTTTGTGGTTCATCAAATATGACCTGAATACTATCGTCATGCTGTTTATTAACTTGGCAGCTAACATCCTGCTGACGGTAACGGGTTTTGACGGTACAGCGAATTGAATCGTTCATTGGCTGGCGATCGACCCAATCTAGTTGGTTGGCGTTAAGGCCGGTTGAGTATAACTGTGGATGGTCGCTGCCTTGGCCAACTATTAGCACATTGCGCAGCATGTCTTTTTCCACCACATACCATGGCTGTTCACCATGCTCGGCTTTACCACCAATGTATAAGCCTTTGCGTTGACCTAAAGTGTGATACATCAACCCTTCATGACGGCCAATTTCTTCACCTTCAGTGGTTTCAATAATGCCCGGCTGTGCCGGTAAATATTGACTTAGGAAATCTTTAAATTTGCGCTCGCCAATAAAGCAGATGCCTGTGCTGTCTTTTTTATTATGGGTAACAAGACCTTGTTGCTCGGCAATGGCGCGCACTTCTGGTTTTTGTAAATGCCCAATAGGAAACAGAGTTTGCGCTATATGCTCATGACTTAAGGTGTACAAAAAGTAACTTTGATCTTTATTGTTATCTAGCCCGCGCAGCATTTGCCATTTATCATTTTCAAAACGGCGCTGTACATAATGGCCTGTGGCAATATAGTCGGCATTAAGCTCTTCGGCAGCAAACTCTAAAAAGGCTTTAAATTTAATTTCTTTGTTGCACATAATATCGGGGTTAGGGGTGCGACCCGCTTTGTATTCCGCAAGGAAATACTCAAAGACGTTATCCCAATATTCTGCTGCAAAGTTAATAGTGTGTAGTTCTATACCTAGCTTGTCGGCAACGGCTTGGGCATCTTCTAAGTCTTGAGCGGCCGCACAATATTCATCGGTATCGTCTTCTTCCCAGTTTTTCATAAACAAGCCTTCAACCTGATAGCCTTGTTGTTGTAATAGGTAAGCAGAAACCGAGGAGTCAACACCACCGGACATTCCAACTACGACTTTATACTGACTATTTTGTGACATGATTATTGACTGCTATGGCCTTGTTGTAAGCTGAAGAAAACTATCGGAATTTTAAGGGGGCGAATTCTAGCAAAATTGGCAATGAAAATCACCCAAGATTGTACGCTGATTATGTAAAGAAATATCCGCATACAAACTTAGGTTAATGGCATTAAATTTCTTTATATTGGCCGTTAGCTAATCCATCGATGGTCCAGTTGCCAATTCGATAGCGAACTAAGCGCAGGGTGGGGAAACCAACATGGGCTGTCATTCGCCGTACTTGGCGGTTTCGACCTTCAGTTAGGGTAAGACTCAACCAACTGGTTGGAATGCTCTGACGAAAGCGCACAGGTGGGGTGCGTGGCCAAAGGTTGGGTTCGTCTAGGCGTTTGGCCTTTGCCGGTAGAGTTAATCCATCTTTTAACTCTACGCCTTTTTCTAATTGCGCTAATGCTTGGTCGCTAATTTCGCCCTCTACCTGCACCCAGTAAGTTTTGGACTGCTTATTCTTAGGGTCGGTTAATTTGTGTTGTAGCTTGCCGTCATTGGTCAAAACCAATAAACCTTCACTATCACGGTCGAGTCTACCTGCGGCATAAACGCCTTGGATATCAATAAAGTCTTTTAATGTTTGGCGATTATCCCCATCGGTAAATTGACATAACACATTGAAAGGTTTATTAAACAGGACAATTTTGGCCGTTGATTGTATTTTTGATTTTTGTAATGTTTTAGCCACTTGCG
This sequence comes from Alteromonadaceae bacterium BrNp21-10, assembly GCA_030418115.1. Lineage (GTDB taxonomy): Bacteria > Pseudomonadota > Gammaproteobacteria > Enterobacterales > Alteromonadaceae > Neptunicella. The sequence continues at coordinate 10,621 of JAUHQD010000011.1, read as the reverse complement.
GTACCTTTTGGGATATGAAATTCACATTCAGAATTTGCACTAATTGCTTATTGGTTTATTATCCCACACCAAAATCGATAACGATAAGCTATTGTTATTGTCCATTATCTTAAATATGCGCGTTTAGTGCTTGAAACCGGAGAAATGAAAACCGATGACCAGTGATATCACACCTGACATTATTTACACTAAAGTTGACGAAGCGCCAGAGCTGGCGAGTGGTTCATTTTTACCAATAATTCAGTTTTTTACCAAAGCTGCAGGAATTAAAGTAGGTAGCAAAGATATATCACTTGCGGGTCGTATTTTGTCTCAGTTCCCAGAATATTTAACTGATGAACAAAAATGTGCTGATGACTTGGCTGAGCTAGGGGAGCTAGTTAAGCAACCCGGTGCTAACGTAATTAAATTGCCTAATGTATCTGCATCGTTGCCTCAATTAGTGACTGCAATTACTGAGTTACAAGGTCAAGGTTTTGCTATTCCGGATTACCCAGTTAATCCTAGCAACGATGAAGAAAAGGCAATTCAAGCCACCTATGACAAACTTAAAGGCAGTGCGGTAAACCCCGTGTTGCGTGAAGGTAACTCAGACCGTCGTGCGCCTTTAGCGGTTAAAGAATACGCTAAGAAAAATCCACATAGCATGGGTGAATGGAAGCCAGACTCAAAAACTCATGTAGCGACTATGAGTAGCGATGATTTTTTCCATAATGAAAAATCCGTGACCATGACCAGCGCAACTGACGCTGTGATTGAATTTGTAGCGAATGATGGTGCCGTTACCGTACTTAAGAAAAGTACGCCACTATTAGCGGGTGAAGTGGTCGATGCCACGTGTATGAGCAAGAAAGCCTTGTGTGCCTTCATTGAAGAGCAAGTAAAAGATGCTAAAGATAAAGGTGTGTTGTTTTCGTTGCATATGAAAGCAACCATGATGAAAGTTTCCGATCCCATTATTTTTGGTTATGCCGTAAAAGTATTCTTTAAGCCTGTATTTGATAAGCATGCTGAATTGTTTGCTAGCTTAGGTGTGGATGCTAATAACGGTTTTGCTGATGTGGTTAGCAAAATCGCATCCTTAGATGCCAGCGTTAAAGCTGAAATAGAAGCTGACATTCAGGCTTGTTTAGCAGATCGAGCTGATATGTATATGGTGAACTCTGATAAAGGCATTAGTAACTTACATGTGCCTAGCGATGTGATCATCGATGCTTCTATGCCGGCGTTAATCCGTGCTGGTGGTAAAGGTTGGGGACCGGATGGCAAAGAAGGCGACACCAAGTGTGTTATTCCTGATAGTTCTTATGCGGGTGTTTATGACGCCACGATTAACTTTTGTATTAAAAATGGCGCGTTTAACCCATCAGAAATGGGTAGTGTGGCTAACGTTGGTCTAATGGCGCAAAAAGCCGAAGAATATGGTTCACATCCGCAAACTTTCACTGCTCCAGGAGAGGGTGTAATTCGTGTGGTTGATGCTGAAGGTAATGTGATTCATCAGCACAATGTTGAACAGGGTGATATCTGGCGTATGTGTCAGGCTAAAGATGCACCTATTCAAGATTGGGTCAAACTAGCCGTCAATCGTGCACGTGCTGCGGGCACGCCAGCGGTATTTTGGTTAGACAAAAATCGTGCTCATGATGCGCAATTGATTGCCAAAGTAGAAAAGTACTTAGCTGATCATAATACTGACGGTTTAGAATTACATGTTATGGCACCTGTTGAAGCGACCGAATATTCTTTAGTACGTATGAAGGAAGGTAAAGATACTATTTCGGTTACAGGTAACGTATTACGTGATTACTTAACCGATTTGTTCCCAATTTTAGAAGTGGGAACGTCGGCGAAGATGCTGTCAATTGTACCTTTGATGAATGGTGGCGGTTTATTCGAAACCGGCGCGGGTGGTTCAGCCCCTAAGCACGTACAACAGCTTGTTGAAGAAAACCATTTACGTTGGGATTCATTAGGTGAGTTTTGTGCGTTAGGTGCATCGCTTGAGCATTTAGCAGCGACTAAATCTAATGACAAAGCCAATATCATCGCTAAAGCATTGGATAAAGCCACAGGGTTGTTGCTTGATAACAATCAATCACCTAGCCGTAAAGTAGGCCAAAACGATAACCGTACTAGCCACTTCTTCGTCGCCTTATATTGGGCACAAGAATTAGCGGCACAAAATGATGATGCTGAATTACAGGCTTACTTCCAGCCGGTAGCGGATGCATTGGGTGGCAATCAACAAAAAATTGTTGATGAATTGCTAGCAACTCAAGGGCAACCAGCCGAGTTGGGTGGATATTATCATGCTGATGTCGCGAAAGTGGCCGCGGTAATGCGTCCAAGTACAACGTTGAATGCCATTATTGGCTAAACTTGCTTTAAATTTTATTTACCTACTTCAGGGTAGGTAAATAAAAAGCACGCACAAAAAAGCCACGAATTCGTGGCTTTTTTATTTATAGAAACACAAAAAACCAATAACATCGTAGACATTAATGGTTAGATGAAAATCGTAACTCTCTTGACTACGACTATTTAATAAACGTGTTTACTACTAACGCTCTGGTTCAGCTGAAATGTTCGCAGCATGTAACCCTTTAGGCCCTTCTTCCACTTCAAAATTAACTTCTTGGCCAGCTTTGAGTGAACGGTAACCGTCCATTTGAATAGTAGAGTAATGCGCAAACACATCTTCACCACCATCATCAGGAACGATAAATCCAAACCCTTTAGCGTTGTTGAACCACTTGACTTTACCAACCGCCATACTTCAGTTTCCTCTAAAATCCCTTGAACTATTACTTAATTGCCCCAATCATAGTAGTAATTGAGACAGTGGCCTTTGATCCAAATTCAAAAGTCCACTAAAACTGTAGATATTTTAACCTAAATGTGTCAAGTCTAATTTCAACATATTTACTAAAATGTCCAATTAAACGTATAAAAAAGGTCAAAGTGGACACAAACAGCTACAATTTTGCTAAGAATGATGTATTTGCTGCGGGCATTAGCCATGAAAAGCAAATAGAAGCAGTGAAGAAAAAGGTTCAACCACCACCTATGTATAAGGTATTGTTATTGAACGATGATTATACGCCGATGGATTTTGTGGTTGAGATACTGGTTAGTTTCTTCAGCATGACAATTGAACAGGCAAATCAATTGATGCTGAAGGTACACTATGATGGGAAAGCGGTTTGTGGTGTCTACAGTGCGGAAGTAGCCGAAACCAAGGTGATGCAAGTTAATCAATATGCACGCAAACATCAACATCCGTTGATGTGCTCAATGGAGCAGGCATAAGCAGTATGAGGATCATTTGAGATGTTAAATAAAGATCTGGAACAAACCCTAAACGAAGCCTTTATTTTTGCGCGTGAGCATCGTCATGAGTTTATGACGGTTGAACACCTATTACTTGCTCTATTAAGTAACTCTTCAGCTTGTGATGCGCTGAAGGCCTGTGGCGCTAATATTGAAAGTATTAAGCAGGAACTTATCGATTTTGTGCGTGATACTACGCCATTGATATTAGATGATCAAAATACCGAACGTGAAACTCAGCCTACTCTAGGTTTTCAACGAGTGCTACAGCGTGCTGTTTTTCATGTGCAATCCTCCGGTAAGGAAGAAGTCACGGGTGCCAATGTGTTGGTGGCGATTTTTTCTGAACAAGAATCACAAGCGGTTTATATCCTTAAAAAGTCTGATGTGACTCGTCTTGATGTGGTGAATTTTATTTCCCATGGTGTTGCTAAAAACGATAGTGATTCTCCAGGCCCTGTTGAAACGGAACAGGAAGTAGCAGAAGGCGATGAAAAGGATAGCGCCTTAGAACGTTATGCGACTAATTTAAATATACGTGCCCAAGAGGGTAAAATTGATCCGCTTATTGGTCGTGATGCCGAAGTTGAACGTACTATTCAGATTTTGTGTCGTCGACGTAAAAACAATCCATTATTGGTCGGTGAAGCCGGTGTAGGTAAAACCGCTATTGCGGAAGGTTTAGCTTATCGGATTGTGAAGAAAGATGTTCCCGAAGTCATTGCTGGTGCGACAGTGCATTCATTGGACTTAGGCGCGTTATTAGCTGGTACTAAATATCGCGGCGATTTTGAAAAACGTCTCAAGGCGATCCTTAAAGAGTTGGAAAAAGAATCTGACTCGATTTTATTTATTGATGAAATTCATACTATTATCGGCGCGGGTGCCGCGTCGGGTGGTGTAATGGATGCGTCTAATTTGCTCAAGCCGAAGTTATCCAGTGGTGAATTACGTTGTATTGGCTCTACCACTTATTCAGAGTTTCAAAGTATTTTTGAAAAAGATCGCGCATTAGCTCGTCGATTCCAAAAAATTGATGTGCTCGAGCCGAGTGTTGAAGATACTACCAAGATTTTATTGGGTCTTAAATCTCGTTATGAAGAACACCATAGTGTGCGCTTTACCCGCCAAGCAATTAAAGCAGCGGCCGAGTTATCAGCTAAGTACATTAACGAACGTCATTTGCCTGATAAAGCCATTGATGTGATGGATGAAGCGGGAGCGAGTCAACAATTGCTGCCGATATCAAAACGTAAGAAAACTATTAATGTTGGTGATATCGAACAAATTATTGCCAAAATTGCGCGTATTCCACAAAAGTCTGTTTCTGCTTCTGACAAAGAAGTGTTGAAGAGCTTAGATCGTAATCTGAAAATGGTTGTTTTTGGTCAGGATGAAGCCATTGATACTCTAACCAACGCAATACGTTTAAGTCGCTCTGGTTTGGGCGATGAGAAAAAACCTATTGGTAATTTTCTGTTTGCAGGTCCGACTGGAGTCGGCAAAACCGAAGTGACTCAGCAGTTAGCGAAGATCATGGGGGTCGAGCTTGTCCGTTTTGATATGTCGGAATATATGGAACGTCATGCGGTCAGTCGCCTAATTGGTGCTCCACCAGGTTATGTGGGGTTTGATCAAGGCGGCATGCTAACTGATGCTGTTATTAAAAATCCTTACTCGGTGGTGCTGTTAGACGAGATTGAGAAGGCCCATAGCGATATCTACAACATTTTATTGCAAGTTATGGATCATGGCACCCTAACCGACAATAATGGCCGTAAAGTTGATTTTAGAAACGTCGTGTTGGTTATGACTACTAATGCAGGTGTTTTGGAAACCATTCGTAAATCTATTGGTTTCAGACAACAAGATCACAGTCATGATGCATTGGGTGAAATTAACAAAGTCTTTAGTCCAGAGTTCCGTAACCGTTTAGATGGCATTATTTGGTTTAATCACCTTGAAGGTGATGTCATCTTGCAAGTAGTTGATAAATTTATTGTGGAACTACAGGCTCAGCTTGATGCTAAAGGTGTTTCCATCGAAATTACCACTGAAGCACGTAAATGGTTGGCGGATCAAGGCTACGATAAGAGCATGGGCGCTCGTCCGATGGCGCGGGTCATTCAAGAGAAAATCAAAAAAGAACTGGCCAATGAATTGCTTTTCGGTGAGTTAGCTAGTGGTGGTGATGTGTTGATTGGTTTGAAAAAAGATCAATTGCAATTTAAATACAATATTGTCAAAAAAGAGAAGGTTGATTAACTAACTCTGCTTTTACATCGATATAAAAAAACCCAACATGTGTTGGGTTTTTTTTGCGTTCATCAGTACCTAATAATCGAACTAGCGGGCACGGTAGATGATACGTCCTTTGGATAAGTCGTATGGCGTCATTTCAACAGTCACTTTGTCGCCAGTTAGAATGCGGATATAGTTTTTGCGCATTTTCCCGGAAATATGTGCGGTTACAACGTGACCATTTTCAAGTTCAACTCGAAACATAGTATTTGGAAGGGTGTCCTGAACGGTACCTTCCATTTCAATACAATCTTCTTTCGCCATTTATTATAAAAACCTCTAATGAAAATATTTGTTCAATGTCTGTTCAAAAAGACATTAAATTTGAAAGCGCGCAGATTTTGCCCAATAACACCGCAAGAGTAAAGCACTAGGCCGTTTTTTTCGTGAATTCTTGCCATTTATTGTTTAAAAAGCGCTGATGTGGGTAAAATTTGCTCTTATAATTCATTTTATCACAGGCATCAATTTGATATCCGAGATACATAAATTCTTTATTTGAAGTTTTGGCGTGCTGAATTTGCGTCAAAATAGCAAAGGTTCCCAAGGAGCGACTGCTCAATGTGGGGTCAAAAAAGGTATATAGCGCAGATAGCGCATCCGACACTTCATCGGTCACTGCAACAGCTACTAATTTTTGTTCTAAATGAAATTCAAAAAATAGTTGTTTGGCTCGTAGTTGGCATAAAAAACTCAAATATTGTTCTTCGCTGGGTGGGAACATACTGCCATCAGCATGACGTTCCGTGATGTAATTTTCATACAATGTGTAATATTCAGGTTTGTTGCTATGGCTAATGGTAACGGTTATATCTTGATTATGTGCCCAAATACGTTTTTGACTGCGTGAAGGTTTGAATTTCTCGACCATTAACCTCAAAGATTGGCAGGCTTGGCAATGTTCACAGTGGGGGCGATAAATTTGCTCACCACTGCGCCTGAAGCCAGCACTAAGTAACAATTCGTAAGATTGCTCTGGTGTGAACTGTTCTTCAATCAGCACCAATAATCGCTCGCTTTCTTCGGGCAAATAAGCACATTCAAAGTTTTGTGTAACACCAAACTTCATTTAAGGACTCAATGTTTGAGGCGCCCACATCTTGTGTGGTAAAGCCTGTTGGGGTAGGTCTTGATGAGCTAACCTAAGACGACGTTTAAAATCGGCTCTGGAAATACTAATAGCCCCAAGACTTTTAAGGTGTGCTGTCATCATCTGACAATCGATAAACTCAAAGTCATTATTTTTTAAATGGGTGATTAAATAATACATTGCTAATTTAGAGGTGTTGGTTAAACGATGAAACATCGATTCGCCACAAAACATGCGACCTGTGACAACGCCATACAAACCGCCTACTAATTGCTGGTGTTGCCAGACTTCGATGGAGTGAGCAAAACCAAGTTGATGCATGTTGATGTAAGCTTGTTGCATATCTTCTGTGATCCAGGTGCCATTATCTTCTCTGGGAATGGTTGCACACGCATGAATAATTTCTGCAAAGTTTTTATTCAGTGTAACGGTCAATCCGCAATTGCGAACAAATTTTTTTAAACTTTTGGAGAAGTGAATATTATCGAGATTGATAATGGCTCGCGGTGCTGGTGACCACCACATAATTGGCTCATTATCGCTAAACCAAGGAAATATACCTTGTTGATAAGCCTTACGTAGTCTTTCTACACTAAGATTCCCCCCTATGGCTAACAGCCCATTCGGTTCATCCAAGGCGTGTTCAATCTTGGGGAAGGTAATTTGTTGATCTAAGTAGGCTAGTCTTTTAGGCATGGGTAATGGCCTCCTCAGAGGCCATTAATTAGTACATTAAAGTGCATCAAGGTATTTTTCTGCATCCAAGGCGGCCATACAACCGGTACCCGCGGACGTAATTGCTTGACGATAGATATGATCGCTGACATCACCAGCAGCAAACACACCTTCAACACTGGTTTGTGTGGCATTGCCTGCCGTGCCGCTTTTTACCGTGATGTAACCATCTTTCATATCTAACTGACCTGCAAAAATATCTGTGTTGGGCTTATGCCCGATGGCAATAAATACCCCCATCACATCGATGGTTTCGGTGGAATCTGAGTCTGTTTCTTTGATACGAATTTGGTTAACGCCCATATCATCACCCAGTACTTCATCCAAAGTACGGTTAAGGTGCAGGGTGACATTGCCATTTTCAGCTTTGTCTTTTAAACGTTCGGCTAAGATTTTTTCGCTTCTAAAACTGTCACGGCGATGGATAACATGCACTTCAGAAGCAATATTGGACAAATACAACGCTTCTTCAACGGCGGTATTTCCGCCGCCAACTACGGCCACTTTTTGGTTGCGATAGAAGAATCCATCACAGGTAGCGCAAGCTGAAACCCCTTTACCCATAAAAGCTTCTTCACTTTCCATGCCTAAATATTTAGCCGATGCGCCGGTAGCGATGATTAATGCATCACAAGTGTAGCTGCCATTATCGCCGGTAAGGGTAAATGGACGTTTTGAAAAATCCGTTTTATTAATGTGATCAAAAATAATTTCAGTATCAAATTTTTCAGCGTGCTTTTGCATACGCACCATTAAATCTGGCCCAGTTAAGCCTTCCGGATCTCCCGGCCAGTTTTCCACTTCTGTGGTAGTAGTTAATTGGCCACCTTGTTGGATGCCGGTTAACAGTACTGGATTCAAGTTAGCTCTGGCTGCATATACCGCAGCGGCGTAGCCAGCTGGCCCAGAACCTAAAATAAGTAAACGGCAGTGTCTCGTTTCTGACATGGGGACTCCAAAATGTAATTGGCTAAATGAGTAATCTAAACCAATGAAAAATTAATGATTGCTTGCCATACTTAATGGGAACGCAAAAGTAAAAAACAAGTCTTTGATGAACATTGTAACTGATTATTTTAGTTTTTTATTGGCAGATAAGAATTATATTTTTATGTTGTAAATGGTTGAAATTTAACCGGTAAAGACACTTTTTAAAGCTCGTAACGATAGTTATGTAATAAAAGCGCTATTAACTTTCATTGTAATTTTATGGCGAAAATTGCCTTAAAAAGGTAATCTTCATATTGTGAATCCATGGAGTAGTATATGTCGCAAACAATGTCGGAATTGATTAACGACGGTCATCAGTACATGCAGACGTGGCCCAATCAAAAGCAGCTTTATAGTTTATTTCCAGAATGTCGCGTTATTGTCGCGACTAAATTGGCGATCAAAGTGATGCCGGCTTTGGCAGTTGCCTGCCTGTTCCTACAAATTAATTTCTTCGGTATGGAATACTTACCACAAGCCGTGGCTTTTGCCGCATTTTTCATTAGCTTACCAATGCAGGGCCTATTGTGGCTAGGGCATAGAGCAAATAAAACGTTATCGCCTTCCATGATAAGCTGGTATCGAGATATTCATTCTAAAATGCAACAGCAGGGCTGTCAGGTTCAGCATATTCAGGCTAAACCGAAGTATAAAGAACTTGCTCGCTTGCTTAAAACAGCTTTTGATGAACTCGATAAGGTCTTTACCCGTCAGTGGTTTTAAATACCCCTCCTAAAACGCGTTCTGTTGTCATCATTACTGGAGGCAGTCGCGGGATTGGCGCGGCTACTTCTCGTCTTTTTGCCGCTCATGGTTTTGATGTTTGTATTAACTATCGCGCTGATGCCCATAGTGCCCATGCATTAGTGGCTGAATTACAGCAAGGCTCAGCAAAGGTCATTGCGGTACAAGCCGATGTTAGTGACGAACAGCAAGTAAAACGATTATTTAACACCGTTGATGAACAATTAGGTACGCTGGATGTGTTGGTTAACAATGCTGGGATTATTGCTCAGCAAATGCGCTTACAGGAAATGACCGCGGAGCGAATTAAGCGTTTATTACAAACCAATATACTCGGGCCTTTTGTGTGTTGTCAGCAGGCGGTGTTGAGAATGTCGACAGCACTGGGTGGACAAGGCGGTTGTATTGTTAATGTTTCTTCTGGGGCGGCCAAGAATGGATCACCTCATGAATATATTGATTATGCTGCAACTAAAGGTGCGGTCGATACATTAACGAAAGGTTTAGCTGTCGAAGTCGCAGCAGAGGGGATAAGAGTTAATGCCGTGCGTCCGGGATTAATTGCCACGCAAATGCATGCAGACGGTGGTGAACCCGATCGCATATCCCGTTTGCAATCTCAAATTCCCCTAAGGCGAGGTGGGCAGGCCGAGGAAGTGGCGGAGGCTATTTACTGGTTAGCCTCAGATAAATCATCTTATACCACCGGTACGCTGCTCGATATTACTGGTGGTCGTTAAGTTAATTGAAAATACTGCCTGTTAAGCCAGCACATCAATATCTTTTTTACCTTGATCCTGCTCGCTATTTGCAGATTCATTCAAGCCTATTTTGTAAAAATTCAGTACGGTTTGTACGGTATTGTTACCTACCGCACGGTCAATCAGCATTTTAATTTTGTAATCGGTATTGTTGACCTGTAGCTCTGTTTTTGTTTGTGAAGCCAAAAGATCAATATTGTCATTTTTCACTGAAGCAGTTTGTGGTGCTTTACTTAGTTCAATAGATGGCATTTGCCCAGAAAGAGTCAGTTCGTCATTTTTCAAAGACGAGTTTGTCTGTGCAGTATTGCCTACATTTGCAAATTGATTCGGTGCACGATGTTCAACATGTTTCAATTGTACATCGGCACTATAATTAACCGATATATTCATACCTCTATTCCTCCAATTAATTTATCGGCTGTGAAATAGTGATCTTTAGAGAAATAACGCTGTTTTTTTAAACAAAAATACAGTGGGATTATTGAATTTTGATTTTGTTGAACAAACACTGTTGATAAGGGGAAGGCTAGGGGGATGTTACTTAACCTCAGCTCGGTTTAAGAAATTGAACTAAATGCCTGTTCCAAGATCGGATCTTTCGACCAAGAAAGGTTCAATCAACAAGGAACAGGCATGAAGAATTTAGTTGAGTTGTACTGCGATG
>JAUHQD010000010.1 GCA_030418115.1 Alteromonadaceae bacterium BrNp21-10 | reverse complement strand
GGATTTACGCTTAATTTACTGGCTGGATTGGTGGCTTATTGTCTTAAAGAGAATAAGCCATCCCTTAACCTGACTGACGTAGAGCGTTATTCTATGGTAATTGCTTAAACCGATCTCAGGTTACTTATCGTTTATGTAGAATTTATCTTGGAAAGTAAATACCCAATGGGGTTTGTACATTACCATTAGGGTCATGGTCATGCCGTTCAGCATCGCCTCTGGAAAGGCCAGCAGTGTCAATAAAATCAGATAATTATCCGTAATAATTTGCCAAGAATATTGGTCAGTGAAGAAATAGTAGCCGCCTAACGCGAACATCTTGGCAATAATAGCCACAGCGCCGGTTAAGAATGAACATACAAAAATATACACAAAAAAATGTCGTGGTAATTTATGAAAGCTCAGGCTATAGCACAAATAACTCACGGTAATCGGCAGTGCACAGGATAAAAGCCCGTTTATGCCTAACATTGACCAACTCTCACCACCACTTAAGGTGATACTTATGAGTGCTAGTGCCGATGAAAAAATCGCCCATTGAAACCCCAATATGAGGGTTAACGCGGTTAGCCACAGAAAGTGCACATCTAGCCCGCTGTAGATACCTGTTCTGAATACCCACAGGCAAAAAATACTGGCAGTACAGCCAAAAATCATATGTTGGGTATGATTATTGGTTAGCAATTGCTGCAATGGAAGTTGGCGGATAACCGTCACTAACAGCACTGTATAGAGCAGCAGTGCGACGATTTTTATCATATCCAATGGGGCAGTTCCCTAATTTTTAGTCGTAGGTTGCCCAAATGGGCGCATGGTCAGAGGGCTTTTCAATGGCTCTTAGTTCGTAATCAATACCGGCACCGCTTAAACGTGAATGCAGTTTCTCGCTTGCTAGGATTAAATCAATGCGTAATCCACGGTTATCATCAAAGCCTTTCGAGCGATAATCAAACCAACTATATTGATCGCTGACGTCTGGATTGAGGGTACGAAAGCTATCATGAAAACCTTTAGCGAGTAGGGCGTTTAACCATTCACGCTCTTCAGGTAAAAAGCTGCACTTGCCGGTTTTTAGCCAACGTAAACGGTTAGGCTCGCCAATACCAATATCGATATCCTGATGAGAAATGTTAACGTCACCCATGATTAGTAAGTGTTCATCGCCCTGATATTCTTCGATGTAAGTGGATAAATCCGCATAGAATTTTTGTTTGGCCGGAAACTTTGTCTCATGGATACGGCTTTCGCCTTGAGGGAAATAGCCATTAAGCACTCGCACTTTTTCGTCATTGGCTAACGTGAAGGTGGCCATGATCATGCGCCGTTGTGCATCATCATCATCGGTGGGAAAGCCATATTGTACATCTTGTGGAGGCTGCTTGGATAACATCGCCACCCCATAGTGGCCTTTTTGACCATGGTAAATAACGTGGTAACCAGTGGATTCGACATCGGTTAGCGGAAACATATCGTTATGTACTTTGGTCTCTTGCAAACCAATGACATCGGGTTGATGTTTTTCAATAAGTGCCTCAAGTTGGTGTTGTCGGGCGCGAAGACCATTAATATTGAAAGAAATAAATTTCATTGTCGGAGTCCAAATAAAAAAGCGGATGAGATGGTAACAAATTGATATGGCTAATGTTAACTTATGTCTGCTGAATGAATAAGATAAAATCCACTTTTTTATAAAGTCTCAATATGCCAATTATATCTACCCAGCGTTTAATCCTAGAAGAAATATCAGTAGACGATGCTGAGTTTATTTTGCGCTTGTTTAATGATCCGCTGTGTATCCGCCATATCGGCGATAAAAATTTAAGTTCTATAGCTGATGCCCGCCGATATATTATTGATAGCCCACAACGTAGTTATATTGAAAATGGTGTTGGCTTGTTGTTGATGCGTGATAAATCAACAATGTCGCCGTTGGGCTTGTGTGGTTTATTAAAACGCGATTATTTAAAGCACCTTGATTTAGGCTATGCATTACTGGATATCTATCGTCGACAAGGCTTTGCTAGTGAAGCTGCTCAGGCAAGTTTGGTCTACGCTAAGCAAAATGGGGTCGATATTGTTCAAGCACTGGTTTCACCACAGAACCAACGTTCGATCGAGTTGTTGTTGAGCCTGGGATTCATAATGGATGATGGTCAGCGTCCGCCGAATTTTCCTGATAATACGTTGTTATTCAGCTATGCAATTTGAGTCAACCTACCCTAAGGAAATTGGCCTAGGTGATAGCAATGCTGACATTCGTGTTTATATTGGTAATCGTCCTAAGATGCCGGAGTATGCTGAATTAACTTCATTGAGTGCGGTTAATATTCAACAAATTAATGAGATATCCGCACAATGTGGTAATGGCTGGCGTAAGGTATTTAACGTCTTTGCCAAGTTGTTATTTGAGTTACAACCAACATCATTTACCCGCTGGCAAGCCTACGGAGATTGGCAAAGTTTACGGGATCATCAGTTGTTGCGAGCGCACAGTCAGTGCGCACTTATATTCGGTTTGCCTGATGTAGACAATCAATCTAACCATGGCGTAGATAACCCCAAAGCTGTGCATATTATTTGCGGTCGAACTCACGCACAATCATTACTCAGTCAAGTTGATATGATGTGGTTGAACGAGGAATTCGCCATCAGTAAACGACATAGGTTAATTATTTGTCCGTATTTTGATTACAGGCAGCTATCCAATGTTAAAATACTGTTTTTAGCCGAGTTAATACACTCGTTAAGCTAAAAGTGAATCGCGTCTTAATTTTTATACAAGCTCATAGTTGGTAATTTATGCAAAAAAATAATCCCTTGCACGGTGTTACCCTTAAAAAAATAGTAGAGGATCTTGAAAGCCATTACGGCTGGCAGAAATTAGCCACGCTTGTGGCTATCCGCTGCTTTGAAAGTGATCCCAGTGTAAAGTCCAGCTTAACCTTTTTAAGGCGTACCCCGTGGGCGAGAGAAAAAGTAGAGGAGCTATACGTATCTACGATTAACAGCCCTTGGTATCAAGCCCCCGGTGAGAAGAATGACTAAACCATTGGTGCAATCCGCAGCAGAGGAACTACGTCAACAATTTAGTTTGTTGTCGCAGCAATACCCGCAGCTTATTTATTTTGATAGTGCGGCGACCACGCAAAAACCAGATGCCGTCATTGCTGTATGTAGTACCTTTTATAAACAGCAAAATGCCAATGTTCATCGTGGCGCTTATCAATTAGCCAATCGCACTACCACACAATTTGAAGCCGTACGAAAGCAAGTGCAGGGCTTTATCAATGCCCGTAGTGAGCGCGAAATTGTTTTTACTAAAGGTGTTACCGAAGGCGTTAATTTACTTGCTCATGGTCTAGGGATAAACCAATGTAAGGTCGGTCAGGATATTGTTATTAGCACTCTTGAGCATCACGCGAATATTGTTCCCTGGCAGCAATTGGCGCAGCGTTTAGGTCTGAATCTAAAAATTATTCCCACCAACAATAACGCGGTGTTGGATCTGAGTAATATTGATGAACTGATCACCGATAACACTGCGATTGTGGCTGTAGGTCATGTTTCTAATGCCTTTGGTAATATTAATCCAATTGAGGCGTTAATCACTAAGGCAAAAGAGGTGGGTGCTATAAGCATTATTGATGGTGCCCAAGCAGTGGGGCACATGGCGGTGGATGTGCAGCAATTGGATTGTGACTTTTATATTTTTAGTGGACATAAGATGTTTGCGCCCACCGGTGTTGGTGTGTTGTATGGTAAATACGCATTACTGAATAGTTTGCCGCCTTATCAGTTGGGTGGCGAAATGATTAATAGCGTTTCCTTTGAACAATCCACTTTCCGCGATGCGCCATTAAAATTTGAGGCAGGCACACCGAATATACAAGGGGTAATCGGTTTAGGTGCAGCTATTACTTGGATGCAGAAGTATTTCACGCAAGAGTGTATGGATGCGGAGCAGGCTTTATATAGGCAACTACTGAGTGAATTACAGGCTATGCCTGAAGTCATTATCTATGGTGATAACGAACACAGTGTGCCCATATTGTCGCTCACTTTTGCTGGCCATAATGTGTTGGATATTGCCGAACTACTCAATCAGCAACAAATTGCGGTTAGAGTGGGGCATCATTGCGCCATGCCGGCCATGCAGGCATTGAATATTGATGGCACGTTACGAGTCTCCTTGGCGGCTTATAATACTCAGAATGAAGTACAGCGCTTTATACAGGCATTAAAGCGAGCATTGCATACCAGTGCTACAGGATTGACTAGCGAATCCCTTCCCTCCAGCCAATCCCCGCAGGATTTGTCTACATTGGGCGCTGAAATAAAAGGTGCTAAAAGTTGGGAGCAAAAGTATCGGCAAATTATGTTGGCCGGTAAATATCTTGAACGTTTGCCTATTTCAGAGCAAATCACCGCCAATCAGGTGAATGGTTGCGAAAGTCCGGTGTGGCTGATGATTACTAAAAATGCGGATAAGTTTCACTTTCAAGCGGACTCAACCAGTAAAATTGTGCGAGGATTATTAGCGATTATATTAGATGCTATTGAAGGCAGAACTGCCGATTTTATTCAGCAATTTTATCTTGAAACCTATTTAACCGATATCGGTTTAGCCACACATTTAAGCCAAAGCCGCAGCAATGGTTTGCAAGCGGTATGGCAAAAAATTCAACAAACGACAGCGAATTTTAAATAAGTGATTGTTTGGCGTTTTGGCGTTCAATGACTTTATCAATGGCACGAGCTGCAGCGACAAAACCAAATGTGGCCGTTACGGCTACCGAAGCACCAAAGCCCCCATTGCAATCGAGCTTAACATTGCCTTCGCTGAGATTTTTGGTTTGGCAGACACTACCATCTGCTTGCGGGTAAACCAGTTGCTCTGTGGAGAACACACAAGGTACGGCAAACTTACGTTTGCTGTTACTGGAAAAATGATAGTCTTTGCGCAGGATCGATCTTAATTTACTGCTCAGGGGATCGTGAATGGTTTTACTTAGATCGGCCACCTGTATTTGTGTTGGATCGGTTTGACCACCAGCGCCGCCAACGGTAATTACTGGGATCTTTTGGCGCTTACAATGAGCTATCATTGCCGCCTTGGCTTGCACGCTGTCGGTGGCCTCAATGACATAATCCATGGAGCGGGTCAGCAATTCTGCCACGTTATCCGCTACCACAAAGTCTTCGACAATATTGACCTTACACTGGGGGTTAATTTGCAGAATACGCTCAGCCATTACCGTGACTTTTTCTTTGCCAATAGTGTTACTTAATGCATGGATTTGGCGATTGGTATTGGTGACACAAATATCATCTAAATCGATAAGGGTAATTTCACCAATAGCAGTTCGCGCAAGGGCTTCGGCAGCCCAGCTACCGACACCACCAATTCCGACGACGGCAATATGAGCTTCACGAAGGATATGAGTGGCGGCAACGCCGTACAGGCGTTCAGTACCACCAAATCGTTGATCATTATTGTGCAAGAGACTCACTTTTTGAGTTAGCGTTCAAAGGCGGCATTATAAGGTGAATTAATGCCTTAGGAACAGCTTAATTGGCGCTATAACAAAAGAGCATCACGGATTAAGAAATGCTTAGACAACAAGATAGCTTTAGTCGGTTTGTTGCTTGTTAGTCGTGCCGCTGATGGGTTGTTCATCGCCTTTGCAGATAGTGTCGTATTGATTACGGTAATAACGAATATCGGTACATAATTCCTCAAAGCGACGACGGGCTTCAGTCACTTGCTGAGGGTTGGTATTATTGGCAATTTGAAACTTTAACTTAGTACAGGTTTGTTCTTGTTTTTTTACTTCTAAAATTTGTTCACATTTTAGCGGTTTATTAGCACATCCCACTAGAGCGACGATAGAAATTACGGTACAAACTTGGTATTTCATAATCATTCCAAATAGGGTTGTAGTTCAGTTGTTAGAGTAGCTAAGCGTTTTTGGTGAGCTTCTGGAAGATGCAGACCGTCAACGTTGCGAAATAATGTGCGACATTCCTTTTTAAGGTTAATATCGGGTTTACTTGTTTTGGCTAGCAGTTTAATGATGACTTGTAGCAAATTAATAATGACTCCTGCATTGGTCGGCGCTTGTTCTAACGCCTTGTGAAACGCCTCATAGGCTGCCTGATGTTGACCAAGATTATATTCGGCAATGCCTTCCTTGTTATACTTATTGTAGTCGCCAATGTTCTTTTGAGCCTTCTTTAAATCTGAAGATAGCATTTTTCGGGTGTAGGGATCGTTAGGGTGATTATGCTTTTTTAATGTACCGATAAGATGAGAAGCTTGCTCATATTCGCCTAAATCGAACATAACTTTGATGGTATCGGGTGCCAAAGCTAGTGGATACTCCTCAAATTTGCCTTCGATTTTCTTTTGTGAATCCGATAATGCCCGTTTGGCATTTTGTAATTTTCCCTGGATAACGTTGATTCGAGCACTAACAATACTTTCAAAAGCGTTAAAGTCAAAAGGTTGGGGGCTGTGGCGTACCAGTTCTGTTTGTTTTTGTCGCTGTAGTTCAATCATGGCATCTTGCTGGTATTTATTACTGTCCTTTTGTTCGCTTGCATGCTCGGCTAAGTCAAGAATGCTGCGGATATAGTTACACATATGAGAAATATTTTTGTGCACTGAACGACGGGATTGATCGAGAATCGCCAAACAGCAATTCTTAGCAAATTCATAATCACCGCTAGCTTGGGCAATTTCGCAGCCTAAGTACTGGCGTTCGATGGAATAGGGCGACAATTCAATTGCCTTCTTAATTTCAAGGCAGGATTCCTCAAGCTTTTCTGTACGCAGGTAACATTGGGCTAATATATCGTGGGCATCAGCAGCTAGCATTTTGCTATCAAGAATATTTTTGGCTAGATTAATAGCCTCTTCAAATTGCCGCATATACATTTTAGTTTTGGCCATCGCTAACACTGCCCAAGGCAGTTGCTTGTCCCTGACTAAAGGATTGAGTATGGATACGGCTAATTCGAATTTATTTTCGCGCCAGAGTAATTCGGTCATTATTAAAGAGCAGTATTGACGGTATCTGCTGCCGGAAGTGATGGCATCTTTGCAGGCAATGATGGCATTTTTCACATCATCGTTCATTAAGTGCACATATAACGATTTAAGCGCAGAGCGCTTTGCCCAACATTTACTAATGCGATTGTTTAATTGCGCCTGGGAAAAAGGTTTAATTAGATAATCATCGGGTTGTTTTTCAACCGTACCTAACACCATCGGGCGCTGACTGTCTCCGGAAACCATTAGAAAAATAGTTTCTGGCTTGATCAATTTTTTACCGCGCAATTCTTCTAATAATTGAAAGCCATTACGTCTGCCATCACCCAGCTCTAAATCTGAAATAATAATATCAAATTTTTCTTGCTGACAGGCAGCAATGGCGACTTCACCACTTTCCGCCACCATCACAGATGTTGCGCCCAAGGTATTCATGGTGCTGCGTAGCATGACCAAGAAAGGTCGTTGATCATCAACAATTAGCACGCGTTTGTCATGATATGTCATCTTAGGCATACGAGCTGAAATCTCCCTAAATATATATGGTCTTAGCCTACCGGAAAATATGTGAATGGAGAAGGTAAAGCGATGACTATGTTATTAAAATAGCTTAAGAAAAACAGATGTAAAACGATAACAGAGTATCAATATTAAGGATCTTTGACTTTGTTGGACAATACGACGGCACTAAACACCGACATCGAGGTAACCGGACGATTAGCTACCGCGCTTGAAACGGCCGACACTCAGGGTGTTGCGTCGTTTAGGTTATTGTTGTCAATGTTGCAGCAAGATTTATTGCAGCGGCCGGTCATTGAAAAACAAAACGATGATGAACGGGTTAATACGTCCGAAGTTAAATCTTTTTATCCGCCGATAGCGTTAGCCGCACAACCTCATCATTGGCAACAAAGTATTCATCTCAATCAATATATTAATAATCAACAGCAAATCTGCGCCAGACTTTATGACAGCATGTTTCCTGCCCCTATTGCTATGACTAACAATGCACAAAAAATCAGTGACGAAGTAAAAGCTAATTGCGATTATTTTGCCCAACAGCGCTTAGCTGGTACAGCATTAGATAATGTAGTCAAAGTAGATGAAAAGGGGTTGTATGAAATTTTGAATCGTTTGCACAATGTCGCGGCTTAAGGTCGCGGCTTAAGTGCGCAGACAGCAACGTTTAAGTTTTTTACCGCTGCCACAAAGGCACGGACCATTTAAAGGCTGCGTGATTTCGCCACTATCGGCTAATATCTCTCCGCCAGAATAACCCCATTGATTCTCCTCAAAGAAAAAATCGGAACGTTCATGCAACTGGTAGGCAACACCTTGAACTTTGTATATTACCCTAAACTCGACTTGCCCTTGGGGCGACATAATTTGTGTATCTAACACATTTAATTTAAGCCATTGAGTGTCATTGGCGCTATCAGCAATATCCTCAACACTGGGTATAGCGCTATGAGTGCGGCTATAAGTGCGATGAATATATTTAAACTCGTGCAATACATAAGCACTATAACGTGAACGCATTAATTGCTCTGGTGACGATGCTATACGTTTACCTGCTATGAGCGGCAAACAGCAAGCAGTTAATGACAACGAATTACCACACACACATTTTTTATTAGCAGTATTGGAATTACCAAGGGCCATAAACAAGGTTACTAACAGGGGGAATATTGACGATAGTAACACCTTGCTCAAGACATAAAAGTGTTAAGCGTTTATTTGTGATTTCATCAAATTGCATATTTTCCACCACAATAAGGGCGGCTTGGCCGGCACTGATAATCTTTTCAATCCACAATAATTCCACTTCAACTGACGGCTTTTTAATAGCAATACAGTATTGAGGACAATCACTTAATGTCAGTTGTTCAGCCAAAATATATACCCATTTACGTTGCAGCACGCTGTCATGCATCATGGCAATCAGCGATGGTTGCTGATCAACGGGGAGTTCAAGCACGCCGTGAGATTGTGAGAAAAGTGAATATTGTACTTCTTGTCTGTGTTTGCTGTTCATAAGTCACCTGAATGTTTATACAGTATGGATATACAGTAGTACTGTATAAATAAACATGCAAGCGTTTTTTGTAGATTATTTCATCTGTTGTATTTAAATATCGGTTATTCAGTAAATGGTCTTTTCTGCGGATGTGAGTATCGATTGGGGAAGAAGACCGCAAATGGCTGCCGTTTAAATACAACGGCAACGCGTATTTTTAGTCTTCTTGCTGATAACTAGTAAAGAGCGTTAAACAAAAATGCTTGCAGCTAATTGATTATGGCTTAGTGCTTGGTACTGAACAGGTCACGATACAGCCGCGAAGCATAACCATCGGTCATACCGGCGATGTAATCGCATATCACTCTATGCCCTAAACCCTGTTTTTGGCTTTGTTGCCAGCGAATGGCGGTGTTTTCTGGTAGTAAGCGCATTGGATCTGAACTAATAGCTTCAAATAACTCCATCACCACTTGTTGTCCTTTGTACTCAATCCGTTGTATTTCTGGCTTTTTAATGACTTTGTCAAAAACGAAATCTTTAAACAGATCTAACGCTTGTTTGTGCTCAGGAGCTAAAGCGGCGTTATGGGCGAGAATGGCCAATTCAAAATCCTGATTGACCGGTTGAATAGTGATTGAGGTGATCAACTTATTCACCAACGCGCCGATGGCATCTTTGCGAATGTAATGATGGCGGCTATATAATTTGTCGGCCAAGGGTAGGGCATTGTCACGAAACCACGGGTCGTCCAGTGCCGCTAAAGGGGTAGCTACCAGTTGATCAAATTGTTCTTTCTGGGTAAAACCCATGGCTATGGCATCTTCTAAGTCATGAATACCATAAGCAATATCATCCGCCAGCTCCATGATTGAACAATCAAAGGATTTATAACGGGTTTTACATTTACCTTGCTGATTTGGTTCGGTAATACTGCTAAACAATCGTTTATCATTATCGCTCAGCGGTAGTAATAGCCACTGCAACATATCATTATCGTCATCAAATAACCCTTTAGGTGGATGCCAATCCCCGGCTTTAAGTTGTCGGATATTTTGCGGTAGCGGTTGTTGATTTTGATAGCCGAGTGTAGTCAATGTAGCAGGGTACTTTACTAACCCCAGCGTAGTGCGGCGGGTTAGGTTCATACCATTGGCTTGAGTATAGGGCTCTAACTTGCTGACGATACGAAACGTCTGTCCATTGCCTTCAAAACCGCCATGGTCACGCATCATAAAGTGCAGCGCGATTTCTCCGCCATGCCCAAAAGCCGGATGACCAATGTCATGGGCTAAACACAGAGTTTCGATTAAATTCGCGTCCAGCCCCAATTCTTGGGTCAATTGCGGTTGTTTTTGTTGTAACTGGGCGACAATGCCCTGACCAATTTGTGCGGCCTCTAAGGAGTGGGTGAGTCGGGTGCGATGAAAATCATTAATACCAATGCCTAATACCTGAGTTTTAGATTGTAAACGTCGAAATGCTGCGGAGTGCAATACTCGGGCTTTATCCCGTTGATAAGCAGAGCGATGATCGTTATCCCGTTGTACTTGCTGCTCAAAGCAACGTTGTTGCCAAATATCAGTCACAGTAACGTTTCCTGGGTGATTTCATCTAAACTTAAGCTAAAGCTAGGCATGTACATTTCCATAAAATATTTCACTTCCGGTGAATTGTAATCCTGAATAATGTTGTTTAAACGCTTTTTAGCTAACTCAAATTCACGATTACCGGCAGAAAGCTCTTCCAAGGTTTTAAGATAAGCACAGATTACATCGGCGGCTTTAACTAAAAAACGCTCATCGTCATTTTGTAATTCGGCATCAATAAGCTCGGCATAATCGTCGCGAAAATCATCGGGAGCCATTTCAATGAGTTTTTGCTCAGCTATTTTTTCAATTTTTTTATATTCTTGTTGAATGGCTGGATTGAAATATTTTACGGGTGTGGGTAGATCGCCAGTTAACACTTCGGAGACATCATGAAATAGTGCAATAGTGGCGACTTTGTAAACATTTACCTGACCATTAAAGTATTTATTCTTAATCAGCCCTAGTGCGTGTGCCACCATGGCGACTTGTAAACTATGTTCTTGCACGTTTTCAATGCTGATATTACGCATTAATGGCCAACGATTGATGAGTTTCATACGGGCTAGATGGGCGAAAAAGTGACTGGTTTTAGTTTCAGTGGTCATAATTAACTATTTTGAAGGTCATTCGCTACAGGTTAATACAGGACGCGCCCAGTGTTAAGCACCTTGTGAAACAAGGATTTACATTATTGTCATTGCGCTAACCGCTGGGCTTAGCAACACTGAGGATCCAAGTGAACGGAGTAATCCTTATGCCACTACCCTTATTTTGGATTGGCGCCGGCGTAACCAGTGTGTTGCTGGGGCAGCAATTCCATAAAGAAAACCAACGTCGAGATCAACGTGTGCGGGTGTTTCCTGGTGAAGACAAAACCGCGGTACAACCTATAGATGGTAGTCTTGTTAGCTGTGGTATTTATGGTTTATTTGAACATACGGGGATTTGGGTTGATGGACAGATAATTGAGCTAAAAGGTAATGGGTTGATCCGCGCTATCTCTCCTGAGCGCTTTTTAAAAGAACGTAGTGGTAGTACGATTTATGTAGCCTGCGGCGCCGATTTAAAACCTTTAGTTAGCCCAGATGCTATGGCTAATGCAATCGGTAACATATTTCACTATGCCGATTATCATGTGTTAAACAATAATTGCCATCGTTTTAGTTGGCGCTGCTTGAGCTCACTAAATGAGCCCGTAGTGAAGTTTG
The DNA here is from genome assembly GCA_030418115.1 of Alteromonadaceae bacterium BrNp21-10. GTDB lineage: Bacteria > Pseudomonadota > Gammaproteobacteria > Enterobacterales > Alteromonadaceae > Neptunicella. The sequence goes on along the minus strand of JAUHQD010000010.1, from coordinate 134,913 downwards.
CTGATCTTAATAAAAAGTTATCACAACTTTTTAAGCAAGCAGTGCATTGGCAGCCTTGCTTGAAATAAGTCTTTCTTCACACATAGCGGTTATCTCAAGTAACTCTATTACTTGTTAATAATCATATTACCCGCTTTGCATCTTCTTAAGATTATTTGCTTATAAAACGTACATTTCGTGAAATTCCCACTTAAGCTTAAACCCTAGTCATAACGAGGATAAAGCAATGCAATATCAATTTTTACTGGATAATTTAAATCATAGCGACCAGATTCAGGATGAATTGGTTGAACAGGGTATTAGTGTCGACAATATTCATTTTGTCAGTGAGCGCAGTCAAGATTTTGCCGGCCATCATGTCCATGAAGCATCCATCATTGAAGAGCGGGATGTTGTGCATAGTGGTGTACGTGGAGCCATAGTCGGTGCGGTTTTAGGTATGGCCGTTTCTGTTGGCGTGTATTACCTGCAACCTTATGGTTGGCAAATTGAAATGCTGAATGTGATCTTGATTGAGCTTCTCATGATAGGTTTTGGTGGTTGGATTGGTGGTTTATTTGGCATTAGCCATCGCAATTATAGAATTAGTGCCTTTGAGCCAGAATTGCAAAAAGGTAAGGCGATTATGTTGGTGTATGCAGCCAAAGATGTTGGCGAAAGGCTACAACAAATGATTGAATCTACCCATAAGGATGCCAAATACCTAGGTGTTAATGCCGAATTTGATAACCCTTTACGCAGCGGAAAAACCGCTGAATTAATGCACTAATTTATCTTAAAATCAGCTTAGTCTAATTCAATTTCAATATCACTGTTGGCACGACAGCAACAAGGTAAAATTTCATCATCATTAATATAGGCTAAAGGTTCGGTTAAATAAGTTACCGAACCTTTTTTTATGCGAGTACGGCATGCTCCGCAAAAACCTTCACGGCAGTGATAGTGCACATCGATCTGTTGGCGCTCAATGGATTGCAGCAAGGTACGATCTTGCTGCTCAAATTCCCCATGGCCAATAACCGTAATCATGTAGCTATCGCTGTTGTCCGTCATTGAAAGTTATAAATCGAAATCGTCAAACTCGTCACTACTGACTTCTGAATCAATCTGCCCCACTAAATAAGAACTAATTTCGGACTCTTGAGGTGCAACTTGTACCGTATCTGAATTTAGATAGGTATTCATCCAAGGTAGTGGATTGTCTGTAATGGCAAAGGGTGCTTCTAGGCCAATGGCGCGCATACGATGGTTGGCTATAAATTCCACGTATTGGCAGAGAATGTCTTTATTTAAACCAATCATCGAGCCATGCTGGAATAAATAGGTCGCCCATTGTTTTTCTTGTTCAACCGCTTGTAAGAAAATAGCGGTTGATTGTTCACGGCACTCAATGGCAATTTCGGCCATTTCTGGATCATCTTTACCATCAGCCCATAAATTAAGAATGTGTTGGGTTGAGGTCAGATGTAGATTTTCATCACGGGCGATCAAGCGAATTATTTTTGAGTTACCTTCCATCAATTTACGTTCAGCAAAGGCAAAGGTACAGGCAAAAGAAACATAAAAGCGGATAGCTTCTAAGGCGTTAACCGAGCACATGCACAAGTACAATTTTTTCTTTAACTCACGCATGTTGATTACATGGGTTTCGCCATAGGCTTGATGAATGCCCTCACCTTGGGTTTGCCATAACTGAGTAGCGAAGATCAAATCATCGTAATATTTGGAAATGTCACTGGCTCGAACCTTAATTTCTTCATTAACGACGATATCATCAAAGACTTCGCTGGGGTCGGTAAATAAATTACGCAAAATATGGGTATAAGAGCGAGAATGAATAGTTTCAAAAAAGGACCATGTTTCGACCCAGGTTTCTAATTCAGGTAACGAAATTATCGGTAAAAAGGCAATGTTCGGGCTACGACCTTGAACTGAATCCAATAGCGTTTGATATTTTAAATTAGAAATAAATATGTGTTTTTCGGAATCGGATAATTGCTGAAAATCGACGCGATCTTTGCTGACATCGACTTCTTCAGGCCGCCAAAAAAAGGAAATCTGCTTTTCGATAAGTTTTTCAAAAATGGAATGTCGTTGTTGATCATAACGGGCAACATTGACCGGGTGACCAAAAAACATAGGTTCTAGCAGAGCGTTAACAGTGTGCTGATTAAACGTTGTATATTTCATGTATGACTTCGATTAAAGATTGAGTTAGCGCATGAGGTCATTATTAAACAGACAATAATGACCTCATTCCCCTTTTTTTGTATCGAATAAACTTGTGAATTTATCGATATTTCTAGTTATTTTTTTAATTACTTTTAATTACATAGTGTCATATTTTGCAAGCGCCGCCGGCACAGTCATCTTCGGTATCGTCAATGACTTCGACGGTTTCTTTGTCGGTAGAGGCAAGACCTTTTGCAGTTGGCTCTTCCATTTTATCTGATGCACCGTCGCGGGTGTTATGATAATAGAGGGTTTTAACCCCGAGTTTGTATGCGGTTAATAAGTCTTTTAAGAGTAATTTCATTGGCACTTTGCCGCCATCATATTTCGCTGGATCATAGCTGGTATTGGCGGAGATGGTTTGGTCGACAAATTTTTGCATAATGCCTACCAACTGTAGATAGCCGTCGTTAGACGGAAGATCCCAGAGTAATTCGTATTCATTTTTCAGATTTTCGAAATCAGGTACCACTTGTTTTAGCACGCCATCTTTGCTCGACTTGACGCTAATATGACCACGAGGTGGTTCAATACCGTTGGTGGCATTGGAGATTTGCGAGGAGGTTTCTGAAGGCATTAATGCTGATAGTGTACTGTTACGTAATCCATGGGTGACGATGTCTTGACGTAATGCATCCCAATCATATTGTAACGGCTCTTGGCAGATGGCATCGAGATCCTTTTTATAGGAATCTATGGGTAAAATGCCCTGAGAATAAGTGGTTTCGTTAAATTTCGGGCAAGCGCCTTTCTCTTTGGCTAATTCACAAGAAGCTTTGAGCAAGTAATACTGAATCGCTTCAAAGGCACGGTGTATGAGCCCATTACCGCTACCATCCGAGTAACGCACGCCATTTTTGGCTAAGTAATAAGCAAAGTTGATTACACCTATGCCCAGAGTACGGCGTCCCATGGTCGCAGTAAGAGCCGCTGGCACAGGGTAGTCTTGATAATCCAATAGGCTATCTAAAGCACGTACGGTTAAATCCGCGAGTTCTTCGAGTTCATCAAGGTTAGTTAACGTACCTAAGTTAAAGGCAGATAACGTACACAATGCAATTTCACCTTCGGCATCATTAACATGCTTCAATGGTTTGGTCGGTAGGGCAATTTCTAAACACAGGTTACTTTGACGTACCGGTGCCACTTTAGGATCAAACGGGCTATGGGTGTTGCAGTGATCAACATTTTGCAAATAGATACGCCCAGTACTGGCGCGTTCTTGCATAAACAAGCTGAACAAATCAATGGCTTTAATATGCTTTTTACGAATGGATGGATCGTTTTCGTATTGTACGTACAACTGTTCAAATTTATCTTGATCGGCAAAGAAAGCATCATATAAGCCCGGCACATCAGAGGGGCTGAACAAAGTGATGTTTTGATCTTTAATCAAACGCTGATACATCAGTTTATTAAACTGCACACCGTAATCTAGGTGACGTACGCGGTTTTCTTCAACACCACGGTTATTCTTCAGTACTAATAGTGATTCAACTTCTAAATGCCATAACGGGTAGAACAAGGTTGCTGCGCCACCACGGACACCACCTTGTGAACAGCTTTTAACAGCCGTTTGGAAATACTTATAAAAAGGAATACAACCGGTGTGGTAAGCCTCACCGCCACGGATTTCACTGCCCAAGGCGCGAATGCGTCCTGCGTTAACGCCAATACCAGCACGTTGACTGACGTATTTTACAATGGCGCTACTGGTGGCATTGATGGAATCAAGGCTATCATCGGCTTCAATTAATACACATGAGCTGAACTGACGAGTCGGGGTGCGCACACCGGCCATAATAGGTGTAGGCAAACTGACTTTGAATAACGAGGTCGCATCATAGAAACGTTTGACATAACCCAAGCGTATAGATTTGTCGTAGTTGGCAAACAAACAAGCAGCGACCAACATATATAAGAACTGCGCGCTTTCATAAATTTTACCGGTAACGCGATTCTGTACCAAGTATTTGCCTTCCAGTTGCTTAACGGCGGCATAGCTAAAGTTCATATCACGCCAGTGATCAATATATTCGCCGAGTTCTTCAAATTCTTGTTGCGAATAATCTTCTAGCAAATGGGTATCGTATTTACCTAAAGCCACCATGGATTTGACATGATCATATAGCGGTGGTGGCTCAAATTGTCCGTAGGCTTTTTTACGTAAATGGAAAATCGCTAAACGCGCGGAAAGATACTGATAATCGGGGCTGTCTTTATTAATTAAATCGGCGGCTGATTTGATCAGAGTTTCATGAATGGTTTCTGTTTTAATGCCGTCATAAAATTGCAAATGAGCTTTGAGTTCAACCTGAGAAACAGACACATTTTTAAGACCTTTGGCGGCCCATGCGATGACCTTGTGAATTTTTTCCAGATCGAGCAACTCTTGTTCGCCATTTCGTTTGGCAACAAATAGATTTTTATTCATGCTTATCAGCCATTTTTTGATTTTTGTTTAGCGCAAATAAGTAAGGCCAAAGCCTCGCTTGCCATGATGGTTATTTTTTAATGTTTTTCGTAACCTTCGAAACACAAGATAATGAGGTAATGAGAACTTTGCAACCCAATATATGGTGTTTTTCTTAAGCAATAGACACAAGTCAAAGTTTGGTTAGTAGCGACTCACTGCCCACCTGCTTTTATGATTGAATGTGGTGAAATGCAAACACTTTTTAGGATAAATATTAGGGATAAATTATTTTGATTGAGTTTTTACGTTTTTAATGCAAATACGATATATGGTGTTCAGTGTTTAAATTGAATACCATATATAGTGGTTGCTAAATAATCAGATTATTTAATGTAGTCTAAAATATCGACTATTTTGTTAATGTGTAGTTGTGCATGCCATTGCTCAATTTGATCATCAGTGTGGATGTAGCCATAGGTAGCCAGCACACTGAACATATTGGCGGAATTAGCCGCTTGCATATCTCGTTCAGCATCGCCGATATACCAAATGTCATTGGGCTCAACTTGTAATTGTTGAGCAGCAAATAATAGCGGTTGAGGGTGCGGTTTTCGTTGGGGCAGGGTATCGGCGCTGATCACTGATTGCGCAGATGCCAATACTGGGAAATAAGTTAATAGTGGCGTGGTTAAAAAGCCCGGTTTATTAGTTACTATTCCCCAAGGGATTTGATGTTTTTGACAATACTCAATGACCTCAGATACACCTTCATACAACACTGTGTGGATACAAATATTCTGCGCATAATGAGCCAAAAATTCTTCACGCAGTTGAGTGAATTCTTCCTCAGGAATATTGTTAAATCCGAGTTCTAATAATCCTTTAGCACCATGGGACGCAAAAGGACTGTATTCAGCATAGGACTTTTGCTCTAAACCGTGAGCTTGCAATAAATAATTTAGGGTATTGCCTAAGTCATGGGCGGTATCTAATAAGGTGCCATCTAGGTCAAATAACAATCCTTTAGGGGCTTTAGGCATTATCATCACCTAAATGCTGGCAGGACATTAGGTAGTTCACATCGACATTACGATCAGATAAATAATATTGCTGACTGAAAGGGTCCATATGCAAACCTGTCATATGTTTCACTTTTACCGGACATTCATCCAGCCAGCCAATCAGCTCTGATGGTTTAATAAACTTATCATGCTGATGTGTACCGTCGGGAACCAACTTGAGCACTTTTTCTGCGGCAACGATTGCCATTAGCCAGGATTTGATATTTCTATTAAGCGTTGAGAAAAACAGTTGGCCACCGGGTTTAACCAACGCCACACAAGCTTTCACCACTGATTGTGGGTCTGGTACATGCTCAAGCATTTCTAAACAGGTGACAATGTCGAATTCGCCAGCATGCTCTTGTGCAAAGGATTCTGCAGTCGCTAGCTGATAATCCACCTTAACGGCGGTTTCTAAACCATGGAGTTTAGCGATGTTAATCGAATCTTCTGCCATATCGATAGCACTAACGTGAGCCCCCATTTTGGCCATGCTCTCGGCTAAAATCCCGCCACCGCAGCCAATATCGATAATTTTTTTGTCAAATAAACCATTTGCCTGATGGGCGATGTAATCTAAACGTAATGGGTTAATTTGATGCAAGGGTTTGAATTCACCCTCTAAGTCCCACCAGCGACTGGCTAAGTTAGCAAATTTGGAAATTTCTGCTGGATCGACATTGGAGTTAAGGGTCATGAATAGGTTCTTGTGTTTAAGTCAGGTGGACATTATAAACAGCATAAATGATAAAATGCATCAGCAGCTTGATGAACTGGTAAAGATGGCTGTTACTTTTTTTTTTTGAGTGCTAGAATCTTGCGCTTATAACAATAATCTATAACTCGACAATATCGTAGTATCAACGAGTCGCCAATGACTTGTAACATTAAGCGGTAAAGCAATTAGGGAACAAGGCAGTATATGACTGAACGTGCCAATGCAATTCTCCCCATCAATATTGAGGAAGAGCTAAAAAACTCCTATTTAGATTACGCCATGAGCGTTATCGTCGGACGAGCACTACCTGATGTCAGAGATGGGCTGAAGCCAGTTCACCGTCGCGTATTATTTGCGATGCACGAACTTAAAAATGATTGGAATAAAGCCTACAAAAAATCAGCTCGTGTTGTAGGGGATGTGATCGGTAAATACCATCCTCACGGCGATTCAGCGGTGTACGATACTATCGTACGGATGGCACAGCCATTTTCATTACGCTATATGTTGGTGGATGGTCAAGGTAACTTTGGTTCTGTAGACGGCGACTCCGCTGCGGCAATGCGTTACACCGAAATTCGCATGAACAAGATATCTCATGATCTCTTGGCTGACCTTGATAAAGAAACCGTTAATTTTGTACCTAACTATGATGGCACCGAATTTATTCCTGAAGTGTTACCCACTCGTGTACCGAATCTATTAGTTAATGGATCATCGGGTATTGCGGTAGGTATGGCGACTAACATTCCGCCCCATAACTTGACCGAAGTGGTGAACGCTTGTATCGCGATGATAGAAAATCCCGATATTACCATTGAAGAATTAATTGAATTGATTCCGGGCCCTGATTTCCCAACGGCAGCTATTATTAGTGGCCGCAAGGGAATTGAAGAAGCCTATCGTACCGGCCGCGGCAAAATTTATATGCGTGCCCGTGCAGAAGTGGAAACCGAAGAAAACGGTAAAGAAACAATTATCGTTACTGAGATCCCTTATCAGGTCAACAAAGCCAGATTGATTGAAAAAATGGCTGAGCTGGTTAAAGAGAAGAAGGTGGAAGGTATTTCCGCTTTACGTGATGAGTCTGATAAAGACGGCATGCGTATTGTTATTGAAGTAAAACGTAACGAATCCGGTGAAGTTTTACTTAACCAGTTATATCGTAATACCCAATTACAAACAGTATTCGGTATTAACATGGTGGCGCTGGATAATAACCAGCCGAAGATTTTTAATCTTACCGACATGCTCAAGGCGTTTATCTTACATCGCCGTGAAGTGGTTACTCGCCGTACGGTTTATGAATTACGTAAAGCCCGCGATCGTGCACATATCCTTGAAGGTTTAGCCGTCGCCCTAGCTAATATTGACGCAATAATCGAACTGATTAAAGCATCCGATAGCCCTGCTGACGCTAAAGTCGGTTTATTGGCGTCTGGTTGGCAGTTGGGTGATGTAGCGCAAATGCTTGAAAGAGCCGGAGATGATGCCGCTCGCCCTGATTGGTTAGAGCCAGAATACGGTATTCGTGATGGTCTTTACTTCCTGACTGAAGCCCAAGCACAAGCTATTCTCGAGTTGCGTTTACACAGATTAACTGGCCTAGAACACGATAAAATTTTAGCGGAATACAAAGAGTTATTAGACGTTATTGCTGAATTGATGTTGATCCTGTCTAGTCCTGAACGCTTGATGGAAGTGATCCATGAAGAGTTAATCTTGATCCGTGATGAATATGGTGATGAGCGCCGTACAGTGATTACCGCCGCATCCCATGATATCGACATGGAAGACCTTATCGAGCAAGAAGATGTAGTCGTTACTTTGTCTCATGAAGGCTATGTTAAATATCAAAAGCTAGTTGATTATGAAGCTCAACGCCGTGGTGGTCGTGGTAAGTCTGCGACTAAGATGAAAAATGAAGATTTCATTGAAAAACTATTGGTCGCTAATACCCATGACCATATTTTATGTTTCTCTACCCGTGGACGTATGTACTGGCTGAAAACCTATAAGTTGCCACTAGCGAGTCGTAATGCGCGTGGTCGACCTATAGTGAATATTCTGCCATTGGAAGAAAACGAGCGCATTACTGCAATACTACCGATTAAAGAGTTTGAAGAAGGTAAGTTTGTATTGATGGCTACCGCTGACGGTACGGTTAAGAAAACCGAACTAACGCAATATTCTCGTCCACGAGCTAACGGTATTATTGCGGTTAACTTACGCGATGACGATGAATTGATTGGTGTGGCGTTGACCGACGGTGATAGCGAAGTGATGCTGTTCTCTGACGGTGGTAAAGTCGTACGCTTCCATGAGTCTCATGTACGGGCAATGGGCCGTACAGCTACCGGTGTTCGCGGTATGAAACTCAAAGAAGAACAAAAAGTAGTGTCGTTAATTATCCCGCACAGTGATGGTGCCATCTTAACGGCTACCGTTAACGGTTACGGAAAACGTACGCCGTTAGCTGATTATCCGGCTAAGAGTCGTGCAACCCAGGGCGTTGTATCAATTAAGGTCTCTGAACGTAATGGTTTGGTCGTTGGCGCAGTACAGGTCAATGAAGAAGATGAAATCATGTTGATCAGTGACCAAGGTACGCTAGTGAGAACTCGCGTTGGTGAAGTGTCAACTGTGGGTCGTAATACCCAAGGTGTGATCTTAATTCGTACTGTTGAAGGCGAACATGTGGTTGGTCTACAGCGTATTGATGAGTTGTCGATTGATGAAGCGCAATTAGCCGAAGTTGCTGAAGGCGCAGCAGTGCTTGAAGCTGGTTCTGAAGGTACTTCAGAAGTTAATGCTGAAGCTCCATTAGCCGCTGAAGATGCACCAGAAGATGACGATCCTGAACAAGAGTAAACACAATCTCTACTAATGAAACGGGCGCACTTTAGCGCTCGTTTTTCTTTTTAAAAGTACATTTTTACATCGAACTATTAACGTGAATACAATCTACAATTTTTGCGCAGGTCCCGCTATGTTGCCCAAAGCGGTAATGGAGCAGGCGCAATCAGAATTTATTAACTGGCAAGGCAATGGCGCTTCGGTGATGGAATTAAGCCATCGTGGCAAGCCATTCATGCAAGCCGCTCAGCAAGCGGAACAAGATTTACGCGATCTATTAGCCATTCCTGATGATTATGCGGTGTTATTTCTACACGGCGGTGGTCGTGGACAGTTTTCGGCGGTGCCGTTAAATCTGACTCAAGCAGGGGACAAGGTCGATTACTTAGTTTCCGGTGCTTGGTCGCGTTTTGCAGTCGAAGAAGCGCAAAAATATGTGCAGGTTAATGAAGTTTCAAGCTGTGTTGAAGTTGATGGAAAAATATCTTTGCCGCCAGCAGCACAATGGCAGCTCAATGATGACGCGGCTTATTTTCATTATTGTCCTAATGAAACTGTCGATGGTTTTGAAATAGCCGATCTTCCAGAAGGTATTAATGCGCCGATAGTGGCGGATATGTCATCGAACATTCTATCCAAACCTATTGATGTCAGCCGTTATGGGGTTATTTACGCAGGTGCTCAGAAAAACATTGGTCCATCGGGATTATCGGTAGTAATTGTTAATAAGGCATTGCTAGGTAAACGACGGCTAGAAACCCCTGCCATTTTTGATTACGCGCTGCAGATTGAACATGAATCGATGTACAATACGCCGCCGACTTTCGCCTGGTATTTGGCGGGGTTGGTGTTTCAATGGCTCAAGCAGCAAGGCGGCTTAGAGCAAATGCAGAAACTCAATCAACAAAAATCAGCCATGTTGTACCAGTGTATCGATGACAATGATTTTTATCTTAACAATATTGATGCTAATTACCGTTCGCGCATGAATGTACCGTTTCATTTAGCGGATAAGCGCCTTGATGAAAGCTTCTTAACACAGGCATCACAACAAGGCCTGCTAGCTTTAAAAGGCCATCGCAGTGTCGGTGGTATGCGTGCCAGTATTTATAACGCGATGCCGTTAGCCGGGGTGCAGGCGTTAACCGAATTTATGCAAGATTTTTCTAGGAGAATGGGCTAGTGGACTCATTAAGAATTGAACCAATTAATCGTATAGATGGTACGGTTAATGTACCGGGATCAAAAAGTTTATCTAATCGCGCATTATTGTTAGCGGCGTTGGCTGAAGGTGAAACGCACCTGACTAACCTGCTCGATAGTGATGATATTCGGCATATGCTAAATGCCCTGACTAAGTTAGGTATTGCTTATCGTTTATCCGATGATAAAACCCAGTGCTGGGTGACCGGTAATGGTGGTGCTTTTAATGTGGCTCAGCCTGTCGAGTTGTTTTTAGGTAATGCTGGTACTGCCGTGCGTCCTTTATGTGCGGTGTTAGCTGCCTCGCAAGGGCAATTCACCATAGTTGGTGAGCCACGCATGGAAGAGCGCCCAATTAAACCATTGATTGAGGCCTTACAATCCGCAGGTGCCGATATTCAGTGCTTGAAAAAAGACGGTTTTGTACCCTTAACTATCAAGGGAAAAACCTTGTCGCCGCAATCTATTGATGTGGATGGCACCTTATCCAGCCAATTTTTAACCGCCTTGTTGATGACGGCGCCCTTGTTTGGCTCAGATTGTAGAATTAATATCATTGGTGAATTGGTTTCTAAGCCTTATATAGATATTACCTTGCATATCATGCAGCAATTTGGCGTGACGGTAGAGAATGATAATTATCGCCAATTTCACATCAAGGCAGGTCAGTCTTATGTTGCGCCTGGGGCGTTCCTAGTTGAAGGCGATGCCTCTTCTGCTTCATACTTTTTGGCCGCTGGTGCGATTAAAGGCGGCACGGTAAAAGTAACCGGTGTAGGTAAAGACAGTATTCAAGGCGATATAAAATTTGCTGATGCGTTAGCCAAAATGGGTGCAGAAATCAGCTGGGGTACTGATTATATTCAAGTGCAAGGGCGACCACTTACCGCCATTGATATGGACATGAATCATATCCCCGATGCGGCCATGACTATTGCTACTGCGGCATTATTTGCTAAAGGCACTACGCGCATGACCAATATTTACAACTGGCGCTTAAAAGAAACCGACCGTTTAGCTGCGATGGCTACTGAACTCAAAAAAGTGGGCGCTATCGTAGAAGAAGGTGAAGACTATATTCAGATTACCCCACCAGAAACCATTCAATTAGCCGCCATTGATACTTATGATGACCATCGTATGGCCATGTGTTTTTCCTTAGTGGCATTAAGCGATAGTGCGGTGATCATCAATGACCCGGGCTGTACGGCGAAGACATTTCCTGACTATTTCACTCGTTTTGCATCGGTAAGTCATAACGATTAATTGTTGTGATTTGGTGCAATCGCGGCGAGGGCTATTGCTAATTGGACCTTTATGCGTATAATTCCGCGCCAAATTTGACCCTATTATTATTCTTGGAGTAGGCATGCAACAAACCGCGCCTGTAGTAACAATTGATGGCCCAAGTGGTGCAGGAAAAGGTACGGTAAGTGCATTGGTTGCTCAAAAGTTGGGCTGGCATTTTCTTGATAGTGGCGCACTTTATCGTGTGTTAGCTATTGCCGCCGAACATCACAAGATTGACGCTAGCGATGAGCATGGACTAGTACCTTTGGCATCTGGCTTAGATGTGAAATTTATTAATCAGGATCACAGCTGTAAAGTGATTCTTGAAGGCGAAGATGTCAGTGATGTTATTCGCACGGAAGAAGTTGGCGCCATTGCATCTAAAGTAGCGTCGTTACCTAGAGTCAGAGAAGCATTGTTACGCCGTCAGCGCGCTTTTAGAGATTTGCCCGGATTGGTGGCCGATGGTCGAGACATGGGAACGGTAGTTTTTCCTAATGCCTATGCAAAAATATTTTTAACCGCCAGTGCCGAAGAACGCGCACGCCGTCGCTTTGAACAGTTGAAACAAAAGGGCCATGGTGGTAGCATTGCGCGCCTTTTAAACGATATAAAGGCGCGGGACGAGAGAGATACCAACCGAAGTGTTGCTCCTTTAGTCTCTGCTGATGATGCGCTAGTCATTGACTCAACTAGTTTGAGTATTGAGCAAGTGTTTGATTCTGTTATTGAATTTATTGCCAGTAAAGGGCAGTAAATAATTAAATACTTGGTTTAGGATGAACCGAGTTTATTGCAACAACCCCATATCTGCAGGATGGCGATGTGGACTTATTAAAGTGAAATATAAATTATCATGACTGAAAATTTTGCCCAACTTTTTGAAGAAAGTTTAAAAGAGATAGAAACCCGTCCAGGTGCCATTGTTAAAGGTACTGTTGTTGGTATTGATAAAGATATCGTTTTAGTGGACGCGGGATTGAAATCTGAAAGTGCCATACCTGCAGAGCAATTTAGAAATGCTGAAGGTGCAATGGAAATTGCAATTGGCGATGTGGTAGATGTAGCCCTAGACGCTATTGAAGATGGTTTCGGTGAAACGATTCTTTCTCGTGAAAAAGCGAAGCGCCACGAAGCTTGGGTTGAGCTTGAAAAAGCTTACGAAGAAAAATTAACAATTATTGGTGTAATCAACGGTAAAGTGAAAGGTGGCTTTACGGTTGAAGTGAATGCTGTTCGCGCATTCCTTCCAGGTTCTTTAGTCGATGTACGTCCAGTTCGCGATACCGCGCACTTGGAAGGCAAAGAGCTGGAATTTAAAGTTATTAAACTTGATGCAAAACGTAATAACGTTGTTGTATCTCGTCGTGCTGTTATCGAAGCAGAAAGCAGTGCAGAACGTGATGAATTATTAGCTAACCTAGACGAAGGTATGGAAGTTAAGGGTATCGTTAAGAACCTTACTGACTACGGTGCATTCGTTGACCTAGGTGGTGTTGATGGTCTACTTCACATTACTGATATGGCTTGGAAACGCGTTAAGAACCCAGCTGAAGTAGTGAGTGTTGGTGACGAAATCAACGTTAAGATTTTGAAATTCGACAAAGAGAAACAACGTGTATCTCTTGGTATGAAGCAAATGGGTAGTGATCCATGGCAAGAAATTGCTTCACGTTACCCTGAAGGTGCGAAAATCACCGGTCATGTTACTAACCTAACTGACTATGGTTGCTTCGTAGAGATTGAAGACGGTGTTGAAGGTTTGGTTCACGTTTCAGAAATGGATTGGACTAACAAAAACATTCACCCATCTAAAGTGGTTAACCTTGGTGATTCAGTAGAAGTGATGGTGCTAGAAATTGACGAAGAACGTCGTCGTATTTCTCTTGGCCTGAAACAATGTAAATTGAATCCTTGGGAAGAATTTGCAACTGCGCAAACTAAAGGTGACAAGGTTACAGGTAAGATAAAATCAATTACTGACTTTGGTATCTTCATCGGTCTTGATGGCGGTATTGATGGATTGGTTCACTTATCTGATATTTCTTGGAACAAAACAGGTGAAGACGCCGTTCGTGATTATAAGAAAGGCGACGAGATTTCAGCTGTGGTACTTCAAGTTGACCCTGAGCGCGAGCGTATCTCTCTAGGCGTTAAACAAATTGATGAAGACCCTTTCAACTCATACTTAGCTGATATGAAAAAAGGTACAATCGTTAATGGTAAAGTAACAGCTGTTGATGCTAAAGGTGTAACGGTAACTCTTGCAGAAGAAGTTGAAGGTTATATCCGTGTTGCTGACCTAGCTCGTGAACGCATTGAAGATGCTTCTGAAGTAGTTAAAGTAGGTGAAGACATCGAAGCCAAGTATGTTGGTGTCGATCGTAAGAACCGTATCATCAACTTGTCTGTGAAAGCGAAAGACCAAGCTGATGAGAAAGATGCAATGGAAAAAGTGAATAGTCAGCCTGAAGATGCTGGTTTTGCTAACGCCATGGCTGAAGCTTTCAAAGCTGCGAAAGGCGAAGAGTAATATATACAGGGGGCCTAAGGGCTCCCTGATATTTACTGTTACAGTGTCATTTTATAAATTACATTGATTGTTGATGAAGACAAGAACAGATTTAGGCTATACTAAATCAGTACTTGACTGACGCTGAGGTTTTACATGACCAAATCTGAATTGATAGATAGACTAGCTGCAAAGGCTCATCAGCTTCCTGCTAAGGATGTTGAAGGTGCTATTAAAGAAATGCTTGAGCAGATGGCGCAAACCCTACAACGGGGTGAGCGTATTGAAATCCGTGGATTTGGCAGCTTTTCGTTGCATTTTCGGGCCCCTCGAGTAGGACGTAACCCTAAAACGGGTGAAACGGTAAAATTGGATGGTAAATATGTACCACATTTTAAACCGGGCAAGGAATTACGTGAGCGCGTTAATGAAGATGTGCAGCATTAGTAATCAGTTGATTTTTTAAGAAAAACGGCATTCAATATGGGTGCCGTTTTTTATTTTAGCAAAGAGACAAGTTGGAATTCCGTTGAAAGCGTTCTTTTCTTGGTTGGTTATTATATTCATTTTGGTGTTAGCCATTGTTATTGGTGCACAAAATGACCAGTGGGTCACTGTCAATTATCTTATTGCAGCCACGCAAATGCATTTGTCTGCTGTCATCGCTATAGCGATGTTACTCGGCATTATTATTACCCTTCTGCTTTTTTCTACTTTGATAATAAAGTTACGTTGGCAAAATAAACGTCTCCAAAAAATGTTAAAGAAATTTCAACATTCCGCCAATGAGTAGTTGCCGACAACATGCTTGAATTATTATTTTTATTATTACCTGTTGCTGCTGGATATGGATGGGTAATGGGGCGTAATAGTGTTAGACAAGCCCAACGAAAACAGTCGCGCATATTGTCCCGTCATTATTATAAAGGCCTGAATTTCCTATTATCCGACCAGCCAGATAAGGCTGTGGATACATTGATTAAAATGATCACCTTGGATAGCGGCACTATCGAAACCCATATAGCCATGGGGAATTTCTTTAGGCATCGAGGAGAGTTAGATAGGGCAATCCGTATTCATCAGAATTTGGTGACCCGAGAAGAACTAACCACCGAACAAAAAGCCCTAGCGTTAAAAGAGTTAGGTCGTGATTATATCCTTTCTGGTTTTCTTGAACGGGCTGAGAATGCTTATATTCAATTACTCGATAGCGACAAGTTCCACTTAGAAGCCCAACAGCAATTATTTAATATTTACCAAACTACCAAAGAATGGGATAGGGCGATTGAACTCGCCGAGCGCATGGTTAATTGCCATGGCGATAGTTTGGAACTATGCCAACGTATAGCGCATTTCTATTGTGAACAGGCAAATATTTTATTCGCTGAAGATAAAAGCGAGCAAGGTGAGAAATTATTAATCAAAGCGATTAATTCCGATGAACACGCCGTTCGCCCCTGGTTAATGTTAGGTAAAATATATCTTGAACAAGAACAATACGCCCGAGCCATGGAATGTTTAGCAGAAGTCCCTAAACGGGATATTACGTGGTTCAGTGAGGCGGTACCGCTGTTGGAGCAATGTGCACAAGCCATGCAGGGTGATGATGCCTTAGAAGTGCTGCTAGATGAATATTGGCAACAATGTGCCACTGCGTACTTAGCTAAGAGCCGGTTGGTGGCTAAACATCAATCGATGCAACATGCAGTGGACTTTTTGTACCAACAATTACGTAAACGTCCGACAATGAAGGGCTTTAAAGAGTTACTGCATTTATATCTAGACAGCGGCGAAAAAGATGGCAGTACCAAGAGTTTATCGATGATCCACACCTTAGTGGAAGAACAGATCGCGCAACGACCCAAGTATCGCTGTGGTAGCTGTGGGTTTTCTGGTCAAAGTATTCATTGGCTTTGCCCCTCATGTAAAAAGTGGGGCGTGGTGAAGCCAATAAAAGGGTTAGATGGGGAATAGTATGAAAGACGCAAAAGTAATTGTTGCTTTAGATTTTGATCAACAGGCAAAAGCCTTAGATTTTGTCGAGCAAGTCACGCCAGAGCAATGCAAGTTGAAGGTAGGCAAAGAAATGTTTACCCATTTCGGACCTACTTTTGTAACGTCTTTAGTTAATAAAGGTTTTGATGTATTCCTCGACCTAAAATTTCACGACATCCCTAATACGGTTGCCAAAGCCAGTTTAGCTGCTGCCGATCTTGGGGTATGGATGTTAAATGTGCATGCCAGTGGTGGCAGAAAAATGATGGAAACCACACTAACTGCGTTGGATAAGCAATTTGCTCAACAGCGACCTAAGTTAATTGCAGTAACGGTATTAACCAGTATGCAACAACAAGACTTAGCTGAAATCGGCATATCCATCACACCAGAAGAGCAGGTATTACGGTTGGCCAGACTGACTCAATCGAGTGGCTTAGATGGTGTGGTTTGCTCGGCTTTAGAAGCGAATCTACTCAAAACTGAACTGGGTGCGTCTTTTGCACTCGTTACACCGGGAATTCGTCCTGAAGGGGCTGATAGGGGCGATCAACAACGTGTAATGACACCTCAACAAGCGGTTAAGGTAGGAGTCGACTATATGGTGATTGGCCGTCCGATAACCCAAGCTGCTGATCCCTATGCAGTATTGAATAGTATTAATCAGTCAATCGCTTAACATTGCAAAAATGTAGGATTGGTTTAGTGCCTGTTGGCCTAATTATTTCGATAGTTTAATTATTCTTAGTTAACGCAGGGTGTTTAATCATTTCTCTTGGGGCAATAACCAAACCATCATTTAAGTTTGGCTGATAGGTCAACCCATAGTTCTTTATGTGCTAATGGAGTTTGCGGTTTCAGTAATGGGTTATTTAACCGATATACACGACGAGACGCGGTATTTACTTTACTGATAACATCACCATAATGTGATCGAAAAGCGTATTACAGCTGTCATCACCGAGGGCCATTCTAGTCCACATTCTAAGTCTGGAGGAAAGAAACGCTAACATTAACCAATCGCGTTGAAACATAACTTTACTTCAAAATCTAATTAATGTTTAAAGCCTATATAGTAGATGCTAAAAATCCATAAAAGCGCTAAGACCAGCGAGGTACTATATCGTCTGGCTTACTGTATATTTTGTGGCTTTTAGAGAGGCACCCAAAAATGTTGCCAACCAATGTCGGTTTGTTCGAGTAACCTTAGTTGCTCTAATAATTGAGATGTTTTGAAGGAGTTTAAATTACCCGACGCAAACAACACTTTACTGCCTTTATTGATGGCCGTTTTTAAAATAGCTGGAGATAGAGTGGCTTCAGTATTATTTGCATTCAAAAGAATGCTTGTATGCATCTTGGCGTCGGCTAGGGAAGTATCAACAATAGTGAACCCTAGTTGACGAGCCATAGTCTGATTTTCAGAAGAATGACTGCCAATATCAATGAGCGGAATATTATCATTGGCAAATTTTGACACTAGCTGATTAAGTTCAGAGTTATTAAGTGGCTGACCTAGAGAAGGCGCGTCATCTTTCAGCATTTTTACCTTCAAATCTTTGTAATGAACAATACTTTTGGGATCATGAGCTTGTAATGCAAACGTACCTGATGACAACAAACGGCCTGTTTTATCTTTTTCTCGCCATGGTTGTTCACTTTCAGTGTATTCACAGATGAGCTGGTCATTGATAAAAGTTTGAATGGTTTTTCCGGATACCACAATCTTGTAGTCAAACCATTCGTTGTCCTTTACATGGGCCTGCCAAGTATTACGCACGGCATAAATGCTGCCGGTCATTTTACGTTCAATATAACCGTCATGGTCGGTTGGACGCGCATTGTAAACCTGTAACTCATAACCCTTACTGGGCCAATGATCATCGCTTAATTGGGTGTGAATATAAATACCGGAATTAGATCCGCTTTCGGCTTTTACTTTTGCAGAGAAAACAAAGTTTTTGAAATTATGTTGGGCTACTTCACCGGTATAAAACAAATGAGAACGCTCACCATTAGTGACGATGGCGCCGTCAAGTACTTTCCATGAATCTGGACGTTCATTGGCTTGCCAGCCGCTTAAGGTTTTACCATCAAATAAGCTGACCCATGGAGCAGTATTGGCCAACGATAAACTGCTTAAGCTAGTTAAAAAAAATAGTAAAAATAATTTGTACATGACAGAGCCCAATATAGATTATGTAGTGTTCTGAGGATAATCAGCAATGACGCGAAAATCTATAACAATTGCGGCTAAAGCTGGATGGCCAATAGAATAAAAAAAGCCCCAAGGTATTTAATCATACACTCGGGGCTTGTTGTTATTCTAGATTAAAGTGCGGTTACCACCATGTGGCGTATAGCGCCGCTAAGATAATCACAACTCCTATTGCAGCCATATTGAAGCTGGTGGAGGTACTGTGATCTATTTTAGCATCGCTTTGTGCATAAACATTCTCTGGTGCTTTGCCCAGCAATGACACTGTCGCAGCAAGTACAAGACAAGCTAAGAAAACCAAACCGACACGATCCATAAACGGTAATTCAGGGAACCACATTTTGAACGCGAAAGACAATACGGCTGAACCAATTGCTGCCACCAGCGCACCATTGGCAGTGGTACGCTTCCAAAACATGCCCATCATAAAGATAACGACTATGCCTGGGGTAAAGAAGCCGGTAAATTCCTGAATATACTGGAATGCCTGATCAAATTTACCTAAAAGCGGCTCAGCGCAAATCATCGCTACAATAAGCGCCACTAGGCTTACAATACGACCAACGGTAACATAATGCTTTTGTGACTCTTGGGGCTTGAAGCGAGAGTATAGATCCATGGTAAAAATAGTCGATATACTGTTACTCATAGAGGCTAGGGAAGAAACAATGGCTGCAACCAACGCGGCAAAAATCAATCCTTTTAAACCCACTGGCATCAGTGTCATTAATGTTGGGTAGGCTTCATCTGGGCGAGCTAAATCTTTATACAATACTGCTGCGGCAATCCCAGGTAACACGACGATGATAGGCATTAACAATTTTAAGTAGGCTGCGAAGACAATCCCTTTTTGTGCTTCAGGTACATCTTTCGCGGCGAGGGCCCGTTGAATGATGTATTGATTGAAACCCCAATAAGAAATGTTCATGATCCACATACCACCAAGCAATACCGAAATACCAGGTAAATCCATATAGTGCTCGCTGTCAGCACTGAATATCATGTCGAATTTCTCTGGCATGGTGTCGGTTAATATTCCGAACCCGGCTAACACGCCATTGCCTTCGGCGACCAAATCAAGGGCAATATAAGACAACATAAGGCCACCAAAGATCAATAATACCACTTGGATGATATCGGTATAGGCGACCGCTTTTAGGCCACCATATAAGGAGTAGGCCACTGAGAATACCGCTAAAAATATCATCGCGGTGGTTAAATCAACACCAGTAATAGTATTAATCGCTAAACCGCCCAACCAAAGTACTGCAGTTAAATTAACGAACACATATACGGCTAACCAGAAGACCGCCATCACGGTTTTGACGCGATTATCATAGCGATGTTCTAAATACTGCGGCATGGTGTAAATTTGATGCTTTAAGAAAATAGGTAAAAAATATTTCGCCACTAAAATGAGGGTAATGGCTGCCATCCATTCATAGGACGCAATCGCTAAACCTAATTTATATCCTGAGCCGGACATACCTATGATTTGTTCTGCCGAGATGTTAGAAGCAATCAGCGAGGCGCCGATAGCCCACCAAGGAAGCGATTTACTCGCTAAAAAATAATCTTTCGTATCTTTTTCATGTCCGCTTTTCTCTCGCGAAACCCACCAGGCTATTCCTAGTAAGGCTAATACATAGACAACGAAAATCACTATATCTAAAGTAGCTAAGTTCATACCATGCCCTATTTTTTAATTGTTATCAGGTTGTTAGTAGCCGCTTATCATCACAGCTTCATGGGTTTCCGTCTAGTTAAAATCCTGTTTATGGCCACTGGTCAGGGTAGTTTATAAATAAAATAGTATTTTACTGGCGTTTTATATTGCCTAAAGACTTTGGTGTACAGTTGTACGCTGAAATTGTATAGTGATTGTGTAATTACACTTATAGGAATGCATTATGTCTGTTGCTAGCAATACCAGCGCATACTCAACAACTGAGGAGTGGTTAAACAGTATTAGCCACGGAGTGGGCTTCATTATTGCTGTGTTTGGTTTAGTTTATATTGTGCTTAAGGCGGATAATATCCTTGAGATCGCAGCAACCAGTATCTATAGCAGTTCGTTATTGATGATGCTGCTGACATCTACTTTGTACCATAGCGTACGAAATGCGAAGGCTAAAAAAACATTAAAGCTGTTGGATCATAGTGCCATTTATTTGCTTATTGCGGGGACTAACACTCCATTCCTGCTGATAACCATAGGTGGGCAGTTAGGAGTCGGGTTAACCATTGCAATATGGTGTTTAGCGGTTTTTGGTGTGAGTTTTAAATGTTGGGCTAAAGGTCGTTATCCAAAGGTATCTGTAGCCACTTATCTGTTAATGGGATGGTTTGCGTTACTAATAATTTACCCACTGTACAACGCATTACCTAGCGCCGGGTTTTGGTTGTTAGTGGCAGGTGGTGTGTTTTTTAATATTGGCGTGTTGTTTTATGTCGCTAAAAAGCATAAATATACCCATGCAATCTGGCACCTTTTTGTGTTAGCTGGTTGCACCTGTCATTATCTTTCTATCTATCTCTTCGTTATTTAATAATGGGACATAAAAAAGCCAGTCGTTATAGACTGGCTTTTTTAGCTCTACGCTTCGCTCAATTTAATGTATTAACTGAGTGATTGTGGTTTTGTCATTGGTGCATCAGATTTAGCCGATAAACTTAACACAGCCGCTGCTTTTCCTGACTTAGGCACTTCTTGACGTTTAGTATCTTCAACGGCCTTAATCGCTATCTCTTCAAAATCATAATTTAATGATTCTGGTTTCGTCATCGGGTGTGATATTGATTTAGCGGGGACTTTAACGTAAATCGGTGCTGGCGCACTACTTACTTTAACTGGCGCGTTAGGCTGACTTTCGTCACTGCTAGGCTGTTCTTCTATAGTCACACTACTATTATCTACTGCACTCACCACCGCTTCTTGCTCAGTAATTTGCACTTCAACTTCTACCGAAGATGTTTCTAAAGGAATTTCAACTTGAGCTACTACTGGTTGTGATACCGCTGGTTTTTCCTTTGGCGCTTCCACTTGTGGCTTAACGGTTTCCGTAACATCAGCATCAGCAAGTAGATCTATCTGGCCACTGCTTTGTGTTGTTACCGCTTTTTCCACTTTACTTGGATTGGCAACAGGTTGTTGTTCCACGTTATCTGTACTGTCAATATTAACATTGGCGTTACTTTCATTCGTTGCATTTGAAGAATCAACAGTAGGCGCGATAGCAGATGGAGTGGTGTCCTCATCATTTGTTGCGTTTGCATTATCTTCCTGTGACTCTTTTTTACGACGTTGACCCGCTGCACGAAGATGACGAGGTGAACGACGTGAACGGCTACGGTTTTCCGATTCAGTCTCTTCAGCCTGTTGAGGTGCTTCACCATTATCAACGCTCGGTGCAACTTCAGTGGTTACCGACGAAGTTTCAGTTGATTCTGGTATAGCGGCTGCTGCTAGGTTTTCTTCTACAGCTGTAGTTTGTTCTTTGTTACCACGAACGTTGCGACGAGTATCACGGCGCTTGCGTCTTTCGGTGACCTTTTCTTCTTTTTTCTCTACGACCGGTTGCTCAGCTGCTTTTTTCGCCGGACGACTTCTGGTCGGCTCTTGCTGCTTATCCGCGGTAGGACGTTCGTCACGTTTTTTATTGCTTGTAGACTCAGCGCGGCTGTCATTGCGTGTGTCCGCGCGATTGTCGCTGCGACCATCTGGTTTATTTCGAGCATTCTTATCGTTACGATTACGGCCGCGTCTGTTGTTATTGCGATCTTGACGTTGACGATTGTTGCTATTACGACTGTTGCTATTACGTGAACTCGAATCAGGTTTTGGCTTCTTTTTGGTCGTTGCAAACAATGCGGTAATAAATTTAACCAGCTTAGTAAAGATAGATATAGTTTCTACTTTAGTCACTGGTGCAGCGGCAGTTGGCGCAGCCATACCTTGTAGTACAGGCTGTTCGCGCTTGACTGGTTCTGTGGTGGCTTTATTTGATTCGAATCCGGTTGATTCAACTAATTCTCGGTTGTAGCTAAGTTCATCAGATGTTTCATCCGCTTTTAAGCGGTTAACCTGATAATGTGGCGTTTCCATATTCTTGTTAGGGATAACAATCAGCTCAACACCATGGCGCTTTTCTATGCTACGAATAGAGCGACGTTTTTCGTTGAGTAAATAAGTGGCAACATCGACCGGCAATTGGGCTTCAATTTGCTTGGTATTACCTTTCAGAGATTCTTCTTCAAACAAGCGTAAAATGGAAAGTGCTAATGACTCAGTACCTCGGACCGTGCCATGACCTTCACAACGAGGACATACATGGTGAGCAGAATCGCCAAGGGAAGGGCGTAAACGTTGGCGTGACATTTCCAATAAACCAAAACGTGATATACGACCTATTTGTACACGAGCGCGATCATGACGAACGGCATCATTCATACGGTTTTCAACTTCACGTTGATGGCGTACTGGGGTCATGTCGATAAAATCGATAACCAACAAGCCACCTAAATCACGCAAGCGTAATTGACGAGCAATTTCATCTGCCGCTTCTAAGTTCGTATTAAGTGCGGTTTCTTCAATATCGCCGCCTTTAGTTGCTCTAGATGAGTTGATATCAATAGAGGTCAATGCTTCAGTGGGGTCAATTACAAGCGAGCCACCAGAAGGCAACCTAACTTCACGTTGGAAAGCTGATTCAATTTGGCTTTCAATTTGGTAATGACTAAAAAGCGGCACTTCACCACGATAGAGCTTAATGCGACTAGCAAAGTCTGGACGTACCAATTCAATATGTTGTTTTGCTTGTTCGAATACACTGGTTTTATCAATCAGGATTTCACCAATATCACGGCGTAGATAATCTCGAATAGCACGAACAATAACGTTACTTTCTTGGTGGATAAGGAAAGGTGCAGGTTTTGATTGGGCGGCAGTGTCGATAGCCGTCCAGTGATTAATCAGTACGTTCAAATCCCAAGATAGTTCTTCATAAGATTTACCAACACCAGCAGTACGGACAATTAATCCCATGCCTTTAGGCAATTCTAATTTACCTAAGGATTCTTTTAGGTCGGTACGCTCGTCACCTTCAATCCGACGAGAAATACCACCCGCACGCGGATTGTTTGGCATTAATACTAAATAACTACCGGCTAAACTGATAAAGGTTGTAAGTGCCGCGCCTTTTTGGCCACGCTCTTCTTTATCTATTTGGATAATAACTTCCTGGCCTTCCTTGATGACGTCGCGAATATTCGGACGACCTTCAAAGGTGTAGCCTTTAGGGAAGTAATTGCGGGCAATTTCTTTAAGCGGGAGGAAACCGTGGCGGTCGGCGCCGTATTCAACAAAAGCAGCTTCTAAGCTCGGTTCGACTCGAGTGATTTTACCTTTATAAATATTGGCTTTTTTCTGTTCGTGACCAGGACTTTCGATATCTAAGTCGTAAAGTTTTTGCCCATCTACAAGGGCTACACGCAACTCTTCTTGTTGAGTTGCGTTGATTAACATTCTTTTCATATTGTGCTCGATAAATTTATTACCGATTATTAACTCAGACACAACTAGAGTGCTAATTTGAAGGCATTTTTGTTATGCAGCCTCACGGCTGTAGCTGTGGCGCTTACCACCTGGAGATTAAATTACGTATAATTTCACGTTCTTTTATCTGCCAAATTTAGAGGGCAGATAATTTTCAAATTAGTCTATTGGTTAACTGAATCAATAATCAATTAACGTAATAATCTGACTGAACTATTTTACGATGCACACTTGTTGCCGTTGCAACTATAGTGTGTGATGTTCTAACAAGGGCTTTTTAGTTTGGTGAACAATTTGAAAATGTTCTACTCATGCCCCATTAGATAATGGTCAAATTACTACTCAAATTAAAATATTTTTCATGGTGATGTTATTCGCGATTTTCGTTGCTTATATAAGCCAACCTATTTTTTAATCCTCACATTTGCGCAAGGTAGGTAGGGTGCAACATCAATAAAATTCCGCATTATTGAATAATCATCATGCCGGTCGCCAACAATTAGGGCAAGCAGACTCACGCATTATCTCATTAATTACAAATTTTACGCAAGGTATATTCCTATTCAATGTAAGGTTATTGCAAATTATTGATTAGAAACTCAATTTAGCAACTTTGATATAGGGATTTTTTTGCTATTTTTGAGTAGAAATTAAAAGCACTACAGCTTAAAAAAAGCTACCATCTGTCGCCTATGACTATACAACAAAATCCAGCAGTACAATTTGTCACCATTGACGAAGATATGGTGGGCCAACGCATTGATAATTTCTTGCGTACCCGCTTAAAGGGCGTGCCTAAAAGCATGATTTATCGCATTGTGCGAAAGGGTGAGGTGCGGGTTAATAAAAAACGTATTAAGCCAGAATATAAACTACAGCTACAAGACAATGTCAGAATACCTCCTGTACGGGTATCTGAAGCAGGGGATTTGCCTTCAACTAAGTTGAATATGGTTGCCTCCTTAGAGTCACACATTTTATTTGAAGATGATGTGCTGATTGTCGTTAATAAACCGTCTGGAATGGCTGTGCATGGCGGTAGTGGATTAAGTTTTGGCCTTATTGAAGCGCTACGGGCTTTACGCCCCACGCAAAAGTTTATGGAATTGGTGCACCGACTGGATCGCGATACCTCCGGCATATTATTGGTGGCAAAGAAACGTTCAACCCTAAAGCATTTACATGAACAGCTTCGTGAAAAAACCATGGATAAACGTTATTGGGCATTGGTTAAAGGCCAATGGCCTGAAAATCGTTTTAAGGTCAAAGCGCCCTTGTTGAAAAATACACTGCAATCCGGTGAGCGTATGGTTTGCGTGAATGAAGAAGGCAAACCTTCCGAGACCCGCTACCGTATTTTGAAAACATTTGCCGATTGCACCTTGGTTGAAGCTTCGCCCATTACAGGTAGAACTCATCAAATAAGGGTGCATTGTTTACATGCTGGGCATGCCATTGCTGGGGACAGTAAATACGGAGAGTCAGCATTTGATCAGACTCTACAACCGTTAGGTTTGTCGCGATTATTCTTACATGCTTATCAGTTGCGTTTTGTGCACCCTAAATCCGGTGAGCAGATGCAGATCAAAGCGCCCTTGGAGCCCAGTTTACAAAAGGTGTTAGATAACTTAGATGAAGTATAAGTTAGTTATTTTCGATTGGGATGGTACGTTGATGGACTCCACCCCAAAGATTGTTTCTTGTGTTCAAAATGCTGCCACCCGCGCTAATCTGCTGCCGCCTGCAACAGAAGCAATACAAAATATTATTGGACTGAGTTTAGAAATTGCCTTACACCGGTTATTTAAAAATGATGATCCAGCCTTTATAGAGCAGATAATCAGTTTGTATCGTGATGAATACTTATATAGCAATACTACGCCGTCGCCGTTATTTTCTGGCAGCCGTTTGTTACTCAATACATTAAAAGCTGAGCAGCGTTTATTAGCGGTAGCGACGGGCAAAATGCGCCGTGGTTTAGATCGCATCTGGCAAGACACCGACACCGCTCATTATTTCCATACGTCTTGTTGTGCCGATGAGGCTGAATCTAAACCTCATCCTGATATGTTGCTTAAGATATTGTCGCAGCTAAATATAGAAGTGAATGAAGCGGTGATGATTGGGGATACCGAGCATGACATGGGCATGGCGCAAAGTATTAATATGCCGCGAATTGGCGTGACTTATGGCGCACAACCGAAAGAAAAACTGCTTAAGCATCAGCCGTTAGTAATCGTCGATTCGGTGAATAACTTACATCAATGGCTGTGAAGTCTAGTGTGCTGTAGGTTAGATTACTGCTGAATGTAATCAAAAATATCAATTCCTTGCTGTTTAAATAGTGCGATTAAATCTATTAGAGGCAGGCCGACGAGGGTGTTGGGGTCTTTTCCTTCCAAGCGTTCAAATAATGCGATACCTAAACCTTCGCTTTTAAAACTGCCAGCACAATTATAGGGCTGCTCACTGAGTAAATAGCGCTCAATCTGATAATCACTTAACTCTTTAAAATGTACGCTAAAGGTATCAACAAGTGACTGTGAGGTATTAGTTGCTGCATTATATAAGCATAAGCCAGTGTAAAAGGTGACCTTGTTGCTACTGCATTGGCGTAATTGCGCGATGGCATTGTCGTGGGTTTTGGGCTTGCCTAGTATGCAATGATCAATAACGGCAACTTGGTCGGAGCCAATAACCCAGCCTTGCTGCAATTCTTCAGCTACGGCTTTAGCTTTGGCCATTGCCAGCCGTTCAACTAGTTGCGGTGCGCTTTCTGATGGCAGTGGCGTTTCATCTACTTTAGGGTTAGCTGTGGTAAATGGGATACATAATTTTTCTAATAAGGATTTTCTAAAAGGTGAGGTGGAGGCGAGGACTATTTTCATTGGCTTTATTTAATTGTAAATCGGTGGTGAGTTAATTAAATGAATTCTACCTTGTAAGTGATCAAGAAAGAAACGTCAAAATAGACAGCTAAGGGTTGAATTACCTCGCCTTGTTATATTGACTATGCCACTAACTCTCTATATTATGCGCGCCCTATGCAGATTGTGAAATTGCCTTTGCGGCTAGACCCTATTAAAAGTGCCACAAAACGCTCAATTTATGAGGGCGTGATGTTATCTTCTGGTATGGTAAGGTTAGCGGAAGTAGTTGAAGATGTTGCTGAACATGTCAACATTAATGTTAAGTTCTATAAAGACGCGCAGGAATTTAATGTTTTTGATGGTGAGTTAAGCACCTCGGTATCACTTATCTGTCAAAGATGTAACGGATCTTTGGCTCATCAAATTAACATGTCTTTTTGTTTCGTGGTTGTTCGCGATAAAGATAATGTTGATGAGTTACCGGATGTTTACGAACCGGTAGAGGTCAATGACCACGGAGAAGTCGATTTGCTTCAATTATTTGAAGACGAACTGATTTTAGCGTTACCCCTTGTAGCTTTGCATGATGAACAAAGTTGCATTGTGGATGCGTCTAAATTGAGCTTTGGAAAAATCGAACCGGCCGATGAACGTCCAAACCCTTTTGGGGTATTGAAAGAACTTAAGCGAGATTAGGAGTAAGGTAAATGGCGGTACAAAAAAGTCGTAAAACTCGTTCCAAGCGTGGCATGCGTCGTTCGCATGATGCCCTAACGAGCACAACCTTATCTGTAGATGCGACTTCTGGTGAAACGCATCGTCGTCACAATGTGACTGCAGACGGTTTCTATAAAGGTAAGAAGGTTATCGCTATTTAAGCGAGACTCATCTTGACCACTCTGACGATCGCGTTAGATGTAATGGGGGGAGATTTTGGCCCCCCAATTACTATCCCTGCTGCTATAGCGGCCATTCAGCAAGATCCTCTTCTGAATATTATTTTATGTGGTGATAAGTCGATCATTGAAACGACCTTATCCAAACACAAACAAAGCAATTCTCCTCAGTTAAGTATTTTTCATTGCTCTCAAGTGATTGAGATGGATGAACGACCAGCATTTACATTGCGTAATAAAACTGACTCATCAATGCGTAAAGCGTTGGAGTTAGTAAAAAAAGGTGAAGCCGGCGCGTGTGTCAGCGCAGGTAATACTGGGGCGTTAATGACTAACGCTTATTATGTATTGAAAACCTTACCCGGTATTGACCGACCCGCTTTGGTGTCCTCTTTACCTACGGTGACCGATAAGAAGGTCTATTTATTAGATCTCGGAGCCAATGTGAACTGTGATTCTGAAATCTTGTTTCAATATGCAGTCATGGGCTCAGTTATGGCCGAAGAGGTTGAAGGCATTAAAAACCCACGGGTAGCGCTATTGAATGTGGGTGAAGAAGAAATTAAAGGTAACGATAGAGTTAAACACGCTGCGCAGTTATTAACTGATGCTACCAATATAAATTTTATTGGATACATAGAAGGTAATGATATTTTTACCGATAAAGCTGATGTTGTTGTGACTGATGGTTTTGTTGGCAATATTGCCTTGAAGGCTTGTGAAGGTCTGGGGAAATTAATCGCGGTTGAAGTCAAGCGCATCTCCCATCAAAATTTATTTACCAGAATAATGGCCAGGTTAGCATTGCCGTTATTGAAAAAGATCTACTCAAGAGTGAACCCCGACCAGTATAATGGGGCGAGTTTGATAGGATTGCGCGGCATTGTGGTTAAGAGCCACGGAAATGCCTCCATTGAAGCTTTTCAGTACGCAATCCGGGAAGCCGTACAAGAAATATCTCGGCAAGTTCCAAGTAAAATAAAAGATAAAATAGAAATCACGTTAAGTTGATGCCAACTGTTATGTGAATGACGTCGTGGTGGCATGAACAAGATGAGGAACAAACATGTATTCGAAAATCATTGGCACAGGTAGTTATTACCCCAGTCAAGTCCGTAATAATGAAGACTTAGAAAAAATGGTCGATACCAGCGATGAGTGGATCACTGACCGCACAGGTATCAAAGAACGTCGCATTATCGGTGAAAACGAAACCGTTGCTTCCATGGGGGCTGCTGCAGCTCGTAGTGCATTTGAGTATAATCAAATCGACCCTAAAAGCATCGATATGATCATCTGCGCCACTACTAGTCATGGTAAATCTTTGCCCAGCGCGGCATGTGACATTCAAAAAGAACTTGGTTTAGATGGGGTGCCAGCCTTTGATGTGGCTGCTGCTTGTGCCGGTTATTGTTATGCACTTAGCGTGGCTGATCAGTATATAAAATCGGGTATGTGTAAACGCATATTGGTGATTGGCAGTGATTGTTTATCCCGCCTCGTTGATCCTAATGATCGAGTAATGGTGATTTTATTTGGTGATGGCGCAGGCGCGACAATTATTGAAGCCAGCGAAGAACCAGGTATTTTATCTACCCATATTCATGCAGCGGGTTCCTACGGAGACTTGCTTTATGTAGGCAATCCAACCCGTGGTAATGAGCAATCGGTACATGAGAATTGGGGCGTGATGAAGGGTAATGAAGTGTTTAAGGTTGCCGTGACTAAACTCAGTGAAGTGGTAGAACAAACCCTAGCTGCCAACAATATGCAAAAATCCGATCTTGATTGGTTGGTGCCTCACCAAGCGAATTTTAGAATTATCAAAGCAACGGCGAAAAAATTGGATATGCCAATGGAGCAGGTTGTTCTTACCTTAGAAAATTATGGCAATACTTCGGCGGCAACAGTCCCTACGGCGTTAGATACCGCCATACGTGATGGACGCATACAGCGCGGTCAGAATTTATTGCTCGAAGCCTTTGGTGGTGGTTTTGCCTGGGCATCCGCGTTAGTTAAGTATTAAATCGAAAATAATAAGAATTTCAGGAGAATAATATGCAGGCTTTTGTGTTTCCCGGTCAGGGGTCGCAGTCTGTTGGCATGCTTGCCGATTTAGCCAACGAATATAGTATTGTTAAAGACACCTTTGATGAAGCCAGTACGGTTTTGGATTTTGATCTTTGGCAATTAGTGCAACATGGCAGCGCAGAACAGCTTAATGCCACTCAAGTGACTCAGCCGGCTTTGTTAGCCAGTAGTGTGGCCATTTATCGTACATGGATCCAACAAGGCGGTAAGGCTCCAGCTGCGATGGCAGGTCATAGCTTAGGCGAATATTCCGCATTAGCCTGTGCTGGCGTAATTGATTTTGTTGATGCCATTCGCTTAGTTGAATTGCGTGGGCAGTTTATGCAACAGGCAGTACCAGCAGGTATCGGTGGCATGGCCGCCATTATTGGCTTAGATGACGATAAAGTCATTGCCAGTTGCCTACAGGCTGCGGGTGATGAAGTGGTATCCGCGGTGAATTTCAATTCTCCTGGGCAGGTGGTTATTGCCGGTCATGCAGCTGCAGTGGAACGTGCAGGTGTTTTATGTAAAGAAGCCGGTGCTAAGCGCGCATTACCTTTACCCGTTAGTGTGCCGTCTCATTGTGCATTGATGCTGCCAGCCGCTGAGAAACTAGCTGAAATTCTGGATGCTATCACATTCAATACGCCTAAAATTGACGTGATTAATAATGTTGATGTTATTGCTCAAAATGAGCCTGCGGCGATTAAACAGGCGTTAATTAGGCAGTTATATAGCCCAGTACGCTGGACCGAATCCGTGCAAAAGTTAGTTAAACAAGGTTTAACCACACATTTTGAAATAGGTCCGGGTAAAGTATTAACAGGCCTTGCTAAACGTATAGAAAAATCAGTGGAATGTAGTGCCGTGAATACAGCTGACTCACTACAAGCCGCGTTATAGGAATAATATTATGTTTGATTTAAATGGAAAAATTGCCCTAGTAACAGGTGCTAGTCGTGGTATTGGCAAGGCAATTGCTGAAACCTTAGTTGCTCAAGGTGCAACGGTTATAGGTACTGCCACTTCTGATAATGGTGCGCAGGCTATTTCAGATTATTTAGGTGATAAAGGTAAAGGTTTTGAGCTGAATGTCACTGATGATGAGTCCATACAGCAATTATTGGCTGCTATTTCTGAAGAGTTTGGGGTGATTGATATTTTAATCAATAACGCCGGTATTACTCGCGATAATTTATTGATGCGTATGAAAGATGATGAGTGGTCGGATATTATTCAAACCAACCTAACCTCTATTTTTAAGTTATCTAAAGCGGTATTACGTGGCATGATGAAAAAGCGTCATGGCCGTATTATTAACATCGGTTCGGTGGTGGGTTCATCGGGTAATGCTGGACAAGCTAACTATGCAGCAGCCAAAGCTGGGGTAATTGGATTTAGTAAATCTATGGCTCGTGAAGTGGGTTCTCGTGGTATAACAGTCAACGTAATTGCCCCGGGTTTTATTGATACTGATATGACCCAATCGTTATCCGATGAGCAAAAACAAGCCATTTTTAAAGATATTCCGGCAAATCGCCTCGGTACTCCCGCAGAAATTGCGGCGGCGGCATTATTTTTAGCTTCTGACCAAGCTGCTTACATCAATGGTGAAACATTGCATGTAAATGGCGGTATGTTCATGAGTTAAAAGGAAAAATTAAAAGTTTAATAAAAAACATGTAGTATTAGTTGGTGTTTTTACCGGATACTATTGTCGAAAAGTGTGGTATTTTGTGGTTCGACCAGATAAAAAAACTGGTTGCTGACTTGCAAGGGCTAGTGATGCTGAATAAACTAGCCGCCACTTTATTTAAGTAACCTAATTTTTAGGAAAAACGAGAAATACTATGAGTAATATTGAAGAACGCGTTATCAAAATCATTATCGAGCAATTGGGTGTTAAAGAAGAAGAAGTAAAATCAGAAGCCTCTTTTGTTGATGATTTGGGTGCAGACTCATTAGATACAGTAGAATTGGTAATGGCTTTGGAAGAAGAATTTGATACTGAAATTCCTGACGAAGAAGCAGAAAAAATTACAACAGTTCAATCTGCCATCGACTATATCAATACCCACAAAGACGCTTAAGTATTCCTGAAACGGCTCTATCTGAGCCGTTTTTTTAATCTACTCAACAAATGTCACTAATCAGTTAAGTTAACTAGAGAAGCACTTCGCGGCTATGATAACTGCTGTTCCTTTATTTATGATTGTTAATTCACAACCTCTATGCAACGGAGAATCCGATGTCTAAAAGACGTGTGGTGCTTACCGGTTTGGGTATGCTTTCGCCATTGGGCAACGATGTTAGCTCGACGTGGAGCGCTATCCTCAACGGTCAAAGCGGTATTGACAAAATCAGCTATTTTAACGTAGATGATTTTACTACCCATTTTGCTGGTTCGTTAAAAGGTTTTGATGCTGAAGCGTACATACCTAAAAAAGAAACTAAGAAGATGGATTTGTTTATTCAGTACGGGATCGCAGCGGGTAAACAAGCGCTGGCCGATTCAGGTATTGAAGTAACCGATCAAAATGCTAAACGCATTGGGGTTGCCATTGGTTCTGGTATTGGTGGTTTGGGATTAATTGAAGAAAATCATTCAAAATTAATCGCTAGTGGACCACGTCGAATTTCGCCTTTCTTTGTACCATCAACGATTACCAACATGATTTCAGGCTTTCTTTCCATTATGGAAGGGCTAAAAGGCCCGAATATTAATATTGTTACAGCCTGTACTACCGGCGTGCACAATATTGGTATTGCGGCGCGTACCATCGCCTATGGTGACGCTGATTGCATGTTAGCCGGCGGTGCCGAAGCCTCAATTACGCCGTTAGGCTTAGGCGGTTTTGCTGCCGCTCGTGCCTTATCAACTCGTAATGATGATCCGCAAGCGGCTAGTCGTCCGTGGGATAAAGATCGTGATGGTTTTGTTATGGGCGAAGGTGCTGGTGTGGTGATGCTTGAAGAATATGAGCATGCCAAAGCCCGTGGTGCCAAAATATATGCTGAATTGGTAGGTTTTGGTATGAGCGGCGATGCTCATCACATGACGTCGCCACCCGCTGATGGCGCAGGGGCTGCCGATGCCATGGTTAATACCTTGAATGACGCGCAGGTTAATGTTGAACAAATTGGTTATATCAATGCTCACGGTACTTCCACGCCAGCGGGTGATATTGCCGAGACCAATGCGGTTAAATCGGTATTTGGTAATTCAGCGCACTCGGTATTGGTGAGTTCTACAAAATCGATGACCGGTCATTTACTCGGTGCAGCTGGCGCGATTGAAGCCATATTCACCGCATTGGCTTTGCAAGACCAAGTGGCACCGCCAACAATTAACCTCGATAATCCAGGTGAAGGTTGCGATTTAGATTATGTTGCCAATGAGACGCGTAAAGTACAAATGGAGTACGCATTGTGTAACTCCTTTGGCTTTGGTGGCACAAATGGTTCACTTTTATTTAAAAAAGTCTAAATAATTCGAATAGTTATCGCCGATCTAAGTTGTTTAATTAGAATCGAGCTGATATTAATAATGCCCATTAATCTTAATGCTTAGTGGGCATTTTTATTTTTAAGATGAATAAAATCACAACACAATCCATTACATTGTCAGTTAGCGATCGGGCTGTTCAATACGGCGATGGCTGTTTTACCACTATTGCAGTAGTAAACGCTAAGGCGCAACTGTGTGAAGCGCATATTAAGCGCCTACAGCATGCCTGTGAGCGTCTGTACTTGCCTTTTGCATTATGGCAGCAATTAGCCAGTGAAATTGCTTCAACGGCTAACCAGCTCGATAACGGCGTAATAAAGGTATTAATCAGTCGTGGTAGTGGTGGCCGTGGCTATGATCCTATTCCAGCGACATCCCCACATTATATTATTAGCACTCATGTTTTACCGCCGCATTATAGCCAATGGCAACAACAAGGTATTGAACTAGAGTTGAGTAACATCTCCTTAGGTAAGCAACCTTTGTTAGCTGGGATTAAACATTTAAATCGTTTAGAGCAAGTATTGATTAAACGGCAACAGGTGTTAAATCAATGGCAGGATGTGTTGGTCACCGATACGGATGGCATGATGGTAGAAACATCTGCGGCTAACTTGTTTTGGCAAAACAACGGCAGTTGGTATACGCCGGATTTACACTACTGTGGAGTTGAAGGTGTAATGCGTAACAAGGTTATTGAAGTAATGAAAAATAATGGCATCAATGTCTTAGAGGTAAGAATGCCGGTATCTCAGTTAACATCAGCATCCGCGGTATTTATTACCAATAGCCTAATGAACATCGTCCCTGTTATTCAATTTCAACAAACGTCGTTTGCTATTGATGCCGTCAAACTGGTTCAACATTGGTTGTCTGAATGAATAAACGCACGTTATTGTTAGGTTTTTCATTATTTTTGATTTTGATATTAGCGTTGATCATGTGGCGTCAATATCAAGGTTTTGGCATACAGCCGTTAGCTAATAAAGCGGCTTTTGAGATTCATATTGTAAAGGGTAGTACCGCACAATCACTGTTGAGGCAATTTGCTGAACAACAGTTAATTGTCGATGTTCATTGGACAAAATTGTGGCTAAAGCTCAATCCACATCTGGCTAGCATTAAGGCGGGTTATTATGAAATTAGTCCTCAGCAGTCATTAGTCGATACATTACAAATGATGGTGGCGGGCAAAGAAAAACACTTCGCCATTGCTCTTGTTGAAGGATTAACCTGGCGTCAATGGTGGCAAATCATGCAACAGCACGAAGCCCTTGATACGCTAAATACCGACATTAATAGCATTATTGTGGAGCTTAATATTGAAGGTGGTTCTTTAGAGGGCTGGTTGATGCCCGATACCTACCAGATTACCCAAGGTACCTCAGCCAAAGAATTGATCCTTCAAGCCTATCAAAATATGCAAAGTTATTTAGAAAAAGCCTGGGAACAGCGTCAGCCTTTATTACCTTACCAAGAGCCCTACGAAGCGTTAATCATGGCTTCCATTATCGAGAAGGAAACAGCGGTATCGGCAGAGCGTCCTTTGATAGCTGGGGTGTTTGTTAATCGTTTGAATACTAATATGCGTTTGCAGACCGACCCTACAGTTATTTACGGTATGGGCGAAAGTTTTAATGGCAACATTAAACGGGCTGACTTACGCCGACCAACCCCTTACAATACCTATGTGATTAAAGGATTGCCGCCAACGCCAATTGCGATGCCGGGTAAATTGGCTATTGACGCCGCGTTACATCCACAAGATACCGCCGCACTGTATTTTGTCGCTCGTGGGGATGGTAGTCATCAGTTTTCCGAAACCCTGAAACAGCATAATGCAGCAGTGCGTCAGTACCAATTGAACAGATAATTGAAACGATATCAAAACTATAATTAACAACAATATCACAGTAAAAGCGGGATCCATGTTAGGTAAATTTATTGCAATTGAAGGTTTAGAAGGTGCCGGTAAAAGCACCGCTATCGATATCATTAAATCAAAAATTGAGGCGGCAGGACATAAGGTCATTTGTACCCGTGAGCCTGGCGGAACGCCAATGGCGGAGGCTATTCGAGCTTGCGTAAAACAGCCTTGGCAAGATGAAAAAGTGACAGTAGAAGCTGAACTACTATTAATGTACGCCGCTCGCGCGCAATTGATAGCCAATGTGATTAAGCCAAATTTAGAGGCCGGCACATGGGTGATTGCTGATCGCCATGATATGTCTTCCCAAGCCTATCAAGGTGGTGGTCGGCAAATTCCGACAGACGTTATGGAGCCGCTACGTAGCATTACTTTAAAAGGTTTTACCCCAGATTTGACCTTATATATGGATGTTGAGCCAAGTGTTGGTTTACAACGTGCACGAGGCCGTGGGGAGTTAGATCGTATTGAAATAGAAGATATCAGTTTTTTTGAGCGTACCCGTGCTCGTTACTTGCAGCTATGTCAGGATAATCCCAAGGCGAAGATTATCGACACCATGCAGGACATGCCGTTAGTGCATCGAGATGTTGAGCAGAGTATTAAAGACTATTTGCAATACGTGGCACAAGTAACATGTTGAGGTTGATGTCATGTATCCTTGGTTAAATAAGGTATTCCAACAATTAAGCCAACGAATTCAGCGCCAGCAATTACATCATGGCATTTTACTGCAAGGTGTTGAAGGCTTAGGTAAAGCTCATTTTGCTAAAGCATTGGCAGATTTTTTATTGTGTCAGAAGCCCGAAAACGGCCAATCTTGTGGTGAATGTCAGGGGTGTCGCCTGTTAGCGGCGCAAAGTCACCCTGATATGTTAGAAGTGCGTCGTGAAAAGTCACAAATTGGCGTAGATCAAATTCGTCAGGCTATTCAACAGTTAACACAAACGGCGCAAATGTCCGGTAATAAGGTATTGATCATTTATGAGGCAGAGACCTTAAATCAAGCCAGCTCTAATGCCTTACTGAAAACATTAGAAGAGCCCACTGACCATACCTACATTATTTTAGTCAGTCACCAACCCCAACGATTGTTACCGACCATTTTAAGTCGTTGTGAAAAGATTACTCTGCAACCGCCTGCACTCAAAGATGGCGTAGCGTGGTTGCAACAACAGGGCGAATTTGCCGCCGTAGAGGAAGTGTTAGCCCTGTGTAGTTTAGCGCCCTTAGCGGCGTTAGCCTTGTTAGAGCAGGAAGAGGGCTTGAACTATTTGGAGTTTACCCAGCAAATACAGGCGCTACAGCAGCTACAAATAAGCGCTGTGAGTTTGGCGGACGCTTGGCAAAAGCAAGCATTACAAGTGGTGCATTGGCTGCAATATTGGTTAAGCCATAATATGCGTTGCCAGCCACAAACGTGGCAGCAGCATGCTTGGCCACTGCATGAAAAATTATTAGCGGCCAGTAAACAGTTGCAAAACACTGGGGTAAATAGCGTATTAATACTGGCTAATTTACTTAGTTTGCTACCTGCACTCAATGTCACTGCGCAAAGCGTAAAAGAAGGTTAAGTTGTGTTTGTCGATTCCCATTGTCATTTAGACCGATTAAAGAAAACCCCCGATGAATTGGCGCAAACTGTGGCTTTTGCCATGGATAAAGGCGTGGAACATTTTCTGTGTGTGTCAGTTTCTGTCTCAGAGTTCCCACAAATGCTGGAGACTATTCGTCCTTTTGAAAATGTGTCGGCGTCCTGTGGTGTGCATCCGTTACATCAAGAAGACGCCTGCGATTATCAAACGCTGTTCGATGCGGCTAATTCTGAAAAGGTGGTCGCCATAGGTGAAACCGGCTTAGATTATTATTACAGCGCCGACACTCGAGAGGTGCAAACCACGTCCTTTATTGATCATATCAAGGTGGCGAATGCGCTGAATAAGCCGCTGATCATTCATACCCGTGATGCTCGAGAAGATACCATTGACTTGCTAAGGCAACATTTGGCACCGACCACCCGCGGTGTATTGCATTGCTTTACCGAGAACTGGGAAATGGCCAAAGCGGCGATGGAATTGGGATTTTATATTTCTATTTCTGGCATCGTTACCTTTGCCAGCGCCAAAGAATTACAAGACGTGGTTAAACAAATTCCTTTAGACAGATTATTAATCGAAACCGATTCACCTTGGTTGGCACCCGTACCTTACCGTGGTAAACAGAATCAACCGGCTTATGTAAAAGAAGTGGGGGAGTTTATTGCTAAACTCAAAGGCATTAGCGTTGAAGAGCTGGCCAAGACCACCACCGACAATTTCTATAAATTGTTTAATTTAATTCCACGCCAGTCCTAAAAATTAGCGTTATTTAATTAATGGTTTTGTGGCGCCTATTTGGTTAAAATGCGCGCCCATTGATATTGGCAGTGGCTAATATCAACTCACAACTCGTTATTAACTTATGGCTCCGGAATAGCGTTCCGGCCCGCTGGAGGTCTTTATGTCACAGGTTGTTGTCTGTGCTTTGTATAAATTTGTCACCCTAGAAAACTTCGAAGAAATCCGTCAGCCCCTATTAGAGGTGATGGAAGCTAATGACATCAAGGGTACTTTGCTGCTTGCTTTAGAAGGTATCAATGGCACTGTTTCAGGCAGTCGCCAAAATATGGATACCTTACTCGCTTGGTTGAATGCCGATGAGCGTCTAAACCCCATTTCCACCAAAGAATCTTTTGACGACACCCAGCCATTTCATCGTACTAAGGTCAAACTCAAAAAAGAAATTGTTACTTTGGGTGTTGAAGGTATTGATCCCCGCAGGACCGTTGGCTCTTATGTTAAGCCAAAGGATTGGAATGCGTTGATCTCCGATCCTGAAGTGATGGTGATTGATACTCGTAATGATTATGAAATCGAAATCGGTACCTTTAAGCATGCGGTTAATCCCAATACGGCGTCCTTCACCGAATTCCCCCAATATGTAAAAGACAATCTTGACCCTGCGAAACATAAAAAAGTGGCGATGTTTTGCACTGGTGGCATTCGCTGTGAAAAATCCACTGCCTATATGAAAGAACAGGGATTTGATGAGGTGTATCACCTTGAAGGTGGCATATTACAGTATTTAGAAGATGTGCCAAAAGAAGACACGCTATGGGAAGGTGACTGCTTTGTCTTCGACAATCGGGTGGCAGTGAACCATGACTTAGAAAAAAGCCATTACGACCAATGTTACGCCTGCCGCTTACCCATTACCGATGAGGACAAACAATCAGCTCAATACGAGAGTGGTGTCAGCTGTCCAAAATGTTTTGGTAAGCATAGCGCTGAGCAAATTACCCGTTTTCGCGAGCGTGAAAAGCAAGTGAATCTTGCCAAAGAAAGAAATGAAGAGCATGTTGGCAGTGAAGCGCGTAAAGCCACTAAATTACGTCGCCAGCAAAAAGCAGCGGCGCGCAGGGCCCAGCGAACGGCAATGGGCAAGACCAACGTTTAAGCCACTTCAATCGAGCTTAACTATTTAATCCTATTTTATAGCGGATACAAAAAAGGCCAATATCGATTGGCCTTTTTCTTATGTTATGACGCTTCGTAACGACTGCAATTTATTCCTGCACAAAGCGGCTTAAATGTTTCATGGCCTGACTAAGCAAGCTGGTATCTAACTCTTCTGATAATTGCTCATTATTGACACGGTCAAAAATCTTATAATTACCGCTGCCATCAATTTCAATGCGATGTTGCTGATTTAACAGTAACACTTTATCACCTAGAGTACTTACCAACCAATTTCGTGAGGGTTTGAGTAAATTTTGCCCGGTACTGTAACTGTTGGTTGTGGTGTTACAGCCTAATAAATTTAATAGAGTAGGGGCTATATCTTGATGGCTACTGATCACTGAACTATCGATATTTTTGATATTGCTATAGGTGGTGGTTAGCTTATTGGCTGAAAATTCAGTCAATATTAGCTGGCTCTGTGGTATGCCTTGACGTTGTAATAACTGTTTGGCTTGTACAGGGCTAACAACCGCAATAGTCAGTGCGGGAGTGGTTGTTGATTGTTCCAGTAAATGCGGCCAATCAATATTGCTATAGCCGGTTTCAGGTGCATAAATTTGTGTGGTTAAACCGAGCTTTTGCGGTAAATCCATTAGCACTGGAGCTTGACCCTCAAGGGCGTTTTTATAGAGTTCAGGCAAGCCAAATAGTAAGCTAAAAAAACCGTTCTCGGCATTGGATGATAAGTCATAATGGTTTTTCAGGGGCGCAAGCTCATACTGCTGTGCTAATTGCTGAATGACCTTTGAGGAGTTTTCACCTGTTACTATCGCGACTTGTATGCTCAATGCATTATTAATACTGCAATACAATGCAGATGCCGGATATTTTGCTTTGGCAATGCGGCGATCTAATTGCAGCTCTTTACGCTGCATATAGTTATCGATATCCAGTAAACCGTATTTAGACATGAGAGTTTTGGCTGTCGCAGGGTAGGACAATGGAAACATATCATCTTGTTTAATAATGGGTTGATATAAATTGGCGTCCGCCCAGATGTGGGTAGCGTGGCTTGCAATAAAACAAACTGTGAAAAAGATGGCGACGGGCTGGCCAAACTTTTTTAGTTTGAAACGCTCAATGCGCTTCCACAAGGCGTTAGCCATTACTAGCTGAAACATTAACCAGACAACGAATAGCAATGCTAAAAAGCCCCATTGCTGCCAACCAAAATGACCTATTAGGTTATGGGATTCATAACGTAGTAATTCAGCCGTACCGAAATTAATGTGCAAGCCGTATTTGTTATACAGCAATGCATCAAAGGCTAAGAATGCAATACCTACAGCCGCTATTGCTGATGCCGCACCTTTAGCCACTTTTACATTGGGCACCAAGTAGCACAATGGCAACACTAAAATAATAAAGCCGATAAAAGTCAGGTAACTAACGTGACCTATCCAGTTTACCAATAGATAAAAAGCGCCGAGGCCGGTTTCCGGCAATCTGGAATTAAATACGTAAATAGAGGCAATAACAATGGCAATAATGATGTTGAAAAAAGTGAACCAATGACCCCAGCTCACTAATTTTGTTACCCTTTGTCGCCTTGGTGTTTCGTTCAATATCATAATTGTTTTTATTTTCTTATTTTATTTAGTGTTTTCGTCATTGCTTTTGACACTTTTTAGCAAAATTTGGGTAAACTGCTCGGCCATTTGTTGGCGGCGAGACGGTTCAACCTGATGGTTGAATATTGAGGTAATCATATTGCCAAGTGTCATTAATGACAAATCTCTATTGGCTTGATGTTTTTCTAGTACCGCAATAATGTCGGATGTTAGGGAATCAAATTGTTCCGATGAATATTTTGATTGTTGCGGCATGGTTGGATTTCTCTAAGCAGAATATGAAGAAGCGCCGGTATAGTACCAACTAAATTACAACAGCTCCATCTTGCACCGTGTATTTAAATTAAAAGCAGAGGTAAATTAGCCCTATGAGTGCGATTATTCATCAATTTGTTGTCCATCAGCTTGCCATTAATGAAGCCCAAGAGCTTAGTATTATTCCTCGAAGTAAGTGTTTTGAGGTTTCACCGCAAATTGAGAATTTAGTTGAGCAATTAAATCAAGCGTATGCGGGTAAACCGGGTAAGGGCGTTGGGGGCTTAGATGATCCCAATGAAGACAACTTTTCCAGCATGCTTAATGACCTTGCAGACGAAGAACAAAGCTTTTACCAGTTCAGTTTACAAACCACCGAATTATTAAAGAAAACCCTGCTGGAATTTGCCACCATAGAAACCGGCTTTATTGTTTTTAGTCGCTATGAATTCCTAGCTACTGATTATTTGTTTATTGGATTGCTGAATACTAAACGTCATGTGGAAATTGACCACAGTTTAGAATTGAATTATCGCGATCATCTAGATATAGCTCGTATGCAATTAGCCGTGCGTATCGATTTAACCGAGAGACGAATTAATCCCGATAACAACCGTTATGTAAGTTTTATCAAAGGGCGTATGGGCCGCAAGGTGTCGGATTTCTTTATGGCGTTTGTAGGCTGCGAAGAGTTGGTGGACATTAAACAGCAAAATAAACAATTGGTTACTGTGGTAGATGAATATTTTCAAGCCGAACAGTTAGACAACCATGAAAAGCAAGCCGGTCGTCAACAAATGGTGAATTACTACAAAGAAAAAATTGAACATGGTGAAGACATTCAATTAGCGGAGCTTGCCGAGCAATTGCCTAAGGGTGATAGCAACTTTATGGATTTTGCTCGCAATACCGAAACGCCTTTAGAGAATCACTTTCAAGCTGACCCCACCGTCATTAAAAGCATGAACAAGTTTAGCGGTGCTGGCGGCGGCTTAACCTTGAGTTTCGAACGTAAATTACTCGGCGAGCGAGTGCAGTATGATCCACACAGTGATACCTTATTAATTAAAGGTGTGCCGCCGAATCTAAAAGATCAGTTGTTGAAATCAAGTTAAGCATCATTGCAATTTCGGCGTTATATAAATTTAAAAATACACTAAAATACTCAGCAGTTTTAATGACCATATCGAAACATGAGATGGTCTTAAGGAATAAAAGGACAGTACAACCCCATGCAATTATTTGTAAATGATCTCACCGTCATGGACTTTTCCTACTTATGCCCAGAGCGCGGTATGGTAGGAGAGAGTTGGATTGTCGATGTAATTCTAGACGGTGAACTGAATGAAGAAAGCATGGTGCTGGATTTTTCAAAGGTTAAAAAACGCCTGAAGGCACTTATCGATGAATATGTGGATCACAAACTTCTGATCCCTGCAGATAATAGTGCAACACGGATTCAACGAGATGCCAATCAGGACAAAGTACAGGTTGATTTTTTACGTGATAATCAGCGCAGTATCCATTTAAATTGTCCTGCCGAAGCTTATGCCTTTGTTTATGCTGAAACTGTCACTATGGATTCGGTCAGCCAATATTTAAAAGAAATCATTGCTACCCATCTACCAGAAAATGTTGGTGGAATGACGCTTAATCTGCGTAGTGAAGTGATCCATAGTCCTTATTATCACTACACCCATGGCTTAAAAAAACATGACGGCAATTGCCAACGTATTGCTCATGGTCATCGTTCACGGGTTGATGTGTTTGTCGATGGTGAAGCCAGTGAACACTGGCAACAATATTGGGCCGAGCGTTGGCAAGATATTTACATTGGCACCAAGGAAGATTTGGTGAATCTGTCTGATCTAAAACTAAGTATGCCGATGGTTGATATAGCTGTGATGGATAGCAGCCATTACTGTTTCACCTACGAATCGTCTCAAGGTGAGTTTGAATTAGTCATTCCTAAAGTTGAGTGTGATCTAGTGGAAACGGATTCGACGGTAGAATGTCTGGCGCAGTTTATGGCCGATGAACAA
This sequence comes from Alteromonadaceae bacterium BrNp21-10, assembly GCA_030418115.1. GTDB lineage: Bacteria > Pseudomonadota > Gammaproteobacteria > Enterobacterales > Alteromonadaceae > Neptunicella. The sequence goes on along the minus strand of JAUHQD010000010.1, from coordinate 92,156 downwards.
CGTCGTTTAGCACCAGAGCATGAGTATCGAGTGATGGCGTACGAAGGGGTGGGTAAAGGAGCGATTGCCCATGCTTAGCCACTTAACCCGAAAAGTTATTTGTTTATGCATGCTGCTGATGTTCCCAGTTTATGCAATCGCTGTGGAACTAACAGGCCAATTGACCCAAGGCAGTATGATAGTCGGTAAAACCCAACCGGGTACGCAGGTATTTTTGGATGACAAACCCTTAAAAGTATCGCCAGAAGGTAATTTTGTTTTTGGTTTTGGTCGAGATGCTGAATTACTTCATCAACTCAAATGGCAGGAACCGAATCAAACGATTCAGCAGCAAAATATAGTTTTGACTCAGCGTGAATACGACGTTCAGCGCATTGAAGGTTTACCACCCAAAATGGTAACCCCAGACCCCGCAGTAACTGCACGTATTCGTGAAGATAATCGTAAAGTCGGCGCCGCACGAAAAATTGATGATGACCGTAATGATTTCGCCATGCCTTTTATTTGGGCGGCTAAAGGTCGCATTAGTGGTGTTTACGGTAGCCAGCGGGTGCTTAACGGCCAGCCAAAACGCCCCCATTTTGGTGTGGATGTGGCAGGAGCTATAGGTACGCCAGTTGTGGCACCTGCTGATGGTATTGTGACCTTGTGGGAGCCGGATATGTATTACTCTGGCGGCACTATGCTTATCGACCATGGCCATGGTATTTCATCGAGTTTTTTGCATCTGAGTAAAAGTCACGTCAAGCAAGGGCAAAAAGTAAAGCAAGGTGAGTTAGTTGCTGAAATTGGCAATACAGGTCGTGTTACCGGCCCCCATTTAGATTGGCGAATTAACTGGTTTAAAGAACGTTTAGATCCGGCGTTGTTGTTGCCAGCTCAAGCAGAGTAACAACTAATGTTGCAATTGCAGTTACTCAACCCTAACCATGATGCATCAGAGATTGAATCGCTATTAGCGGGTTTATATGTTGAGTTATTTGGACGCGAGTCGGTGTTAGATCGTGATGCCATCCAACAGATTCTACTGCAATGGCAGCAGTCATCGGTTCAACATTGGTTTTATAAGGTAAGGCAAGAAAATGAGTTGCTTGGCTTTTTTACATTAAGCGAAGCCTTCGCTTTTTTTGCCCATGGCTCCTATGGCATCATTAATGAATTTTGGGTTTCGCCTGCATTTCGTAACCATGGTGTGGGCAAGAAAATCTTGGCGCATATTCAATTGTTAGGACAGCAGCAACAATGGTCACGTATTGATGTCAGTGCACCTGCTGATGATAAATGGTTGCGCTCGTTTGCTTTTTATCAACAAAATGGCTTAGTTTTTACCGGTAAAAAATTGAAAATGATGATTAATCCTTAAACATCCTAAATTTAATTTATCAGCCATTCATACATTTTATATATAGCGCAATATCCATCAAGACACTCCGACTAATGCCATGCACACTAGCTCAAGTTTATTAGCACGAGAGTAATCATGTCTTCTTCTTTAGAAAATGATCTAACAGCGAAAATACAAAAGGTACTGGCACATATTGACCAGCATCTAGATGAGCCACTGAGTATTGAGCAGTTGAGTGAAATCGCTGGATTATCTAAATATCATTTCCATCGTCAGTTTACTGGGGTGATGGGGATCAGTATGTATAAAATGGTGCAACTCAAACGCTTACGCCGAGCAGCTAGTCAATTAGTTTTCCGTCAGGACTCAATTATCGATATCGCGCTAGAAGCCGGATTTGATTCCGCAGAAGCCTTTAGTCGTGCGTTCAAAGTTCAGTTTGCGCAAAGCCCTAGTCAATTTCGCCAACATCCACAGCGAAAGCCGTGGGATGAAACAGAGGTGATTAAAGTTATTGAGAGGGTTGCTGAACTAGAGGTGAGTATTATCGAGCTACAACCTATTTGGGTTGGAGTGCTGGGTCATGACGGGCCTATGAGCAGTTTTTACCAGACTCTACAACGCTTTATTCAATGGCGAAAACAGCATCGATTACCGCCTACTAAAAGTCGGACCTTCAATTTGCTGCATCAATCTAACGATGATTCGAGCGCTATTAGTGTTGCGGTTGGATTACCTAACGAACAATCGTTCAATGCGGATCTTTTAGTGAATAATGAACTAGGTGTAACAGCGCAGACTATAAGTGGCGGCTGCTACGCAGTACATCGGCATACCGGATCATGGGATGGTCTGGAGTCTCGAGTTAATGCGCTATTTAGCCAATGGTTGCCGAATTCAGGCTATCAAATTCGTGACGAAGATTTACTTTTAGAACGGTTAAATCTTTATCCTGAAACCCCGGAAAATGAACTCATCACTGATATTTATTTGCCGCTGAAAAAATGACATCAATGATGAGTTGTGACTAAGGATCAGCATACGCTAGCTTTTAAGCCACTGCATTGCCTTTTCTTCATCAGCAATTTCGGTGTAAATACTGTCTTGTTTGGCAGCCTCAACCGGCAAGCTTAAAGGCAGTAATTTGCCACGGCGAAAAACATGTAGGGTTAGATTTTCGCCATGAGGATAACGGTCGAGTATCGACTGTAAATTACCAGCGGTGACTTTCCAGCCATCTAAGGCTACCAGAATGTCACCTTTCGCTAGGCCTGCATTCTTCGCCGGTGAACCAGTGACAGCATTGACGATAGAATTAGTTTGTTTATTAATGGTTGCACCGAAATCATTGCTAATGGTTTGGCTATTTTTGCTACCACCTAAATCGGTTAACCCTGAGCGCGATTGCTTAACCACCTTGATCCCTTGCTTGGCTAACAAATGTTGGATATCGATGTCGGTGGTGGTATTGACGGCGTTGTGTAAATAGTCGCTACAATCCACGCCTAATAGCTGAGTAACCTCTTGGATGACGTTTTCAGGCGTGCCTATATCAGTCAATCCATATTGTTGCCAAAGGGCTCTGACCACGTCATCTAATGACAGGTGTTGTTGGGTTTGCTGGCGGATAGTTAAATCCAGCCCCATGGCGATAACGGCGCCCTTAGTGTAATAACTGACAATGGCGTTAGCGGCGTTTTCATCTTGTTGATAAAAGCGAGTCCATGCATCAAAGCTCGATTCACTGACAGTTTGTTGTAAACGTCCTGGGTTACGTTCAATACGCGTGAGTAGTTGACCTAGTACTTCTAAATAACTTTGTGGGCTGATCACACCGCTGCGCACCAACGCCATGTCATCGTAAAAAGAGGTAAAACCTTCGTAGATCCACAATTGTTGGGTATAGGCTTCGTGACTTAAAACAGCGTCTTTTAGCTCTTGTGGACGAATGCGCTTAACCAGCCAAGTATGAAATAACTCATGGCTACATAAGCTTAAAAAGGTGCGGTACCCGCTGCTGATTTCATTACTGGTACCAACGGCGGGTAAGTCGGCACGAGGGCTAATAAGTGCTGTGGAAGAACGATGTTCTAAACCGCCAAAGCCGTCATCACACAACAAGGTCATAAAGACGTAGCGCTTGATGGGGGCTGGGCTGTTAAACAAGCTAAGGTGGTGTTGGCAAATTTTACTGAGATCAGCCGCAATGCGTTGACCATCAATATCTAACCCTTCAGCCAATACTAATTCGAAATTTACTTCATCAACTTCAAACTCAACCATCTGGTAATCGGTCATGAGCACAGGATGATCTATTAAGTCGGCGTAATCTTCTGCGCTATATTCACCGAATTCGTGTAATGGGGTTTGCGGGCAGGTTGCTAAGGTGGTGGAAACTCGCCATTGCAGGCAATCCGCACTATTGGGCTTCTCAATCGTAATACCAATAGGGATATCTGTTTGCCCTTCAACCGCTAAGAATAGACTAGTACCGTTGTAAAAGCCGAAGTCATTAGCAAGGTAAGAGCCTCGCACCGAATAATCAAAGGCATATACCCGATAAACGACTTTCACTGCTGCTGAAGTGGCTGCAAGTTGCCATGTTTGTTTATCGATTTTTTTAAAGGATAATGGTTGCTGCTGATGATCGTAAGCGGCAAAGGCGATAATATGTTTACTGAAGTCGCGGATCATATAACTGCCGGGGATCCACGCCGGTAAACACAGAGTTTGACCTGCAGGATTCGGATTTAAAATATTGAGGGTAATTTCGAAGGTGTGGTCGTTAAACCCATTTGAATTTACATGGTAGTGTAAAAGATGACTGTTTTCAGACATTTAGACTCGGCAATTGGTTGTTGAATAGGTAAAATACAACTATACATCAGTTTGGTCACTTTTCCTTCCTGCATCGTTACCTCTATAGTGAGGTTGGAAAGTGTTAAGCAATTTAATCATTGAAATGTGAATTGATCCATTATGGCAGTTACAAAAAAACTAAGTGTTGAAGACTTGGCAAAGCTAAAAGCAATGCATTCTGGTATTTCTTTAGACTTACAATTGACCACGCCAACCGGCACTAAACGTGTGCGCACCGAATTTATCGGCCGTGATAATGGCCGCCTGCTGTTAGTTAAATTTCCTGATGAAGCAAAATGGGGTGGACTCAGGGATGTCATATTCCCAGATGGCGAAATAATTGTGCGTTACATTTTGGAAGAGCATTCTGGGGAAATTGTGGCATTCAAGAGTAAAGTTGTTTTTATACTGACTAAGCCAATTCATATTATTTTTCTTAACTTCCCCTCTAGTATTCAGTTGCATGGTTTACGTTCAACCAAACGGACGCTCGCTAGTATTCCGGCTAAATTGACTGATGGATTAGGTGGAAAACAGCTTTATGAAGGTGTGATTGTTGATATCTCTCAGACAGGCTGCCGCTTTACCCTTAAAAAAGAGCAGGTAGGGGGCAAAAAAATTGAACTGGCGGACGTCGTTGTGAGTATTACCACTCGCAGTGAAACAGATTATAAATTGTCTAGTAAAGTGGTTAATTACAAATCAGATGAACTCAATCATTACTTTGGGATCAAATTCGAGGAGTCGGAAGAAAACATCAAAGCCTTGCTCGATGATTTGCTGCTGGCGTTCTAAATAAACCTATATCGACGTAAGCCAACTCTTGGGGTAGAGTAGAGAAAAACAACAATAACCCCTAAAATGTGTTGGCATTAGTCTGCGATTGATTCATAGATAAAGGGGTAACTACGAGGTCATTAGGTTATGCGTGAAATAGATATTTTGTTAAATGAGTATGGCCAAAGCCATCAAAATAAAACCAACAAATTAATCCATAACATTGCTGTTCCAGCGATATATTTTGTCACCCTAGGCCTTCTATATTCCATCCCTCAAGCAGACCTAATGGTGAAATACGATGTGACTTTTGCTCATATTGCCGTGATCCCCGCTTTATATTATTACTTTAAGCTTTCTGGCCCTATTGGTGCAGCAATGACCCTTATGTCCATGTTGGGATTTTATTTTATTGGCGTGTTGGAAGAGCAACTTATTTCGGTATGGCAATTTAGCTTAGCGCTTTTTGTGGTGATGTGGATTTTACAATTTATCGGTCATCATATCGAAGGTAAAAAGCCCTCTTTTTTTAAAGACTTACAATTTTTGTTAATAGGTCCGGCTTGGCTTGTGGCAGCTTGGCTGAAGAAAATTAATATCCAGTACTAATCCGGTATTAATTGAGTTCTCTGATAATTCATTAAATACGATAAAACGCCGTAGTCTTAGGTTAAAGCTCCGTGTATATAACATTGGTGCTTATATAATGTGGGCTTGATAATCATGAGAGTGTTCAGTGACGGCAATTAATAAGTGGTTTGAAGATAAAGAGCGGTTCTTCTGGGTATTGCACAGCGCTGGTTGGGCGGGTTTTGCCCTAATCTATTATATCGGCTCTTTTTTACATGATATGCGCTCCGTGTTTGTTTTTGTTATTTTACTTAATGCGGTGGCCGGTTGGTTACTGACTATTCCTTTACGTTACCTTTATCACCGCATTAGCCATGTATCTCCAATAATGCTTATTTTAACTGCTGTGGTCGGTTCTTATTTGGTGGCATTAGTGTGGACGGTAGTGAAAAATTTTCATTATTGGGAAATATATAAATACGGTTACCGCCCTGATGACTTTATTTACTATTTTAGTAATAGTTTGGCATCGTTTTATATTGTATTTTGCTGGAGTGGCTTGTACTTTGTCATCAAGTACTATCAAGCATTACAAGTGGAAAAACGCAACGTATTACTGGCATCCAATGTTGCTCATCAAGCTCACTTAAAAATGTTGCGTTACCAGCTTAATCCACACTTTCTATTTAATACCCTTAACGCTATTTCAACGCTGATTTTAATGAAAGACCATACTACAGCCAATAAAATGGTCAGTCGTTTGAGTGATTTTTTGCGCTACTCTTTGGATACCGACCCTATTAAGAAAGTCCCGCTTAAGCAGGAAATTCAGGTGGAGTCTTTGTATCTGGAAATTGAAAAGGTGCGTTTTGACGAACGTTTAACGGTTAAATTGGCGATTTCTGCAGAGGCTGAAAAAGCCTTGGTACCGAGTATGTTATTGCAGCCAATTATTGAAAATTCGATCAAGTATGCCATTGCGCAACTGGAAACGGGCGGAGAGATTGCTATTGCCGCCACGGTGTTTGCCAATAATTTGCTAATTGAAGTGTCAGATAATGGGCCCGGTATCGAAATAGTTAAGGGCGACCTATATCGTAATAATGGCGTGGGGTTGCCAAATATCAAAGAACGATTATCCTCACTCTATGCCGATAATTACACCCTTGAATTTAGTGCCAATGAGCCAACCGGGGTTAAGGTCAGTATTCGTATACCTTATCAGGTGATTGATGATGAATAAAATCACTACCGTCATTGTTGATGATGAACCATTAGCGCGCAAAGGCTTGGCTATTCGCTTAAGTGAATACACTGACCTAGATATCATCGGCGAATGTATCAACGGTAGTGATGCTGCGGCGAAAATACCCCAATGGCAGCCTGATTTGGTGTTTTTAGATATTCAAATGCCGGGTATGAACGGCTTTGAACTGTTGCAGTTTTTACATAATAAACAGCACAAAATACCGGTAATAGTGTTTGTTACTGCGTTTGATTCCTATGCGATTAAAGCCTTTGAAGTGCATGCCATGGATTATGTGTTAAAACCAGTGGACGACGATCGCTTAATGAGTGCAGTTAACAAAGTGGTGCATTATTTTTCTGCACAACAACAGCAATTATATAAAGATAAACTGGCGCATTTAGTCGCGGGGATTACCGGTGATAGTTGTGAGGATATTTTACGTCATTTAGCACAGGGCACGCCGATCAGAATCAGTCAATTTGCCGATACCTTGGCAATTAAAGATGGCTCTGAGGTGACTCGAGTGGCCATGAAAGATATTAAATGGATAGATGCCGCTGGCGATTATATGTGTGTGCATTCGTCCATAGGCACCCATATTATGCGCAGCACCATGAAAGAGCTGGAAAATGAATTGGATCCACGATTATTTGTGCGCGCTCATCGTTCCGCTATAGTGAATATTAACGAAGTCAGTAAAATGGTTAGCCGTATTAGCGGTGAGTACCATCTGATTCTACAAAACGGCACTGAAATTAAAGTCAGCCGTAGTCATCGAGACCAAGTTAAAGCATTGATAGGCGTCTAGGTGAAGCACTAGCGCTAACCTTGAATGGTCGGTTAACGCTAGGGGAAGAATGAAAAACTTAAAATGGGGTTTAGCTAGGGTTTTTTACGAGATCGAAGAAATCTGTTTGGATTTTAACTAGGTAAGGATCCAGAGGTTTTTCCATCGTACGGGTATCTGCTAATGGCACTTCAACCACATGGCCATTTTGCTCACCTATCATCACCAGATGTTTGCCATCTCTAGCCGCTTCTACTGCATAGGCCCCAAGTTTAGTGGCTAAAACTCGATCCATGCTAACCGGTGAACCTCCTCGTTGAATATGGCCGAGAATGACTGGGCGACAATCCACGCCCATTTCTGCAGTCAATTTATCCGCTAAGGCGCTTGCCCCTCCAGGATACAAATGTTCAGTAATAATGATGATATAACTACAGCCACCGCGTTTTTTACGGGTGACTTTAACGTGGCGGATGATTTGTTCAAGATTGACTTCACCATCTTCCAATAACTCTGGTAGTAACATTTGCTCTGCACCGGATCCGATAGCGGAGTTAAGACCAATAAAGCCAGCGTGACGACCCATTACTTCAATGAGGAAAATACGCTCAAAGGCATCCGCGGTATCCCGTACTTTATCAATCGCCTCCAGCGCAGTATCGATAGCCGTATAATAGCCTATCGTACCGTCGGTGCCCGCAATGTCATTATCAATGGTGCCGGGCAGGGTGATAATGTTGCCGTTCCAATAATTAGCTAGATGTTCAGCCCCTTTAAACGAGCCGTTACCGCCGATCACCAGTAAGGCATCGATATGCATATTATCTAAATTACGCGCGGCTTTTTCGGCGGATTCCGCGGTGACAAATTCTGGGCAACGGGCGCTACGTAAAATGGTGCCACCACGTTGAATAATATCCACTACATCACCGGGGTGTAGTGGTTGGTACTCACGCTTTAATAAACCGTTGTAACCATGACGAAACCCAATTACTTCCATTTGCATACGATGGGCGGTCAGCGTAATGGCACGTATACAGGCGTTCATTCCTGGCGCGTCGCCACCCGACGTTAAAACTGCTATGCGCTTCATCTACTACTCTTCTCCAAGTGCTATTGACGCCAATGATATCTAAACCGATAGTGCATGATGGCCAATGTCAGGTGCTATAACTGACTTGCTAATAATTGTAATGAATTTGTTAAAACAGCAGTAAGTTAGCAGGAATAGCAGCCGAAAAACAAATATTTCGTAATATTATTACCTATTAATTTAAACCACGCTGGTGGTTGGGTAAATATGCCATACAATGGCCATTGTTAATGAATTAAAAACCAACCCGAGTAATACTTTTGCTTGGAATCGAGTAAGCCCAAATAATGCAACCGACCACTGAAGTTCGCCATTGGTATGGCTTTATTTTGTCCTTGATCACTGCGGTGATGTGGGGAGTTTTACCTGTTTTTCTCAAGCTAGTACTTCATCAGTTAGATGCTATTACCATTACTTGGTACCGTTTTGCCGCCGCCTTTTTGATTGTGATGTTAATGCTAGTGCGGGTTGGCGCTTTACCGTCAATGAGAGCGTTAAGTCGTAATAATAATCTTATTCTACTAGTCGCCGCATTGGGACTCGTGGTGAATTACGTATTCTATTTAATGGGGTTGGATTACCTCAATCCCGAAACAGGGCAAGTGGTGATTCAATTAGCGCCGTTTTTATTGATGGTTGGTGGTGTTTATTTTTATAAAGAACATTTCAATACGCTGGAGTGGGTGGGGGCGGTCATGTTGTTTATTGGGCTCATGGTATTTTTTAATAATCGCTTAGATGAGCTCTTTTTATCCATGAATGACTATAGCTTTGGGGTTATTCTTATTATCATCGCTGCCATTGCGTGGGCCATTTATGGCTTATTGCAAAAAAAGTTAATGCGCACCATGACCGCTAAGCAAGTCACCTTAATAATGTATTTGGCGGGGGTGATTACGTTACTGCCTTTTTCTAATTTACCCGCAGTGATTAATTTGGAACTGTTGCAGGTAGGCGCGTTAATTTTTTGTTGTCTAAATACTGTGATCGGTTATGGCGCTTTTACCGAGGCGATGTATGTGTGGCATGCATCAAAGGTGAGTGCTGTAATTGCCCTAGCGCCATTAATTACCATTCTGAGTATGTATGTGGCGATTGATGTATGGCCGCAATACTTTGCACCTAGTGATTTGAATTGGTTAGCTTATATCGGCGCTGGCTTAGTGGTGTGTGGCTCAATGGTTGTCTCCATAGGCAAGGGTAAAGCACAAACAAACTCGTAATATTATATAGATGACAGTAGAGAGTAGGAAAACGAATGCAGCAATTACAGCAAGAATGGTTAGCACTTCAACAACAATCTGAAGATATAGAAGGCCGCTGTTTGTGGTTGAAAGTTATCAATGTGGTGATTTGCGCTTGGTGTTTAATGTATACATTTGGCGCAGGTATTGCCCTAGTAGCAATAGTGTATGTGCTTGAAGCCATGTACAAAACCATGCAGTCGCGATTATTGGATCGCATTGTGACTATTGAAACGGCGCTAGCGGAAAATAACCCCATTGACGCCTTTCAGTTGCATCGTCAATGGATGCAACATCGGCCAGGAATGCTTGGACTTGTGTGTGAATATGCAAAACAATGCCTCCGTCCTACGGTGGCATTTCCACATTTATTGTTAGTTATTCTGTTGTTATTTGTGACGTTTCCACTATTACATCTTTGGCTGTAAGCTTGATTAAGCTCGCATTCTCACCATCGGTTAATACATAAATTGCGCCATCTCCATCTTCATCGATATCACGAATACGATGATTGAGATGGCCTAAAATGCTGTGCTGCTGAATAAATTGATTATCCTTCATTTGTAGCCATTTTATATCATGGGATTTAAGGGTTGAAATCAGCAAGTCACCTTTTAATTCGTTGAACATGGCGCCTTTATATTGGATCATCGATGAAGGGGCCACTGAAGGAGTCCAGTCAAAATTTGGAAGCCTCATTCCTGGGTAGGTTTTGTAAGGGCTGATAAGCGCACCTGAGTAATCTGTACCTTTGGTAATCACAGGCCAGCCGTAGTTTTCACCGGCTTCTATTACATTAATTTCATCTCCACCGGTAGGGCCGTGTTCATGGGCAATAATACGGTTATTGACGTGATCGTAAATTAGCCCTTGGGGATTGCGGTGACCGTAGGAGTATATATAGGGATCATACTCTTTATGACTGGCAAAAGGATTGTCGCTAGGCAGGCTACCATCGTCATTCACACGAATGATTTTACCTAATTGACTGGTTAGACGCTGTGCCTCTTCGCGGTAATCAAAGCCGTCGCCGACAGTAATTAATAAGCTATTATCGGGCAAAAAAGCTAAGCGAGCGCCGTAGTGTACTGGCGTTTGTTTAAGTGGCGATGCAGTGAAAATAATTTGTTGGTCGATAAAGGTGTAATTATCTAAATGCCCGCGGATCACCCTAGTGGCGTTACCTTCATCATCTTCATAGGCATAGCTTAAATATATCCAGCCATTGTTTTGATAATCAGGATGTAATGCCACATCCATTAATCCACCTTGGCCTTGGTTGAGTACTTCAGGTATACCTAGGATCCAACTTTGAATATGTCCGTGCTGGACTAATAATAAGCGGCCCGATTTTTCGGTAATCAAGAGTTTATCTTGTTCGAGAAACACGAAAGCCCAAGGATTGTTTAAATCCGTAACAACCAGACTTAACTTAAATTCAGGAAATGGGTTTTCGTTGGGCTCGGCAAAAAGAGCAAGGGAATAGACATTCAGCAAAGCAAAAAACATCAGTGAGTATCGACGCACACGACGAAGTGGATTCATAAAATTGTCCAATAATGTTTTTAGCTTGTTATAAAGTAGTTTACATTGTTGAAGAAATTAGCAATTATTTCAATGAAATACACTACTTACCACGCAGAAAAGTGCAGATGAGAAAAATTAAAAGTGAATAAAGTTGTCAGATTAGCCTTAAGTTTTATGTTGGCGTCAATCACGACTTTCATCTTAGCCAGCATCGCACATACCCAATTCGTGTTAAATGGACTGGTCGATGTGGGCGTTGTGATGAATATGGCTATTCGTATTGAAATGTCGTTAAAAGATTTAGCTGGCTTAGCGCCGGGCTATGGCAGCATATTGACATTATCGTTGTTATTGGCCTTTGTGGTGATGTCATCAATTAGAAATCGCTACAGAATTGTAGGCCAGCATTTAACTTATTGGGTATATCCCGTTGGTGGTTTTATTGCGGTATTAACGGTTCATTTATTGATGAAACCAATATTTGACGTGACTTTAATTGCAGGTGCAAGAAGTTTTATGGGGCTAATGTTGCAATGTTTATCTGGAGCAGTAGGTGGCGTGATTTATACTTTAAGTCTTAAATATTTACGCAGATATCATTCAGGTAATGTAAAAAAGCATCGTCGTAGTAGACGTTCTACAACGACGATGCCCTATCAATAATATAACAATATTAAACCGTAATGATTTTACAGCTGTTGGTAGCACCAACAGTTTCCATATTATCACCGTAGGTCATAATTAATTGATCGCCAGGTTGTACCAAGCCTTTCTCTACCAAACGTGATTTAACATCGTAAGTTAAACGTCCTGGTTGGCAATGCTTAGAATTGAAATAGACCGGCTTAACACCGCGGAACAACGCCATTTCATTTAACGGTCCTGAATGACGGGACATAGCATAAATAGGCAAAGATGAAGTAATACGCGACATTAGACGCGCAGTATCGCCGGTTTCGGTTAAGGCGACGATACCTTTAATGGTAGATAAATGGTTAGCTGCATAAACCGCTGATAGGGCAGTAGTTTCACTAATTGAGCTAAAGCACTCTTCATTGCGATGCTTAGAGACTTTTACACTAGGGTGAGTTTCTGCACCTTCGCAAACACGTGCCATTGCCAGCACGGTTTCTACTGGGAAGTTACCCGCTGCAGTTTCTGCAGATAACATCACAGCATCAGTACCATCTAATACCGCATTGGCTACATCCATTACTTCTGCACGGGTTGGCATAGGCGAGTCGATCATCGACTCCATCATTTGCGTAGCAGTGATAACTAACTTGTTTAATTGACGTGAACGAGAGATTAATTTCTTCTGTACACCGACTAATTCTGCATCACCAATTTCTACACCTAAATCACCACGGGCAACCATGACTGCGTCAGACGCTAGGATTATGTCATCCATGGCTTCATCAGTTTCTACCGCTTCCGCACGCTCAACTTTAGCGCACATTCTTGCAGTACAACCGGCTGCAATGGCTAATTCACGAGCATAACGCATATCAGCGCCATTACGTGGGAATGAAACTGCTAAGTAATCAACGCCAATTTTCGCTGCGGTTTTGATATCTTCTTTATCTTTTTCTGTTAATGCTTCTGCAGATAAGCCACCGCCTAAACGATTGATGCCTTTATTGTTGGATAATTTGCCACATACGGTAACAACAGTGTGTACCTTATTACCTTCAACCGATTCTACCTGCAATTGAATGCGACCATCATCTAATAGTAATAAGTCACCAGCGGATACATCTTGAGGTAAGGCTTTATAATCAATACCAACGGCTAGTTTGGTACCAGCAGTAGAGTCCATGTCGCCATCTAAAGTGAACTTGTCACCCATAGCTAGAATAATGCTACCTTCTACGAATTTAGCGATACGTATTTTAGGTCCTTGTAAATCGCCTAAGATGGCGACAAATTTACCTAACTCTTCCGAAGCTTCTCGAACACGGATTGCGCGGTCGATATGATCTTGAGCAGTACCATGAGAGAAGTTCATGCGTACAACATTTGCTCCAGCATTAATAATCGCTTTAATTTGTTCTTTACTGTCGGTAGCCGGACCTAAAGTAGCGACAATTTTCGTTCTTCGTAGCATCATAATAACCTTTGCTTGTGGTTCATTGGATTTGTTGTAATTAAATTACAAAATATTAACGCACTATGGCATAAACGGGAAAATAATCAACTCTAATCCACGCCAAAAACCCATAGAAAAGAGTATTAAATAAATTATTGACGAGATGCACCTTTACAGGGCAAATATTGCCTCATTACATTATTAGATATAGTGATTTCATAATAGCAAGGGGCTGGGATTCATGATTAAAAATAATGAGTTAATCTTTACCGAAACGTGACCCACGGAGCGTGTCTTTGACTTTCTTTAAGTTCTCTCTGAACTTAGGGCCGCGACGTAAAGTAAAGCCAGTAGCGAGTATATCAATTAATACTAATTGGGCGATGCGTGATGCCATTGGCATATACATATCGGTGTCCTCGGGTACATCAAGAGAAATGACAAGAGTACATTCACGGGCCAACGGACTATCTTTGCTGGTTAAACCAACAACGGTAGCATCGTTTTCACGGGCTATTTGCGCTACTTCGACCAAGCTTTTTGTGCGCCCAGTGTGAGAAATTACTACAACTACATCACCTTCCGTGCAATTCATGCAGCTCATGCGTTGCATTAAAATATCTTCAAAGTAGGCTACTGGAACATTGAAGCGGAAGAACTTATTTAAAGCATCATGGGCGACAGAAGCCGAAGCTCCGAGGCCAAAGAAAGAAATCTTTTTGGCTTGGGTGAGTAAGTCCACCACACGATTAATGATGCCTGTGTCCACGGATTGGCGCGCGACTTCCAAAGAGGCCATAGTAGATTCAAATATTTTACGAGTATATTCATCCGGTCCGTCAGTTTCGTCGACATTGCGATTTACGTAAGGCGTACCATTCGCTAAACTTTGTGCCAAATGTAATTTAAAGTCGGGAAAGCCTTTGGTGTCTAAACGACGACAAAAACGGTTAACCGTAGGTTCACTCACATTGGATAATTTAGCTAGGGTAGCAATGCTGGAATGAATGGTGGTCTGCGGATCGGCTAAAATCGCCTCTGCTACTTTACGTTCTGACTTACTAAATTGACTGTTATTTTGGGTGATTTTTTCTAGTATATTCATATAGTTTATAGTCTGCAAAAGGCTTTAACATGGTAAAAAGTTATAAAGAGTGAAAGTCGTTTGTAAGTTTTTGACACTATTGGCCAAATCTTCTGGGTCTCAGGCTACACTATTGCGTTAAAACGTCAAAATAATTTACAAAATGTTGTAAAATTACAACATTTTGGTTTACCCTAGATCCCTAAAACAGGATATTTCTTTTTTCATATAGTAAACTTCCACCACATATTTATTCATTAACTTCAGGTAACTAAAGAGTCATGGAAAATAACTTCGAACCTTGTGATTTTGTGCTTTACGGAACGCGTGGTGACTTAGCTCGTCGTAAACTGCTGCCTTCTTTATATCAGTTGGAAAAAGCCAACTTATTACATGCCGACACCACTATTATTGGTGTTGCTAGACAAGAATTTTCAAATGAAGATTACGTTGAGCTAGTTAAAGAAAATGTTATCAAATTCACGCCGGAAGCCATTTGTGAAGAAAGCTTAGCGCGTCTTTTGGCTCGCGTTAGCTATTTGAAGATAGATTTTAAAAATGCTGAAGACTATCAAAGATTAACTGGTCTGATCGATAAAACACGCACTATGGTGTGTTATTTCGCTACACCACCTTCAATTTTTGGTGACATTTGTCGTGGTATGAACGAAGCCGGTATTATTGATTCTACATTACGTGTTGTACTGGAAAAGCCGATTGGTCACGATTTAGCATCATCAAAAGTGATCAATGATGAAGTGGCTAAATTCTTTACCGAAAAACAAATTTATCGTATCGATCATTATTTGGGTAAAGAAACGGTATTAAATCTGATTGCCCTACGTTTTGCTAATTCACTGTTCACTAATAACTGGGATCATAACTGTATTGATCATGTACAGATTAGTGTTGCTGAGTCAGTGGGTATTGAAGGTCGTTGGGGTTACTTCGATGAAGCAGGGCAAATGCGCGACATGGTACAAAACCATTTGTTGCAAATTTTGACCTTGGTTGCCATGGAGCCACCTCCAACATTAGAAGCCGACAGCATTCGTAACGAAAAACTAAAAGTTCTTAAGGCACTTCGCCGTATTGATAGTAGTAACGTTAATGAAAATACCGTACGTGGTCAGTATGCTGGTGGGTTTGTTAAGGGTAATGAAGTACCGGGTTATTTAGATGAGCCAGATGCCAACACTACTAGTAAAACCGAAACCTTTGTTGCTCTTAAAGTAGAGATCGATAACTGGCGTTGGGCTGGTGTCCCTTTCTATTTACGTACCGGTAAACGCTTGCCGTCCAAGGTCAGTGAAATAGTTATCTATTTCAAACGTCAACCGCATAACTTGTTTAAAGATAGCTTCCCTACGTTACCACCGAATAAATTAACTATTCGTTTGCAGCCGGATGAAGGCGTTGAAGTCACAGTAATGAATAAATTACCAGGTTTAACGGGGACTCATTCAATGGACTTGCAAAAAACCAAGTTGAACTTGAGTTTCTCTGAAACTTTTAAAGATGAGCGTATTGCTGACGCTTATGAGAAATTATTGCTAGAAGTGATGCTAGGTAATCAAACGCTATTTGTTCACCGTGACGAAGTTGAAGAAGCATGGAAATGGGTAGACGGTATTATGGATGCTTGGAAAGACACTAATGAGCAACCTGCACCTTATCAAGCTGGAACGTGGGGACCGGTTGCTTCTATCGCGATGTTGGCCCGTGAAGGTCGTTCTTGGTATGAAGGTCGTACAAAATGAAGCGCAGTGAATATACATCCACTGAAGTTTTAAACCAAGACTTCGCAAGTCGCATTGTAAAAATGTTAAAAGAGGGTATCGATACTAAAGGTCGTGCCAGCTTATTGGTGTCCGGCGGACGCACTCCTATGGGATTGTTCGCCGCATTATCTCAAAGCGAATTAGCGTGGGACAAAGTTGATATCAGTCTGGCTGATGAACGTTGGGTTGAATCCACTGATGCAGCCAGTAACGAAAAATTAGTTCGTGAAAATTTATTACAAAACAACGCCGCAGTAGCCAATTTTGTCGGCATGAAAACCGCTCATGCAGATGCTAATGATGGGTTAGAAGAGTGTACGGCACGTATCAATAGTATGTCGCAGCCCTTTGATGTGTTGATTTTAGGTATGGGTGAAGATGGTCATACGGCTTCCTTGTTCCCTTGTTCAACACAGCTTGCAGCCGGCTTGGATATGCAATCTGGTAATATTCTTGTTGCGGTTACACCAACCTCTGCGCCTAATCAACGGATGTCGTTAACGTTGCCAGCACTACTTAGCAGTAAAAATATATTCCTTCACCTTACTGGCGACAGTAAAAAAGCCGTACTACAAAGTGCGCTTGATGGTGAAGATGAAACAGCTATGCCAATTCGTGCCGTATTAAATCGTGCCGATGTTGAATTGGTATGGGCACCTTAGGAGTTAAAATGAATCCCGTTATATTAGAAGTAACCCAGCGTATTGAAGCGCGCAGTACTCAAAGTCGTCAGGCTTATCTTGATAAAATTGAAAAAGCGCGTCGTCAAGGGCCACATCGTGGTGTGTTGTCTTGCGGAAATTTAGCCCACGGTTTTGCCGCTTGTAGTACCGATGATAAAGCGTCATTAACTAGCATGACCAAGGCCAACATTGCGATTACCTCTTCGTATAATGACATGCTGTCCGCACACCAACCTTACGAGACTTATCCTGCGCTATTAAAAGCAGCAGTGGCTGAAGTCGGTGGTGTGGCACAATTTGCTGGCGGTGTGCCAGCGATGTGTGATGGTGTTACTCAGGGTACTCCGGGCATGGATTTAAGCCTGATGAGCCGTGATGTTATTGCCTTAGCAACTGCGGTCGGTTTATCTCATAACATGTTCGACGGCAGCTTAGTCATGGGCATCTGTGACAAAATCGTGCCCGGAATGTTGATTGGTTCTTTGGCCTTTGGTCATTTGCCGACAATATTTGTACCAGCAGGGCCAATGCCGTCAGGTCTACCGAATAAAGAAAAAGCGCGTATTCGCCAAGCCTATGCTGAAGGCAAAGTGGGTCGTGAAGAGTTACTTAAAGCGGAATCAGAGTCTTATCATTCAGCTGGTACTTGTACCTTTTACGGTACCGCCAACAGTAATCAACTCGTTGTTGAAGTGATGGGATTACATTTACCGGGATCGTCTTTTGTTAACCCGGGTACACCGTTACGTGATGCATTAACTAAAGCGGCCGCTAAACAGGTGACCAGACTGACTGACTTAGGCGGTAACTATATGCCAATTGGTCACATTGTTGATGCAAAATCTATTGTTAATGGATTGGTGGGATTGATTGCTACTGGTGGTTCAACAAACCACACAATGCACTTAGTGGCAGTAGCCAAAGCGGCTGGTTTTGAAATTAATTGGGATGACTTCTCAGATATTTCTAAAGCGGTACCACTTTTGACTCATATTTATCCTAATGGTTCTGCCGATATTAACCACTTTGTGGCAGCCGGCGGTATGGCGTTGTTGTTTAAAGAGTTGCTTGAAGCAGGTCTATTACATAATGATGTCAATACTATTTGTGGACGTGGTCTTGAGCAATACACTAAAGAGCCGGTATTGATTGATGGTGAACTTCAATGGCGTGATGGTCCGACTGAATCCCTAGATAAAGAAGTGATTGCGACTTATGCCGAACCGTTCAAACCCGATGGTGGCGTGGCGCTATTAAAAGGCAATTTAGGACGTGCAGTGATGAAAACCTCATCGTTACGTGCTAATAAAACCAAAATTACAGCACCAGCGGTGGTTTTTGAAGATCAATTCGAATTAGACCAAGCTTTCCAATCGGGGGCGTTAAATAAAGATTGTATTGTCGTAGTGCGCTTCCAAGGGCCTAAAGCCATTGGTATGCCAGAATTACACCGTTTAACGCCTCCTTTAGGCGTGCTACAAGATCGTGGATTTAATGTTGCTTTAGTGACGGATGGCCGTATGTCCGGCGCGTCAGGTAAAGTACCCGCTTGTATTCACGTTACACCAGAAGCTTACGATGGTGGTTTATTGGCCAAGGTACAAGAAGGCGACTTAATTGAACTTGATGCTGTCAACGGTGTAATGAGCTTGTTGGTTGATGAAGCCGAACTTAACGCCCGTGAAGCCAAATTAGCTGACATTGAACATCACCAAATTGGCATGGGTAGAGAGTTATTTACTGCAATGCGTAGTGAATTGACCGGTGCAGAGCAGGGTGCTTGTTCATTGTTTGCAACACAGGAACAAAAGTAATGAGTGCAAGATTCGCTGCTGATGTTGGTGGAACTAATATCCGTATTGCTCGAGAAGTCGATGGTCAATTAGCTGACATCAAAAAGTATCTGTGTAACGACTTTGCCGATATTGTTGATGTTATTAAGCTTTATTGTGATTCATTACCTGAACATAAGTTTGTAGCTGGTTGTATCGCCATTGCTTGTCCGGTTAATGGCGATAAAATTAAAATGACTAACCATTATTGGGCATTTTCTATTGAAGAAACCCGACAACAATTGGGCTTAGAACGCTTGGATGTAATTAATGATTACACCGCGATTTCAATGTCGTTACCGGTATTGAATGATCAGCAAAAAGTCAAAATTGGTGGTGGTGAAGCAACTCCCGGTAAAGCTATGGCAGTATTTGGTGCTGGCAGCGGTTTAGGTGTGGGGCATTTAGTACCAGTCACCGAAGGCTGGAAAGCCATACCCGGCGAAGGTGGTCACGTAGATTTTGCGCCAATTGACGATACTGATTTATTCATTTGGCAATATTTGCGTCGCAATCATAGCCATGTGTCGGCCGAACAATTTTTGTCTGGCCCAGGCTTACTGCAAATTTATCAAGCGTTATCGGAAAAAAACAAGACTACGCCAGAGTGTAGTTCGCCAGCGGATGTGACAACCAAAGCGTTGGCTGAAACCTGCCAAACTTGTGTTGAAACCTTACACCAGTTTTGCAAAATTATGGGCAGTTTCGCCGGTAATCTTGCATTAAACATGGGCACTAATGGTGGAGTGTATATTGCCGGTGGCATCGCTCAACGTTTTGTTGATTTTGTGCTTAACAGCGAATTCAGAGCACGATTCGAAGATAAAGGCCGCTTACAAAAGTATATGCAGGCTATCCCCACCTATTTAATTACTGAACCAGACCATGGATTACTGGGTGCGGCAGCGTACCTTGAGCAAAACATGAGTCATAGCAAATAGCATTGAGAATAGTACTGGTAGCAGTACAGAGGAATGATGATGAGTAAAAATTGGAAATTATCTGTAGCAGAATTATTTGCTAAAGGCCCGGTTGTACCGGTAATTGTTATTAAAGATTTAGCCAATGCCGTGCCATTAGCTAAAGCACTGATTGCCGGTGGTATTAGCGTATTGGAAGTTACTTTACGTACTCCGCAAGCGTTAGATGCGATCCGCAAAATAGCTGATGAAGTGCCTGAAGCTTGTATTGGTGCAGGTACTGTAACTAACGCTACGCAATTACAGCAAGTTATTGATGCGGGCGCTCAGTTCGCCATCAGCCCAGGCTTAACAACCGACTTGTTAGATGCGGGTAATAAAGCGCCGATTGCGCTTATTCCGGGTATTTCATCAATTTCTGAATTGATGAATGGTTTGGATCGTGGTTATGACCACTTCAAATTCTTCCCCGCGGAAGCATCAGGAGGCCTTAAAGCAATTAAATCTATTAGTGGTCCATTCCCGAATGTAACATTTTGCCCTACCGGCGGTATTGGTCCAGGTAACTATTTAGATTATTTGGCACAACCCAACATTAAATGTGTGGGTGGCTCTTGGATAGTACCTGATGACGCTGTGGAAAAGGGTGATTGGGATACAATTACTCGTTTAGCTAAAGAAGCAGTCGAAGGCGCTAAAACAGTAAACTAGTGTTTCATTTATTATAAAAAAGCCAGATTTATAATCTGGCTTTTTTATATCTGCAGTTTAAGGTCTTAATTAAGCTATCACTTGCAGTAACTTGTGTTGTTGGTTTGGAGTTAAGGTTATGCCTTGCGTGACAGCGGTTTCAACACAGACCATTGTTTTATAGCCGTCAACAGACATATCACCTAATGCCACTGATTTATCAATCCAAGGGTTCCATACTACAAGGCTATCATGACCAAATGATTGCACATTAAATGTAAACTCTGGTGTCACAATTTGTGTATTTTCCACTGGATTTAAATGAACGCGATCGGTTTCTTGTTCAAATAGGTAAGTGACAGGGGTTTGTTTACTAGACATATTGGTTGGTCTATCTAGATATTCACCACTTAACCCAGTGAGTTGAGTTTGCATAATATCCGTGACTGCGAAATAACTGTGTAGGGCGCCGCCAAAGGTAAAAGCTTTAGTACCAATATTAGTGGTGGTGAGTTCAACATTTAGAGTATGACCTATGGTAATGCTGAGCAATAGATCCGCAGTACCTGTTAATCCTGAACCCATAGCCGATTCTGGCTTCAAACAAATTTTAGTGGTGTCGGCAATTTCTTCACAACTGATCACATGCCATGTTTGATTACGCACATAACCATGGGCGGGCAGAGTGCCATTAGTCGCTTTACTGAAGGTATTATCACCAAACCATGGCCAGCATATTGGAATACCACCGCGAATGGCTTTGCTACCATTTAATACTGCCTTTTCACTAAGCCATAATCGTTCGCGCTGATCGCTTTTAGGCATAAAACTAAGTATATGCCCACCGTACAAACTGATACGGGCTTGTGCTGTGGCATTGTCTACCGACAATACATCGAACTGATTGGAAGTGGAGATAAGAGTAACGGTTTTACTCAGGTGCATAGTTATTTAACCTGTTGATCAAAAAAGGCGACTTACGCCGCCTTTAATTACTTTCAAATATGATTACTTAGAAATGTGTGCAACTAAGTCTAATACTTTATTTGAATAGCCGATTTCGTTGTCGTACCAAGAAACCACTTTAACAAATGTATCAGTTAGTGCGATACCAGCATCAGCGTCGAAGATTGAAGTACGAGTGTCACCAATGAAGTCTTGAGATACGACTAAATCTTCTGTGTAACCCAAAATACCTTTCAACTCGCCTTCAGCAGCGGCTTTCATAGTGGCACAAATTTGCGCGTAGCTAGCTGGTTTGGCTAGATTAACGGTTAAATCTACTACTGATACGTCAGCAGTTGGTACGCGGAAGGCCATACCCGTTAATTTACCGTTAAGTTCAGGAATAACTTTACCTACCGCTTTAGCTGCACCAGTAGAAGAAGGAATGATATTTTGCGACGCACCGCGTCCACCACGCCAATCTTTAGCAGAAGGGCTATCAACGGTTTTCTGAGTCGCGGTTGTGGCATGAACTGTCGTCATTAGGCCATCAACAATACCAAAGTTATCGTTTAATACTTTGGCAATTGGCGCTAAACAGTTAGTGGTACAAGACGCGTTCGAAACAATATCTTGTCCAGCGTAGCTTTTACAGTTAACACCCATAACAAACATTGGCGTGTCATCTTTAGAAGGTGCGGACAATACTACTTTTTTGGCACCTGCTGCGATGTGTTTACGTGCTGTTTCATCGGTTAAGAATAAACCTGTTGATTCAACAACAACATCTGCACCGATAGCATCCCATGCTAGATTAGCTGGATCACGTTCAGCGCTAACACGGATTTCTTTACCGTTAACCACTAATTTGCCGCCAACTACTTCAACAGTACCTTTGAATTTACCGTGGGTAGAGTCGTATTTAAGCATGTAAGCCATGTAATCAACATCTAGCAAATCATTGATACCAACTACCTCAATATCATCACGTTCACAGGATGCGCGAAATACGAACCGTCCGATTCGACCGAAACCATTGATACCAACTTTGATAGTCATGTGTCACCTTATCTATAGAGTTAAATTTATATTGAAATTAAATTACAGAAATTATGCGCCTATTGGGCCGTTTTGGCAAATAATCTCACCTTATATGTTATTAAATTACAGTCATGTATTAATCAAGTTTGAAAATTGTACTGTATTTGTAAAATATTGCAGATAATGATGATTAATTTTAAGGTTATCTTATAGTGTATAACCCCTCAATGAAGATAAGTAGATAGCATGCATAAAACTCCAGAGCAGTGGCAACAACAACTCACCGAAGAAGAATTTCGTGTTTGCCGTAATAAGGGGACCGAGAGACCGTTTACCGGTGACTTATTACATGTTGATGAAAACGGTGAATATCGCTGTAAATGTTGTGACGCCACGTTATTTTCCTCAGATCATAAATTTGACGCTGGCTGCGGTTGGCCGTCATTTTCAGATGAGCGCAGTGATAATGTCAATTACCTAACCGATAATAGTCATGGTATGCAGCGTGTAGAGATTACCTGCAAGCAATGTGATGCGCACCTAGGACATGTATTTGATGATGGGCCAATGCCTACGGGTAAACGTTATTGTGTGAACTCCGTGTCATTGTCTTTTCAGCCACAAAATAAATAATTTAAAGAAATTTATTTCAATTTAGCTAATGCTAAGTGAACAACAAGGGCAATACGAATTTGCTCTGGTGATATGATTAACTTTCTGAAAAGTAACATTAATATTCATCAATGATTAGAGTCTGATGAGGCCTACATTACATTTCAGAGATTACTGTCAAAGTTCCATTGTGGTACGACAATGAATTTGGCTATAGCTGCCAAGCCATGCGCGTAGTCGAAGATATGGCGAATATTTCAGTGCCGCAGTTACCAGCCAGCTGATTAGGGTTAAAGTACTAAAGCCAAGTTAACTTGGCTTTTTTGTGTTGTATGTGCTGTATGTAACCCCGCCTCAATTATTCGACTTGAAATCAATGGTTCACTAATAGGTTCTTTTGTAGTCTGGATCATTAAAAAATAATTTTAAGAGAGAATTAACATTAAGGCTTATGTAAAAAATTCCCTACAGTGGTTAGTTCTTATACTGCTGCTATTAGCTGTGTATGCGTGGCAATCGCGAGGACTATTAGACCGTGGTAGTCATTTTTCGCCGCAAGTTTTACCTACATTGAATGGCGACTCTTTGTTGCTGTCGGCCAAAGATAAACCCTTGTTGATCTATTTTTTTGCGCCTTGGTGCCCTGTATGTGGGCTCAGTATAAGTAACGTTATAGGGCTTGATAATAGTGAGTTTGACATACAATTGGTGGCATTAGATTACGCCAACTTAGAAGAAATTAAGGTATTTGTTGATGATCACCAAATCGACTTACCTGTGATGTTGGGGCATGAGTCTTTAAAGCGTGTCTTTAGCGTACAGGGCTATCCTACTTATTATATTTTGGATAAGGACAATAACGTATTAATGAGTGATATGGGCTACAGTTCAACCCTTGGTCTTAAACTACGCCAAGGGTTAGCCAGTGGCTTTTGATTTATGCTAAATTAACCGTGATTTTACCCTAGGGTAGACCTAGTTAACCGCCTCACACAGAAGATATCAGAGCATGAGAATAAGTAGCAATTTTGATAGTGGTAATATTCAGGTAATAGCGGCCCAAGAGCCAGAGAATATTCAGCTACGAATCAATAAAGATAATCAATCAGACTTCTATCAGTGGTTCCACTTTAAATTAGACTCACCCCCCTTCATTAATCATAAAATCACCATCCAAGCATTGGATACTTCAGCTTATCCCGATGGATGGAAAGGGTACCAGGCAGTGGCATCTTATGATCGTGATGAGTGGTTCCGCGTAGAATGCGAATTTGATGGTCAAAATTTATTGATTGATCACACACCAGAGCATGACATCACATACTTCGCTTATTTTGCTCCCTACAGCTACGAACGCCACTTAGATCTTATCGGTTGGGCGCAATCACAATTTGATTGTCGTATTCAGCATTTAGGTGAAACCCTAGACGGTCGGGATATGTCGTTGTTAGTGATAGGCCAGCCCGAGGAAGGTAAAAAGAAAATCTGGATCACAGCGCGCCAGCATCCGGGCGAAACCATGGCCGAGTGGTTAGTCGAAGGTCTACTAGAACGTTTATTAGATGAAGAAGATGGCGTGGCCAAGTCTTTGCTCGATAAAGCGGTATTTTATGTTGTTCCTAATATGAACCCCGATGGCGCAGTGCGTGGCCATTTACGTACCAATGCCGTGGGCATAAATCTTAATCGTGAGTGGCAAGCGCCGAGCATGGATAAAAGCCCAGAAGTGTTTTTAGTGTTGGCAGCCATGGATAAAATTGGCGTGGACTTATTTTTAGATGTGCACGGTGATGAAGCCTTACCCTATAACTTTGTTGCCGGTTGTGAAGGTAATCCCAACTACGATGAGCGTTTAGCCAGTTTAGAAAATCGTTTCAAAGACGCTTTTGCATTGACTACGCCAGAATTTCAAGACGTATACGGCTATGACAAAGATGAAAAAGGGCAGGCGAATATGACCGTTGCCTGCAATGCTATCGGCCATCGCTTTGATTGTTTGGCTTATACACTGGAAATGCCGTTTAAAGACAATGCTAATTTACCTGATCCTGCCTATGGTTGGTCGCCTAAACGCTGTAAGCAATTTGGCGAGGACATGTTAGTGGCTATCCATGCCGTAGCAGATCAATTAAGATAAAACAGTAACCAAAGACTAGGCGCTGTGTTATCGACAGCGCTGCAATAACAACCAAAAAAATAACAATCAAAAAGGGGAAGCATTTGGAAGCGTTACATAATTTTTTAGCGATGCTAGATGGTAATTTAGGGGGCGCAGGTTGGTTCCCTTATGTGCTATTAGGCGTGGGTTTGTTTTTTACCATTTACCTTAAATTTCCGCAGATACGCTACTTTAAACATGCTTGGAAGGTCGTTACCGGTAAATATGATAAAAAAGACGCCCCCGGCGACACCACCCATTTTCAATCTTTAACAACAGCATTATCCGGTACTGTCGGCACAGGCAATATAAGTGGGGTGGCATTTGCCATCTTCCTAGGTGGTCCAGCAGCCTTGTTTTGGATGTGGGCAACCGCATTTTTGGGCATGACCACTAAATTTGTAGAAGTAACCTTATCCCATAAATACCGTGAAAAAACCGCAGATGGCACTATGGCAGGCGGACCCATGTATTACATGGATAAACGCCTAAACATGAAATGGCTAGCCATCGGTTTTGCTATTGCGACGGTTATTAGTTCTTTTGGTACTGGTAACTTGCCGCAAATTAACGGAATTGCATCCAGTATGGAAGCGACATTTGGTTTTGAGCCAATGATGACCGGTGGCGTGTTGGCCATACTCTTAGGCCTAGTCATATTAGGCGGTATTCGACGGATAGCAGCAGTCACCTCTAAAATTGTACCCTTTATGGCTGCACTCTATTTAGTCGGCGCATTAGGGGTTATTTTTTATAACATTGAAAATATTGGTCCAGCGTTTGCTTCTGTTATTGGGGATGTATTCAGCGGTTCTGCAGCCACTGGCGGTTTCTTGGGAGCCACTATTGCTTACGCTTTTAATCGTGGCGTAAATCGAGGGTTGTTCTCCAACGAAGCAGGTCAAGGCTCTGCGCCAATTGCCCATGCAGCGGCTAAAGCAGATGAGCCGGTATCCGAAGGTATGGTGTCTATTCTTGAGCCGTTTATCGATACTATTATTATTTGTACCTTGACCGGTTTGGTTATTTTATCCTCAGGCGTGTGGCAGGAAAAATTCGATAACGAGTTCGAACGTAGCAGCTTGACCTTCGTAAGTGGTCAATATTCAGAAACTAATGAACAAGACCGGCTACAAATGTTCCGCTACTTGAATAATGTATCAGATAACAATGTCACTGCTTTTAACGGCGTTGTTAAGGTTGATAATGGTGTACCAGAAATTGGTGATTACACTATTATTCATGCCCGTTCTTTTGCGGAAAATGTGGTGGTCAGTGTTGGCAGTAAAGAAGACCCTTATACCGGCACCATGAAAATTATCGATGGTCTGCCCTATAACGATAAATTGATGATTTCAGGTGATTCGCTTATCCATTCCGCGGCGTTAACCACTAAAGCGTTTACCAGAGGTTACTTTGGTCAATGGGGGCAGTACATTGTTTCCATTGGTTTATTGTTATTTGCCTTTTCGACTGCGATAGCTTGGTCTTATTACGGCGACCGCGCCATGACCTACCTATTAGGCCCTCGTTCGGTGATGCCGTACAGAGTATTCTATGTAGCAGGCTTCTTTTGGGCGTCTTTTTCCGATACGACTTTAGTGTGGATGCTTGCAAGTGTGGCTATTGTTGTCATGACATTACCCAACTTATTTGGTATTTTCATGTTACGTAAGGAAATGAAAGAGTCGGTGGCTGAATACTGGGTGGACTTTAATAAAGACCAAACCAAGTAAAAGCACTTTACCCATTGTTAATGAATAAAAAGGAGCAGCCGTCAGGCTGCTCTTGTGTTTAATTGGAGTCTTAAATGGCACTCACTAATTGCCCCTCATGTAATAAAAAAATATCTGACAAAGCTAAAGAATGTTCCCATTGTGGCTTTGCTATTGGTAGCGCAACAGAAGATGATGTACGCCGTAAAAAAGTGTTAAATCGTGTGCATAAATCCCAACAGCTGATGACGCAATCCATGATTGCCATGCTGATGTTTATTGGAGGTATGGGTATGATGTTTTGGGGTGATGTAGACAAAGGCAGTACCCAATATAAATGGGCGATGTTTGCGGCTTTCGTCGGTTTTGTATGGTATATCGTTAATCGCATTCGCGGTATTTGGTTAAAGAAATCGGGGTTATAGATGGCGCTCGACAGTGTAATTAATGCCATGACACCAGAAATTTTCCAGCGCTTACAGCAAGCAGTGGAAACAGGTAAATGGCCAGACGGCAGTAAGCTCAGTGACGAACAACGTGAGAACTCAATGCAGGCAGTCATGCTCTATCAGGCGAAAGTGTTACATTCTGAAGAGCATATGTCCGTAGGCGCTGACGGTGAATTGATCCATAAATCACGTCAACAATTAAAACAAGAAATGGCCGAACAAGCCTACAGCTCACAACCTATAGTGCGATTCAAAGCAAATGATATTTAAATCCTTACTTACTCCTAAATACAAACATAAAGATCCTCAAGTTCGTCAAATAGCGATTAATAGTTTGTCTGCGGCGGATGCTGAACAAAAAAGTCAGCTGCACGAATTAGCCTTTAATGATGCTAATACTTCTGTGCGTTTAGCTGCACTCACAAAATTGGGTCAATTTTCATTGTGGTGGAAAGTGGCGCAAACCGATAATAATCCACAGATTAAGAAGAAAGCCTATCAGGTGGTTGAAGATAGCTTATTAGATAATACTTCATTGGCCATTAGTGTTAGTGAACGTCAACAATTTATTAACCAATGTACTAACAATGCCTTTTTAGAAAAGTTAGCCAAACACACTCAAGATAGTGCTTTAGTGTTGTCTATATTGGGAAAATTGAATAAACCCCAGTTAAACCGTCAGTTATTTTTCAGCACTGAAGATGCCAAGCTGCAAGAAGCCTTGTTAAGTGAATTTGATGATATTGCCAGTTTGCTTAAAGTGCTTAAAAAAGTCTCCAGTGCTCACATTAAGTCACTGGCTGAAGAAAAGTTGCAACAATTGCAGCAACTGCAGAATTTTACCCAAGACTTAACCCGTAAAAGTAAATTGGTACTGGCGAAGCTCGCTAGTTGTAAAGACACCGGTGACTATGGCTCTCTTGAATTACAACAGCAACATTTAAACGCAGAGTACTCACAACTGCAGATTCATTTTAATCAGTTGCCGAATATTCAGGCGACTGAGTTTGCTGATAAATATCAACAATTACAGCAGATGATTGCGACACGTTTGCAAAAGTTACTTCCCGAATGGCAACAACAGCAGCAACAACAGGCTCAACAACAAGCAGAACAACAGCAGTTACAAGCGGTAGAGGAATTAATAAAAAGAATACAGCAACAATTGCAACAACAAGTGCAAACCTTGGATAGCGAAACCCAGGTTGAGCTTATTCAGCAATTACAGGATGCAGAGCCTGTATTGGTAGGTATTTCCAATCAGCAGGCACAGCAATTACGTAAAGAGAGCCAGCAGTTACAGAGTCAGCTTAAAGACTTACCCGAAGTGCAGCAGTGTCATTTACAAGCCGCAGAAGTTTTTCAACAGTTACAACAACTTGTATTGCCTACGGATATTGAACAATGGCTTGCGGTAAAAGCTGACTTTGAAACAATTAAACAGCAATGGCAAAGCTTAAACGGAGCGGTGAAACGCTTGCAATTAAGTGAGTTGGCTCAGCAATGGCGTCAATATAGTCAACCGTGGAATCAACAAATTAAGGCATTAGAAGCGGATATCAATGAGACATTAGCCCAAGGTCGTCAGCAACTAAAAAAGTTTGACCGGCTGATTCAGGTGGGTAAGTTTCATGGAGCAATGTCGTTACATCGTAAACTCGTGCAGCAATTACAAAGTTTGCCAGTAGTCTATCAAGTGCAGTTACAAAGCGGTTTAGATAAAGCTAGTGAAGAAGTGGCAAAGCTACAGGATCTACAAGCCTTTATCGCCCAACCGCGTAAGCCAGAATTGATTGCTGAAGCGCAAAAGCTAGCGGAGCAAGCGCAACAAATTAGCTTATCGACAACGCCGGCCGATAGCGTTGCAAAAGCAATTGCCGATATGGCTGCACAAGTTAAAACATCACGGCAACAATGGAATTCCCTAGGTAAGTTCGATACTGATGAAGACAAATTATTAAACAAGCAGTTTGATGAATTGAGTGAATTGGCGTTTGCTCCTTGTCGTCAGTTTTATCAACAACAAGAGCAGCAACGTCAGCAAAACTTGCAGGCTAAACAAGCGTTGATTACAGAATATAAAAACGTGTTTGCCGGTGACCAGTCGGAGTTAGATAAAGTCCAAGGGTTTAATCGCTTGGAACAGGCTTGGCTCAAAATCGGGCATGTTGCACAAGAAGATTATAAAGCACTGCAACAGCAGTATCTTGAAGCCAAAACCCCACTTAAAGCCTTGGCTAAGGGCTTTTATCAAGATAACGAAACCCAAAAAAGACAATTAATTAAACAAGCAGGCGAGTTGTTGACCTTAGAAGATAATCAACAAGCCGTTGAGCAATCTAAAAGTTTGCAAGAAAAATGGAAGAAAACGGCCAGTGCAGGGCGTAAAGTCGATAATCAATTATGGTCAGAATTCCGTAGCATCAATGATCAAGTTTTCAGCCAACGTAAAGAAATTCAGCAAGAAGTACAGGCTAATGAAAAAGCCACTATTGAGCAGTTGCAGTCTCACTTTAGTCAGTGGCAACAGGTTTTAGCTGAAGCCACTGAACGTTCAGCTTTGCGTGCACAAGTGGAAGAAATGACTGAAACCATCAACGGCTTAATGCAGACGTTATTGCCTAAAGCGTCGCAAAAAATGCGTGAACGCTTAGCTGCCATGCAACTGTCTACTAAAAACACCTTGCAGCAATTATCAGTGCAAGCGCAACATCAGCAATACAGCGATTTATATGAAGTCTTAAAGCAGTGGCAAGGGGATGAGTTACCGGAACTTGCACAGAAGTTGCCCAATGCTTGGTTGCAAGCGTTAAAAGAGCAAGCCACAGATATTGATCGCCAGCAATTGACGGTGCAAATGGAAATTGTTGCCGACAAGCCTAGCCCACAACAGGATGCGCTTGTGCGTAAACAGTTGCAGTTACAAATGATGGCTAGCAAGCTAGAACATGGCGAGCAACTAGAGTTAGTTGAATTACTAGTAAAATGGTTACGCGGTGGACCTGTCAGTAAAGCACAACTTGACTTAATTGATCGTATCGCAGAATTGTTTTAATCAGCAATTTTACCCAGTAAGGAAATAAGATGGAAATCAACGGCAAATTTGAAGTCACGCTAGCACCCATGGAAGCTTATGCTCAAAGTAAAGACGGCATTAACTTGGGGCGTATGTCGTTGGAAAAAGTCTATTTTGGCGAGCTTAATGCCACCAGCCAAGGTGAAATGCTAAGTGCTAGGACCACGCAAAAAGGCTCTGCAGGGTATGTAGCCATTGAATTGGTCACCGGCCTATTGAACGACAAACAAGGCAGTTTTGCGCTGCAGCACTTTGGCGTGATGGATAAGGGCCAAGATCGTCTTATTCTCGAAGTCATACCGGATTCCGCCAGCGGCCAATTAAAAGGCTTATCCGGTACCATGACGATTAAAATGGAGCAAGGTAAACACTTTTATACATTTGATTATCAATTGTAACTGGTCTATCCAGCTGTTGAGCAGTATTAGTGATATTAAGTGCATCAGTAGTACTGCTTGCGGATCCCATTCGAGCCGATTTTATAATCTTAAGTCCTGCGTAATTTTACTTTGAGTTGTAAGAGGTTAATGCGTGCGTAATCGACAGTATATGTTCCATCATCCGTTAGCATTCTGGCTCGGGTGTATCTTAATTACCCTCGGCGTACTTTCCCATATTCCTATGTTTGTGCATGCCTCACACATGAACTATCAAATGGTAGGTATGCCCATGAGTTCGGAAATGCTCATCGGTATGGGATTAATTCCTTTGGGCTTATTGCTTGCTTGCTATGGGCTCATGCCACGTTTAGCCTCATTGCGGCTGAACAATTCTACTGATGTCATTCATTTTCATGTTGCTGATAATAGCCCTTTGAATCAACAGCATTTAAAACTTGTTTTTGCGCTATTAGTGGCGGTGATTGTGGATGTAATGAAACCCGCGACGCTGGGTTTTGTTATGCCAGGTATGACTGCGGAGTATCAAATTAGTGGTGAGGCCACCGGTACCTTAGCCTTTGTGGCACTAACCGGTACTGCGCTTGGCTCGATATTGTGGGGAAAGTTAGCTGATTCATTGGGCCGCCGAGCGGCAATTTTATTGTCGGCTCTAATGTTTATTGGTACCTCTATTTGCGGAGCTATGCCTAGTTTCAATTGGAATCTCATTATGTGTTTTTTAATGGGATTATCGGCGGGGGGATTGTTACCCATTACCTTTACGTTAATGGCGGAAATGATACCTGCAAGGCATCGTGGTTGGTTGTTGGTGGCGTTAGGAGGGGTCGGTACGTCTGCCGGTTATTTAGTTGCGTCCGGTGCAGCGGCCTTGCTGGAGCCATCCTTTAGTTGGCGTATGTTATGGATGCTTGGGCTACCAACGGGTCTTATGGTTATATTGCTAAATCGCTATATCCCAGAATCGCCTCGTTTTTTAGCTAACGTTGGTCTAATGGATCAAGCTCGCGCGGTACTGCATCAATACAATGGCGAAGTTGATAATAACCAGATGGAAGCGGCCGCGAATTCGATTGAAGTAGAAAAGACCAGCTTCAAAAGTCTATTATTTGGTAATTACGCAAAAATTACTATTGGTCTAGTAGGGGCGGGTATTTCATGGGGCGTGGTTAATTTTGGTTTCTTATTATGGTTACCGACTAATTTACGCGAAATGGGTATGAGTGCCGAAAGTACTAATACTTTGTTGGCGGAATCAGGTTTATTGGCATTGCCTGGTATTTTACTGGTGGTATGGCTTTATCATCATTGGAGTAGTGTCAAAACACTAGTGCTATTTATCGCGTTAACGGCCGCCAGTATGAGTTTGTTTTTCTTGTTCGATACATTAAATATGATTTCCACCTTTACCATTATTGTTACTACTGCGTTGTTGTTAATCAGTGCAAGTGGTGTGATTGCAATGTTGATCCCTTATGCGGCTGAAATATATCCGGTACAGCACCGTGGCGCTGGGGCAGGACTGATTGCCGCAAGCTCAAAAATAGGTGGTATTGTGGGGGCATTGTTAGGTGTTGGCGGATTATTCGATAGTTTAGGATTTTCTGCCGGGGTTATTACTGTGCCCTTGTTGTTATTTGCATTGCTGTTGTACAAGAATGGCATTGATACCAGAGGACGTCGATTAGAGGACATCCATGCTGCATTTGTTAGTAAAGAATTAAGATAATTCTCCTCTAAGGTTTGATTGCAGTTGTTGTTTAACTTCACTGACGGTCAATGATTTAGATAATAAATAATGCAGTTTGGTTAAACAGGCCTCTAGAGTCATATCGCCACCGGAAATAACCCCGACTTTTTTCAATGCATTACCATTAGCATAACCTGCCATATTCACTTTTCCGCGCAAACATTGAGTACAATTGATCACAATAATGTCCTTGCTATTGGCAATACGTAATTGCTCTAACAACGCCTCATTTTGTGGGGCGTTGCCAACACCATAACTTAATAGAATTAGTGCATTAACCGGTTGTAGAATGGCGTTACGTACTACATCGGCACTAATGCCGGGATACAACGTAACTACACCTATGGGTTGTGATGTTACTTTACTCACTTGAAATGGCTGAGAATTGTCAGAAATATCTTTGCAGAGAACACCACTTTTCAGCTCAATATTAATACCTGCCTCTAAAAGTGGCGCAAAGTTGGGTGACGCGAAAGCACCAAAACCGTCAGCGTGGATCTTTTTCGAACGATTCCCGCGAAATAAGGTGTTGTTAAAAAATAAGCTGACTTCAGCAATAGGGTAGTTAGCGGCAATATATAACGCATTCAGTAAATTAACCTGACCATCAGAGCGTAACTCCGCTAGCGGTATTTGTGAGCCAGTGATAATCACTGGTTTACTTAGGCCTTCCAATATAAAAGACAAAGCTGAAGCGGTAAACGCCATGGTATCGGTACCATGTAGAATAATAAAACCGTCGTAGTCTTGGTAATGTTGCTGAATATCTTCAGCAATTTGTTGCCAATGTAATGGGCTCATATCCGATGAATCGATTAAATGTTCATATTCATGAATATCAAATAGGGGCATCTCTGGGCGATGAAATTCGGGCATGTTAGCCAAAGTGTCGGACAAAAAACCTGCTGCTGGAACATAGCCATTGTCCGAGGGGCGCATACCAATAGTGCCGCCAGTATAGGCGATATAAATACGTTTTTTCATTTTAGGCTCAATCAGTACTTAATGGTTATGTCGCCATTCAAGCACAAGCACCCTTAAAAGCAAAAAAGCCCGCTAATAAGCGGGCTTGGGTTTGTATGTTTAACCTTTACAACTCGCAGGCGAGGCAATAGGCATAAATACCTCTGGGGTCATTCATATTAGCCATGGCGTCAAATTCAGATATTAATCCTTTCACTATACCCATTAAACGACTGTCGCTTTGCGCGATCCCTACTTTACCCACAACACTGGAAGCCTGACTGAAGAGCTTTTTCCAAAACTCTTCAGAAGGTGAAAGGTGTTTTTCGATACTTTTGGTGTCGTAGCTATCTAAACCGGCAAGTTGTGCTGCTGAAGCAACCGCATCAGGTAGATAACCGATTTTATCGACTAAGCCAATTTCTAACGCTTGTTGACCTATCCATACGCGCCCCTGAGCCTTACTGTCAGCTTCCTC
Organism: Alteromonadaceae bacterium BrNp21-10; assembly: GCA_030418115.1. Classification (GTDB taxonomy): domain Bacteria; phylum Pseudomonadota; class Gammaproteobacteria; order Enterobacterales; family Alteromonadaceae; genus Neptunicella. The sequence continues at coordinate 58,041 of JAUHQD010000010.1, read as the reverse complement.
TTTAGTCATGTTGCGTTCTTTAGCGACCAAGGAAATAAACTTATCGTAACCATTTTCAATGCTGCGTTGAAAAATAGCGCCAATACGAGGATCCAGCGCACGGGTAGCGGTTAAGCCTGCAAATTCTGTGGTGCCGACACCGTCGGTGTGTACGCCAAGGTAATCTAAGGTGTTTTCATAGGTCATAAACATACCGAAAATACCGATGGAGCCAGTGACCGTGGTGGGTGCTGCCCAAATTTCATCGGCACTAGCGGATATCCAATAGCCGCCGGAAGCTGCATAAGTACTCATTTGCGCCACTACGGGTTTGCCAGCAGCTTTAAGGTTATCGATTTCTTGACGGATAATCTCAGAGGCAAAAGCACTGCCGCCCGGTGAGTCTACGTACAAAACCACCGCTTTTACTGAATCATCTAAGCGTGCTTGACGTAATAATTGTGCGGTGCTGTCACCGCCAATAGTGCCCGCTTTTTGTTCACCATTTAATATAGATCCTTTGGCGACCACAATGGCCACATTGTTATCACCGCCTTGATCAGGGAAGGGCGATTGAATAACACTTAAGTAGTCTTTAAAAGTGATGTGTTTATAACCCCGTTTGCTTTTATTGCTTTCCACAACGGTGGTTAATTCACTAATGACCTCATCGCGGGTTTTTAACGCATCGACCCAATTATTTTGTAACGCATATTGTGCCCAATCACCGTCTGCTTGTTCAAATTTAGCTAAAAAGCCATCGAGCTTTTCATCAAAATTATCTGGCTCTAGTCCACGAGCATTGACGATAGCTTGTTTATATTGGCTCCACATGGCGTTCAACCAAGCTTTATTTGCCTCTTTAGCGGCATCTGACATGTCGTCTCTGATGTAAGGCTCTACATAAGATTTATAGGTACCAACGCGAAAAACATGAGTAGTAGCCTTTAACTTTTCTAACGCAGTCTTAAAGTACATGCCATAACGGCCATAACCTTCAAGTAACATGAAGCCCATTGGGTTAAGGTAAAGGTGATCGGCATGGGCGGCCAAAAAGTACTGATTTTGGGAGAAGTAATCGCCAATGGCATAAACCGGTTTTTCACTCGTTTTAAAGTCATCAATAGCGTTGGCAATGAGCTGTAGTTTGTCTAATCCAGCGCTACCTAAACCTTCTAAATCTAATACTAGGGTTTTTATACGCTTGTCTTCTTTGGCGTTATTAATGGCAAAGATCACATCGTCTAAAAGAACTTCAGGGTTTTCCTCCCGCTGCTCAAATGCCTCGGCCATAAATTCTTCTAATGGGTCAACGGCCTGTTTTTGAATGACCACATCGCCATATAAATTCAGCACCAAGGCGGAATCTTTTTTCACGGAAACAGTGTCATTATCTGCCATCATCGCACCGATAATGGCAATGGCGATGATAATAAAAATAATATTGAAAAAGGCATTACGTAAGAAATTGAGTAGTGTCCATAAGCCTACGAATAAAGATTTTGTCCAGCTTGTTCCTGAAGCCATAAATATTACCTATATAACTGAGATTAGGATCTAGGGCGCAAAACGCACGATAGATAGCCGTAGTCTACTCAAAACTTGGCACTTAGCGAAGGGACTAAATGTAATTCTTTATGAAACCAGTGTTATTCAGCAATATATTGCTACGCTTTGAACTCAGCTGAAATTGCTACATGAATAATTGCGTTTATTTAATGTTAAATTAAGGTAAACTTGCCAACAGGTATGACCAGATAAATGTGGTAATGATGAATACAAATGCACTGTACCCCAACTTATTTCAACCCTTAGATCTTGGCTTTACGCAATTACGCAACCGTACCTTAATGGGCTCTATGCATATGGGGCTCGAAGAAGAAAAGGACGGCTTGGGCAAACTGGCCGCCTTTTACGCTGAACGTGCTGCTGGCGGCGTTGGCCTTATCGTTACTGGCGGGATAGCCCCAAACCGTCAAGGATGGGTTGGCCCTTTTGCTGCACGCATGGCTAATAAAAAACATGCTCGTTCCCACGAGATTATTACTAATGCGGTACATCAGCATGACGGTAAAATATGTATGCAGATTTTACACGCAGGACGTTATGGTTACCATCCACTCAATGTGGCACCGTCTGCGATTAAATCTCCCATTACTCCGTTCAAACCGCGAGCACTGTCTGTGCGTGGGGTTTATAGCACTATTAAGGATTATGCCAATAGTGCTTATTTAGCCAAATTAGCCGGCTATGATGGTGTGGAAATCATGGGGTCGGAAGGTTACCTCATCAATCAATTTCTCTGTGAACGTACTAATAAACGCAGCGATGAGTGGGGCGGTAGCTTTGAAAACCGCTGTCGCTTTGCCGTGGAAATTGTTAATGCCGTCAAACAAAAAGTAGGTACCGATTTTATTGTCATTTTCCGTTTATCGATGTTGGATCTCGTTGAAGGCGGCAGCACATGGGAAGAAGTAGTGGCCTTGGCCAAACTCATCGAACAGGCTGGGGCTACCATTATCAATACCGGCATTGGTTGGCATGAAGCTAAAATTCCGACAATCAGCACCTTAGTGCCACGAGCCGCATTTACATGGGTGACCCAAAAGCTAAAAGGTGAAGTATCCGTTCCTCTTATTACCACTAACCGTATTAATGATCCGCAAGTGGCGGAACAAGTATTGGCCGATGGCCATGCGGATATGGTGTCCATGGCGCGGCCATTTTTAGCTGATGCGGATTTTGTCAATAAAGCGGCCCAAGGCAAAGCCCATTTAATTAATACCTGTATTGCCTGTAATCAAGCTTGCTTAGATCATGTATTTAAACGTCAGCGCGCTAGTTGTTTAGTCAATCCTCGTGCTGGTTATGAAACCGAATTGAATTTCACTTTAATTAATCACAAACAGAAACTCGCAGTAGTGGGGGCAGGCCCTGCGGGGATGGCCTTTAGTTGTTACGCTGCTGAGCGTGGCCACGAAGTACACTTATTCGATCAAGCTGCGCAAATTGGTGGTCAATTTAATTACGCTAAAAAAATTCCAGGCAAAGAAGAGTTTTATGAAACCCTGCGTTACTTTGATAACAAAATGCAGGACGTTGGCGTACATGTGCATTTAAATTGTCGTCAATCAGCCGATGATTTGATTAAAGCTGACTATGACCAAGTTATTTTAGCCACCGGTATTGCCCCAAGACAGTTGCAGATTGAGGGGATTGAACATCCTAAAGTGATGAGTTATTTGGATGTCCTGCGTGATGAAAAACTTGTAGGACAAAAGGTAGCAATTATTGGCGCGGGTGGTATTGGGTTTGACGTTGCCGAGTATTTAGTCGAAGCGGAATCATTAACGGTACATCCACAAAAATGGCTTGAAAATTGGGGAGTGGATCGTACTCATAGTCATCGTGCTGCACTTATTGCCCCAGTGGTTGAGCCACCAGAGCGCGAAGTGTATTTATTGCAGCGTAAAACCACTAAAGTCGGTAAAGGCTTAGGCAAAACTACTGGCTGGACCCATCGCAGTTCGTTGAAATCTAAACAGGTTAAAATGATTGCCGGTGTCAGCTATGAGCGTATTGATGACCAAGGCTTACATATTAAAGTCAATGATGACCCCCAGTGTTTAGCGGTAGATCATGTGATTATTTGTGCCGGACAACAACCCTTACGGGAGTTGTTGGATGATTTACAAGCCGCCGGTATGAAGACCCATCTAATTGGTGGTGCCGATGTAGCAGCAGAACTGGATGCTAAGGCTGCAATTAGACAAGCAGCCGAATTGGCGGCAGTTATTTGATATTGCAATGGTAAGTGTTGTATTAATAGCTTTAAATTAATGAAATGAGGACAACAGAATGCAACGACATGGATTGACTATTGGAATAGACAGAGTCGGAAAAGTGTTTATTTTAACCATGAAAGTTTTCGGTAAATTAACCCATGAAGACTATCAAAAAATAACCCCCTTAATTGATTCGGCATTAGCGAGTGTGGTTGAACCAAAGGTAAAAGTATTGGTTGATGCTAGTGAGTTGGAAGGATGGGAATTAAGGGCTGCATGGGACGATTTAAAATTAGGCTTAAAGCACGGTAATGAATTTGAGAAAATTGCAGTTATTAGTAATCAAAAATGGTTGGAGCTCAGTGTCAAAATAGGAGATTGGTTTACAAGTGGAGAAATGCGTCATTTTGAACGCTACGAGGATGCCATCAATTGGCTATAGGGGGATGATATTTCTCCCCTTTAATATAGTCAACCTCAGCACAGTAGCGAATAAAAGCAATATTCCCATTTCGACATTTCTTATCCAGAGTTAAGGTTAGTGGTAATTACTCTGCAATGGCCATATAAATTTCAACTTCAGTATCACTTTTATAAAATTCAAAGTCACTGGTGTAAATGCGGGTGTAAGGGCAATTGTCATCGGTGAAAAACTGCCAAACTTGGGCCCATAATTCTATAACGGCTTGGGGCATTGGGCCCATACCACGAAAAACCACATAGCGACCAGCCGCGACAGTATGTTGTTTTACATCAATATTGGCGTCATCCGCGAGTTTAGCATGCAGTGCTGGATCATCCGTAGAAGCTAATACACTATAGTCACCTGCATGATCGGATTCATAATCTGTATATACGCCATATAGTTTTGAATTGTTGTTTAAGTGCGGGGCAATGTTTGCATAAAATTCTTGCCATAATCGGCCAATGGCGCCGCCATTTTGTTGAATTTCGCTGACATTATTAGTGCGTACACTTAATCCATAGACGATAAATGAAGGCAGATTGATGGTTTCCATAATGACGTCCTTGTTGGTATGCGGAGTTACCGGTTAATTTAAAATCCTAACATGATTTTTAGGGTTACACGGAGGATTTATATACATAATCTCGGCATATTTTGTCCATCACTCAAAATCAACAGATTGCATTTAATAGCTAATATGGCACACTGATCAATATCGAACTTAAGCCTTTGTTTGTATTAATAATATACAGTAGGAACTTGGCCATTATTATCTCCGTCAAAGCTGCGTGCAAATCACTCATTCTTCAAAGCCTCATTATTTTAGGCTGTATTTTTGTTATTAATGCTTATCCAGTAATAACCCAAACCCCCAGCGCTAGTTTAATGTGGCTACCACACGGTTTGCTTACGGCCTCTGCATTGTTGGCAATGCAATTCGGTCATAGCCGTTTATGTATAGCTTCAATTTTACTGCTCATCAGCTTAATGCTGCCTTGGATCCCCATTGAATGGTTGATATCACAAGTTGTGCAGGATTCAATGCCATCGCTATTAATGGTGACGATGATCACTTTACTCTGGGATAGGGATCGCGGTTTGATGTTATCAGGTGTTGCCATTTCTATAGCGGTGGTGGCATTAAGCCTTGGACTTTTTGTGGTCGCTAGTTTGTTACTGAACCAATATACCAGCGTATTAATCACTTTTTTACCTGCGGCAATGCAGAACTTAAACCTAACACCGATGCCGATATTACCGTTGTTGATGACGATAATGATTTTGTTCACCGGTGTGGTGCGTTTATTTATACAACCGAGTAATCGCCATTCAGCGTTATTGTTTACAGCACTAATGCTGATCAGTATTAGTTTATATTTTAATCGCCAGTTTCCATTGTTGGTATACAGCATCATTGCGATTGCCTTTTTTGTGATGATTCTATTAGACGGCTATAACATGGCTTTTAAGGACGAGTTAACCGGTATTGATGGTCGCCGAGCGTTAATGCAATTTGTCAGCACCTTAGGTAAAAAATATGCGGTGGTGATGGGGGATGTCGATAAGTTTAAGAATTTTAACGACAAATATGGCCATGATGTCGGCGATCAAGTACTTAAGATGGTCGCGACTTGCATGAATAATGTCGGTGGAGGAGGTCGTGCCTTTCGTTACGGCGGCGAAGAGTTCACTTTAGTATTCCCCAATAAAACCGCTAAACAAGCATTAATTTATGTGGAAGAAGTGAGGGCCGCAATTGAGTCCAGAGGTTTTCAGATCCGTAAACCTGGCCGCGCGAAAGGTAAGCCTGAGCAACGCAGTGGCAAAACCAAAGAGACTATGACGAATGTTTTCGTCACGTCCAGTTTTGGTATTGCTGAACGTAATGAAGCTAACAATGAATTTACTAAGGTGATGAAGGCCTCAGACAACGCGTTATATAAAGCCAAAAGCGCCGGCAGAAATTGCACGGTTATTAATAAATAACTTAAACATCCTTTAGTCATTATTATTAAGCTACTGCTACTCACTTTCATCTAACCATTTCTGTAATAAGATGGCGATGCGTTTATGATCCTCTTCGGCCATCGTCGTGAGTAATTTACCCACCTTTTTTTTGGCGGCTACTTTGGGCTGTTGTTTAGTAAACAACCGCTGCAGTGGTGTTGCAGTTTGATTTTTCTCAATTTTTGGCATTGAAACGAAAGTTTTCCATGACAAACACTATCCTTTAAAGCGTACGTGAAAATTCATTTTATGCTAGGTATAAATTAATGGAAAAGCTGATAGGTTATTATTTACCGTTACAACAATGTTTGGATCGGGTAAGAATTATTGATGGTATTGCTCCTCTGTTATTAAGACTCTATTTAGTCCCTGTGCTAATGCAAGCCGGATGGAATAAATTTAGTCATTTTGACGATACCGTTGCTTGGTTCGGCAATGATGAATGGGGGTTAGGATTACCGTTACCAGAGTTAATGGCCGGATTAGCCACCTTTACTGAATTATTCGGAGCAGGGTTGTTACTTATAGGGTTGGCAACGCGTTGGATTTCTATACCGCTAATGGCGACTATGCTCGTGGCCATTTTTAGTGTGCATTGGCAAAACGGCTGGTTAGCTATCGCGGATGCTTCAAGCTGGCTAGCTGATGGTACTATATTAAACAATGAACAGGTGATGGCGGCACCAGAAAAACTCGCTGCTGCCAAGGCGTTATTGCAAACCTATGGACATTACGATTGGCTGACCGCCAGTGGTAACATTGTAGTGCTGAATAATGGTATTGAGTTTGCGGCAACTTATTTTGTGATGTTACTTACCTTATTTTTTATTGGCGGTGGGCGTTATACCTCTGTTGATTTCCACTTAGCTCAGCGATTTTTACCATCCTCTAATTAAGTAAAATAATATTGTTGTGCTATTGAAATGTAATTCTCAATTCACTAACGTAGCAGAGTAATCTAACCGTTGAACTAACATTGCATTCGTTATTTGATGTTGCAGTGTCAGGCTTATTTTTGAGGCGTTATGCAAGCACTTGATTTACTACTGAATCGTCGTTCACACCCGCGTTTAAAATCTCCCGCGCCAGCGGATGAGGAATTAGCCAATATAATGCAGGCGGCACTGCGTGCTCCTGACCATGGCAGTTTAAAGCCATGGCGTTTTATTGTTTGCCAAGGTCTTGGTCTTAAAGAATTGGGTGATATTTTTGAGCGGGCGGCTATCGCCAATGATCTATCAGAAAAAGATATTGCCCGAGCTGCCGAATTACCATTGCGGGCACCTATGGTGATTGTTGCTATTTGTAAATTTTTAGACCATCCCAAAATACCTAAAGCTGAGCAAGTTGCTTCTGCGTGTTGTGCTGTGCATGCCATGCAAATGGCTGCCGTAGCACAAGGCTTTGCTGGAATTTGGCGCACGGGTCATTACACCGAATTTGAGGATGTTAAGCAGGCGATGCAGTTGGATGAGCAAGACGAAATTGTCGGCTACTTATACTTAGGTACACCGATGACTGCGTTACCGGATAAGCCCCTTCTTGATCCTAAACAATTCTTTGAAAATTGGGATTAGTTGCTGTTAGTTAATGTACTGATCAGTGGTCAAGCCAATTTGAGATATAAAAAAACCAGTCTAATGACTGGTTTTTTGTGTGCTTTTTACAAATCATCAAGTTGTGGCGAAGATGCTTAGTAGGTGGCGCTGCCAGGTGTACGTGGGAAAGCAATGACATCACGGACGTTTTGCATGCCAGTAACATAAGCTACTAAACGCTCAAATCCAAGGCCAAAACCTGCATGAGGTACGGTGCCGTAGCGGCGTAAATCTAAATACCAGCTGTAATCTTGCATATCTAAATTCATATCTGATATGCGTTGTTCTAGAATATCTAAACGCTCTTCACGTTGCGCACCACCGATAATTTCGCCAATCCCTGGTGCTAAAACATCCATTGCCGCTACTGTTTTACCATCGTCATTCTGACGCATGTAGAAGGCCTTAATGTCTTTAGGGTAGTTTTGCATGATGATTGGCGCGCCAACATGTTCTTCTGCTAAATAACGCTCATGTTCGGAAGATAAATCAATACCCCATGCAACAGGGAACTCAAACTTCTTACCACATTTTAATAGGATATCGATGGCATCGGTGTAATCCATGCGCACAAACTCTTTAGAGACCACATCTTCTAAGCGGGTGATAACGTCTTTATTGACACGTTGAGCGAAGAAAGCCATATCGTCGGGGCGTTCGGCCAATACTGCTTTAAACACAAACTTGAGCATATCTTCGGCTAGTTGCGCCACGTCTTTTAAATCGGCAAAAGCAACTTCTGGCTCAATCATCCAAAATTCTGCCAAATGACGGCTAGTATTGGAGTTTTCAGCTCGGAATGTTGGGCCAAAGGTATATACCTTGGACATGGAGCTACATAAGGTTTCGAGGTTTAGTTGGCCAGAAACGGTCAAAAAGGTTTCTTTCCCAAAGAAGTCCTGTGAATAATCCACGTCACCTTTATCGGTTAATGGCAGATTGAGCATGTCTAATGTGGACACTCGAAACATTTCGCCAGCGCCTTCACAATCGCTGCCGGTAATAATGGGGGTACTTATCCAAAAATAGCCTTGTTCATGGAAAAAACGATGAATAGCTTGGGATAAACAGTTTCTTATACGCGTGACCGCACCAATCATATTAGTACGTGAGCGTAGGTGAGCATGCTCACGTAAATATTCAATAGAGTGACGTTTGGCCGACATTGGATAGGTGTCTGGGTTTTCAACCCAACCGACGATATCCACGGTGGTGGCATCTATTTCCCACGCCTGGCCTTGGCCTTCGGATGCCTTAACGGTGCCGGTAACGGCAACAGAGCAACCTGCGGTTAGGCGTTTGATGTCTTCATAATTGTCTAAATTACTCAGCGCAATAACTTGAATAGGATCAAAACAACTGCCGTCATGAACGGCTAAAAAAGACAAACCTGCTTTAGAATCGCGGCGTGTTCTAATCCAGCCTTTGATGACAACTTCAGCGCCGGCTTCAACTTTACCAGCAAATACATCAGTTACGGGGGTGTGCGCCATTTATATCTCCATATCCAGTAAGTTTAATTAACTGAATTTTCATGTTTTCTAAGTATTCGGGTCGATTCCTGCAAATATGGGGTGAAAAGTGAACTTTTCAATGCCAAGATAGGCTTCGATATTTTAAGCGGCCAATGTTACTTGGCTGGTGCACAGACTCAAGTTAAAAATGACCGAAAAAAGCAATATTTACCATAAAATTAGTGAACGTCGTTTTGGCCATGATATTTTTTATCGGTTAATGGTGGCGTTGAATGTTGCATCATGGTCGATTTTCATTGCCGCGATGGCGGTATTTCACTTAGCACGGCCAGAAATGGAAACCGGCGTTAGTCGCTATTTAAATATTGAGATCCGTACCGATTGGGATCATTCTTTATTGAGCCTGCTATTTATGTTGCTAGTGAGTTGTGTTGGGCTCACATTAGCCATGTTGATCATTCGTAGCCGCAGAGCTAGGCGTAAAACCGATAGCATGTGGATGAATATGTTCATTCTCATAGCTACGGCGGGTGCTTCCTTGCTGGTGATGTTAATGCGTTTTGAATGGCTACAAATAGCCTAGAGCAACACGGCCTAGTGTTTTTGTAATACCTGCACAATCGCCGAGGTTAACTGGGTCAGTTCATCTTCACAAATGATATATTGCGGCATGGTGTAGACCAATTTACCGAAGGGTCTTAACCACACACCTTGTTGAATAAACTGTCGCTGAATACTCACAAGATCAACAGCCTGGCGCATTTCAATCACACCAATAGCACCTAATACACGCACTTCAGCTACCGCTGGTAATTCAGTACAGGGGGCTAATTGTTGTTGTAGTTGGCTTTCGATATTGCTTACTTGTTGCTGCCAATTATTTTCAATGAGTAAATCCAAGCTGGCATTAGCAATAGCACATGCAAGCGGGTTGGCCATAAAAGTGGGGCCATGCATAAATACCCCAGGCTCATCATTACATATTCCTGCGGCTATATCTTCTGAACACAAGGTCGCTGCTAAGGTTAGGTAACCGCCAGTGAGCGCTTTACCTAAACATAGAATATCAGGTGAAATGGATGCGTGTTCACAGGCAAATAATTTACCTGTACGTCCAAAGCCCGTAGCTATTTCGTCACAAATAAGTAATAAATCATAGCGATCACATAATTGGCGACAACGTTGTAAATAAGTCGGGTGATAAAAGCGCATACCGCCAGCACCTTGTACAACAGGCTCTATGATCAGCGCTGCTAACTGATGATGATGCTGTTCAACCAATTCTTGCATGGGTAGAAAGTCGTCTTCGTTCCATGGTTGATCAAAACGGGTTTGTGGCGCTGGTGCAAAATATTGCTGGGTGATCGAGTTACTGAAAAGACTGTGCATACCGGTAATAGGATCACAAACCGACATTGCCGCAAAGGTATCCCCGTGATAACCGTTGCGGACGGTGACAAATTTCGATTTGTTAGGATTACCCTGACAAGCCCAATATTGGATGGCCATTTTCATGGCCACTTCCACAGCCACCGAACCGGAATCTGATAAAAACACATTATCTAAACCATTAGGTGTCATCTGGACTAGTTTTTTGCACAACTCAATGGCTGGTTCATGGGTGAGACCGCCAAACATAACATGAGACATTTTTCCAATTTGTTCATAAGCAGCTTGGTTAAGGCGTGGATGGTTATAACCATGGATTGCGGACCACCATGATGACATACCATCAATCACTTCTGAGCCATTTTCTAATGTTAATTTAACACCTGTAGCAGAGGTGACACCGTAGACAGGACTGGGATTTATAGTGGAAGTGTAGGGGTGCCATATATGTTGTTTATCGAAATCTAAATCCATGAGCCTATCTAATAATTAAGTTGAAGTATTCAATAATGAAATGAACTTGGTTGAAAATAAACCAAAAGTAAACCTTGCTGGTATTATAAAGTTGACAAGTTTGTTGCGAGCAATAGACTATGCCAGCCCTCAACAATTGTAAAGGATCCCTATGTCTACCCTAGGCACTGTTCGTAATGACTGGACTGTTAAAGAAGTTAATGCTCTGTTCACATTACCTTTTAACGATTTGCTGTTTCAAGCGCAAACGATACATCGCCAGCACTTTAATGCTAATGAAGTACAGGTTAGTACCTTATTATCTATTAAAACCGGTGCCTGCCCGGAAGACTGTAAGTATTGCCCGCAAAGCGCGCATTACCATACGGGTCTTGAAAAAGAGCGTTTATTAGAAGTTGAAAAAGTACTTAGCGAAGCCAAAAAAGCCAAAGAGTTAGGATCAACCCGTTTTTGCATGGGTGCCGCTTGGCGTAATCCTAAAGATCGCGATATGCCTTATGTTATTGAGATGGTTAAAGGTGTAAGAGATCTCGGCTTAGAATCGTGTATGACGTTAGGCATGTTAAGTCGCGAACAGGCGGCAATGCTCAAAGAAGCGGGGTTAGACTATTACAATCATAATTTGGATACCTCTCCGGAGTTCTACGGTGAAATTATTACGACTCGTACTTATGCTGATCGCTTAAATACCTTACAAAATGTGCGTGATTCTGGCATGAAAATTTGCTCTGGTGGTATTGTTGGTTTGGGCGAAAGTGCCAATGATCGCTCCGGATTGTTAGTACAATTGGCAAATTTAGAAGTACAGCCGGAAAGTGTGCCGATCAATATGTTAGTTAAAGTAGAAGGCACACCGCTACAAGACGAAGTAGATCTCGACCCATTTGAGTTTATTCGTACCATTGCTGTTGCACGTATTTTGATGCCAAAATCCCATGTCCGTCTTTCTGCAGGACGTGAAGAAATGAATGAGCAAATGCAAGCGCTATGCTTTATGGCGGGTGCTAATTCAATATTCTACGGTTGCAAATTACTGACTACTGCTAATCCCGAAGCTGATTCTGACCAACTATTATTCAAAAAATTAGGTATTCGCCCCGAGGCGCGGGCCGGTTTTTCTGATGAAGTTCATCAAACCGCCATTGCCGATGCCATAGTTGAACAAACCCAGCCAACCCTTTTCTACGACGCTACAGCCTAAACCCCTATGTCATTTGATTTTATCCCTTCCGCTCTAGCCAAAAGGCGAGCGGAGGGGTTATTCAGACAACCTACTAAAATTGATGCCGTAGACGGCGCTAATATTCGTATTGGTGGTAAGCAGTACATTAATTTTGCCAGTAATGACTATTTGGGATTGTCGCAATCATCAAGTGTGAAACAAGCGTGGCAACAGGGGATTGATCTATACGGTTGTGGTAGCGGCGCATCACCTTTAGTGACAGGTTATTCAAAGGCCCATTGTGAGTTGGAAACTTATCTGGCGGAGCGTTTACAACGACAACGAGTGATGCTTTTTAACTCGGGTTTTGCAGCTAATTCGGCAATTTGTCAAAGTTTAATGTTGCAAGGTGGCAACATCATTGCAGATAAACTCATTCACGCTTCTATTATAGATGGTGCGTTAGCCAGCAAAGGTAACTTGCAACGATTTCGCCACAACGATATCAATCATCTCGCTGATTTACTTAACACCGCCAATACAAACAATCTTGTGGCCGTTGAAGGTATTTACAGCATGGACGGTGACGCAGCTCCTGTGGTTACGTTAGCAGCGTTGTGCCAACAACGACAATCTATGTTGATGGTGGATGATGCTCATGGTTTTGGTGTGCTAGGTGATAGTGGTTTAGGCTCTATGGAGTCAGCGAATTTAGGCCCAAACGATGTACCCTTGCTAATGGCCACTTTTGGCAAGGCAGTGGGAACGGCAGGAGCTTTTGTTGCTACTAGTAACGATATAGCAGATTACCTACAGAATTTTGCCCGTGATTATATTTATTCAACCATGATGCCGCCGGCTCAAGCTGTGGCGACCTTAGCCAGTTTACAGTTGATTGAGCAGCAACCACAATTGCGTCAGCAGTTACGGAATAATATTCAGTTGTTTAGGGATTTATCGTTACAGCATGAGCTTCCGCTTGGTATATCCGAAAGTGCAATACAACCGATTATGATTGGCGATCCTAAAAAAGCCCTTATGTTAAGCAATAAACTCAAAGACAAGGGCTTTTGGGTCACGGCCATACGTCAACCTACAGTGCCGAAAGGTACAGATAGGTTACGCGTGACTATAAGTGCCATACATAATCCTGTACAAATACAACAACTTGTAATAAATATGGCGTTAACGTTAAATGAATAGCCAACCTCAAGCCATTAAGCAGCGTATTGCAGACCAGTTTAGTAAAGCGGCGACCAATTATGATGAAAATGCCAGTCTACAATGGCAAATTGCCCAAGAAGCCCTAGCGCTTTTTGGTAATGAGTATCAAGGAAATATTACCTTAGATATTGGTGCTGGGACTGGTACGGTCACGCAACAATTGACGGTATTTTCTAAGCAAGTTTTGGCTGTCGATTTAGCCTTAGGTATGCTGCAATTTGCCCAGCAGCAAAACGGCAATATTCATTGGATAGGCGGTGATGCTGAATCCTTGCCGTTAACCGATAACAGCATTGATGGAGTCTTTTCATCAATGGCATTGCAATGGTGTGCTTCGATGCCAAGGGTATTTGCGGAATTACGCCGAGTGTTGAAACCTCAAGGTAGGGCTGTTATAGCGATTATGACTAAAGGGTCTTACCACGAATGGCATAGTTGCTGGCACCAGTCAGAGAGCAGAGCACACATCAACCCGTTTTTAGAACATAATGAATTACAGCAAATGGCCCTTGATGCAGGGTTTAACGTTGAAGCGAAGCAATGCCAGTACGTTAGCCAACATAACAATGTTCGATCATTATTGGGGTCCATCAAAGCCATTGGTGCCAACGTGGTGGTGGGTAATGCCAATCATCAGCCGTTATCTAGGGCATCACTGCGAATACTAGAACAGCGTTATGAGACTTTACGTAATGCACAAGGATTGCTGCCTTTGACCTATCAGATCAGTTTTTTGACATTAGTGTCAAAACCCAATCAATAGTCCGATTTTGAAAATGGCCACCTCGAGAACCGATATGCATTCATTGTTTATTACTGCTACCGATACCGATGCCGGTAAAACCTTTATTGCTCAGGCGTTAATGATTGTGTTGCAAGAGTTGGGCAAGACTGTCGTTGGATTTAAACCCATTGCAGCTGGTTGTGAGCAAACTTCAGAAGGACTTAGAAACGCGGATGCATGGGCATTGCAACAATGTTCAAGTTTTCCGTTAGCTTATTCCACAGTAAACCCTATCGCCTATGCTAAACCCGTTGCGCCACATTTGGCGGCTTTAGAGTTGAGGCAAACAATAGACTTATCTTTGGTCGACAGTGCCTTTGAAACACTGCAAGCCATGGATGTGGATATGATCATTACCGAAGGTGCTGGCGGTTGGCGTTTGCCTTTAGGTGACGGTAAATTTTTATCAGATTTTGCTGTCGCTAACAGCATGTCGGTAATTTTAGTGGTACCAATACGCTTGGGCTGCCTTAATCATGCTGTATTAACCGCAGAAGCAATTCGGCGAGATGGCTTAGCAATAGCGGGATGGGTGGCTAACATATTTGAGCCGAACATGCCGCTTTTACAAGAAAATATTCAATCATTGCAACAACTATTGGCTGCGCCGTTATTAGGTGAAATACCTCATGTCGCTAGCGCAACTATTGCCGCAGACTATCTTGATCTGAGCGGTTTACTTTAAATCGATTAAGCTGAGTTGAGCTTAATCATATTGTTCGACTAAATAATGATCCAAATTACTTGCCGGCTTGATGGTTTGTTGTTTGTCATCTAAGAATACTAGCCCGTCACGATTACCTAATAACGTTAGTTGATTGCCATTACGTTGTAACGCACTACCTTCGCGAAGAGCAATGACCGGCATGTTCGGATTGAGACACGTAAATTCTTGTATACGTTGTGCTCGGGTTTCACCATGATGCCCTGGGGCTTGAACATCGCTGTAATGAGGGTTTATTTGGAAAGGCATCAATTTCAACGCGTCGAAAGAGGGCGGTTGAATAATGGGCATATCGTTGGTGGTGCGAATACTACTGCCCGCAATATTGGAACCGGCACTCCAACCAATATAGGGAATATTGGCGTTAACTCTTTGCTTAATAACATTTAGAAGATCTTTTTGGTAAAGGTGGTTGAGTAATGCAAAAGTATTACCACCACCCACCATAATGGCCTGTGCTTGGTTAATGGCTGTGATTGGGTCTGTAGTTTGATGAATTCCCTGAATATTAAAATCAGCTAAGGCCTGCTGCACACGCTGTGTGTATTCATCCCATCCTAGGCTGACACCAGCATAGGGAATAAATAAAATATTTTTAATCGAGCCTAAATGCAACTGGATGAAGGGCAGAGCATGCTCTAAATAGCCACCTTGGCCTTCTTTGGAACTGCTTAACAGTAATAAATGCATTGCTTATATTCCTTAATACTCAACAAAATTGCTAATTGAGTATGAATTAAACTTGATCTTATAACTAAGCTAGTTAGTATATCGACGCGAATTTAATTCGCCCGTATTTTGAATAAAATCATTATATAACAATCTGTTAACAATACTATAACAACACATTGTTAACAAACTGAGTGCGGATCTAATTGGGATAAGATTGGGTTTGTGGTGATGATGAAACTGAAGACATTTTGTAAAAAGCGATTTGTGATGCCTTCTGTTAACCAGAAAGAAACTTTACATGACTGACTTAAGTAAAATTACTTCCATATTATTTGTCTGCATGGGCAATATTTGTCGTTCACCCACCGCAGAAGCCGTATTCAGGCATAAAGCCTTAGAGCACGGTCTTGATCTCAGAATAGACTCTGCCGGTACTCAGGGATTTCATAAAAATGCTAAACCCGATGTACGTTCTGTGGCCGCAGGCACGGCTCGCGGATATAATTTTGACGGATTAAAAGCTCGTAGAATCGCTCCCTCAGATTTCGAGTCTTTTGATTTAGTGGTTGCCATGGATAATTCAAATCTGTCTGATCTACGTGATATTTGTCCAATGGACATGCAGCATAAAATTCAATTGTTTATGTCTTTTTGTGAATCTTCAGAAGTTGAAGTACCTGATCCTTATTACGGTGGTGCTAAAGGCTTCGATTATGTATTAGATCTCGTTGAGCAAGCTGCCGACGGCCTCATTGAGAATATGCGCGGTTAAGTGATCGCCGCTTCATTTTATCGCTATAATGCAATTAGGATTGATATTGTCTTAGTCTTATAGCCGATATCCCGATGTAATAAATAACTATTGATGCATGTTTGGCTATTGAATAAATAGTCTAAGATCCGTATCTTGCATGCCCTGCTATTGCAATAGCGGCGATAGTATCCATATAACATTCCACCTAGCATTATATTTAAGGAACAACCGTGAGTGATTGGCAACCTGATAGTTGGCGTAGTAAACCGATATTACAACAACCCAAATATGACGATTTAAACCATTTATCCGATGTAGAAAAACGATTACATAGTTACCCACCTGTCGTTTTTGCTGCAGAAGCACGCCAGCTTTTTAGTCAGTTAGCCAATGTGTCTCAAGGTAAAGGGTTCTTGCTACAAGGCGGAGATTGCGCCGAGTCATTCGCAGAGTTTAATGCGCCAAAAATTCGCGACACCTTTAAAGTGTTATTACAAATGGCTATCGTGCTAACTTATGCAGGTAAATGCCCAGTAACTAAAGTCGCCAGAATGGCAGGTCAGTATGCTAAGCCGCGCTCGGGTGATTTTGAAACCATTGATGGCGTGTCACTTCCTAGCTACCGTGGCGACATTATCAATAGTTTTGAATTTACCGAAGCTGCTCGTCGTCCCGATCCAGAGCGTATGATTGAAGCCTATAATCGATCCGCTTCAACCCTGAATTTATTGCGTGCCTTCGCCCAAGGTGGCTTAGCCGATTTACATGAAGTTAATCGTTGGAATATGGCGTTTGTGGAAAACAATCCACTCAAAGAACGTTATCAAGATATGGCTAAAAGCCTACACGATGCATTGGAATTTATGTCAGTGGTCGGTATTAATGCTGAAAATCATGCAGAGTTAAGAGAAACCACGTTATTTACTTCTCATGAAGCGCTGTTGTTGAACTACGAGCAGGCATTGACTCGTAAAGACACCATGACAGGTAATTGGTACAACTGTTCAGCACATATGTTGTGGATTGGCGAACGTACTCGTCAATTAGATCATGCTCATGTTGAGTTCTTCCGTGGTATTCATAATCCTATTGGTATAAAAATTGGCCCATCCATGCAGGAAGATGAGCTCATTCGGCTTATTGATGCAGTGAATCCAAATAACATTCCTGGTCGTTTAACGTTAATTACTCGTATGGGCGCAGATAATTTAGCCGATAACTTGCCTCGTCTACTTCGTCGGGTGAAACAAGAAGGTCGACATGTGGTTTGGAGTTCCGATCCCATGCACGGTAATACGATAAGTGCTTCCAGTGGTTATAAAACCCGTAACTTCGATGCCATTTTGCGCGAAATTCAACAGTTCTTCCAAGTGCATCGTGCAGAAGGTACCCATGCGGGGGGTATTCATTTAGAAATGACAGGACAGCATGTTACCGAGTGTACCGGCGGCGCATATCAGATCAGTGATGATGATTTAGCTGAGTGTTATCAGACTCAATGTGATCCAAGATTAAATGCTGATCAAGTGTTGGAAATGGCCTTTTTAGTGGCAGATCACTTAAAAGCCTAAAGCGAACGCACTGTTTTGATGCAGGTTTCGAGGTATTAGTGACTAAAATAAATGAGTATTTTAGCTTTGTTAAAGAATTGCTTCGATGAATAATTAGTCATTTGGATTGTAAAAAGTTTGAGACTGATTATTCAATAGTGGTTTCTGCATTGTGAAAGTCGATTAAAAAGTGCGTATTTACGCGCTTTTTTTATGGGCGGTATAAAATTTATGTCACTAAACCATAATAATTTTGCATAAATGATTAGGCATATTTTTGTTGCACTATAGGCCAAATATTTACTAAATCCATCATATGGTTTTTTTTTGAACAGGAATGGCTAATTATTTATAACCAAAACCAATAACAAATAATGGATTAATATCAAATAGGCAAAAAAATAGCCCCCGAAGGAGCTATTTAAATTTGGTTTTAGCTAATTAGCTAAATTCAAATATTCAGTCAACAAGACCTATTTAGGAATTTTATTGAAAGGACGTTGAGTATGACCGGTGTACAGTTGGCGAGGGCGACCAATTTTTTGCCCTGGTTGACTTAACATTTCATGCCAATGAGATATCCAACCCACGGTACGTGCTAAGGCGAATATACAAGTGAACATGTTAGTCGGAATGCCGATAGCTTTAAGTACGATACCTGAATAGAAATCTACATTCGGGAACAGTTTCTTCTCAGCAAAATAAGCATCACTCAAGGCAATGCGCTCAAGCTCCATTGCTACGTCCAATAAAGGATCGTCAATATTAAGTTCTGCTAATACTTCGTGACAGCTTTCACGCATAACGGTCGCACGAGGGTCAGTGTTTTTATAAACACGATGACCAAAGCCCATTAGACGGAACGGGTCATTCTTATCTTTAGCTTTATTAATAAACTCAGGAATACGGTCTACCGTACCAATTTCTTCCAGCATATTAAGGCAAGCTTCGTTAGCGCCACCATGTGCTGGACCCCATAATGAAGCAACGCCAGCAGCAATACAGGCGTATGGATTGGCGCCGGAGGAACCGGCTAAACGTACTGTAGAGGTTGATGCATTTTGTTCGTGATCGGCGTGTAGCGTGAATATACGATCCACAGCGCGAGAAACGGCTGGCGATATTTTGTAAGGTTCAGCAGGTACAGAGAACATCATATTCAAAAAATTCTCGGCATAGCTTAATTTGTTGCTTGGATAAACGAAGGGCTGACCGATATTGTACTTGTAGCACATGGCGACGAGAGTCGGCATTTTTGCCACTAGACGATAAGCACTGCGTAAGCGCTGTTCTGGATCAACAATATCCAAATCATCATGGTAAAAAGACGCCATTGCACCCACGGTGCCACATAACATAGCCATTGGGTGTGCATCGCGGCGGAAGCCACGGAAGAAGTTATTCACTTGATCATGAACCAAAGTATGATTAGTAATAGTTAATTTAAACTTCTCATATTCTTCAGTAGTAGGTGCCTCACCATGCAATAGCATGTAACACACTTCTAAATAATCGGCATCTCTGGCTAATTCGCCAATAGGGTAGCCTCTGTGCAGCAATACGCCTGCAGCCCCATCGATATAAGTAATCTGTGACTCGCATGAGCCAGTTGCCATAAAGCCCGGGTCATAAGTGAAATATCCACTCGCGCCAAGTGTACGAACGTCGATTACAGCGGCCCCTGCAGTACCTTCAAGAATTGGAAACTCTATTTCCTTGTCACCAATTTTAAGTGTGGCTTTATTGTCTGCCATTGTGTTGCTCTCCTTCAGAGAATTTTTCTGTGGTCTAAGCTATTAAAAATAGCCGCTATTTGTACTGTTAAAGCATGCCTAAGTCAATTTTTATGCCCTAATGACTAATAAATATTCATTTTTTGAATGTAGCGGTATTTGAACCCAAATATTACCGCTATTTGTAACTATCTAATTTGCCACAATAATTGTATTTATTGATATGGCTGGATATACTTCCGATGATTGGTTTAAAGCTATGTGTTCATTATATGTACAGATGAATTGTAAGTTTGAACCGTCATTTAACTGAATTGTTTTAGTGCATCGATGCGGTGCCATGCACCAAAGTGGAACGCACTGATATTTTATTCAATGATAATGATAATAACTCGTCCTAAAGGACATACAGGCAACAAATCGTGAAAAAGCAAAGACCAGTAAATTTACAGATTAATACGATTAGTTTTCCTCCCGCTGCAGTTTCATCTCTTTTGCATCGAGTTACCGGTGTGGCGTTATTTTTTGCACTCTTATTTGTGATTGGAGCTTGGGCATGTTCACTGTCTTCTCCTGAAGGATATGCATGTGTGCAAGAATTATTAGCAGGATGGATTGGCAAAATCATCGCGATAGGGACGCTTTCGGCGCTTTCGTATCATGTACTTGGTGGATTACGTCATATGGTAATGGACCTTGGATATTGGGAAGAACTTGAGTCAGGCAATAACAGTGCTAAAGCAATTATTGTGTTGTGGGTAGTGTTAACCGTCCTATTAGGAGTATCACTATGGTAACAAATCAAGCCTCTTTTAAACGTGATGGCGTACAGGATTTTGTATCCTTACGAGCCACGGCGCTGGTCATCACCGCTTTCACTTTCTTTATGTTATGGTTTTTTCTAACCACCGACGTTATTACTTATGACGTATGGCAAGATTTATTCTCTACGCTGTGGATGAAAGTATTCACACTGGCAACGTTAGTTTCCATTATGATTCATGTGCGTATTGGTCTGTGGCAAGTATTAACGGATTATGTGAAGAAGCCAGGACTCAGAGCTGGTATTCAGTTTTTTCTAAACCTGTTGGCGTTTGCTTATACCGCCACAGGCTTATTTGTTTTGTGGGGTGTTTAAGTGAGTATTCCTGTACATGAATTTGATGCAGTGGTTATTGGTGCCGGTGGTGCTGGTATGCGCGCTGCGTTACAAATATCCGAGTCAGGTAAATCCTGTGCCCTGTTATCTAAAGTTTTTCCAACTCGTTCTCACACTGTATCCGCTCAAGGTGGGATTACCGTTGCTTTAGGTAATGCCCATGAAGATAACTGGGAATGGCATATGTACGATACCGTTAAAGGGTCCGATTTTATCGGTGATCAAGACGCTATCGAGTATATGTGTAAAACGGGCCCAGAAGCCATTATTGAATTAGAGAATATGGGCTTGCCCTTCTCTCGTTTCGAAGACGGTCGCGTTTATCAACGTCCTTTTGGCGGTCAGTCTAAAAGTTTTGGTGGCGAACAAGCCGCACGAACAGCTGCCGCGGCGGACCGTACAGGTCACGCGATGTTGCATTTGTTGTATCAACAAAATGTTAAAAACAAAACTAAAGTATTCAGCGAATGGTATGCCTTAGATTTAGTAAAAAACCAAGCTGGCGATGTAGTTGGTTGTACCGCAATTAACATGGAAAGCGGCGAAGTGGTTTACTTTAAATCACGTGCAGTTGTGTTAGCAACCGGTGGTGCAGGGCGTATTTATGCTTCTACCACTAATGCGCATATTAATACCGGTGACGGTGTAGGTATGGCAGTACGTGCAGGCGTTCCTTTACAGGATATGGAAATGTGGCAGTTCCACCCGACCGGTATTGCTGGCGCAGGTGTACTTGTTACCGAAGGTTGCCGTGGCGAAGGTGGTTATCTATTGAATAAAGATGGCGAACGTTTTATGGAGCGTTATGCGCCCAATGCCAAAGACCTCGCCGGTCGTGATGTCGTCGCGCGTTCGATGATGACCGAAATTCGTGAAGGTCGAGCTTGTGACGGCCCTTGGGGACCCCATCTAAAACTTAAATTAGATCACTTAGGTAAAGATGTACTTGAATCCCGTTTACCGGGTGTATGTGACTTATCCCGTACTTTTGCTCACGTTGATCCGGTAAAAGAACCCATTCCAGTGATTCCAACCTGTCATTACATGATGGGTGGAATTCCAACCAACGTAAATGGTCAGGCGTTGAGTGTTGATGCTGAAGGTAACGAAAAAACCATTAACGGTTTGTTTGCTTGTGGCGAAATCGCTTGTGTATCTGTACATGGCGCTAACCGTTTAGGCGGTAATTCATTACTTGATTTAGTGGTGTTTGGTCGTGCCGCTGGTAAGCATTTGACGGACGTTTTAAGTCGCAACGAAGAATTCCAAGACGCTTCAGAATCTGATTTAGAACAATCGCTATCACGTTTTAACCGTTGGGAAAGCTCTGAAACCGGTAAAGGTGAATCACCCGAGCAAATCCGTAAAGATATGCAACAGTGTATGCAATTAAACTTTTCGGTATTCCGTGAAGGTGATGCCATGGCGAAAGGCTTGGCAGAATTAACAGAAATTCGTGAGCGATTACAAAATGCTCGTTTGGACGATAAGAGTAATGACTTTAATACTCAACGTATTGAATGTTTAGAGTTAGATAATTTGATGGAAACTGCTTTTGCAACTGCGGTCGCTGCCAATTATCGTACTGAAAGCCGTGGTGCTCACAGCCGTATGGATTATCCAGATCGTGATGACCAAAATTGGTTATGCCACAGTATTTACCAACCGCAATCTGAGTCAATGCAGAAGCGTGATGTAAATATGACCCCGAAAACTCGTGACGCTTTCCCGCCGAAAGCGCGTACTTATTAAGAGGCATTAAGCAGATGAAATTGAATTTCTCAATTTATCGTTATAATCCGGATGTGGATGATGCGCCTCGTATGCAGGAATACCAGTTAGAGGTAGAGCCTGGCCAAGATATGATGGTGTTGGATGCGTTAATTTTGCTTAAAGAGCAAGATCCTACCTTAGCATTTCGACGTTCATGTCGCGAAGGGGTGTGTGGTTCTGATGGCGTTAACATGAATGGTAAAAACGGTTTAGCTTGTATCACACCGCTGTCTGCGTTAGGTAAAGGTAAATTAATCATTCGTCCGTTACCAGGTTTGCCGGTCATTCGTGATTTGGTTGTTGATATGACGCAATTTTTCAAACAATATGAAAAAATTAAGCCGTATTTGATCAATGATGATACTCAGCCGCCAGCACGAGAGCGTTTACAATCTCCTGAAGAGCGCGAGAAGTTAGATGGCTTATACGAGTGTATTCTGTGCGCGTGTTGTTCAACGTCTTGCCCGTCGTTTTGGTGGAATCCAGATAAGTTTATTGGTCCAGCGGGATTGTTACACGCCTATCGTTTCTTAGCGGATAGTCGTGATACTGCGACTGAACAAAGATTAAGTGAGTTGGATGATGCGTTTAGTGTGTTCAGATGTCATGGCATCATGAACTGTGTGAGCGTATGCCCTAAGAGTTTGAATCCTACCAAAGCAATTGGGCATATTAAGTCTATGCTATTGCAACGGGCAGTTTAGCAAGCGTTTGGTTTTAACCTTTTTTTTATGAGATATAGTGGTGGGTGCGTGTCACTCGCCATTTTTATGCTGATTAAGGGACAATAATGCAAGAGAGCGTGATGAAAGCATGGTGGGATTCGTCCCATATGGCTGGTGGAAACGCTGCTTATATAGAAGAGCTTTACGAAGCTTATCTTGAAAATCCACAAGATGTTGATGTACAGTGGCGTGAGATATTCGAACAACTTCCAATGATTGAAGGTGTCGAAGTCGAAGTTAAACACAGTGCTGTACGTGAACAATTCAAGAAAATGGCTCAGCTTGGCCCTTTGAGTAGAGTAGCTGCACCTGCTGCGTCTAATAACAGTGACGCAAAGCAGGTAAAAGTACTGCAATTGATCAATGCGTATCGATTTCGTGGGCATCAACACGCTAACCTTGATCCTCTCGGTCTATGGAAACAAGAGCGAGTACGTGATCTAGAGTTGTCGCATCATGAGTTAAGTGAACAAGATTTTGATTCGACTTTTAGTGTTGGTTCTTACGCTGTCGGTAAAGAATCCATGCCGTTAGGCGAATTATTTAAGTCATTAAACCAAACCTATTGTAGTTCGTTAGGTGCGGAATATATGCATATCACCAATACTGAGCAAAAACGTTGGTTACAACAACGTATTGAATCGACACAAGCAAAACCGGTTTTAAAACGTGATGAAAAAATTGCCATTTTAAAGGGCTTAATTGCCGCTGATGGTGTCGAAAAATATGTTGGTGCTAAATTCCCTGGCGCAAAACGTTTTTCTCTTGAAGGTGGCGACTCATTAGTGCCCATGCTCAAGAGCTTGATCACTAATGCCGGTATTAACGGTACCAAAGAAGTGGTTATTGGCATGGCTCACCGTGGCCGTCTGAACGTACTAATTAACGTATTAGGTAAGAATCCGTCGGTATTATTTGATGAATTTTCGGGTAAGCATGACCAGACATTAGGTTCGGGCGATGTAAAATACCATGCAGGTTATTCCTCTGATTTTGCTACCCCAGGTGGTGATTTGCACTTAGCGTTAGCCTTTAACCCATCGCATTTAGAAATTGTAAATCCAGTAGTGATTGGCTCAGTGCGTGCCCGTTTGGATCGTCGTGGTTGTAACGATGGTTCCAAAGTATTGCCTATTACCATTCATGGTGATTCGGCGATTGCCGGTCAAGGTGTGGTGCAAGAAACTTTCAATATGTCACAAACCCGTGGATTCTCGGTAGGTGGCACGGTTAGGGTAGTAGTGAATAACCAAGTTGGCTTCACTACCTCTAAACAGGAAGATACGCGCTCGACGCAATATTGTACCGATATTGCTAAAATGGTTCAGGCACCTATTTTCCACGTTAATTCTGACGACCCCGAAGCGGTCATGTTTGTGACCCAGTTGGCGTTGGATTATCGCAATAAGTTTAAACGTGATGTAGTCATTGATTTAGTATGTTATCGCCGTCATGGTCACAACGAAGCTGATGAGCCAAGTGCTACTCAGCCGGTGATGTACAAGAAAATTAAGAAACATCCGGTACCTCGTGAAATTTACGCTGACCAATTGATTGCCGAAGGCATTATTGAGAAACACGATGTTGATAAGTTAATTGGCGATTATCGTGCTGCTCTAGATCACGGTGCCTGTGTGGTTGAGGAATGGCGACCAATGACAGAACATTCTGTTGATTGGACTCCATACATTGGCCAAGAATGGACCGTGCCTTACAACGGTGCGCTGTCATTAGAGCAAATGAAAGAACTTGGCGAAAAGATTTGTAGCTTTCCTGAAAGTCATAAGTTAAACGCTCGAGTTGCCAAATTGTACCAAGATCGTAAAGCTATGATCGCCGGCGAGCGTCAATTGGATTGGGGCTGCGCTGAGACTTTGGCTTATGCTTCTATTGTAAAAGAAGGTAACCGTATTCGTTTTACTGGACAAGATTCCGGTCGAGGCACCTTCTTCCATCGTCATGCGGTTTTGCATAATCAGACTGATGGCTCTACTTATATGCCATTGGAAAATATTAGCGACGATCAAGGTCCTATCGAAATCTTCGATTCGGTATTGTCGGAAGAAGCGGTATTAGCCTTTGAATATGGTTATGCCACTGCCGAGCCCGGGGCTCTAACCATTTGGGAAGCGCAATTTGGTGATTTTGCTAACGGTGCGCAAGTGGTATTTGACCAATTTTTGAGTTCAGGTGAGCAAAAATGGGGACGCCTATGTGGCCTAACTATGTTATTGCCACACGGCTATGAAGGTCAGGGGCCAGAGCATAGTTCTGCGCGTTTAGAGCGTTTCTTGCAACTTTGTGCTGATCACAATATGCAAGTGTGTGTTCCATCGACGCCAGCACAAGTATACAACATGATCCGCCGTCAAATGGTACGTCCTATGCGTCGTCCATTGATTGTTATGTCACCTAAATCGCTATTACGTCATCCATTGGCCGTATCCAATATGGAAGAATTAGCCGCAGGTGTATTCCAAAACGTTATCGGTGAAGTGGATGAAATTAATCCAGCTAAAGTGAAGCGTGTGGTGATGTGTTCCGGTAAAGTCTATTACGATTTACTCGAACAACGCCGTAAGGCAGAGCAATCTGATATTGCGATTATTCGTATTGAACAACTTTATCCGTTCCCTCATGAAGAAATTGAGCAAGTTCTTGCTGCATATGCTCATGTTAAAGATTGGGTATGGTGTCAGGAAGAGCCACTTAACCAAGGTGCATGGTATTGTATGCAACATAATTTTTGGGCTTCCATTCCTGATGGTGGCAAATTGGTTTATGCCGGACGTGAAGCATCAGCCTCACCTGCAGTAGGCTATATTTCGGTACATAATCAGCAACAAAAGGCGCTCGTTGAAGATGCGCTCACTATTAAATAAGGGACAATGCAATGACAATTGAAATAAAAGTGCCCGTTTTACCTGAATCTGTTGCCGATGCCTCTATTGCCACTTGGCATGTTAAGCCAGGTGAGCAAGTTGCTCGTGATCAGAATCTTGTTGATATCGAGACAGATAAAGTTGTATTGGAAGTTGTTGCACCAGCCGATGGTGTTATTTCTGAAATATTACAGGAAGAAGGCAGCACTGTTCTTGCAGAACAAGTGGTTGCTAAATTTGAGGAAGGTGCGGCGGCGGTTGCCAATAAATCTGCACCTGAACAAAGTGTTCAATCTAGCAGTAGCAAAGGTGAATCTGTGGAAATTAAAGTCCCCGTTCTGCCCGAATCGGTAGCAGATGCAACAATAGCAACTTGGCATGTACAGCCAGGTGAAGCCGTTTCAAGAGATCAAAACTTGGTCGATATTGAAACTGATAAAGTCGTACTTGAAGTGGTTGCTCCAGCCGATGGATCGCTGTCAGAAATACTGGCACAAGAAGGTGATACTGTTAATGCTGAGCAAGTTATTGCTAATTTTGTTGCGGGTGCTGTAGCAGCGCCTGCTGCTAAAGAGCAAACTGCCGTAGCCGATGATGGCGAGAATGACGCCTTAAGTCCATCAGTAAGACGTTTGTTAGCTGAAAAAGGTATTGATGCCACTTCAGTTAAAGGTTCTGGTAAAGGCGGTCGTGTCACTAAAGAAGATGTTGAAAAACATCTTAAAGGTGCCACTAGTGCGCCGGCTAAAGCCGAAAGTACAGCTAGTTCAGAACCACTAGCGGGTTTGACTGAAAGAACTGAAAAACGTGTACCCATGACTCGTTTGCGTAAAACCATTGCCAGTCGTCTGTTGGAAGCGAAAAACTCTACAGCCATGTTAACCACTTTTAATGAAGTAAACATGAAGCCGATTATGGACTTACGTAAACAGTATCAAGAGCAGTTTGAAAAACGTCATGATACCCGTTTAGGCTTTATGTCATTTTATGTCAAAGCGGTAGTGGAAGCGCTGAAACGTTTCCCTGAAGTAAACGCGTCGATTGACGGTGATGATATTTGTTATCACAACTATTTTGATATTTCGATTGCCGTTTCCACTCCACGTGGTTTGGTAACACCTGTACTACGTGATTGTGATCAATTATCACTAGCTGGGATTGAAAAAGGCATCAAAGCGTTAGCCATTAAAGGCCGTGACGGTAAGTTATCGATGGATGACCTACAAGGTGGCAATTTCACTATCACTAACGGTGGTGTTTTTGGTTCGTTGTTGTCTACTCCTATTATTAATTTACCGCAAAGCGCTATTTTGGGCATGCATAAAATTCAGGATCGCCCTATGGCGGTTAATGGCAAGGTCGAAATCTTGCCGATGATGTATTTGGCATTGTCTTATGACCATCGTATTGTCGATGGTAAAGAGTCTGTTGGCTTCCTCGTGACTGTTAAAGAAATGTTAGAAGATCCAACACGTTTGTTATTAGACGTATAAGACTTGTCATATAGCCAAAAGTTCGCGTTTTGGCTACCAACTGCGCTGTGGGATGCTATAATCTGCAGCGGTTTATTAAAGCTGCCATTGGCAGCTTTTTAATGTGATTAACAACATTAACTACACATAATGGTAATAGGGTTTACCGTGTCATATTGAAGCTTTGAATCGACACGCGCTTTATTATTTTTGTTGATGTTTGTTAGTTGCGAAATTATTGAACACAAAGACAATTTTTAAACGGATAACACACCATGAATTTGCATGAATATCAGGGTAAGCAATTATTTGCTGAATATGGTTTACCCGTCTCTAAAGGATACGCTGCTGACAGCCCGCAAGCAGCTATCGATGCCGCTGATCGTATCGGCGGTGACGAATGGGTCGTAAAATGCCAAGTCCACGCTGGTGGCCGCGGTAAAGCCGGTGGTGTAAAACTGGTTAAGAATAAAGATGAAATTAAAGCTTTTGCGCAAAATTGGTTGGGCAAAAACTTAGTGACTTATCAAACTGACGCACAAGGCCAACCAGTTAGCAAAATTTTGGTTGAGTCATGCACTGATATCGCTCAAGAATTGTACCTAGGTGCTGTTGTTGACCGTGCAAGTCGTCGCATTGTTTTTATGGCGTCTACTGAAGGCGGCGTAGAAATTGAAAAAGTGGCTGAAGAAACACCAGAAAAAATTCTTAAAGCTGAAATCGATCCACTTGTTGGGGCACAGCCTTACCAAGCGCGCGAAATCGCTTTTAAATTAGGTTTGAAAGGCGTTCAAATTAGACAATTCACCACGATCTTTATGGGTCTTGCGAAAATGTTTGAAGAATTGGACGTGGCACTTATCGAAATTAATCCATTAGTGATTAAAGCTGACGGTGATTTACATTGTCTTGATGCCAAATTGACGATCGATAGCAATGCTATGTATCGCCAGCCTAAGTTACAAGAAATGCACGATCCCTCTCAAGAAGATGGACGTGAAGCTGAAGCGGCTAAATGGGAATTAAACTATGTAGCCCTGGACGGTAACGTTGGTTGTATGGTTAATGGCGCAGGTTTGGCTATGGGTACCATGGACATCGTTAATCTACACGGTGGCAGCCCGGCTAACTTCCTAGATGTTGGCGGCGGAGCGACTAAAGAACGTGTTGCTGAAGCATTTAAAATTATTTTGTCAGACGATAACGTGAAAGCGGTATTGGTTAACATCTTTGGCGGTATCGTACGTTGCGATATGATTGCTGAAGGTATTATTGGCGCAGTAAAAGAAGTTGGCGTTAATGTTCCTGTTGTAGTTCGCTTGGAAGGTACTAATGCTGAACTTGGCCGTGAAGTATTGGCTAAGTCTGGTCTTGATATCATTGCTGCCAGCAGTTTAACTGATGCAGCACAGCAAGTTGTTAAAGCAGCGGAGGGCAAATAATGTCAGTTTTAATTAATAAAGATACCAAAGTTATTTGTCAGGGCTTTACTGGTGGTCAGGGAACTTTCCATTCAGAACAAGCTATCGCGTACGGTACGCAAATGGTTGGTGGTGTAACACCAGGTAAAGGTGGAACCACTCACCTTGGTTTACCGGTTTTCAATACTGTTCGTGAAGCCGTTGAAGCCACTGGCGCAACGGCAACTGTTATTTATGTACCTGCAGCTTTCTGTAAAGATTCAATTGTTGAAGCAGTTGATGCTGGCATCGAATTGATCGTTTGTATTACCGAAGGTATCCCTACTATCGATATGCTTTATGCAAAAGAGCTTGTTGATAGTAAAGGTGTACGCATGATTGGTCCTAACTGCCCAGGTGTAATTACACCTGACGAATGTAAGATTGGCATTATGCCTGGTCACATTCATAAAGCGGGTAAAGTAGGCATCGTTTCACGCTCTGGTACTTTGACTTATGAAGCGGTAAAACAAACTACAGATGAAGGTTTTGGTCAGTCTACTTGTGTTGGTATTGGTGGCGATCCTATTCCGGGTTCTAACTTTATCGATATTCTGAAATTGTTCCAAGATGATCCTAAAACTGAAGCGATTGTTATGATCGGCGAAATTGGCGGAACAGCTGAAGAAGAAGCTGCAGAATTCATTAAAGAATACGTGACTAAGCCCGTTGTGTCTTATATTGCTGGTGTAACTGCACCAGAAGGTAAGCGCATGGGTCATGCTGGTGCGATTATCGCTGGTGGTAAAGGTACTGCTGACGATAAGTTTAAAGCGTTGGAAGCTGCAGGTGTTAAGACCGTGCGTTCATTAGCTGATATCGGTAAAGCGTTGCGTGAAATTACTGGTTGGTAATATTTACCTCTAAGTAAAAAAAGCCCGCTTATTTGCGGGCTTTTTTATGCCAGAATGGATATTTAGCTGCTATCATTGCGCCAATTCATGCTTGTTTTTTGTTTTCCTAGAAGGGGTTGCCTTTATGGCCGAGACTGAGAATCGTCCGACCAATTTTATTCGTCAAATCATCGATAAAGATCTTGCCAGTGGTGCGCATAATCACGTGCAAACACGATTTCCACCAGAGCCAAATGGATACTTGCATATTGGTCATGCAAAATCGATTTGTTTAAACTTCGGTTTAGCCGAAGATTATCAAGGTCAGTGTAATTTACGTTTTGACGATACTAACCCAGAAAAAGAAGACATTGATTACGTCAATTCCATTCAGAATGACGTTAGTTGGTTGGGCTTTAAGTGGCATGGTGACGTCCGCTATTCCTCAAATTATTTTCCGCAGTTGCATCAATATGCGGTTGAACTGATCACTAAAGGCTTAGCCTATGTGGATTTCTCAACCCAAGAACAAATGCGCGAGTTGCGTGGAACCCTTAAAGCACCGGGAAATAACAGTCCTTATCGTGATACTACGGTTGCTGAAAATCTCGATCATTTTGCCAAAATGAAGCAGGGTGAATATGCCGAAGGCCATTGTTGCCTAAGAGCAAAAATCGATATGGCATCGCCTTTTATGTGTATGCGTGATCCAGTGCTATATCGAGTGCGCTTTGCGCACCATCATCAAACAGGGGATGAGTGGTGTATTTACCCCATGTACGATTTTACCCATTGTATTTCGGATGCCATTGAAGGTATTACTCATTCTTTGTGCACCTTGGAATTTCAAGATAATCGTCGCTTGTACGATTGGGTACTGGAAAATATCACCATTGATACTGTGCCTAGGCAATATGAGTTTTCGCGCCTTAATCTGGAATACACGGTGTTAAGTAAGCGTAAATTGATCCAACTTGTGACGGAAAATCATGTCAGCGGCTGGGATGATCCTAGAATGCCAACTGTGGCAGGCTTACGTCGTCGTGGTTATAGCGCTTCCTCCATTAGGGAATTCTGTAAGCGTATTGGCGTGACAAAAATGGATAACATGATCGAAATGGGCATGCTCGAAGCCTGTATTCGTGAAGACCTCAATGTCAGTGCACCACGTGCCATGGCCGTTCTTGATCCCGTTAAAGTAGTGATTGAAAATTATCCACAAGGGCAATCAGAAATGTTGATTGCTCCTAATCATCCCAATGATGACAGTTTAGGTACGCGCGAGGTGCCTTTTGGTCGTGAGATCTATATTGAGCGCGAAGATTTCCGCGAAGAGGCTAATAAAAAATATAAACGTTTGGTGATTGATAAAGAAGTGCGTCTGCGTAATGGCTATTTCTTAAAGGCCTTACGGGTTGATAAGGATGAACAGGGTGAAATTCAAACCATTTATTGCCAGTATGATCCAGAGACCTTAGGTAAAGATCCTGCCGATGGCCGTAAAGCCAAAGGCGTTATTCATTGGGTTAGCGCGGAGCATGGTTTAGCTGCAGAAGTACGTTTATACGATAGACTATTTAAAGTGCCTAACCCGGCGGCTGAAGAGGATTTTATTAGCACTATTAATGAGGAATCTTTAGTCATTAAAAAAGCCATCGTTGAACCAAGCTTAGCTAACATTGAAGTGGGTAAAGGACTGCAATTTGAACGCATGGGATATTTCTGTAAAGACTTAGATAGCAGTGACAGTCATTTAGTCTTTAACCGTACTGTTGGCTTGCGTGATACTTGGGCCAATTCTGGTCAATAACTAATAACTGATTAATAGAAAATAAAAAAACCGGTAAAATACCGGTTTTTTTATGTCACTACTATCAACAATTAGTAATCTTCTTGGCAATTTACTTTACAGACACCATAAAGGTACAAACTGTGGTGGGTAAGCGTAATATTGTTTTCAGCTGCCACTTCATCTTGTCGACGTTCAATAACGGGATCTTCGAATTCGATTACTTTGCCACACTTAAGGCATACCAAATGGTCATGATGCTTTTTATGGCCAATTTCAAAAACTGATTTACCGCCTTCAAAATGATGTCGATTTAATATACCGGCATCATCAAATTGGTTTAATACTCGGTATACGGTCGCTAAGCCTATTTCTTCACCATTCTCTAGGAGGACCTTATAAACATCTTCAGCACTGATATGCTGATGTTGTGGCATTTGTAATATTTCGAGAATCTTTAGCCGAGGTAGGGTGACTTTTAATCCGGCTCTTTTTAGTTCTTGATTTTGATCCATCAGAATTTCATTTTTGTTCGTTCGAGTGGATTTTATTATATGCGTGCTGGTGCAAAACATAAAGGAATTGATCCACTTGATATCATTGCTTTTAAAAAATGTACTTAATTTTTAAATAGTTAATAGTAACGTTAGCTGTGCAGTTAGCGATAATAATAAAGGTAATTTTATACCATTAATCCTCACGTCTTAGCGCTGAGTGCTAATATAAAGTGAGTGCTTGAAAATTATATCCTCTTTAATTAATTGGTTAATAAGGTTATTGATGCAAATAACGGTAGTTAGAAAAATTACTGCAGGGTTTATATTATTTGGATTACTGTTATTGGTAACCAATGTATTGTCTTATGTGGGATTGGCCAATATTCAATCTTCGGCGAAGTCCGTTGTCGAAGAAAAAATGCCTGTACAATCATTAATGTTGGATATTCAAACCCAATTATTGACGATGGCTAATATTACCCTTGAGGGTTATTACGCCAAAGATGATAGTGTGCTGCAACAAAACACCCAACAATTTAAGGATTTAGCTCAACAGCTTAAACAAAAGTTGGGCAGCCTTGGTAATAAACTACAATCACCGCAAGATAAGGAAATTTTTTCCCAAGGGGAGCAAGCCGTTGCAACTTATATTTCTCATATTGAAGTCGTTTACAGCAGTTCTCACGAATATTTTCAGGTAAGAGATCGCGTAGCGACATTGTTTGAAGAGGTGCGTTTTTTGGCTGATGATGCAGCGGCCAACTTGTTAGACCTTGCCTACCTTGAGGGGGCTGAAACCAATGCTACGCTGGCGCAAATTGTAGGGGCAGGTACTAGGGTCGATTTTAATATAGTGACACTCATTAATAACGCTAAAGAGTTAATTACCGTCAATGAACAATCTTTATACGACACCATCTTAGAAAACATCAATTTTACTATTTCTGATCTAGGAAATAACGCGGAATTCATCGACCGATTGGCGGCTGGTGTGAATACCGATGGTTTAGTCGAGGCATTTAATCAACAACAAAAGAAAATGCTTAATCTGTTAGTCCAACAGCCTGATAACTTAATTGCCCTACAACAAAAAAAAATTGATAAAAAAGGTTTAGCAGATCAACAAATGCAGTTAGCGCAACAAAAGCTCGTTGTGATTAAAGACAATTTTAGTGAGCTATTTTCCTTAGTGAATAAGAGCACGCTGGATGGACAGCATGAAATTCTGAATGTCGTTGATCAGAATATTTGGCAGGGAGCCAGTACCATGATAGTGGCATTGGTATTGGTGAGTATTATTGGTGTGGTAGTGGCAAAAACTATTCAGACACCACTAAGTCGTATTGGCCATAGCTTAGAAAAAATAAGTAATGGTGATCTAACCCATCAAGCTGATGTCACCGGTAATGATGAATTTAGTGCATTGGCAATACATGTTAATCAAGTTGCAAAAAACATTCATAATGTTGTCGAAGACATATCTATTCAAGCGGACACCCTTGAAAGTGCTATTGAAAGCAGTGTCAGTCTTGGTCGACAAACGCTGGACAAGGTGGAGCAGCAACAACATAAACTGACTGATACTTCACAAACCACTGAGAATGTGCGGCAACAATCTAACACTGTGTTAAACCATATTAATCGTGGCATGAAAAGTATTGAAGAAGCCAATACGCAAGCCTTAGAAGTTGAAATATTGGTGGCTAAAAGTGCGGGACAAATGAGTGCACAAGCTCAGCAGTCACAGCAGTCTGCTACTATTATTCATCGCTTGCACAATAACAGCAGCAATATTAGTGGTATTTTGGATGTTATAAAAAACATTGCGGGGCAGACCAATTTGCTAGCACTTAATGCCGCCATTGAAGCCGCCCGTGCGGGTGAGCAAGGACGCGGCTTTGCAGTGGTTGCAGACGAAGTACGAACATTAGCAACACGGACACAACAGTCCACTGCCGAAATCGAAAAAATGATCGGTGGTTTGCAACAAGATGCCCAACAAGCGGTTGAGGCTATTGATATCGGCATCGCTCAATCCAGCGCTTCCGTTGAAGTCACTAAGTTGGTGGAACAAGCGGTAAATAATATATTAACGGCTGTCATAGAGGCGCAGCGCCTTAATCAAGGTATTGTTACTGATACTACTAACCAAGATAAATTACTGGCGAGTATTAGCGATAATTTACATCACTTAGTCGATATTGGTACAGAGAGTGAAAAGATTACCGAATTGTCGAGTCAGGCTACATTGAAGTTAAGCGCTTTAGTAGAGCAATTACGCAGCGCCATTAATAAATTTCAAGTTTAGTTGTTTAATAAAAAAGTATAACGAAGGGTACAAAAAAGGGCATACATATGTACGCCCTATCTAAATTGACTATAGCAACAGTAATTTAGGATATTACTCTAGCTCAGCAAGACACATTTCTTCATGGATCTGCTTACACCATTGCTTAACACGTTGATCGGTTAATTCTGGCTGACGGTCTTCATCAATACCCAAGCCGACCAAATGAGTATCATTTGCCATGCCTTTTGAAGCTTCAAATTCATAACTATCCGCTGGCCAATTACCGATGATAATCGCGCCTCTTGCTTCAACAATGTCTCTCACCATACCCATGGCATCAAGGAAATATTCAGCATAGTCCTCTTGATCGCCACAACCAAAAATGGCGACAAGTTTATCGGTGAAATCAATTTCTTCTAGTTCAGGGAAAAAGTCATCCCAATCACATTGAGCTTCACCGTAATACCAAGTAGGAATCCCGAACAACAACAAATCAAACTCGGCAATTTGTTCTTTGCTACTTTTAGCTATGTCATGTATTTCAATTAGGTTTTTGCCCAACTCTTTTTGGATCATTTTGGCAACATGCTCGGTGTTACCAGTGTCACTCCCAAAAAATAATCCAACGCTCGCCATATTTATTCAAACCTTTCACAAAATTAAAAACGGTAAGTTATCCACCAATACCATTGGATTGCCAAAATAACTGAATTAAACCTTTGATTAAAAATCCAGCTGCGCCTAAGAGTAATACACCGTACGCAACAACACGACCGACTAAGGGAACGTTATTTTTTTTTAACACATCATGTATAGCCAAACCCATTAATATGAATAGTACTAAGAGTGTCAAATTCAAGGCTAAGGCCTCTATTTGTTCATAATATTCACTTAGCATAGATCATTCGACTTTGATGAAAACGGCGCGGAGTTTAGCATAATGCTATCATTTACGCATTGATAAAATGAGTGACAATACGATTGAATTCCGCCGGTTTTTCGGCGTGCAGCCAGTGTCCACAGCCTAACATCACTCTAGCCTCGGCTTGAGTGAACAGTGAGGTAATTAGCGGCCGTTGCTGAGTATTTAAGTAGTCTGATAATTCACCTTTTATAAATAATGTCGGTTTAGTATAAGACGTTGTTGCTGTTATACCTTCTGATAATACGGCGTAATCGCGCTGTAACATAGCCAAATTAAATCGCCATTGCCAGCTTTGCTCAGTTTGCTGCAGACTCTTGAGTAAAAACTGTCGAACGCCCGCCTCATAAATAAATTCAGCTAGGCTTTCTTCCGCATCCTGACGGTTTTTAATAGAGGCTAAATCTACATTGTTTAAGCCTTTGAAAATACCTTCATGACGGGGTGGGTAAGCCACTGGCGCAATATCGGCAACGATTAACTTTTCTACTCGCTTAGGTTGGGTTAATGCCATTGACATGGCTACCTTACCGCCCATGGAGTGACCTAAAATACTTGCCTGTGGCAGCTCAAGGTGATCCATTAATTTAAACACCGCTTGTGCATAATCGTTATAGCTAAAATGGTCTGAATGATAGGAATTGCCATGGTCTGGCAAATCAATTGAGATCACTTGATAGTGATGAGCCAGGCCGCGTGCCACCATGCCCAAATTATCAAGACTGCCAAATAGTCCATGTAGCAACAGCAATGGCTGTCCCTGACCGCGCTGTTTAAAATGTAATAATTGCAAATTGTTGTCCTATAGCCCTTGACTTAACCTTGTTTAAACTGCTGAAATTGTATCGCTTTTATCCGTTATGCAAAACACTCGTTGTAATAGCGAATATGTGTTTTCTACCCAGAATAGCTGGGATATTCTAAACAACGTCGTTTGGACTCTAACGTACAGGAATGTGTAGTGTCACGAAGATGCACATTCTATTGAATTTTTTCATATGAGGAACAAACATGAGTTTGCATCCATTGGCGGGTAAGCCCGCTCCGTCTGATATTTTAGTTAACGTCCCGCGTTTAATCAGTTTGTATTATACCCTGAAGCCAGAAAAACATAACCCAGCACATAAAGTAGCTTTTGGTACCTCTGGTCATCGTGGCAGCGCTTTTTTATATAATTTTACCGATACGCATATTGCGGCTATTTGCCAAGCCTTAGCTGAGTATCGCCAGCAACAAGGGGTTACTGGCCCGTTATTTGTTGGTAAAGACACTCATGCCTTATCGGAATCTGCCTTCAATACCGCTGTTCAGGTATTGGTTGCCAATAAAGTTAAAGTGATTATTGAGAAAGGCCAAGGGTTTACCCCCACGCCGGTTATTTCACACTGTATTTTGTCTCATAATAAAAAGTCGAGTGATCTCGCCGATGGTATCGTCATTACGCCTTCTCATAATCCGCCGGAAGATGGTGGTTTTAAATACAACCCCAGTCATGGTGGTCCCGCTGAAACTGAAATCACCAATATTATCCAAGCCCGCGCCAATGAATTAATTGAAACCGATTTAAAAGCGGTGCGTCGTATGCCTTTTGATGAAGCAATTGCCTTGGTGGAAGAACAAGATCTGGCGGCTAACTACATTGCTGAACTAGATCAGGTAATTGATATGCAAGCCATTGCTAAGGCCAATTTAAAACTAGGCACCGATCCATTAGGTGGCGCAGGATTAGCCTGTTGGCAACGTATCAACGAGCAATATGGTCTGAATATTGAAGTGGTAAATAATAAAGTCGACCCCACTTTTGCGTTTATGCATTGTGATAAAGATGGCAAGATCCGGATGGATTGTTCCTCACCCTATGCCATGGCAGGGCTTATTAACCTTAAAGATAGCTATGACTTAGCTTTTGGTAATGATGCTGACTTTGATCGCCATGGGATTGTTGATCCACATTTTGGGTTAATGAATCCGAACCATTATTTGGCCGTTGCTATTGATTACTTGTACCGCCATCGCAAAGACTGGGACAGTAAGCTTAAAGTTGGTAAAACGTTGGTCTCAAGTAGCATGATTGACCGTGTGGTAAAGGCTTTAGATAGACCGTTAGCGGAAATGCCTGTTGGCTTCAAATGGTTTGTAGATGGTTTATGTGCTTCAGAAATTGGCTTTGCGGGTGAAGAAAGTGCAGGTGGCATCTTCTTACGTCGTGATGGTACGCCTTGGGCTACTGATAAGGACGGCATCATTATGTGTCTATTAGCGGCCGAAATATTAGCGGTTACAGGCAAAACTCCGGGCCAGTACTATGAAGACTTAGTTGCTAAATTTTCGCGACCCAGTTATAAACGAGTCGATGTTGCTGCAACTATTGAGCAAAAGAAGGCGTTAAGTCAGTTAAATGCGTCTGATATTAAAGCCGAGGAATTAGCGGGTGAGCCAATTACGCAAATATTGACTCATGCTCCAGGTAACAATGCAGCTATTGGTGGTGTTAAGGTCTGCTCGGAAAATGGTTGGTTTGCCGCACGTCCATCGGGTACCGAAAATGTGTATAAGATCTATGCTGAAAGTTTCTTAGGTGATGAACATTTGCAGTTGTTAATCGCCGAAGCAGAGTTATTAGTGGCATCAGTTTTCAGTCAAATATAATCAGTTTTAGTTATATGCCATTCTACAAGGGTATAAAAATACATACCCTTTAGATGCTATCTTTTCTCTTATAAATCAGTAGACTAGGTTGAAATAAATTGAGAAAACAAAGTTGCCCTCAATGACATTCACACATCAATCACTCGCCACTATCCCTAATCGTTATGCGTTCATAGATAGAATTGAGCGTGCGATAGAAAACTCTACCGAGTTATCATTGTTGTTGATTGATGTCGTGCGTTTTTCAGATGTTAGCTCTGGCTTAGGTTACAAAGCTGGGGACTTTATTCTGGCGCAAATAGCCAAACGTATCCAAAAAGTCTTGGGCGACCAATGCCAGTTGGGACGGATCAGTGGTGATATCTTTGGTGTCGTCATTAATGGTAAGCATGAAGAAAGACATCTGGTTGATATTTATAACCATCTTATCGATCATTTTAAAGCTCCCATTGCCTTTGAAGATCATTCCTTTATCGCCGATTTCAATGTTGGTGCAGTCGCTAATACAGGCGGCAATACTAGTACTCATAAGTTGTTTTCCCGCGCAGAAACTGCT
This sequence comes from Alteromonadaceae bacterium BrNp21-10, assembly GCA_030418115.1. Taxonomy (GTDB): domain Bacteria; phylum Pseudomonadota; class Gammaproteobacteria; order Enterobacterales; family Alteromonadaceae; genus Neptunicella. The sequence goes on along the minus strand of JAUHQD010000010.1, from coordinate 19,258 downwards.
TTAAAGCAGGCCAAACAGAATAAATATGACAATTTTCATTCGACAAAACTGCAAGAACGAACCAGTTCCAGTCGTCATTTAACATTAAAGGCTGATTTAAAGCGGGCATTCGAACAAGATGAACTGGAATTGTATTTCCAGCCCAAAGTCGATTTGCAAACATTGGAAGTTGTCGGTGCCGAATGCCTATTGCGCTGGCATCATCCTTTAGATGGGGTTATTTTTCCAGGGCCCTTGCTCGAGGCTGCAGAGTCTTACAACATGATGAATGACATGGGCTACTGGGTATTAGAAAATGCCTTTAAGAGTCTCAATAGTTTTAAGAGTAAGGGATTACAGCTACGCTTATCAGTGAATATGTCACCTACACAACTTTATGATGTCAATTTTGCGCGCAATATCACCAAGTTACTCAACACCTACAACGTTGTCGCAGAAGAAATAGAATTAGAACTAACGGAAGATATTGCCTTGTCTAATTCGTTAATGGTGCACAAGCAGCTTAATAGCTTGCGTCATATGGGTTTTTCCATCGCCATTGATGATTTTGGTAAAGGTTATTCTAACTTAGCCTACATTCGTGATCTGCAAATCGACACCATTAAAATAGACAAAACATTTATTCTGCAGTTGGAAGAAAATCCGGTAAACAAAGCCATAGTAAAAGCCACGCAAATTATTGCCGAGCCTTTACAGTGTGCCGTTATTGCCGAAGGAATAGAATCCGTACAGCAGTTGCATATACTTCGAGAGCTGGGAATTACTCAGGGGCAGGGGTTCTTATTTTCAAAAGCCATTCCATTAGCGGAGATGATTGAATTTAGTCAGCAGGAAATCAGCGTTGGTGAATCATTATCCTTTAAAAATCGTAGTGCCTGAAAACGATATCTTAAGCTTGAATAACCGTTCATATTTAATTACTACCACTTATTTTGTGCAAAATTTCTGCCTAGCCTATTCTCTGCTACAATCACGGCGTCGTTAATTCTCAATAAAAAGTCCGCTATGAATGTGCAACCATTGCTTGAAAATGGGCAGTTTTTGGCAATGTCGCGCCAACAGCCAGAACTATTTTCTCACCCTATTATCTTCACTCTTAAAGACGAGACTCAGGTTACTATTACCTCGCCAGGGGTGATTCAATTCATTCCCAATAATGAGTATCAACGTAGTATTGTGCTTTCCTGTGGAGTGCATGGCAATGAAACCGCACCCATAGAAATCTGTGATGACTTGGTACAGGATATCCTTTGTGGGCGCTTATCGTTGCGTCAGCCACTATTGGTGTTGTTTGCCAACTTACCTGCAATGGATATTGCTGAACGTTTTGTCGAGGAAAATATGAATCGACTGTTTAGTGGTGCGCATTCACAAGAAACGCAAGGGATAAAATCCAATATCGAGCGGTTACGTGCGGCAGAGTTAGAACAGTCAGTAGTAGATTTTTATCAAGCTGTTAATAGCAGTGAAAAATGGCATTTGGATCTACATACCGCTATCCGTGAATCAAAAAATGAAAAGTTTGCGGTTTACCCTTTTTTACATGGCCAGCCTTGGAGCCAACAAGCACTGTCGTTATTGTTAGCCTGCGGCATCAACACTATTTTGTTATCCAATGCGCCTACCACCACGTTCAGCTATTTCTCTTCCCACCAATGCGGTGCTAATGCCTTTACGGTGGAGCTTGGAAAAGTGAAACCCTTTGGCGGTAATGATATGTATGATTTTCAGCAACTGATTGATACGTTGCGAACATGGCTTTGCCAGCCTGTCATTGAACTTAAAGACTTTAATGAAGATGATTTTGAAATATTCAAAATCCATCAGATTATCAATCGCCAACAAACCGATTTTAAACTGAATTTTGCCGACGATACTCCCAACTTTAGCGATTTTCCTGTTGGCTACGTGCTTGCAGAAGAATCGTCAACGCAATATATTGTTACTGAAAAGGGCGAGTCCATTGTATTTCCCAATGCTAAAGTGGCATTAGGACAGCGGGCATTATTAACCGTTGTGCCAACTAAAATAGATGAAAATATCATTTAATCAGTGGATTCACCGTCAACAATAGGTGAAATAACTGAATCCACAATCAATTAAAAGAAAAGGAAGCTTATGATTATTACTACTACTCCAGAAATTCAAGGAAGACCCATTAAACGCTATTTAGGGGTTGTTGTTGGCGAAGCCGTAATGGGAGCGAACATGTTCAGGGATATTTTCGCCTCCATCAGCGATATTGTCGGTGGTCGCTCTGGCCAATATGAAAATGTATTTACCCGTGCTCGTAAAATTGCTTTCGAAGAAATTGAATCGGAAGCTCGTGCCATGGGAGCTAATGCGGTTGTTGGTATCGATATCGATTATGAAGTGGTAGGAAAGAACGGCAGCATGTTAATGGTCAGCATTAACGGCACTGCTGTGGTAATCGAGTAAAATCCCTAAAATTCAAGAACCATTTAACTCCCATTAATGGGATTAGTTATTTAATAATGTCGTAAATATTCAATCAATTATGTTTGGCAGGTTTTATTCTTAATTATTGTAAATAAGGAGTAAAACCATGATTAAACGTTTGAATTATTTTACCGTCGCGCCTGCGGCTATAGAAATATTACTGCAGCAGGAACAATATCTTAGACAAGTATTTACGCAATCTGAATTTATTAATATCCAGTTATGGGAACTAATTAAATTACGGGTTTCGCAACTGAATCAATGTGCCTTTTGTATTGAAATGCACAGCCATGATCTACTCGAACAAGGCGTTCATCCTCAGCGTTTGTTAGCCTTAAATGCATGGCGAGATACGCCTATATATTCAGATACAGAGATGTTTGTCTTTGAATTTGTCGAAAAATTATTGACTGGCACAGCAATAGACGATGAATTGTATCAGCGCGCTTTGGCAACATTGAGTGAGCAAGATTTGGTTAATTTAACTATTGCGGTTAATGCGATTAATAGTTGGAACCGCATCGCAAAATTGTTTAAGCCGGAAATCGGTAGTCTTAGGTAATTAACCTCAGTTTGGGATAAGGTCGCAATTGGAAAATACATTTCAATTCACTATCTTTCATCCGCAAGGATTACTCGCCGCCTATATTCAAGGGATATGGGCCGGCACTGTAACGTCTTGCACTTCTTCCAGCTTGAAACGTTGGCTTGCAAGTGACGCAGGCAGTGGCATTATTTTTATTTTACAGGGCTCGATAAAAATCAATGATAAGAACTTCAGTAGTGGGGCGGTGCTATTACCGGTCAGTACTCAAGCTCATTCAGTGACTTTGGCAGCAGGCACGCAGATAGCAGGTATTCGATTTAACCCAGCCAGTGGTGGTGTTGATAATTCGCAGTGGCAAGGGTTAGTCACACAACTTAAAGTGGTTCAGGGGCATTATGCTCGCATAACCACTTTGTATCGAGAACTGATTAACCAACATTGTCACTTTAGAACGATCCCAGAACGTCTTAAACAAGGGCTAAGTTTAATCCAACAACAGTCGTCAGTGAATGTTGTGTGTGATGAACTGGATATTACTCAACGGCAAATTGAAAGATTGTTTAAAACTTGGGTTGGTATGACGCCTAAATATTATCAGCGGCTAATGCGAGTCAAAACAACAATGGGTTTGCTCAAACAAAATCCTCAGTTAAAACTGGCTGCTTTAGCGCTCGAACTTGGTTTTGCTGATCAAGCACATATGACCAGAGAGTGTAAGGAAATTGCGCTGATTACCCCTAAACTTTACGCAACAGCGTTAATCAAACGCCAGCATTCAAGCAGATTGATGGCGGTCAATTAAGCTTAAAAATTCCCTGCACCCAGTATATGGGCTGAACACAGGGGATTTACTACTAAGCCGCGATCACCGAACGCACGTAGGCTTCAATTTCAGCATCTTGCCCATGTTCAAATAAACAAGCTTGGAAGCGCTCGCCACCGACTGCAGTTTTAACTAGTTCTTGATCAAGTGATTTAAGTCCTTCAAGGAAACCTTTAGCGGTAGCGGCTTTAACCTGATTAAGAATACCCGCATTAGTAACCTGAGATTCTTTACGCTCTGGTGGATAACCTTGGCCAGTTAATCCAGTAAACGCTTTTTCAAAGATATAGCGAATGTTCAGCTCAGCACCCCAACCAAAACCTTTCGCAAAAGGTAAGGCTAATGCATTACCGTTGTTGATTTGCGCAAATAAATAGGCATCTGCAGGATCAATACAATAACCACATACCACACCCGGATAGGCATTAAGCGACACTAAGGCTCCTTGGCCGGTACCACAGCCACTGACAACAAAATCTACTGCTTTTGAATTGAGCAATAAGCTGGCAATAATGCCTAGATGGATATAGGTCAAACGATGGTCATTATCATCAGACATCCCCACGTTGAAAACGCTATGGTTTTGTTCAGCGGCAACATCTTGTAGTTCTTTTAATACAGTGGCGTTTTTGGCTGCCTGACTGAATTCGTTCATTAGTGCTATTTTCATGGAATACGTCCTATTTTCTTAAAAGTTTATTATATGAATTAATAGTCATGTTGTAAGGAATGATTATGAATGATTAGTAATAAGGGAGAATAAATATAGCGATGAAATGTGATAAATGGCTGCCGCTAGGAAGCCATTTACATATTACTAAAATCTTTGCGGAATTTCGTTACAGTGCCAAGGCCGTGCGAGCGTCCATATAATCTAAGTTCAATTTGTGACCTAGGGCATCGACTACTGCCTTATAGGTGATTTTGCCCTTATGTACGTTTAGTCCATTCAATAAATGTACATCGTCCAACATCGCTTGTTTCGGGCCTTTATTGGCTAACGCTAAGCCAAACGGCAATGTGGCATTATTCAAAGCCATAGTAGAAGTACGGGCAACACCTCCGGGCATGTTGGCAACGCAATAATGTACAACGCCATCAATAACATACACGGGTTCTTGATGGGTAGTGGCTTTTGATGTTTCAAAGCAGCCACCTTGATCTATAGCTACATCCACGACTACAGAGCCTTCTTTCATATTCTTAATGTGTTCGGCCGTGAGTAATTTAGGTGCTTCAGCACCGGGAATGAGCACCGCGCCAACAATTAAGTCTGCACTATTGGAATAGTAGTTAATGGCATCCACGGTAGAGAAAACCGTTTTTACTCGGCCAAGAAAAATATCGTCCAATTCCCTTAAGCGGCTTAAAGAACGATCTAAAATGGTAACGTCGGCACCTAGGCCTACCGCCATTTTGGCTGCATTAATACCCACCACACCACCACCAAGAATAAGTACTTTACCGGGAGCAACACCAGGTACACCACCTAGTAAAGTCCCGCTACCACCGTGGGATTTTTCTAAATAATGAGCACCGGCTTGTACCGACATACGGCCAGCGACTTCGCTCATTGGCGCTAATAAGGGCAGGGCGTTACGGTTGTCGGTAACGGTTTCATAGGCGATACAAGTAGCGCCGGAGGCGATTAATAATTCGGTTTGTATCGGGTCTGGGGCTAAATGCAGGTAGGTGTACAATGTTTGGCCTGCTCGCAACATTTTACATTCGTTAGGTTGCGGTTCCTTTACTTTAATAATTAATTCGGCTTTGGCAAATATCGCTTCGGGTGTATCGATGATGCTGGCACCGGCGTCGATATATTGTTCATTGGTAAAACCAATATCAACTCCGGCGTTATTCTCAACAAGCACCTCATGACCTGCATGGGTAAATTCTTTTACCGCGCCGGGCGTAAGTCCGACGCGGTATTCATGGTTTTTAATTTCTCTAGGTACACCGATTATCATAAATTATTGCCTTTTTGTAGGGTCAAGATAGGTGCGCAGTATATTGCAATTTATTTAGAGTATTGTGCTGAAATAAAATAGTTGTTAGTTTAAAGTTCTGTTGATATTTAATTTTGCAATATTTTATGTTGATTAAAACTCCCAAACATTTGGATCGAATAGACCGAAATATTTTAATCGAGCTACAGCAAGATGGTCGTTTGTCTAACGTCGAACTATCTAAACGAGTTGGACTAAGTCCTACACCTTGTTTAGAGCGAGTGCGACGTTTAGAAGCTCAAGGTTATATTTTAGGCTATCAGGCGTTAGTTGCCCCAGAAAAATTGGGAGCCGCCATGTTAGTGTTTGTGGAAATCACCTTAGCTAAGTCGGCTGATATATTTGAACAGTTCTCGGAAGCGGTAAAAACTTTGGATGATATTCAGGAGTGCCATCTGGTTTCGGGGAGTTTTGATTTTCTGTTGAAAGCACGGGTAGCCGATATGTCGACCTATCGAAAATTACTGGGTAGTACCTTACTCAAACTGCCTGGTGTTAGTGAGTCGCGGACTTATGTTGTCATGGAAGAGGTTAAACACAGTAATGCCATTAAGATTAATTTGAAATGATGAACTGTGTCACATGGAGCAATACTTCTATAGATGGCGTTACAAACGTCGAGATTTTAATCAGCTAGAGAATTTTTAGCTTAAGTTCCTTTTTCACTGTCTTCTTGGGTAGGTTTTTTCAGTCTAGGCTGGTATCTTATATCGTCTAACTATAAGCAAAGAGCCTGTTGTAGGTTTAATCCCTCAAGGCTCTAATAATGAAGTCGAATTTATCTTATATGGCACGTCTCTCAGGTATCCAAAGGGTTTTGGAAGTAGGCATGATTCTCAGTTGTGCCTTTGCTTTATTTTTACTGTTGTCATTGGTGTCGTTTCATCCCGCTGATCCTAGTTGGTCACAAGCGGGTCATCAGGGCGTGGTTAACAATGCAGCTGGCTCTGCTGGCGCATGGTTTGCGGATATTTTACTATTTTGTTTTGGTTTTGTTGCCTACGGCTTTCCTTTTATCGCGGCGTTATTAGGCTGGTTTTTATTTCAGCAGGCCAAAGATATATTGGAGCTGGATTACTTCACGATTTCTCTGCGCTTTATCGGCACCGTTCTACTTATTCTTGGCCTCACCGGTTTAGCTAGTTTGAATTTTGATGATCTGTTTTATTTCTCTGCAGGCGGCTTTGTGGGGGATGTACTTAGCAGTGCGTTACTACCTGTACTGAATATTGCCGGCAGCATTTTGTTTTTACTGTGTTTTGTTTGTGTGGGTTTTACCTTAGTCAGCGGTATTTCATGGTTGTCTATTGTCGATTGTATTGGCGAATGGCTAATAACAGGCGCTCGCAAAACCTATAAGGTCTCCGGTCATCTAGGACAACTATCGGCGCCTAAGTTATTGGATTTTCGCTCGGATAAAACCGAAGCGCTATCCAATGCTAAATCAACTGAATCGCAAAACATTGAAATTACTTCAATGCGGATCGAACCGGAAGTGGAGTCGGAATTATTTATTGGTGGTCATCACAGTGACGAATTAGATATACCAGCGGCGTCGCGCAAATCCAAAAAGACCAAGGAAAACCCCGCAGAGCCAGAAACCAGTGATGAAGATATTGCTGAGTTTAAACAATCTAGCCCGATGCCAACCATTGAGTTGTTAGATCGTCCCGACAAAGTAGAAAACCCGATATCTCGAGAAGAACTCGAAGCGGTATCTCGCTTAGTTGAAGAAAAACTTGCCGATTTTAATATCGAAGCAAAAGTGGTTGGGGTATACCCTGGGCCTGTTATCACTCGCTTTGAATTAGATTTAGCACCGGGCGTTAAAGTCAGTCGTATTTCAGCACTATCAAAAGATTTAGCACGGGCGCTGTCAGCGCAGTCGGTAAGAGTCGTGGAAGTTATTCCCGGTAAATCTTATATAGGTTTGGAATTACCTAATAAACACCGTGAAATTGTGCGCTTATCCGAGGTCATTAGTTGTCCGCACTTCCAAGCCGCCGATTCTCATCTGACTATGGTATTAGGTAAGGATATTGGTGGTAAGCCGGTAATTGCCGATATTGCCAAAATGCCGCACCTGTTGGTTGCCGGTACGACAGGCTCTGGTAAGTCAGTAGGGGTCAACGTCATGATCCTCAGCTTGCTGTACAAATCGACACCAGAAGATGTACGGATGATCATGATCGATCCGAAGATGTTGGAATTATCTGTATATGAAGGTATTCCACATTTGTTATCGGAAGTGGTTACCGATATGAAAGAAGCCGCCAACGCCTTGCGTTGGTGTGTGGCGGAAATGGAACGTCGTTACCGTTTAATGTCAGCGTTAGGGGTACGTAACCTTAAAGGCTACAACTTGAAAGTGGCGGATGCTATTAAAGCAGGTGCGCCGATTAAAGATCCCTTGTGGAAATCCGAAGACAGCATGCTGGAAGAAGCCCCTGATTTAGAAAAGTTACCTAGCATAGTGGTAGTGGTTGACGAATTTGCCGACATGATGATGATCGTTGGTAAAAAGGTTGAAGAGCTAATAGCGCGTATTGCTCAAAAAGCACGGGCGGCGGGTATTCATTTAATCTTGGCAACTCAACGTCCATCGGTAGATGTTATCACCGGTCTAATTAAAGCCAACATTCCTACCCGTATTGCGTTCCAAGTGTCATCAAAAATTGATTCACGAACTATTTTGGATCAACAAGGAGCTGAGGCGTTATTGGGAATGGGTGACATGTTATATATGCCACCTGGCACTAGTATTCCTACTCGTGTGCATGGTGCCTTTGTAGATGATCACGAAGTGCATGCGGTGGTGTCTGATTGGAAAAAACGTGGTAAACCGCAATATGTTGATGAAATATTAAATGGCGATAATTCCGCAGACGCACTATTACCTGGCGAAAAACCAGAAGGTGCGGATCAGGAAGATGATGCTTTTTATGATGAAGCGGTTGCCTTTGTGACCACTAATCGCAAAGTATCGGTATCGCTTATCCAACGTCAATTCAGAATTGGTTACAATCGTGCAGCGCGCATAGTGGAACAAATGGAAGCCAGTGGCGTCGTAACTGAAGCTGGTCATAACGGCACTCGCGAAGTATTAGCGCCACCACCAATAAGGGATTAATCATGAAGTATGCTCTGTTGTTGTTAAGTCTAATGTCATTGAACACCTTTGCCGCCGATGCGGTGAGAGCATTAAAAACGCAACTTTCAGCGTTAACCACTTTTTCCGCACAATTCACTCAAGAAGTTACCGACGCCCAACAAGAAGTGCTACAACAAGCTGAGGGTGTATTAAAGTTACAACAACCTAATAAAATGTTTTGGGAAGTTAAAGAGCCGAACGAAAATATTCTGATTGCCGACGGTGATACGTTGTGGCATATCGACCCTTTTGTCGAGCAAGTCACGGCTGTAGAACAAGTACAGGCGACGGCCAATAATCCTATGGTGTTGTTGGCTCAGCCGGACAGTGCGGCTTGGGGCGAATACAATATCGAACAGCAAGGTCAACGCTTTGATATCATCGCTAAAGAACAGACTAGCCAAATCGCTAAGTTAGTGCTGGTTTTTGCAGAGCAACAATTGGTTGAATTGCATATACATAATCGTCAACAACAAATCACCAGTATGCATTTTAGCGATATTCAGCAAGGCGGAGTATTGTCTGCAGAAACCTTTATTTTCAGTTTGCCGGATGGCTTTGCTTTGGATGATCAACGTCGTGTCACAGCAACAGGTCTTTGATCAACCCCAACAATTTGCGCCGTTAGCGGCGCGTATGCGCCCTAAAACCATTGATGAATACTTCGGCCAGTCGCACATAGTCGGTGCCGGCAAACCGCTGTATCAATCGATTCAAGCGGGACGGGCGCATTCCATGATCTTATGGGGGCCGCCGGGTACGGGTAAAACAACGTTGGCGGAAATCGTTGCCAAACATGCCAATGCTCATTTAGAGCGCATCTCTGCGGTGACGTCTGGCGTTAAAGATATTCGTAGCGCCATTGAATCAGCCAAATACCATGCTGCGAACCTACACAAAAATACCATTTTGTTTGTAGACGAAGTACATCGCTTTAATAAATCTCAGCAAGATGCATTCTTGCCCTTTATTGAAGATGGCACAGTAACCTTTATTGGGGCCACTACCGAGAACCCATCCTTTGAGTTGAATAACGCTTTGTTATCGCGGACTCGGGTGTACCTACTTAAAAGCCTGACCGATGACGATTTGCTGGAGATCCTCGAGCGTGCATTAACCGATGAAGATCGAGGTTTAGGTCAACAGCATATTCAAATGGATGATGAAGCTAAAGGCTTATTGTGTTCTTTAAGTGCTGGTGATGCGCGGCGATTATTAAACAATTTGGAGTTGTCCGCTGATTTTGCCGAACAAGGCGTTATCGATAAAAATGCCATTAATCAGGCGGTAGGCGATAAGATCAGCCTGTTTGATAAAGGCGGCGATCAGTTCTACGACATGTTATCGGCATTGCATAAATCGGTACGGGGATCATCACCAGATGCTGCGTTGTATTGGTATGCGCGAATACTGCAAGGGGGAGGTGATCCGTTAGTGGTCGCACGGCGCTTGTTGGCCATTGCCTCGGAAGATGTCGGTACTGCCGACCCTAGAGCATTACAAGTTACCTTGAATGCTTGGGATATCTTCCAGCGAGTTGGCCCTGCAGAAGGTGAGCGTGCCATTGCCGAGGCCCTAGTTTTTTGCGCCACAGCTGCAAAAAGCAATGCACTGTATATGGCCTTTAATCAGGCTAAAGAAGATGCTAAAAACTTACCCGATTACGAAGTGCCGTTGCATTTACGTAATGCACCGACAAAATTGCTTAAAGAAATGGGCCATGGTGCTGAATATCGCTATGCTCACAATGAGCCCGGTGCGTTTGCTGCTGGCGAATGTTATTTACCTGAAGCATTAAAAAATAAACAATATTACCAACCTAATGAGCGCGGCATGGAAAAACAAATCAAAGCCAAGCTTGATTATCTAGCGTCGTTAAATCAACAAAGTGAATTAAAACGTTATGAATAATGTCACCCTTTATGGGTTTATTGCCATCGGTGGAGCCAGCGGCGCCTGTTTACGGCATTTTATTAATCAAATTGCTATCTCGGTGCTTGGCAAAGGATTTCCATTTGGTACACTGCTGGTGAATATTCTCGGTTCCTTTCTGCTTGGTATTATTTACGCATTAATTGAGCATGGTCACGTTACGGTTGCCCCTTGGCGCTCGTTAGTGGCAATTGGATTTCTGGGAGCATTAACCACTTTTTCTACTTTCTCCGTGGATACACTATTGCTGATACAGCAAGGCTCATGGATAAAAGGCTTACTCAATGTGATGCTGAATTTAGGCTGTTGTTTCTTTGCAGTTTGGATAGCGATGCAATTGATTACTCATAAATAATTTTTAAGGTTTATTAAACACCATGTTAGATCCCAAGTATTTACGTAATGATATCGATGAAACCGCCACTCGATTAGCCAGTCGTGGTTTTTCATTAGATGTTGACACTTTTAATCAACTGGAAGAAAAGCGTAAGTCTCTGCAAATGCGCACTCAAGATTTGCAAAATGATCGTAATGTGCGTTCCAAGTCTATTGGTAAAGCCAAAGCCGCGGGTGAAGACATTCAGCCACTCATGGCAGAAGTGGGTAAGTTAGGCGATGAATTAGATGCCGCCAAAGAAGAATTAGGTACTTTATTAGAGCAGATTAACAAGCTATCCATGGCTATCCCTAATCTGCCTGCTGACGATGTGCCAGTGGGTAAAGATGAAAGTGAAAATGTAGAAATTAGCCGTTGGGGTGAGCCTAAGTCCTTCGATTTTGCAGTGAAAGACCATGTGGATATTGGTGCAGGTTTAGGTAAAGGCTTAGATTTTGAAACCGCCGCTAAGTTAACCGGCTCACGCTTTGTGGTAATGCGTAATGGTGTGGCAAAAATGCACCGCGCATTGTCGCAGTTTATGTTGGATTTACACAGTAATGACCATGGCTACAACGAAATGTATGTACCGTATTTGGTCAATACAGACAGCTTGCTTGGTACCGGTCAATTACCTAAATTTGGTGCAGATTTATTTCATACGCAGCCAGCGACAGAAGAAGGTCAGGGGTTATCGTTAATACCCACTGCCGAAGTACCATTAACTAACATTGCTCGTGATGAGATATTCGCCGCCGCCGATTTACCCATTAAAATGACGGCGCATACCCCTTGTTTTCGTAGTGAAGCAGGCTCTTATGGTCGTGATACACGCGGTCTTATTCGTCAGCATCAGTTCGATAAAGTTGAGTTGGTTCAATTAGTTCAGCCTGAAGACTCCAATGCGGCGTTAGAAGAGCTTACCGGCCATGCTGAGAAAGTATTACAGTTGCTAGGTTTACCGTACCGTAAAATGTTGTTGTGTACCGGTGATATGGGTTTTGGCTCACATAAAACCTATGACTTAGAAGTATGGTTACCGGCACAAGATGCTTATCGCGAAATATCGTCTTGCTCGAACATGGGTGATTTCCAAGCCCGCAGAATGCAGGCGCGTTTCCGTAGTCCAGGTGCTAAAAAACCTGAATTATTACATACCCTGAATGGCTCCGGTTTGGCAGTCGGTCGTACCTTGGTGGCTATTTTGGAAAACTATCAGCAAGAAGATGGTTCTGTAGTTGTGCCAGAAGTGCTGCGAGCTTATATGGGCGGTTTAGAAAAGTTAGGCTGAAAAACGACGTTATAAAATTAAAAATCCTCGATTAGTCGGGGATTTTTGCTATCTGAGCTAATTAACCTCAGTTCTGGATAAGAAATGTCAAAAATGTACATATAATACCTATATTTCAATGAGTTACTTTTCCACGAATATTAATATTGCTTTTATTAGGTACAGTGCTGCTATTTTTGTTCATATCAAGGCGTTCACTATGTTGTTTAGTCATTCTAAACCCATAGTGGACAACGCAGAGAGGGGCAAAAATAGCGGTGCTGTAGGGCGTTGCTTATCCGGAACTGAGGTTATTAGATTAACAACAGTTAATTTTAACTGACGATTAAAGGCATTTAGCCGGTTTGGGTAGGCCAGCGATTTTGGTGGCTTGTTTAGCCGGGCCTTTAGGGAACAATTTGTATAGGTAACGACTGTTGCCTTTACCTGGGCCGAATTTTTTAGCCATGGCTTTTACCAAAGCACGAACGGCAGGGCTGGTATCAAACTCAAGATAAAACGCCCGTACAAAGCGTACTACTTCCCAACGACCTTCATCTAACACAATGCCTTCTTTGGCTGCGATCACCTCGGCTAGCGCTTCCGTCCATTGTTCATGGTCAAGTAAATAGCCAAACTTGTCGGTTTCTATCTGTTGCTGTGCAAATTCAATACTGTACATTGGTTTTACCAGCTTAGGCTTTTTGGGTATTCAATGGTTAGGTTAACAAAGCCCGCATAATCAACCCAATTAACTTCATTGTTATTGGAGTTCAAACCTCTTGCTGTTGCATCTTGTGTTAATACATAGAGCTTATTACTAGCGCTAAGGGCGGCTAACACGCTATCCAGTTGTAGTAAGCCGTAGGTACCGTCTTCAATGAGTAACAGGCCATCAGCTTCGCCAATACTGGCTAGGCATTGTGATAACGCGGGTAACTCAAAAGGACTGTGCTTAATGATATGCAGCATGATTCGGTAATTACCCTTAAAATCGTATTAGCTGATCGCTGTTAGCGAACAACTGTTGAATTTCTGATGCTTGCAGGGGCTTCGCTGTAATCACTAAATCATTGGTATTGAGGTAGCGTTGGCTTAGGCTTTGCGCGCAAACATAAATATCATCGACATCATAAAACTCCAAAGCGGCTAGAGTCTTACTTAAGGTCTTACGGCCAATGATCTTACCTTGTTGATTACCCAATAATTGAAACACACCATCACCCATAAATAACAACGACACGGCTTGGCCAAAGGTGCCTGCGACCATGACAAAATCGAGAGATTCTTGGGCGTTACCAGTTTGATAAGGCGAGCTACTGTTGATAAGGGTGAGCTGCTTCATTAAAACTGCACCAGTCGATCACTGTTATTGCTAAGTTCAACCAGTTCACCCAAACCCACTTCTTGGAAAGGCTCGGCTAAATTGAAATATTCTGAATCATTATCCTGCGCATCTGTTTGGTTAACTATGCCACGGCGATTGGCGGCGGTCACACAGACATACAGCGGAATATTGTGCTGCTCACTAAGGTGCTGCCATTTATCGTGTAAGTTAACCTCGTCAGCAGCTACTTGGGTAAAACTGTTGGCGGTAACTACACCGGACTGGTAAAAGAACACACCATTTAATTGATGACCCAATGCATTAACGGACTCAGCAAATTTGAAGGCGGTGTACGCCGATGCGGAGTCGAAAGGGGCGGATGTGATGAATAAACTAAATGTGGTCATTTATACTTCAACGTTTTTGAATGCAAAAAAATACCCCAGCCTAAGTTAGCGTATCTAGGCTGGGGTATTATGGTAATACGTTTTGCTCGTTAGCGGTATAGGCTAACGGTTATTAAGCATTAGTCGTCGCTGCCACCAAAGGCCATCAACAGATGTAATAGGCTTAAGAAGATATTATAGATGGACACATATAAGGTTACTGTGGCCAAAATATAGTTACGCTCACCACCTTTAATGATGTTGCTGGTTTGCAACAAGATAACACCCGAAGAAAACAGGATGAACAGGGCACTCATACCCAAGCTTAATGCTGGAATATTAAGGAATATATTGGCAACCATGCCGATCAAAATCACCCAAAAACCGGCGAATAACATACCGTTCAAGAAAGACATATCTTTCTTAGTGGTTAGTACATAAGCAGATAAAGCGAAAAAGATTAACGCAGTGCCACCAAGAGCAGTCGTCACCATTTCACCGCCGCCAGCACCAATCACCATATTTAAAATAGGACCTAGGGTGTAGCCAAGGAATCCGGTAAAGGCAAAAACGCTTAAAACACCGGCGCCACTATTAGCCGTTTTATGCACTAAAAACAACAAGCCATAAAAACCTACAATAGTAAGCAAAAATCCAGGGTGGGGTAAATTGAGCATCATTGAGAAGCCCGCCACAGCGGCACTGAAAGCCAGTGTCATGGCAAGCAGCATATAAGTGCTACGTAATACCTTGTTTGTTTGAAGTACCGACGCTTCTGATGCGTTTGAGTACACAGTTCTTTGATTCATACTTTTATTGCTCCATAGGTTTAACCTGAATATCTATATAGTGTATTAGTATGGGTTTTCGTTCAACTTTTCAAGCTATTCTGCACCACAGTTATGTAAGAAATAGTAATAAAGATGCGTATTTGCACAAATTGGTTATTCTTCCAGCAAACAAACTCGATTAACAAATTTATCCTTTACAAGACCATTAAAGGTTATTAATATGCGCCCCTCTTCGGATAGCTGGCAGAGCTCGGTTTAATGCACCTGACTTGAAATCAGACGTAGGGTCAAACCTACCGGGGGTTCGAATCCCTCGCTATCCGCCATTTTAAACAAAAAAGCCCACTCATTTGAGTGGGCTTTTTTGTTTAAGCGGGATAGTGACTGATGAGATCCCACGTCGGGGTCGATCAAAACGCCGGGAGCGTTTTGAAACAACGTCACAACGTGACGTTGGCCCGAAGGGCAAAGTACAGGAAGTACTTTGTAATCCCTCGCTATCCTTCCTATTTTCGATAGGCTCCGCTAATCACGGAGCCTTAAATTTTAACAATATTGGGCACTTAGAAAATCTGAAATAAAAACAGATTGTGGGCTCATACTAAATCATTAAACCAATTACCCCTTAAACCCCTCATCCACCAAATGCGGTCCATTCTCTGCGGCTGAGCGCGCAAGCTGGTCGCAGCGTTCATTCTCCGGATGGCCAGAGTGGCCTTTTACCCAATGCCATTGCACTTTGTGTCTGGCTACTTCCGCGTCTAGGCGTTGCCACATGTCTACGTTTTTCACCGGTTTTCTATCGGACGTGCGCCAACCATTTTTACGCCAATTGTGGATCCACTGGCTGATCCCTTGGCGGACATACTGACTGTCGGTCGTTAAATCTACATTACAGCCTTCACTTAATACTGCCAGTGCTTCGATCGCCGCGAGCAATTCCATGCGATTATTGGTGGTTAACGTAAAACCCTGCTTTATTTCCTTACGATGCTCATTGAAGATAATAACGGCACCATAGCCGCCGGGACCGGGGTTGCCCAAACATGAGCCGTCTGTGTAAATCACTACCTGTTTCAAAGTTTACCCTTAATTGGCTTGTAATCGGTTGCTGGCTGTGGAGTATAATGAGCCAAATTCCTAATTGCATCCCTTGAGCCTGTTTATCTTTATTCATAATTTCTGTCGTAGGCTTTTTTAGCCGTGCAATCGTAAGTTGAGTGAAGTTTAATAAGGTTTAATGGAAAAAATTATGGGCTGTATGGCTAAAAAATCCACTGCCCGTTGGGTTAAAACTGATATACGAATAATTAGAAGCAGGCTCACATCCTTATGCGTCAAATTGTACTTGATACGGAAACCACTGGTATTGACCCCAAGCAGGGTCATCGAATCATTGAAATTGGCTGTGTTGAATTGGTTAATCGCAAGCTAACCGGTAATCACTTTCATGTTTATATTAATCCTCAACGTATCATTGAGGCCGAAGCGATTGCCGTGCACGGTATTACTAATGATGACTTAGCGGATAAACCGGTTTTTAAAGATATTGCCAATGATTTTATCTCCTTTATAAAAGGCGCGGAGTTGGTTATTCATAATGCGCCCTTTGATATTGGCTTTATGGATCATGAATTTGCTAAGGTTCATGGTTTATCTGTTAAAAACACAGCACAGATCTGTACGGTGTTAGATACCTTAACGCTGGCAAGACAGCTACATCCCGGCCAAAAGAACAACCTTGATGCTTTATGCCGACGTTATGGTATCGATAACTCTCATCGTACTTTACACGGCGCTTTGCTGGATTCTGAAATTCTAGCCGACGTTTATTTATTAATGACCGGTGGGCAAACGGCACTTAACCTGTCTGGGCAGTCAAGCGAATCACAATCTCAGCAAAATGAGCAAGTTAGGCGTTTAGCTACGGATCGTAAACCATTAAAGATTGTTACTGCTACGGCCGATGAAATAGAACAACATAATAGCCGTCTCGATCTCGTTGAAAAGAGCGGGGCATGTCTTTGGCGTCAGTGAACTTCATTTAGAGCGCAAACTTTAGCATGCTAAAAATAGTAATTAGTTGGATATTTCTTTTATTGGCTGTTTTTACAGCCAATGCTCAACAGACCAACGTTCTTCAGGATGAGCAGCACAAGCAAGCCCTTTCTATGCTTGGTGATGATTATCAAAACAGTATTCCCATTTTACAAAATCGCTTCAGAATTGATTATGAAGTAGGGGAAGTGACCATGCTGTTTTTTCGCACCTATGGCAGCGCCCCTGTGGTGCTGGTGAAACCCGATGGCACTAAATTATTTCAATCTCGCTTAAGCGAGGATGTCAGCGATTGGGTTTATTCAGCGTCTTTCGACGTGATTAAAATGAAAAATCCAACACCTGGGCCATGGCAGGCCATGGGGCAAATATTGCCTGGCAGTAAGATTATGGTGTTGTCAGACATTCAACTACATGTACAACCGCTGCCCACCGTGCTGTTTTCAGGTGAAATACTAAAACAGACAGCACGCTTAACCAACGGTGGTCAGCCGATTGACGTTAAAGAGTTTCGCGATGTGGTCGACCTCAGTATTAAAATGGTGAGTACTAATAACCCCAATTTTGATAATTTTGGCGCTCAAGATGCCGTGGTCGCGACGTTTAAGGATGATGGCCGAGGCATGGACGAAGTCCCTAAAGATGGTGTCTTTACCGGACAATACAATTTAAATATCGGCGATGGTGAATGGCGACCAATATTCATTGTTGAATCGCCGCTGTATTCCAGAGAACAACAAGGATTAAATACTATTGTGTATCCTAATCCTGTAGAAACATTGGTTGATTTGGACGAAACGGATCGCGGTTACCACATACTCACCTTTAATACTGATTTAACCCATGTGGACATTAGTAGTCTGCTAATTGACGGTAAAGTACGTTATCCCAATGGTGATGTGCAGAATTTTTCTATTACCGAAACCTCAACAGAGCAACGTACTCACCGTATAACCAATTACGAAACGGGTATATTCAGAGTTAAAATCACGGTGTATGGCAATACGCTTGATGATCGCAATTTCATTTTGGATGTTCCAGAGTTTACTTTTCTCGTCGACCCTAATAAATTGGCTGCCGAAGTGGCCAAAGCAAGCCCGACATCGGGCGAACTCTTAGCAGATCCTGCGGCAGGCTCTGATAGCACTTTAACTACTGAATCATCCCCGGCCTCATCAGCGCTCATTACTGAAGCCGAAAGCCTGTTAGCTGACGTTGAGGAGCCTGAAGAGGAGACGGACAACACGCTAGTGGTGAGCTTAATTGTAGGTATCAATTTATTGTTGTTAATAGCGGGTGGCCTGATCCTATTTTTCTTTGTTAAACCCAAAGGTAAAACTGGCAAAAAGGCAGCTCCAAAGATGGAGAAGGCGACTAGTGATAAAGCGGATAAACCCAAGCAAGATATAATGGAGTTGTCGCTAGACTCATTGAACGACTGAGTTAATGCTGATTTTTAGGCATAAAAAAAGCCTCAATGAGGCCGTTTTTTATATTGAAAGTTGGCGGAGTGGACGGGACTCGAACCCGCGACCCCCGGCGTGACAGGCCGGTATTCTAACCAACTGAACTACCACTCCAGCACGTTTTTCAATAGTAATAAATTGTTGTTTGATTGGCGGAGTGGACGGGACTCGAACCCGCGACCCCCGGCGTGACAGGCCGGTATTCTAACCAACTGAACTACCACTCCTCCGGTATCAAACTGATTGTATTTAGATTGGCGGAGTGGACGGGACTCGAACCCGCGACCCCCGGCGTGACAGGCCGGTATTCTAACCAACTGAACTACCACTCCAGTTATCTAAATAAAATCATGCAGTTAAGAAAGTTATTTGTCACCCTCCCCAACCGCGGCGCAGATGATACGGTTTCACCTATATCGAGTCAACCTATTTTTAGGGCTTTTTTGGTTTGTGGTATAGGAATAGTTCGATTTGGTTGAATATTAGGCAAAATGCGCCCTGTAGGGTTTTTTAGGGAATAAAAAAGCACCTATTTAGGTTAATGCCAGTCAGTTAAGCTGACTGGCATTTTTCTGTTTGTGGGGGTATCGACTTGCTTTGGGCTTTATCCATCTTGGGTAAGCTCTTTCCTCCCTACGTGGTGGTAGCTGGTAAAATCCCAA
>JAUHQD010000001.1 GCA_030418115.1 Alteromonadaceae bacterium BrNp21-10 | reverse complement strand
AAACTTCCGCTACTCTATAACTCGCTTATTGACCAGTTGGGATTTTACCAGCTACCACCACGTAGGGAGGAAAGAGCTTACCCAAGATGGATAAAGCCCAAAGCAAGTCGATACCCCCACAAACAGAAAAATGCCAGTCAGCTTAACTGACTGGCATTACCCGATTGGGGCTTTTTACTATCACTAAAAATATTAGAAGTTACTGGTGTCTTGGAATAGACCCACTTTCAACCCTTTGGCTTGATATATAGTACGGCCATCTACAGTAACCGTGCCGTCACCCATCCCCATGAAGAGCTTGCGTTTGATTACACGGGTCATATCGATGCGATAGGTTAACTTTTTGGCCGTCGGTAATACCTGACCAGTGAATTTAACTTCACCAACACCTAAGGCGCGACCTTTACCCGGACCGCCACTCCACCCCAAAAAGAAACCAACCAATTGCCACATGGCATCAAGGCCTAAGCAACCTGGCATAACGGGATCGCCTGGGAAATGGCACTCAAAAAACCATAGGTCTGGGTTAATGTCTAACTCAGCAACAATAAAGCCTTTATCAAATTCACCACCGGTTTCACTGATTTCAACAATCCGATCCATCATTAGCATATTTGGAGCAGGTAACTGACTGTTACCCGGGCCAAATAAGGTTCCTTGACTACAACTTAAAAGTTCTTCTTTGCTAAAACTGTTTTGCATGTTTGACATAAAATTATGATCACCTAAAAATTCGAGGGGCTAATTTAGCTAACAGTTGTACGCTAAACAACTCTGAACAGTACTTTTTTTAATTAATTTATCTATTTAGTGCAATTTAATGGCTAAAATAGACAACCGTAGTGAGTCACTTAAATAATTGTTAGCTTTTTATTGTGGCAAATGCCCATGTTAATCCTTTTTTGTGACAACATATAATCAAATATCAATCCTGAGAATCTTATGAACAAGCCTAATGCTAATGCTGAAAAGCAGCGTCGATTTAGAGAGCGTCAACGTGATAAGGGTAAAAAAGAAGTCCGTGGTTATGTGTCGGTAGAAGCACAAAAATGTTATCAAGATCTTGCAGAGAAAACCGGCTGGAGTGACAGTGAATTACTTACCAATGCGTTACGCATAACCTACGCTGCCCATAAATGTGGGCAAATTAAGTTATTGAGCGAATGGCTAAAGCAGCATCAACGCTAGTGTTCAAGTCTAGCTGAGGTTAATTACTATTAGTTCTAGCCATAGTTGATCTCGATCAATAAAGCACCGCACCACTATTTTGTTAGCCGCTATACTCTTATATGAATCTATTCGGCGCTACCTGAATGAATGATTTCAGGAGCAACAATATTTTGTGAAGAGCAATTTACTTGGGGTGTACGGTGCTAAAAACTAATTCTAGATATATCAGTCGATTAACCAAAGATACCGCCGCTATTGTGCTAGCAGGGGGGCGTGGTAGCCGTTTAAAAGAGCTTACCGACAAACGAGCAAAACCCGCTGTTCATTTTGGTGGTAAGTTTCGTATTATCGATTTTCCGCTATCAAATTGTATTAATTCGGGAATACGCCAGATTGGCGTTGTGACTCAATATAAGGCTCATTCTCTTATTCGTCACTTAGTCAGAGGCTGGGGACATTTTAAGAAAGAACTGGGCGAGTATGTTGAAATTCTGCCGGCTTCCCAACAATGCTCAGACAGCTGGTATCAAGGCACCGCTGACTCATTATTTCAAAACTTAGATATTATTCGTGCAGAAAATCCAAAATACATTTTAGTGTTGGCCGGTGATCAAGTTTATAAAATGGATTACGGGGTTATGTTGGCCGAGCATGTAGAAAAAGGGGCGGACATGACGGTGGCTTGTATTGAAGTTCCCGTTGAGGAAGCCGCTAATGCCTTTGGGGTAATGCAAATCGATGACAATGGTCGGGTAGTCCAATTTACTGAAAAACCAACTCATCCAGTACCATTAAAAGATGATCCCTACACTACGTTAGCCTCAATGGGCTTATATATTTTTAATGCTGAGTTTTTATATGAACAATTAAACCAAGACGCCAGTAATTCTCAGTCCCAACATGATTTTGGCAACAATATTATTCCATCTATCATTGATAACCATCATATACACGCTTATCGCTTTAGAGAGGATGACAACCATTCTAGGCCTTATTGGCGAGATGTGGGGACATTGGATGCATTTTGGCAGGCGAACATGGAATTACTGCTACCTGAGCCCGCCTTGAATATTTATGATGAAGACTGGCCTATTTGGACCTACCAGCAACAGCAACCCCCAGCTAAGTTTGTGTTTAATAATGAAACTAGACGCGGTTTTGCCGCAGATAGCATGGTATCCGGCGGATGTATTATTTCCGGCGGCAGAGTAGAAAATTCGATACTGTTCTCTGATGTACGGATAAATTCTTACTCCATGGTTAATCGCTCGGTGGTGTTACCGAATGTGGTGATCAATCGTCACGCGCGCATTCAAAACGCCATTATTGATAGCGCCTGTCATATACCTGAAGGTTTAGAAATTGGTTTTGATTTACAGCAAGATAAGGCTAGAGGATTTAGGGTGTGTGATTCAGGCCTAGTGTTAGTTACTCATGACATGTTGAAGAACATTAAACCAGCTAAGTTTCATCAACATACTATTGCCACTTCGGCACCTATACCTAAATTGCCACACAAGGTTTTCACCACCCATTTACATTTCAATTAGTCTGCAGGATTTATCTGGGCGGGTTAGGGCGTGTCCAGATAAATCCCAGCATTATCGATATTTATAATTAACAGATCGCAAGTCTATGAATTAAAGAGGGCTACCTCTGCGTATTTGAGTGAATGCATGTATTACACCGCGTAATTCCGCAAGGCCTTTTAGACGACCCATATAGGAATAGCCTGGCTTAACATTTTGCGCTTTAATTTCATCTGCCATCAAATGGCCATGGTCTGGACGCATGGGTATTTTTGCACCGGTTTTACCTTCAGCATCAAGGAGTGCCGAAATTAAACCGACCATATCGTTATCACCTTTAAGGTGGTCAGATTCATAAAATGAACCATCGTCTTCACGAATAACATTACGTAAATGCACGAAGTAAATGCGATCTGAGAACTCGTTAACCATGGCAACAAGGTTATTATCACCGCGAGCGCCGTAGGAACCCGCACACATGGTTAAACCATTAGCAGGGCTGGGGACGGCTGCTAATAATTTACGAGCATCTTCTTGAGTGGAAACCACACGAGGCAAACCAAATAGTTGAAAAGGGGGATCGTCAGGGTGAATACACATCTTAACGTTATGGGCTTCCGCCACCGGGATAATGTCCTGTAAGAATAAAAACAGATTTTGACGTAAACCTTCTGTACCCAATTGAATAAACTGGTCGATAGCTTCTTTAATGGAGTCTCTGCTATAAGAGCCTTCACCACCGGGTAAACCTGCGATAATATTTTTTTCTAAAAGGTCTTTTTCTTCAGCGCTCATTTTATTCAGACGACCTAAAGCTTTTTCTTTCAGGGCATCTGAGTAATCATTTTCAGCACCTTCGCGTTTTAACATAAACACATCATAAGCAACGAAATCTGTCATTTCAAAACGCAAAGCAAAGCTATTATTCGCCAACTTGTAATTAAGATTAGTACGCGTCCAGTCAACAACCGGCATAAAGTTATAGCAAATAGTATCTACACCAGCGATACCTGCATTCTTAATAGATTCTTTATAGTTATCTATATATTGCTGAAAGTTACCACTGCGGGTTTTAATATCATTATGTAGTGGAATACTTTCAATTACAGACCAGTCTAAACCATTACTATTTATAAGCTGTTTACGTTCAATAATGGCTTCACTTGTCCAAACATCGCCGGTAGGCACTTCGTGTAACGATGTCACAATGCCACTTGCGCCAGCCTGCGCTATCATTTCTAAGGATATTGAGTCGCTCGGTCCAAACCATCGCCATGTTTCAATCATTTCCCATTCCTAATAATTCATCGCCTTAATTGGTAAGGCCACCTAAGGGGCGATATAAGCATACTTTAAAGGTTGTTATCAATAACATTAATATATTTGAAACAATATAATGGTTAATTGCATTGGGTAAGAGTAGGTGGGCTGTCTTATTAATTAGCATTAAAATATTGTGCTGCTGCTTGGCTGGCTTTAATAATATGGGCTGCCATGGCTTCTTTCGCTCGTTGCCCATCGCCTGATTCTAGGGCAGATATAATTTGAATATGTTCATTAATCGATGGATGAATACCTTCCTCTCGTACTTTAGCCATAAAAACCTGACTTAAATGTGATTGATTACGCAGATCCCATAACCATTTAACAATTGTGCTAATGGCCGAATTTTGGCTTGCTTCAGCGATAACTAAATGAAATTTCATATCGGCTCTTTCGGATGCATCTGCTTGGGTTTCTTCTAATTGCATTTCAGTCACTAAATGTTTTAGTTGTTTAATTTGCTTGGCAGAAATGTGACTAGCAGCTAAAGCGCAGGCTTCTGTTTCGATGATTAATCGGGTATCAAGGATCTCAAAAGGGCCGACACCTGCATCATTCACCGATAATTGAGGTTTGGGTTCTAATATGTATATGCCAGACCCCGTTCTAATTTCAACGACACCTTGAATTTCTAATGCAATCATCGCTTCGCGAACGGTGGGCCGACTAACACCTAACTTTTCAGCTAAATCTCGCTCAGCTGGCAACTTTTCTCCGATGGCAATATTACCATCACTGACTAATCTAGATATTTGTTCGGCTACCTGAACGTATAATCTTTTGGTTTTTATCGTTTCCAATTTCATTTTAGGTCCTCCAAAATGGCCGATGGTTGAACAGTCGTAGAGTTTAACGGTTGAAAAACCGTAATAAAATTGGTTTTTATGAATTGAACATATATATCTTGGTTTAATCCACTTGCCGATCTTTACCACTGGCAGCGCGTTTTTGTCGCTCCACTTGCACGTAAACACTGTCGGTAGTGGAGGTACTGGCGTGACCTAAATCTTCAGATAGATCTTTTAATGGCCTATTACGCTCAATCTCCATACTGGCACCGGTATGGCGTAAATAATGGGTTGAAGCTTCTTTGAGCTTTAGCGCGGCTTGCGGTCCTTTGCTTTTGACCATCGCAGCATGAGCATAATCAAAAACCTCTTGCACTAAACGGGCTATTTGTCTTGAGGTTAAGCCGCCTTGGCCACGAATTTTCTCAACCAGTACAGCTTGTTCGCCGCTATAAGGAAGGTCGGGTAAGCCGCGCCATTGTCGATAACGGCTTAAATACTTTAAATAGCCTGATGGCACAGTGATATCACGGATTTTTTTACCTTTACCAAAGGCTTTAAACCACCAATTATTGGTTTCATCCACCCAAAAATGACTCATCATGGGTAACCAACCATCCCGTTCAGATAGCTCTGAAAGCCTTAAAAACAGGGTTTTCATGGTCGCTATAATAAACAAATGCCGTTCATACAAAGGATTGTTGTCGGCCATTTTCATTGCCGCATCTAACACAAATTGCCACTGTTCATCGGTTAAACGCTTAATAGCCTTCACCTGACTGTCTTTGATCAGGTGTTTACAATCACGCTTAGCTAACGGAATGGGATTGCCATAACAAATTTCTTCATCCATCAAATGACGATAAAAAGCTGCCAGTGCTACAAAAGTAGATTTAATGGTTTGTTGTGATGGACGGTATTTCTTTTTATCAACCTTAATATTGGGTTCAATTTTTTTAGGCGTTAATCTAAATGGCTTCCAATCGACATTGGCGGCAAATACACCATTGGCTAATTGAAAACGTTCGCAAGCAACATCACCAATCCAAGCTGTTGGTGGTGTTACACAAAAATCGATATATTCCAGAATGTCTGATTTACGCAGCACATCAATGGCTGAGTCTTTAACGTTGAAACTCCATAGCAAAAAACGCTCAACATCATTTCTAAAGCGTATGTACGTGTGCTCAGATTTATTACGACCAACATAACGCAAGAAATCTTCAGCCCAGTGCCAATGTTGTACACGCCATACTGGACCATCATTTAAATACTCGGTTAAACTTGGATAGTCATTTAACGCTAGTTCGTGAAGCTCACGGTATGTTGGAAACAAAGGTACTGGGTTAGCTATTTTCATACGCACAGGCTAATAAAGGAGTAATTTTGAATAACCTCAGCATAAACACTTTAATGCAACATGTCTAATACTAAAAAGTATTGGACATAGCGAGTGTTATATATTGAATCACCCATTGTCGTAAGTAATAGAAACTCATGAGTAAATTTAACTATTGTGCTCGGAGTTAATGATACTTAAACCCTATGCCAGTTTTAAAAGTCTTGCTACTATCGAGGAAAAGTCTCTTAAATAGAACGAAATCAGGTAATTTTATTTAGCTCGTCGGGGCGATAAACCACGTTCGTTGTTTAAAAATATGGGGCTGTTTCAATTACATGAAAACTCATTATTATTCAAAATACGACACTGATTAATTGAGTAGCAGTGTCACAACATCAGAGGAAGACGAGTGGAGTTTTTTTGGGTTTTAGTGGCATTTGCTTTTGGTGTCAGTGTAAAAATGGCTGGTTTCCCTCCTTTAATTGGCTACCTGCTCGCGGGTTTTACCCTTAACTATCTTGGCTATGAGCCCAACAGTTTATTACAAGCCTTTTCCGATATCGGCATTACCCTGATGCTATTCACCATTGGTTTAAAGCTCAATGTTGCTGATTTGTTTAAACGCGAAATTTGGTTAGGTGCCATTTCACATATGGCGCTAAGTGTTGTGTTTTTTATCATCTGTGTACAAGTACTTGCCCTGTTAGGGATGACATATTTTAGTAAGCTTAGTTTTCAAACCGCTGCCCTACTGGGTTTTGCATTAAGTTTCAGCAGTACGGTATGTGTAGTTAAAGCACTAGAAATTAGTGGTGAGATGAAAACCCGTCACGGTAAATTGGCTGTTGGTGTGCTCATTATGCAAGACATCATTGCCGTAGTCTTCTTAGTTTTTGTTTCAGGTGTTGTTCCGTCAATATGGGCCGTAGGGCTCATTTTACTTTATTGGGCCCGCCCTGCTCTTGGCCGTTTGTTAGAACTTGCGGGGCATGGTGAGTTACTGCCTTTAGCTGGATTCTTTTTAGCCATGGGCGGCTATGAACTCTTTAAATTGTGCGGTATTAAAGGCGATATGGGGGCACTTCTTTTTGGGGTTTTACTTAGTTCTCACATTAAAGCGTCAGAGTTAAGTAAATCACTATTGAGTTTTAAAGATATATTCTTGATTGGTTTTTTCCTATCTATCGGATTTACCGCATTACCTGATACTCAAATGATAATGATCAGTCTTTTAGTAGCATTATTATTACCGGTTAAATTTGCTATGTTCTTTGTGTTATTTACCCAGCTGCGTTTACGCGGGCGAACGGCTTATTTGACTGGGCAGGCGTTAACTAATTACAGTGAGTTTGGTCTTATTGTAATTGCGTTAAGTGTTAGCCTCGGTCTGGTATCGCAAGAATGGTTGGTGATAATCGCTCTTTCGGTTTGTATTTCCTTCGTATTAACGAGTGTGGTTTATCCTAAGTCTCACCAAAGCTATAACAAATGGAAACGAAGTATTCGTTGGTTTGAGAAAAGTACTCGATTAAGAGAAGATATATTTCATCAACCCAAAGGAGCAACGGTATTAGTGGTGGGTATGGGACGTGTCGGTAAAGGAGCGTACAAGGCACTAACCAATGTCCTAGGCGATCAAGTTTGGGCAATGGATGCGGATAGAGATCGCGTGATGAAACAGCGCAAAGCCGGCTTTAAGATATTTCTTGGTGACGCAGAAGATGTCGATTTTTGGGACAATATGGACCATAGCGAAATTAAACTTATCCTGATGGCAATACCTGCTATTGGTGATATGAATAATATTAGTCAACAGCTACAAAATGTGAAATATAGTGGCCAGTTAGCAGCGATAGTACGTTATGAGGATGATCGTAAACTGCTTCTTCAGTCGGGTATCGATAAAGTATTCAACTTTTACACCGAAGCCGGAACCGGTTTTGCTGAAGAAAGCTTACAACTTATTCAGAGTAAAAATGGCCAAATAAAGTCCGCCTAGTCTATTTAAACCGACTCTGGAAAAGTAATACCTTTCAGCACTCTAGTACTCCATGAGGAAAATCGCAGGATATATCTACACTCGTTACATTTTTATCTAGAACTGAGGTTATTTAGTAGTTTGTGCTAAATAATAGCTGGAATACCTGTGTGCTGTGGCTAGTATTGTCAGTGAGTTCAATAACTAATTGCCAACTCATGGATGCTTCGCTACAACTGCCTAAATAACTTATACCTTCTATTATGTTCGATTCTTGGGATTCAACAATAAACGGGATCTTACCCATGTACATGTTAATACCCTCAATCCAGGCTGATTTAAACGACATCGTTTCAGGAAGTTCTAAATGGATTTGAATTTCTTCTTCTAAAGGAATATTGGCTGGGTAAAATTGTACATTCAGCGTTCCCTGCTCGAATTTTATGCTGCAGTAACCTTGATCTAACTCACAACTGTTGGCCGTTATTTGTCCACTGCTTGATGGCCCAAAAAATCGACTGAGCCATAAAACAATGGTGAGCAACATAATGATGCCTAGGATCTTTAAAAAACTGTTAATCAATTTAACCTCATGCAACATAAATTTAACAAGAAAAGATAAAAACTTGACCTAAAACAAGGTTGTAGCGTTAAAACTTTGCTTTTTAGAGTAACAAAAGTATCATGCTGCCAGCCAATATATATATAGTTTGATTTTCAACCAGTTAACGCCTTTCATTGGCGATTTTTGGTTTTTTATCTATGTTTAATTATTGAGCATTTTTTACCGCAGACTTTAAAAATACGGAAGATCCATCAAAATGAGTGAAACCAGTCAAGTACATCCACAGTACAACTATAAAGTCGTGCAGCAATTTTCCGTTATGGCCGTCATCTGGGGTATTGTCGGCATGTCAATTGGGGTTTTAATTGCTGCTCAACTTATTTGGCCTGAATTAAATTTTAATACTCCTTGGCTGACTTATTCAAGGCTAAGACCATTACACACCAATGCGGTAATTTTTGCATTTGGTGGCTGTGCATTATTTGCCACGTCCTATTATGTGGTACAGCGCACCTCTCACGTCAAACTATTCAGTGATAAATTAGCCGCCTTTACTTTTTGGGGCTGGCAAGCGGTGATAGTAGCCGCCATTATTACCTTACCTTTAGGATTAACCTCTAGTAAGGAATATGCCGAGTTAGAATGGCCAATTGATATCCTGATTGCGCTAGTGTGGATAGCTTATTTAATTAATTTCTTCGGTACGATCATCGTACGTAAAGTCTCTCATATTTATGTGGCCAACTGGTTCTACGGTGCCTTTATTATTACCGTAGCGGTATTGCACATTGGTAACAGCATGGTTATTCCGATATCCATGACTAAATCCTATTCTATTTATGCTGGGTCCGTGGATGCCATGATGCAATGGTGGTACGGACATAATGCGGTTGGCTTCTTCTTAACAGCTGGTTTCTTGGGCATGATGTATTACTTCATTCCCAAACAAGCCGAACGCCCTGTTTATTCATATCGTTTATCGGTGGTGCATTTTTGGGCACTTATTTCGTTATATATTTGGGCCGGTCCTCACCATTTGCATTACACCGCGTTACCGGATTGGGTGCAATCTGTGGGCATGGTGATGTCAGTGGTGCTATTTGTCCCTTCTTGGGGCGGCATGATCAACGGTATTATGACCCTATCCGGAGCTTGGCATAAACTACGCTCAGACCCCATTTTACGTTTCTTAATTGTGTCGTTGTCGTTCTACGGCATGTCGACTTTTGAAGGGCCGATGATGGCAATTAAAACCGTTAATGCATTATCCCATTATACCGACTGGACCATTGGCCATGTGCATTCTGGCGCCTTAGGTTGGGTAGCGATGGTATCGATTGGCTCACTTTATCACTTGATACCAATATTATTCGGCAAGGCTCGTATGTACAGTAATCACTTAATTAATGTGCATTTTTGGTTAGCCACTATTGGTGTTGTATTGTATATCGTAGCCATGTGGATCTCCGGTGTTATGCAAGGTTTGATGTGGCGTGCGGTGAATTCTGATGGCACCTTAACTTATAGCTTTGTAGAAAGTTTGGAAGCCTCTTACCCCTTCTATTTTGTCCGCTTTATAGGGGGTTGTTTCGTGGTTACCGGTATGTTGATTATGGCCTATAACTGTTATCGCACTATTTTCGGCAAAGAAGAACATCTTCAAGTTGAAAGTCAACCGCAACCCCAAGCAGCATAAGGACGGACTCAAATGAAAAATTTCCATGAGGCCATTGAAAAAAACGCTGGCTTACTTGCGATATTAATTACCATTGTTATTAGTTTTGGTGCGATGGTAGAAATTCTGCCACTAATGTATCAAAAAGAAACCACAGTTCCGGTTGATGGTTTAAAACCCTATACCGCGTTAGAAATGGAAGGTCGTGATATTTATATTCGCGAAGGTTGTGTGGGCTGTCATTCACAAATGATCCGCCCGTTCCGCTCTGAAACCGAACGTTACGGCCACTATTCTGTCGCTGGCGAAACCGTTTGGGAACATCCATTTTTATGGGGTTCAAAACGTACTGGGCCTGATTTGGCTCGTGTTGGCGGCCGCTACAGTGATGAATGGCATTTCGTGCATCTACGTAACCCGCGCATTGTGGTGCCACAATCGAATATGCCTGGCTTTCCTTGGCTAGAAGAAAATACCCTTGACGGTAAATTGACTGCCAAAAAGTTGCAGGTATTTAGAGATTTCGGGGTGCCTTATACCGATGAAGATATTGCTGGCGCTAAAGCGGCCGTGGAAGGTAAAACTGAAATGGTAGCACTAGTGGCTTATTTGCAATCCTTAGGTAAGGCGTTGAAATAATCATGATAGATCAAATCACTCTTAGCAGTATTTTTACCGTACTTATTTTTGCTATTTTCATCGCCATCGTGATGTGGGCCTATAGCAAAAAATCCAAGGCGAGCTTCGAAGAAGCGGCTAATTTAATTTTTGACGACGAAATAAAACCTTCGGCATCCGCAAAACAAAAATCTGGAGACAATAACCAATGAGCACTTTTTGGACTATTTGGATCTCGGTCATTTCTCTAGGCACCCTTGCTGGTTGCTATTTCCTTCTTCGCTGGTGTTTATCTAATCAAACTGGTGTTAAAGAAGGTGAACCAATGGATCACGAGTTTGACGGTATTGTTGAGATTAATAATCAACTACCACGCTGGTGGACCATTATGTTTTACGCCACTTTTGTCTGGGGACTGATTTATTTCGCGTTATACCCAGGGCTTGGCAGTTTCCCAGGCTTATTAGGTTGGAAGAGTTCGAATCAGGGAATATTAAGCTTAGAAGAATCTAAAGCCGCGGTAATAGCTGCCAAGGAGCAAGGCTTAGTCGTTGAATATGATAGACAAGTTGAGCAAGCCAATGAACTTTATGGCCCCATTTTTGCGGCTTATGCTAGACAAGATATCGCATCACTGGCGACCAATGATGAAGCACTTAAGGTTGGCCAGCGTCTATTCATCCAAAATTGTTCACAATGCCATGGCTCAGATGCTCGTGGTGGTAATGGCTTCCCTAACCTAACTGATAATGATTGGTTGTATGGTGGAGAAACTAGCCAGATTAAAACCACTATTCTGCACGGTCGTAAGGGCGCTATGCCGGCTTGGGGTGCATCTTTGGGTGAGCAAGGTGTGAAAGAAGTCGTGGCCTATGCGCTAAGCCTCAGTGGACGAAAAGTGGATCCTATTGTTGCTGAAAAAGGTCAGGCACGTTTCGCCGTGTGTGGTGCATGTCATACCCCAGCGGGTACTGGCAATATTGCCATGGGCGCGCCTAATCTAACCGATAACATTTGGTTGTATGGCGGTAGCGAGCGAGCGCTTGTAGAAACGGTAACCCATGGTCGTAATGGCGTAATGCCAGCTTGGAAAGACATATTAGGTGAAGAAAAAGTGCATGTTATCAGTGCTTACGTGTACAGTTTATCACTCGATAAATAGTGCCAACGGCCTTTACTAAGCCTCGTTGTCACGAGGCTTTTTTATAAGTGGAAAAAAATGAATGACATCGTACAACCTTGGTACAAACAATTTTGGCCTTGGTTTTTAATTACTGTTCCAATTATCACCGTGATCATGAGTGGCTATCTTATTGTGTTGGCCTTCAATACCGAAGACAGTATGGTGATCGACGATTATTACAAAGAAGGTAAAGCAATTAATTTACAACTAGCCAAAATCAAACGGGCTAAGGCACTTAATATTCGTGGTCAGTTATTTATTGAAGAGCAAGCATTACGTTTATCGCTGGACTCCAATCCACCTCTTGATGGCAGCGCATTAACCTTAGATTTTCACCACCCTACATTAGAGCGTTTGGATTTCAGCCTGTTATTAACCTTAAATGCCAAAGGTGAATACACTGCTCCCCTAGAAACTACTTTGAGCGGAAAATGGTCGTTAACCCTGTCACCTTTCGATAATGACTGGAAATTACAACAAGCGGTGAGTTTACCACGTCAAGGTGCCATCGTTTTAGATACTCAATGAACCGTATTTGCTTTCACTGTGACCAGCCGGTAGAGAGTCAATCTACCTACCTATTGGATATATTAGGTGAGCCAAGGGCAATGTGCTGCCCTGGTTGTCAAGCCGTGGCCAGTGCCATAGTCGATAATGGCTTAGAAGATTATTATCGCTACCGTACTCACAGTGCGGAGCCTGCCAAGGTTGATTTAGAACAACTCAGTGCACGGCTAAAACCTTTTGATCAACCGCAATTGCAACAAGAATTTGTGCATTCACAAAATGGCATCAATGAAGTGCAATTAACCCTCGAAGGTATTCATTGTGCAGCTTGTGGTTGGTTAATCGAACGCCAGTTACAAAAATTACCTGGTGTAGTCAGTATTGCCGTCAATGTCACCGCTAGAAGAGCATTGCTAAAGTGGCGAAGTGATCAGGTTGAATTGAGCGATATCTTAGCCAATATCGAAAAAATCGGTTATCACCCACTGCCCTTTCAATTAGATAGCCATGAAGCTTCCTATCAAAAAGAGAATAAATCGGCGTTAAAACGATTAGGTGTGGCCGGCTTAATGACAATGCAGATTATGATGCTGGCGTTTGGCTTATATTTTGGCGTATTTGGTCACATTGACCCTCATACCAAAACCTATCTCCACTGGTTAAGTTTGCTGTTATGCACACCGGTGGTGTTTTATAGCGGTAGTCAATTCTTGAGCAGTGCCATTAACGCGCTGCGACACCGCAGCATCAATATGGATGTGCCAGTTGCCATTGCTATCATCGCGGTTTTTTCATCTAGCGCTTGGGCTACTTGGTCTCAGCAAGGGGAAGTATTTTTTGAATCGGTTGCGATGTTTATTTTCTTACTGTCTATTAGTCGCTATTTAGAACACCGTTCGCGGCACCGCGCAGCTGAGATATCCAGTAACGTTCTGCATTACATTCCGGTTACCGCAAACAAAGTCGACGAGCAAGGTGCGGTGAGTATTTGTTTAGCCAAAGCTTTAGCCGAAAATGACCTTATACTGATCAAGGCTGGCGAGCAGGTGCCGGTAGATGCCGTTATTACTGGCGGTGAAAGTTATATTGATGAGTCAATGCTCACCGGTGAATTTGAACCTAACCGCAAACAAACCGGTGATACCATATTGGGCGGTACCATCAACCAAACTAATGTTATCTATGCGCGGGTGACTAAAGTCCTAGATAAAGCGCTGATCAATCAAATTGTACGAATGCAAGAACACGCTTTACTCACCAAGCCGCATATCGCCGTGATTGCCGATCGTTTCTCTCAATATTTTGTCATTGCTGTATTGGCTATTGCCGCAGCTACCTTTGCTTACTGGCATATGCAGGGAAATACTAATGCGTTGTTTATCAGTATTTCGGTATTGGTAGCAACCTGCCCTTGTGCCTTAGGTTTAGCAACACCAACAGCCCTTTCTTGCGCCTTCGCCAATTTAAACCGCCACGGCATTTTAATAAAAAATAGTAATGTATTGGAAAAACTAACCAAGATAGATGCGGTAGCGTTGGACAAAACCGGCACCTTAACCCAAGGAAAATTGTCATTACAAAAATGGCATTGCACATTAGCTGGCGATGAAGCTCGAGTGATGCAAATTGCCAGTAGTATTGAACACTACTCAGAACATCCCATTGCCAGTGCATTTAATACCGAGGTCAAATTGTTAGCCTGTGAAAAGCTGCAAATATTTTTAGGCGAAGGCTTAAGTGCAGAAATCGGCCCGCATCATTATAAAATAGGCTCTGCTTCCTTTGTTGCAGTCGATATTGCCAATGATTTAACTGATGCGCGAGTATTTCTCACAGAGGATGACCAGCTTATTGCCGCCTTCTATTTGGATGATGAACTCCGTGATGATGCTGATGCGCTGATACAAGGTTTAGCTAAATACGCACTGTCACTTATCAGCGGTGATAATCAACAACAGGTGACCGCCGTAGCTAAGCGCCTAGGTATTACTGACTTTTATTTTGCTTGCACACCACAACGTAAACTGGAGTTGTTGCAACAAAAACAACAAACTCAACAATTATTGGTCATGGGTGATGGTATCAATGACGGTCCGGCGTTAGCCGCAGCATTCGTGGCTGTTGCAGTAGGCAATGCGGCGGATTTGTCGAAAAGCAGTGCTGATGTGGTATTACTCAATAATAAACTCAGTAATATTTTGTTGTTATTAGATATGGCGCATCGTTGCCAGAACAAAATTCGACAAAATTTACTATGGGCGCTGGGCTATAACGTGCTTATCCTACCTTTAGCAGTGTCTGGACTTTTAGCTCCTTGGATGGCAGTAATAGGCATGTCTTTAAGTTCTATTATCGTGGTGGTGAATTCGTTAAGATTGATCAGTCACCAACCAACAGGCAACGCATAATGGAAATTCTGTATATTCTGATTCCGGTCGCCATCGTTTTAGTCTGTGTGGCTATTGGCGCTTTTTTCTGGGCGGTAAAGTCAGATCAGTTTGAAGATCTAGAGCGTCACGGACACAGTATTTTGTTCGACGATGATATTAAATCTAATAAAGCCTGTCAGCCCCCCCAAAAAAATACCACGTTAAACAAAGATGAATAATATCGAGCTGTTGTCGGCCTTCTTAATTGGTTTTGCCGGTAGCACCCATTGTGTAGGCATGTGTGGAGGAATTGTCGGCGCATTGTCCTTGGCTATTCCTAAGCAGCACGCAGCCTTACCCTATATCCTTTTTTATAACCTTGGACGCATTAGTAGTTACACCTTGGCAGGTGCGATTACAGGCTATCTCGGGGTGATGTTTGGTGCACAAATCAAACAAGGCATGCTGGCACTGCAATTACTTAGCGGTTTCTTTCTGTTGTTACTGGCTTTCTATATTGGCGGCTGGTGGAATGTGTTACATCACTTTGAAAAAGTAGGACAACACCTATGGCGTAGGCTTATGCCATTAGGCAAAGCCTTAGTACCGTTTAGATCGCCAATAACCGCATTACCTTACGGCATGTTATGGGGCTGGTTACCTTGTGGCTTGGTATATTCAACCTTAGTGTGGAGTTTGGCCAGTGGCTCAGCGGTTAATGGAGCATTAACTATGTTGTTTTTTGGATTAGGTACCTTACCCGCGCTCATTACAATGGGAGTATTAGGGCAAGCGATTAAGCAATGGTTAAGTCATCCGCAAACCCGACAAATAATGGCCGTGCTATTGTTTATTTTTTCCTGTTACTTATTAATAAAAGCATTTATAACAGGTATATAGCTAATTAACGCCATTGATAAAAAATATCATGTTAGAAAATAAAATCCATTGTCAGTACTGTAATTTCAGCCAATTATGCCTTCCATCGGCTTTCAATGGTGATGAAATGACACGCTTAGACAATATTATCGAGCGTAAGAAACCCTACCAAAAACAGCAATTATTGTTCCAAGATGGCACACCATTGAATACCTTATTTGCCATTCGCTCTGGCTCTTTTAAAAGTTTCAGGTTATCTGCCGAGGGAGAAGAACAAATAATTGGCTTTCATTTTCCCGGTGACGTTATCGGACTTGATGCACTACAGGATAATATTCACCATAGTCATGCACAGGCTTTGGAAACGTCCATGGTGTGTGAAATCCCCTATGATACGCTAGATTCATTAAGTGCTAATTTTCCGAAATTACGTTCACAAGTATTACGTATTATGAGTGGGGAAATTTCCCACCACCAAGAAATGATGCAGGTGCTGACCCAGAAGACGGCGGACGAACGACTTAATTATTTTTTGCAAAATCTATCCGCTCGTTTTGCGGAGCGAGGGTTTTCCAGTAAAGAATTTCGCTTATCCATGACTCGGGGCGACATTGGTAATTATTTGGGCTTGACCGTAGAAACAGTGAGTCGCTTGCTCGGCAAGCAGCAAAAGCTTGGTCTTATCAAAGTTGATGGTAAATTTATAACGTTGCTCACACGCGATACTAATAATTGTACTCAGCCGTAAACATCCTCCCTATTCATTTGATTAAATCATTATCATAGCTGGCACATCACTCCATCTACTAATAGACTTAGACTATCAACCATTCGTTTTATTGATGAGGATATATGATGTATTGTCAAAAAATTCTAGCAGTAATTGATCCTGTGGCTGAACAACAAAAAGCGTTACATCGAGCCGTAAAATTGGCCAAGATGACTAACGCTAGCATCACCGCATTCTTAACTATCTATGACTTTTCTTACGAGATGACTACCATGTTGTCCATAGAAGAGCGCGAAAGTATGCGTAGCGCGGTAGTGGAAGAACGCACTGAATGGTTAGCGGAATTAATTCAATCAGGAGTGGAGAACTCCGGCGTCAATATCAATATAAAGGTGGTATGGCATAACCGCCCTTTTGAAAGTGTTATTCATGAAGTTATTGAAGGCGCTTATGACATTGTTATTAAAGGCACCCATGACCACAATCCATTAAAAGCGGTAATTTTTACACCTACCGATTGGCATTTAATGCGCAAATGCCCTTCACCTGTACTTTTAGTAAAGGAACATGACTGGCCCGAAGGCGGCTCTGTGATTGCCGCGATTAATGCCGGCACTGAAGACGAAGCACATATCAAACTTAATGATAAAATAGCCCAAAGTGCAAAAGACTTTTGTAAATCATTAAATGCGACAAACCATTGGGTCAACGCCTATCCAGGAACACCAGTTAATATTGCCATTGAAATTCCTGAATTTGATCCCGTGGAATACGGCACATCAGTGCGTGAATATCATCAAAAAGCCATGAAAAAATTCAGTGACAAACATCCGTTAGGTAATAGTCAGACTCATATTGAAGAAGGCTTACCTGAAGACATTATCCCACGAATGGCTCAAGAGCTTGATGCCGAGTTAGTCATTATTGGTACAGTGGGTCGAACCGGTATTTCTGCAGCACTTATCGGTAACACCGCTGAACATGTTATCGACAAGCTGGATTGTGATGTACTAACCGTCAAGCCAGACGGGTTTGTTAGTCCATTGCAACCTAGTTGAATCTAAATTCACTACCGAGACCTTTGATTTACTCTAAAGACGTATTATTACCTTGTTTTTTTATAAAATAATGTATAATCCGCGCGCTATTAATAGGGGGTAATATGTCTCAATCACAAACACTTTCAGCAAAGAAAAAATATGACTTTAACAAACTGCAAAAACGTATCCGCAGAGGTGTAGGTCAGGCTATTGCTGATTTTAATATGATTGAAGATGGCGACAAGGTCATGGTGTGTGTGTCTGGCGGCAAAGATAGTTATACCTTACTTGATTCGCTGTTATATTCTCAACGTATCGCCCCTATTCATTTTGACATTGTGGCGGTTAACCTCGATCAAAAGCAGCCGGGTTTCCCAGAACATGTTTTACCCGCTTATTTAACCGACCTAGGCGTCGATTACCGAATTATCGAAGAAGACACCTATTCTATTGTTAAAGACATCATCCCTGAAGGCAAAACAACTTGTTCACTTTGTTCACGGTTACGTAGAGGTATTTTATACCGAGTGGCGACGGAACTTGGCGCCACTAAAATTGCACTTGGGCATCATCAAGATGATATGTTGGAAACCTTATTTTTGAATATGTTTAATGGTGGCAAAATTAAAGCGATGCCGCCTAAATTAGTCAGTGATGATGGTCAGCAAATGGTTATCCGACCTTTGGCCTATTGCACCGAAAAAGATATTGCCCGATACGCCTCATTAGTGGGCTACCCTATTATTCCCTGTAACCTTTGCGGCTCACAAGAAAACCTGCAGCGCCAGTCAATAAAGGCGATGTTGCAAGATTGGAATCAACGTTTTCCGGGGCGAATTGAGAGCATGTATAAGTCCATGCAAAATGTGGTGCCATCTCATTTAGCAGACAATCAGTTGTTTGATTTCCAGAGCTTAAAAACGCAGCAGCAACCTTATGAAGGTGGTGATACCGCGTTCGATCCACCCGAAATCAATTCGACTCCTAATCACGATAGCAGCGCTCAAGGGAATGTGCAGGATCCAAACCTACACATTATTAATTTAAGCTAATCCGAACTTGGGGACATCAACCCCCATTGTTACAGTCATTTGATCCAAGCTGTAATCTTTTCGGGCGCTTGACCTAAGGTTATTACCGTTGAACGCTCTTGTAACCATTTGGCCGGTATGGATAAAAGTCTATCATTCAGTTCAACTGATGCGTTGTCGTTAGCAAAGGCCTGTAGTTGTGATGTCACCTTCGGCATATGTAGTACTAGGCCTTTAGCGCTAGGCATCATAAAGGATAAGAAACTACCCATGCTGTCAAAAAACGCCTCAAATTGCTGGTTTAAATCCTGTAGTTCTTTTGGTGTATAGTCAGTTTTTAATGAAGACTGATTAGTGTGAATTTGTACCGACATATCGCATTGATTAACGGCCTGCTCTAGCATTAACACCACTTCAGCTCTGGCTAATTTTAAAGCTTTTTCGCTAGGCAAACTGAATCGATTATCGCTAGCAATAGTAATGGGTAAATCTATTTTTTGCGTATGGATAAAACCGCTATTTATCTGGCATAAGTTTTTAGTGGTGACATGGATAAATCCAAAACCAAACTCAAGGTTGTTGGTATCCTCACGATCAATTTTTTTAAGATGGTTATAAAACGCTGTATAGTCGACGCGTAGTTCATCTCCATGGGCTATGAGCAGCATAAACACGGCAATAAGTAATAAAAAACCACGAGCGAAATAAGCCATTACATAAACCGTCGATTAAAGCGGATCATCGAAACCAATTCATCTACATACTCTTCTCTTCGAGTAGAATAACTAAGTAACCCCTGAGCCAACGCTTCGGCCATCACCGGTTGCTGCTGCTGACGTAACTGTGCTCGAATCATGCGTAAGTCTTCGTAAGCATAATAGCTATTCAAGTTATGCAGATAGGTACGTACCGCATGGGATAAATTTCGAAAACGCGCCACTTCGTGTTCAGCGTCATCATCACGTCGATTAGGCACAAAACCACATCCTTTGCGATAACACCATAAACCAAAAAAGTTATAACCTTCGCGAGCAAAACGAGAAGTCCCCCAAGCTGACTCGTTAGCCGCTTGTACCAACGCCAATTCAAAAGGGATTTTATCGACCATGCTCAATAACTCCTGCCAATTAGACTCAATATGTAATGGCTTATCGTCGAACTTATAGTAAATAACTATCTCTTCTAAACGTTTCTCAGCGTCGTTTTCTAACGGTTTCTGTTGCAATACGCTGTCGGCAATCTCTAATAAAAACGTCCGATCAGCCAATATGGCGTCATTTTGGCGAGTAATCTCTGCTTTCAAATAACTGAAAAAGGCCTTTTTCTTTTTTTGCACTGATGCATGGCGCGCAAAATTAGGTACATTGGTGTGTGTGGTTTTTACTTCATCCTTCACTGTAGGGGGAGTAATGACCAAAAATGGGTGAATAATGGCCGCAATCACTACGAGAGCAATAAATACGCGTAGCAATATTGAGCGAAACCCTAATCTATTATGCATTAAATATTGATTCTTCATTGGTATCCTTATCAGAGTGTTTTTCAATGGTGATGCCCATGCCAAATATGTCCCGGTACAATATTCCTTTTACATTGTAGTAAAACGGACCGATCCAGATTGTCGCTAAACCTAATGTTAAAAAGCATAAGATCAGCAACACAAAAAACAGGCCATACAATAAGGTGAATTTCCACAACTTACTGGTCACAACCCTTAGGGAATAATACATAGCAATAAATGGCGATAATCTCCGCTCTGCCACTAGTGGGATGGCAAAGGTAAAGGCGATCATTAAATAAATGCCAGGAAGAATAGCTAAGGTTAAGCCTAATTCTGCCAGTAAGCTGGTCACAAGGTCAGTAGTAGCTAAAATGAGGGTTAATGGTACAAAGTGAAATAAATGCCCTAATTGAGAACGACCGCCAACACTGTGGTTAATACCCATCATTTGTACACCGGCAAGAATTGGCGCTATTAGCACGGTAATGGCAATACCAACGTAGGGATTGGGATTGTTTTGAATGTCTTGCAGATCAATTTGCCCATCGGTAAAAACAAACAATCTGAGCAAGATGTAGGCAATCAAAAAACTAAGCAGTAATCCGCTAAACATGACACCTTTAGTATTTTGCGTTAGCGCCCAACCTTCCTTTAATACCGCTTTAAGATCAAAATCATAATCGCCCTTCAGCGCTTTATCTAAATCGCCACCCATTTGTATTTTTACTTTTTTTGTCACTTATCTCAAAACCATTGCATCTAAACTGGAGACAATTATAAGCAAATAGTTCTGGTTTTAGTTGCTTTAACGCCCCTGATTGTATGTAAATTACACTATTACAGCGTATCTCGTTGTTATTTATCTATTTATTAAACGGTTCTTACTGTAATGGATATCTATTTAGGAGCAACTTATCATTGTTTTTTGTTGCCTAAACCTATTACAACAACATTTAAATAGATGAAACCACTAATTTTAATGCCAACAGGATCAACACCACACCCATGACTCGATCAAACCAGTGTGCATGCTTGGCAATAAATCGCCGCGCTTTAGTTGCGCTAAAAAGATAGGACAGTAAACAAAACCACAAAGCAGTTGCCAATGCTAAATACGCACCATAAAAGGCTTTAACGCTATTGGGAGTTTGCACTGAAATAACCACCGTAAATAACGACAGAAAAAACAGCGTGGCTTTAGGATTTAAACCGTTGGTAAGAAAGCCGGTAACAAAGGCTCTCTTATCTGACATCAAATGATTTTCTTGTTGCTGGTTTATTGGTTGATTGTCGCTAGGCTTTGCTCTTAGCCCCTGACAACCAATCCACGCTAAATAAGCTGCTGCAGCGTACGATAAAACATTAAAAACCCACGGCGTGGTTTTTATTAACAGACCTAGGCCGAATAACGAATAGGCCACATGCAGCAGAATGGCAACACCAACACCAATGCTGGTGATAATCGCAACTCGGCGGCCATAACTGATGCTATGTTTAAGGACAATGGCAAAATCCGGTCCTGGGCTGGCTACGGCAATTAAATGGACTAACGCAATAGATAGAAACTCAAAGCGGTATAGTAATATTTCGTTGATCATTAGCTGTCTTTTAGTAAAGCGTTAAAAAATGCTGGCACCGCCTCTGTGGCGTTACCCTGATAATGCTCTTTAAATTGTGAATGCACGTCACTCGCCACTAAGTTTACCTCAACACTATGAGCGCCATAATAATTTGCTTGGGCAACAAATCCAGCGGCTGGATAAACTTGGCCGGAAGTGCCAATGGCCACAAATAAATCGGCCTTTGATAGTGCCTTCTCAATCTCATCCATAAACATCGGCATTTCACCAAACCAAACAATATTGGGCCGTAGTGCTTGCGCCGGATTACAACAATTGCAACGTGAAGATTGGGTGACATCAGTCAATGTATTAACTATCCGTTGAGAATGGCAACATCGAGATTGAAGTAACTCACCATGCATATGTAGCACATTTTGACTGCCGGCCCTTTCATGTAGGTCGTCAATATTTTGCGTGACTAATAAAAAATCCCCCGTAAATCGGCGCTCAAATTCTGCTAAGGCAACATGCGCCTCGTTAGCTTTGATATCAGGGCTTAATAGTTGTCGGCGACGTTGATTATAGAAATCGTAAACGAGATCAGGATTACGCCGAAATGCTTCCGGAGTGGCGACATCTTCTACCGCATGATTTTCCCAAAGACCATTATTATCTCTAAATGTTTTAATACCAGATTCAGCCGAAATCCCTGCTCCAGTCAAAACCACAACATTGTTATAAGGCATAAATAGTATTCAGTGACTTTAAATTTATAATAGCGTTAATAATAACCTCAAACATCAAAATGAAAAAACTCCAATATTAAAGACTTGATATCTATCTTGTTAACCCAATATAAAACTTGTGCAATAACTAAACGACCTGCATTCAATTTGTCCAATTTGCCCTACAGACTAGGAAAAGATTGAGTTTTTATGCAATTTGTACTTTTTTTTGTCACCTAGTTCTGCTATTCATAGCGGCCTTGTTAATAAATCGTGAATAACTACAACACCACGGAGCTGTATACCCATGAGCGAAAAAGTCGTTCCACTAAATAAAACACAACACGCGAATACTAAAATCAAACCATCTACAAACTTTGCTCATGCGGCTGGCCAGCATCTAGTGCCTGTTGTTATCCATGAATATGTGCAAATTGCTGCCGAGCTTCCCATTATCTTCGTTCGCGAAAGCAGTGAGTCCGAACGTTTTATCTCTTGCACCCTGTTAGGTTTAAGCAAAGAAGAAAACCTATATTGTGGTGGTGAAAAATGGGATGAACCTTATGTTCCGATGGCGCTAAGAAATTTCCCTATTTCGATTGCACAAACAGGCAAAGAAAATGGCGAGCTAATTGTTTGTATTGATGAAAGCAGCGACTTAGTCAGCGAAACCGAAGGCGAAGCCTTATTTGATGCTAGCGGCGAGCAAACTGATTACCTTAAACAGCGTTCAGAACAAACCGGTCGTTTTATTGAAAACATGCAAATGACAGGTAACTTCATCAAGTTTATCCAAGATAAAGACTTACTTGTTTCTAACGATTTAAGCGTAAAACTTGAAAATGGCGATAACTATAATATCAATGGTATTTTCCGAATTGACGAAGAAAAACTATCTAAATTATCCGCCGAAGATTTTGAAGAGTTACGTCAAAAAAACCTTTTACCGGCAATTTATGCCCATTTGAATTCTTTGCAGCAAATACAACGTGTGGCTGCACGTAAATTGAAATCATTGAGCAACTAATAACTTAGAAAAGTCATTAGTATCAAATATTATTTAAAAAAGGAGTCTTAGGCTCCTTTTTTGATGGTGATTGAATATATTGTATTAATACTTCATCTAACTTTTACTTTGCCACTTAGGACTAGGTGGTAAGCCGGTATGTTTTGTTAAAGCGCGTTGGCCGGCTTTAGCCCTAGCTGGTTTCCGCCGTTTTTCTTCAGCACTTTCTGGTGGCACTAAATGTTGTGCTGAACGCCCAATCAAATCTTCACGGCCCATGGCAACTAGCGCTTTGCGAATTTGTGGCCAATTTTTAGGATCGTGATAGCGCAACAAGGCTTTATGCAATCGACGGTGTACTTCACCTTTAGCACTGGGTACGGCTTCGCTATCTTTTTTCACCTTACGTAACGAATCTATTTCAGAGTGGTACATGGTCGTCGCACTGGCCATAGGTGAAGGATAGAAATTTTGTACTTGGTCCAGCTTAAATTTATTGTCTTTAAGCCATAACGCCAGATTCAACATGTCGTCATCGGTGGTACCTGGATGAGAGGCGATAAAATAAGGGATCAAGTACTGTTTCTTACCGGCTTCTTTTGAGTACTTGTCGAATAACTCTTTAAAGCGATCATAACTACCCATTCCCGGCTTCATCATTTTACTTAATGGGCCATCCTCAGTATGTTCAGGCGCTATTTTTAAGTAACCGCCCACATGGTGTAAAGCAAGCTCTTTAACATAACGTGGATCTTCAATAGCTAAATCGTAACGGACACCGGAAGCAATCAATACTTTTTTCACGCCATCGACCTTACGAGCGCGGCGGTACAAATCGATTGTCGGCGTATGATCGGTATCCATATGGGCACAAATAGTCGGGTAAACACAGGATGGACGTTTGCAAGTGGCTTCTGCTTTAGGGCTTTGACAGCGTAAGCGATACATATTCGCTGTGGGACCACCAAGATCGGAGATGACCCCAGTAAAACCGGGTACCTTATCGCGAATTTCTTCAATCTCACGAATAATTGAATCTTCCGAACGACTTTGAATAATTCGTCCTTCATGCTCGGTAATAGAACAGAAGGTACAACCACCATAACATCCACGCATAATGTTGATAGAGAAACGTATCATGTCATAAGCGGGGATCTTCGCCTCACCATAGCTAGGGTGTGGTA
Organism: Alteromonadaceae bacterium BrNp21-10; assembly: GCA_030418115.1. Taxonomy (GTDB): domain Bacteria; phylum Pseudomonadota; class Gammaproteobacteria; order Enterobacterales; family Alteromonadaceae; genus Neptunicella. Next base: position 790,447 of record JAUHQD010000001.1, on the reverse strand, counting down.
CGCGCTGATAAGGCAAGTCGAAAACACTGTCCATTTCTTCAGTTTCTAATGGAAACGCTGGCGGATTGATCCATAAATGGCGGTTACCGTGTCGCTGCATTAACGCTCTGGCACAGCCCGGATTCGTTTCTTGATGCAAAATGCGTGAAGTGTGAGCATATAAAATTTTGTTGTCTTTTACGGTTTCATAAGCAGGTAATTTAACGTAGACCTTTTCCCAAGGACGGCGACGGTTGTCAGCCTGAATCACAATGGGCTTGGCTACTACTTCAACAACTTCAGCGACAACCTCGGTTGCTTCGCCATCGGTTGTTTTGCAGTCACTTTCAACTTGATAAGGACTACTGATGGGATCGATTTTACCGGGCTTATCTAAATGAGTAGAGTCCACGCCTTGCCATTCGGGTAATGCTTGTTTAACTATAATCGCGGTGCCACGAACATCGGTAATGCTAGCGATATCTTCGCCGTTGGCTAATCGATGAGTGACTTCTAATAAAGGACGTTCGGCATTACCAAACATCAGTAAGTCGGCTTTAGAATCAAATATTACCGAGCGACGAACTTTTTCTGACCAATAATCATAATGAGCAATACGACGTAAGCTGGCTTCAATACCGCCAATGATAATGGGTACGCCTTTATATGCTTCTCTACATCGTTGAGAATAGACAGTTACGGCTCGGTCTGGACGTTTACCCCCTTCATTATTAGGGGTGTAAGCATCGTCATGACGCATTTTTTTATCGGCGGTATAACGATTGATCATTGAATCCATATTGCCAGCAGTAACGCCGAAATACAGATTTGGTTGGCCTAACGCCATAAAATCAGTTTTATCATGCCATTTAGGTTGGGCAATGATGCCTACCCTGAAGCCTTGAGCTTCAAGAGTTCGACCAATCACAGCCATGCCAAAACTGGGGTGATCAACATAAGCATCACCAGTAACTAAAATAATGTCGCAGCTATCCCAGCCTAAATCATCCATTTCCTGTTTAGACATTGGTAAAAATGGCGCTGTACCATAGCATTCAGCCCAATATTTACGCTGGGAAAATAATTTGGTATCGGATTTAATCGTTGCGGCTTGCATAAACACTTACTGTAGTTAATTGACGGGCAATTATACCTGAATATCCCATTAACCACCTGCTTTATGTTAAAACGAAAATAAGCATTATATATCAAGTAAATATGTGGATTAATTTACTGAATTAACGTAACGCATAACCCGTAAGGTGGGAGATTAATGCGCTAATACCTGACTAATTCTATTAGTTTTGAAGGTGATACGTATTTGGCCGTCATTTAGAAATGCATTATTTTGAAAATACTCAATGTAAAATTTAAATCTAAATAAGGCTTTACTATTTAAGGTTACATTTCGTCAATCAGTTCAACACAAACATTTTGTTCATAAGCAAAGACTGCCGGACCAAACTGATTATAAATAGCAACATCTGCAGCATCTCGGCCATAACCTATTGAGATATATCCACCTCTTTTGGTTTGCTGAGTTGCATCAAAGGTGTACCAGCGGCCCGCAACAAATGCCTCAAACCAAGCATGTAATTCCATTGGTTTTAACATATGCAAATACCCCACCACCATACGTGCGGGAATACTCAAGCTGCGACACAATGCAATACCAAGATGGGATAGATCTCGGCAAACCCCCACTCGTCTATCATAAACTTCTACGGCGGATACCGGATATTGACTACTGCCACTCTCAAATCGAATGGTTTTAGTCAACCAGCGTTCGATTTCTGCTACTTGGTCATAGCCCGGCAATTGATTGGAGGTTAATTCCATTGCCATGTCATTAAAGCGATCTGATTCACAATAGCGACTGGGTAGTAAATATTTTAATACCGAATCAGGTAAATTCTGCACGTCTACAAAAACCCCGCCAGGCTCTACATCAATATAATCAGCAGTCATTACTTTAGCTGAAGTGACTATACTAAAGTCGCCAGCAGGCGCGACTAACCGCTGACAAAGGTTACCAAAATCATCGGTAAACTCAAAAGCAGGTACATAAGGGCTAAGGCTATATTCTTCTGCGGCAACCCATTGCTGAGTACCACTCCGAGGTCGAAGCATTAAGACAAAAGGAGTTGGAGTATCAATATTAAACTTCAATTCGCAACTTGTTCTTAACCACATAAATGATATTCCTTTTAAATTGGTATTTAGGAAACTGCTGTTACCCAAACATTGACCTTCATTGATGAACCTGGATTACCATAAAAATTTCCGGCAATGGGCGGCACTAATTCTGGGCGTCTAGCTACAGCGACGGCAATATGTTCAGCGCCGACAATAGTGCCGAAAGTGGGATCAAAGCCCTTCCAACCTGCGCCAGGTATTAACACTTCAGCCCAAGCATGGGTGGCGCCAGATTGAGGAATTTCTGTTTCGGCGTATATATACCCACTGACAAAACGTGCTGCAAATCCAAGTCGTTGGGCGGCAGCCATAAACAGACTGGCTAAATCCCTACAAGAACCAGTACCACACTCAAGGGTATGATCAGCACTTTGTACGCCTTCTTCTTCACGTCTGGCGTAGGATATTGACCTAAAAATATGTTGATTAATACGTAGTAGTAACGCAAAGGTTTGTATTTTTTCTTCTCCATTCCACAACCCATTAACCCACAAATTTAAGCGTTGGTTAGTTCCACCATTTAAACAATTTATATAGGGTGATAACGAAATATTATCTTCATCTTGATACTTAAATGGATAGTCCACCGCATAGTCTGCGACTAAAAAATCATGGGGAGCGATATCGTATTTTTGAATAATTATTTCGCTTTCAACATTTAAATTCCGACTAGCTTTAGTAAATGTTGCTGTTGCTACAGAGTTTCCTTCTATATCTCTATGCCAGCGCAATGAAGCCGCGGGAGTAATGTCTAATCTGGATGATTCTATACGCAGTTCATGACCTTCTCGCGGCCGTAACCGCAGAGTGTGCGGAAGTAACTGTACCAAGTCGGAAAAATCATAGCTTGTTGTATGGATAATTTTAAATCGCTTCATGCTATTAGATCCCTTTATTGCCATAGCTGTAATTAATCAGACTGTAGCTGATAAAGCTAATGATTTAATTACGCGTCAAATTGGATTTGCTATATAAGGCTTAATAACGCGGTTGCATCGGCCAAAAGCGGCTTAATTTAGGGTGATTTTTAAATTGCCTGAATCGTATTAGGGCTGTGCATGAACATTAATAAGTAAGCTTCACTGACGGCTTAACACCTCACTAAATAACAATTCACGGGAACTTAGATTAGTACTTTATCATTAGCTTACGTCCAACTATACCTGAATATCTCATTGCCCTACTGCGTTATCTTTTAAATCAATTAGCCTTGCTACAGAAAAAACCATTGAATAAATATTGGTAATATCGATAACCACGATAAGTAAAACAAATTGTTCAGCTAAACAATTGTTGGGTAAGCGCTAAAAATTTTTGCTGTTGTTTATCGGTCATTGAACGAGTTAATGCAGCAGTCGTGTGGTTAAAACTTTTTTGAGCATCGTTGAATATACTTTTACCAGCTAAGGTTAATTTAACCAAACTCACCCGCGCATCTCTGTGCGATGAATCTTTTTGTACCAACCCCATTTTTTGCATTGGCATTAACATACGCGTAATTCCTGAAGCACTAAGACCAACAAACTCCGCCAATTCAACTCGTCTTAAACTGTCATTTTCAGCCCCATTCAAATAGTACATCACCATGTATTCAGTATAGCTAATACCGTGGACACTTAACTGTGCATCGATACGTTTTACAAAACGAGTTTGTAATTTATTGAACTGAATAACCAGTTCGGAAGCAAGCGGAATAGTCATAATTAAAAACCTTGTATATAATTGATTGAGCAAGTATATATCAAGTATTAATCAACTTTCAATCAAATTACATAGTAATTGCTTGCTTATTTCCATTCCTATTAAATTTAAGGAAATATTGATATATGAACAATTTTATTAGATCTAAAGATTTATATTTTTAAAAAATAAATAAAATTTAAAAATATAATGAAAGCAAACCTGAAGTGGTTATTGGGGCGTGCGCCTAGATCGCTATCTTGGTAAAACAGCGCTAATTAGCATAATATTTTTGATGTGTTTTAAGAGGATGGAACTAACCAAATAGACCACAGATGTGGTCAATGGTTGCGGATATTTTTAGTTTGAATGACAAGAGGATTGTATTGGCCAATCCCCTCTTCTTACTAAATAACGCGGTGACGAAATTTATGTCTATTAAATTTACGTTAGTCTCATAGGCATAGCGGGTATTGCGAAAATAATCCATTTACCATCAGACATGAACCCAACTGTAGAATAACGTTTTCTCTATACTGAAGCGATAATATCTCTATTAGCCTGATGCAAGTTATTGCATCCGGTAAGTGCTAAAGCAACGTGCATTTCTTTTTCTAAAATGTTCAACACATCTAGCACTCCTTGCTTCTTACCTGCAGCTAAACCATACACCCAAGGGCGGCCTATCATCACAGCATCGGCACCTAAGGCCAATGAGCGCACAATATCGAGGCCACTACGAATACCACTGTCGAGCAGTATTTTAATATCTCCCTGTATTGCATCCGCAATAGCTGGTAATGCTTTGATAGACGATAATGCACCGTCTAACTGGCGGCCACCATGGTTAGATACAATAATCCCATCGGCTCCCACTTTTATTGCTTCACGGGCATCTTCAGCATCTAATATTCCCTTAATAATCAAATCTCCATCCCAATTGCTACGTATTTCTTCAATGGTTTCCCACGTTACGCTAGGGTCAAAGTTTTTATTTAGCCAAGCCCAGAAATCATCGATACCCGCTTTATCCCCAAGAACTGGGGCTACATTTCCTAAATTATGCGGCCTGCCCATTACTCCAACATCCCACGCCCAGTGTGGTCGTAAAACAGATTGAAAAAAGCGTGCTGATTGACGGCGTAACATACTGCCGCCGGATAACCCAGAGCGTATATCACGATAACGACTTGAAGGTACGGGCATGTCTACTGTCAACATTAAGGTTTTACTGCCCGCTGCTTTGGCTCTTTCGAGCATTGATTTAATAAAACCACGATCCTTGATCATATATAATTGAAACCAAATAGGATCACTGACACCCTGTCGAACTTCTTCAATAGAACAAGCAGACACAGTAGATAAACAAAAAGGCACATTCTTTTCTTGTGCTGCTTGTGCTGCTAAAACTTCGCCACGGCGAGCATTGAGCCCAGCAATACCAACAGGAGCCAACACAACGGGTAAATCATACTGTTTACCAAATAATTCACAGCGAGTGTCCACCGTGGAAATATCTTTAAGTACTCGTTGGCGTAAGGATATGTTTTGCATATCACTACAATTATTGCGCAAAGTGGTTTCACTAAAGGCCCCCCCATCTATATATTCAAATAAGAATTTAGGTAGGCGTTGTTGAGCGAGTTGTCGATAGTCTTCTATATTTGCGGGGATCACTGTTATTACTCTTTCAGTCACAATTACAACAGGGCTAACAATATGGTTAGCCCTTATATTTTTATATTGAAGGAAGTTAGTTATTAGAGATAAGCCATTTCACGTTAAAATGAGCATGGCCCTCTTTAGTCAGTTAAGCTAACTTACTCCAAACAACCCAATAAAATTTAGCACGTAAACACCAGAAACCGTTTTAAGACTGACGCTTCCTTAAGTACATATTCTCTAGTGAGTTGTTTAGTAATACGTCATTTACAACAATTCAATTATTAACTGAATATCTTGCTGACTCTTCGTTTGTACATACAACAACTTCTGTTTTTCATCATAAGTTGACTTCACTCTTTGTCCGTTAATGCTTACGCTCTTAGGCTTAGTATCAAGCACTACTTCAAATTGGCGCTGATAACTCACTGCAGGGCTGGTGATGACAACATTATCGCCATTATGCGCTAACTGTATATTTTTTAACTTATCCTCATCTAACATATCAATATAATTAAATTTATTTTTGCTCTGAGGTTGACCAGGGTAGGCATGAATCGTCAGTTGTTTATCTTCTTGCTGCCATAATTTGCTATTACCCGCATATAAATTACCGGTTACATACAAGCTATTGGCTTTGACGAAACGTGGAAATTTGCTAATAGGCGTATTGATTTTTACCGATACATTACCTTCATAACGCACACTAGCATCATCGAAATCACGCCACTGTCCTGCCGGTAAATACACATTACGTTGATCAACCGCTGCAAAAACGGGAGCCACTAAAATAGCATCACCGACATAAAACTGATCCCAAATGGCATAGGTTTGGCTGTCATCTAAATGACGATAGGCCAGTGGTTGCATTAGTGTGCCATTGTCACCACTAGTTTGTGCTAGGGAATATAAATAAGGCACCAATTGCATACGATCATTCAAAATGTCACGGAATTGATCTTGTACTGCTTTACTGTAACGCCAAGGCATACGATCCTGCCCCTCACCGCCCGCGCCATCTAGTTTAATTTCAAATAAACCGGTCATGCTGCCAGCTTGCATCCAGCGTAAATATAAATCTTCAGGAATATAACCTTCTCCCTGATAGCCACCAACATCGGTTCCCCATACAGGAAAGCCCATAAATGCACTACGCGCCGCATTAGCAAAGTTCGCTTGTAAACCTTCCCATGTGGTGCGTGGATCGCCAGCCCAAATAGCACTTACATAAGGCTGACTACGATGAATCGCAGATCGCACAAAAGTGATTTGGTCATCTCCCCAGACACTGCGCAATGCTTGGTCATGGGTTTGAGCCATTAGGTATGCATATTTGTTGCGACGATAAGCCGGTAATACTGACTCATCTTGCCACTTTTCATACACTGGAAAGCCTTCATCGGCACGGTCAATTTTATGTCCTTTAACGCCGTATTTGAGCTGTTTATCTATCAGAGTTTGCTTAAAGGCATTGGTACTTTTTTCATCTGTTAAATCGATATAACTAAAATCACCATCAAGATGGGTAGCAAAGGGCTTAGCGCCAAAAAATGCGGGAGTGGTCCAGGTCATAAATTCCAGTCCGTAATCGTCACGCATTTTCTTTATCCACACTTCAGGATTAGCAAAAATTTTACTGAAATTCATTTCTGACCAACCGTGGGTACCATCACTATAAGGGCGATCAACAAACCAAGAAGTAAAGGGCATTTCTAAGGCATTCATTTTTTCAATGTCATCCAACATTTCAGCTGCCCCTCCGTCATTTTGGTCACGCCAGCCAATCGGTCCTAATCCCCAGGAAGGTACACTTTTGGGATCACCAATTATATCGAAATAGGCTTGATGAATTTGTGCGCCATTTTGACCAAAAAACAAATACCAATCGAGTTCACCGCTATCATGATGAATACTATGTTGACCATTAATAGCAATGCCATAGGTACCACGGGCAAACGTATCGAAAAATGCACCATAACCGCGACTACTCATATAAAAAGCGGAATAGGCAGACGCATAATTTTCTTGAATACTGGCTTCTTCGGCAGCAATATCGACCTGTACAATGGCGTTACGTAGATCTGGCGATAATCGATTATCGGGTTGTAATCCTTCCGTTAAACCGAAAATATGATCATCTAAATCTTTTAATTCGATGGTGACTTGTCGCCCCCATTTGGGTGCCGCATAAAATCGAAATCCGCGGTTAACCTTACTAATGGTTAATTGCAGTACACGTTTATTGCTATCGGTGGCAGTACGATAAAAATCAACACTCGGAGCAAAATGGCCGACGAGTTGAATCGTTTTAATATCACTACTACTCACCTCCCAATTTAACGCTTGTTGATAATTAAACTTTAAACCTTGCAACAGCACTTTAGTTTGCTTGTTGTCATTAACACTAATACTCAATCCGCCGTTATCAGTATTAACTTTAAGTAGGTTGTTTCCTTGCTTAAGTTCAGCGATTGCAGCAAAGGCACTTGCACTACCGAATGTCACACTGAATATTAAAGTGGTTATTACACCAACATATTGTTTAACTAACTTTTGCATTTCACTCTTCCATTTATTGGGTTATATCCCCAAATTTCACATTAATTCCGCAACAATGCTGCGGCTATTCAAATTGACAAATTGGTTTCCTAGAACAACAGTTAACAGGCTATTTCGTTGGTCATTTCCGATAAATTCCGCCAACGATCTCGATATCCTGCTAGCCCTTTAATTTGAGTTGCTTTAGCAACATCCAAGTTGAGTAGGGTATGAGCTGGCGGGTTATCCCAGCGCGTCAAGCACCATGCCCCTTTCACGGTACCCGCACTATCCCCCGAAAGTAATATTGATTGGTGTGGACGAAGCTGCGCTAATACTTGACACATTAATGTATTCTTTTTCGACATACTGCCAAAAACCACATCACCAACAATACCCAGTAGATCAAGTTGGTAATCAATCATTAGTGCTAAATACATACTCGCCAACGCTTTACCTGATTGTGGCTTACCAATAATTTCCCCATGTTGACCGGCAAACGGCCCTCCCCCTTGACTAAAGCAAGGTAATGCAAAAATATCTTCGATTACCAACTGCCATAAATCTTCAATGTCATATTCGGCGGATTCATCGGTATGAGTAAGCAGGCAAATTTCTTCAAACTCGCGGCCTCCCATAAAACGAGCACAGGATAATAGTTGTCCAGAAACACTCACATTCGCCAGAGTATCTTTACTTTGTTGCAATACTTTAAGCCGAGGTTCATTTGTCATGCTAATGATCCACGTTCCAGTGGATACCAATGTAATAGGCTTATTCGATAAACTATGTAGGTATCGGGCAAAACCAGCATTTGAATCATGTACACCCGAAAAAACCTGGCAATTAGGTGTTAGTTTTGTTTGTTTACATACTTCATCTCGTGGCTGACCAATAACGTCATAAGCCGCTTTAATTGGTGGCATTAGGCCTCTAATTTGTAATGTATCGACCAAAGATGAAAAACGTTGTTGAGCAGGTTGCCACATATCGGTATGGCAACCCAATGATGTTACTTCCGTTATTGCTTTTCCGGTTAATTTCCATACCCAATATTGGGGATACATGAGTAGGGTCTTGGCGTGATTAAACTCAGTTGCATAACGTTTTTTCAACCAAAATAGTTGACGACCTAAATTTAACCCTAACGGTAAGCTAGGCGAAAAAGTGTCTGAAAAATCGGGACGTATATCATTATATTCATCGCTAATGGATTCAGGGATGGGTTGTTCGTAATCCAACACCGGTAATACCAACTGCCCTTTTTTATCCAGAAGTACAGCGCACGCACCATGTGTACTGACATTTATTGCCTCTATCGTGGCAACTTCATTAGCTAATTCAATTGAACGTAATAGCCAATCCCAAATTGCATCAACATCAACATAAGGATAATCACCATCATACCCATAAATATTAGGACGACTACGTGACCATAATTGATGCCCATTGCCATCAAACAACACACATTTAATGTTGGTTTTACCAATATCGAAGATAAAACAATTACTCATCAGGCACTAGCACCGTTAGCCGTTAGCACATCTTGTTTTTCTCGTTCTATCGCCCATAGGGTAGCTGTCACAAAATAAATTAAGCTTGGCCAAATCAGTATTGATTGAAAGCTAGCTAAACTTAAATGTTGTTGCCAACTGGCCATTGCTAGCCCTGCGCAAACGATCAAACTGATGATAGACAACCATGCCAGTACAACCAACTTAAGGCTTTTGGTTGTTGATACTGTTTTAGCCGCACTACTTTGCAACGCTAATGCTTTGGCTTCGTCCGCTACACGTTGTTTTAATTGTTGTTCTTCTGCTTGTTGTTGTGGATAGTGATTTGCCGCCCCAAAGATTTTGGCAAGTAGCAGATAAATTACTGTTGCCGCAATCCAACTAGGGGGAATAAGAAAGAACTGATGCACACCCATTGAGTAACATAATATTGCCGTCACTAAAGCGCCGCCCCAAGCAATAATCGCAGCCCAGTTAGTATAATTATTCTTATAGAAAGACCAATAACGGGTTAATCCAAAACGTGGAAATAACCAATGTTCAGTAACAATGACCGCTCCAATGGGTGCCAAAATCAACCCCATTATGCTGACAAAATCCATTAACTTTGAAAATACAAAAGGGAAGCAAGCAATTATTGTTGTTATTGCTCCGGTAACAATGGTGACTTTAACCCTATCCCATTTAGGATTTAGCGATTGAAATGCCAACCCTGCACGGTAAATGGTGGGGTTTGACGTGGTCCAACCGGCGATTATTACAGCAATAATCCCAGCGGTTCCTAATGCTTGAAAAGCAACTTCGCCGGCATCTAATGCAGTTAACGATGTTTTTAATAAAACGGCGGCACCCGCTCCCATAATACCTGCGCAAATCCATGCGGCAAAATGCCCGATAAACATCCCAAGAGCTGAGAAATAGCCATAGTTGGCTTTGCGAGCAAAGCGCAGTACTGTCATATCTGATAAGCCGCCATGCATTGCAAAGTTACACACCCATGCAAATGCAGCAACATGCCAAAAACCTAATTCACCATCGCCTTCGACCCAAATGTATTGATCCGCGACGACTTTGAAATCTGCAAAACTGTTAATACCATCTATTCCAGAGGTTACACTCGCTAATAAGGGTAGCAATGCCATTGCCCCAGCAAAAAACATTAAAATCATCCACGGTGCACATACTTCAGCAAACTGCGCCACCCGTTTAAATCCCTTTGCAGCAATAACTACCACTACCGCACCCACAATCAATGCCACAGCGACAAAACCTGCATCAGTGGGGTACCAGTTAACTTGAGGAGGAATATTAAATAGAATTCTTACTGCCGATGCCGAAACGGTGATCATGGTGCCGGCTAATACACAGAACAAAGCGCCGTTGACAATGGAATACAGTTTAATAGTACCCGGGCCAGATATTTTTTCTAAATAGGCATAAAGAGTAAGGCGTGTATTAACTGCTATAGGAGCGCAAACTAGTGCCCAAGTGAGTACAGCTAATAGATTCCCTAATAATAATCCCAATAAGATATCACTGGTTCCAACCCCCCATGTTACAAACATCGCCCCAATAACAAATTCTGTTCCAGCAACATGCTCACCGGCATAACTTGCGGCAAAATGTCTTGCTGGCTGTAGGCGATTTGTTGCAACCGGCAACCGTTCAAACTCGTGGTTTTGCATATACAACACTCCAATGCATATTTGTTTTAGTTAAATTGCAAAAAATGATGTTAAGTAGCCCATTATTTAATTTAAACAAGCATTATCTTTACTCATCAACACCGACAGATGTTAACAACTACGTAAAAGGACTTAACAAATTTAACAGCATTAGAGCACACGTGATTACTATTGACAATATAATGACCACAAATGATTGAATTATAATTAATGAGGATGACATTATGATTATTGTTGTTATTAAGTTCGTGGCATTGTTAAATTATTATTACTGCATTGCTGTACTAGGACATTAAACAATAAAGGAATAATGTACCTCGATACAGCGCAGCCGGTTCACTAAAAATATATTGTTATTGAGCTAAAAATCCTTCGGCTTTTACCTGCCATAACCCATTATCGGGAAAACCAAATGTAGGACTATCTACATTAGCGGTCGCTAATTTAGCCACCGCGGACAATAATGCTCCATTAGCAGGAAGATAAACGGCTAAGCCCACTTTCTTCTGAGGGCAATGACCGTTAACCATATAATGATTGTTATGGGCATCCATTAGTAACGCATCAATAGCCACTTGAGGTTGATTAAGCTTAGTGGCAGTCATCGCAATCATGGGATAATCCCATCCCCAAATACGTTTTTCGAAATCCCAGGTTTTCATTACGGCATCGAGAGTATTGGCCATCACTGCAACATCGACACGATCATCAGCAAGCAGCCCCCATGGCGCTAACATTGCAGGATGATCATTGCGACTATCAATGTTGTCAAAAGTATCAGGGATAGCTTCAATGGCGACATATTTATCATCTTTTTGTGGTAAAGCAGCCATCAGCTCTATTTGTTTTTGCCATAACGGTTCTGGTTGCATCCCCAAACGTTGACGCCATAACTGTGCCTTTTGTAAGGCCGTACGCCAGTAACTAAGCTCAAAAGAGGGGTTTTTTGATTCTGTAACATCGTAATGTTCTTGGGCTATCCAGATGGGAGGGTTAAGTGAATAGCGTTGTTGTTCATCTTCCCACGTCAGCATTGAAGACAAGCCACGGGCCGTTTCGTCAACTAATGTCGCGTAGCGTTTTACGGTTTCCAGATTAGGGTTATTGAGATACACCAATTCCGCTAAATCAATTGGCTGTGGCTGGTTCCAAATAATAAGTGGATTACCTCCGGGACTTTCGCGACCTTCAGGCCCCACCATTTTTGACCAGCGCGCTCCTTTTAATCCCCGTTGTTGGGCGGTTTGTTTAGCCACATCTAGGTGATCAATATACCAATCAAGCACCTTTTCAGTATATTGGCTTCGTCCCCATAACGCCCAATGGGCACTGTGCCACCACGTCATTTCAGTGTGAAACTTGCCATACCATGAACTACTTGTTAGCCCTGTTTCTTGCGCAGGAATGGACGCTCTCTCTTGAACTGCCATTAAATATTGGCTAAGTATGACCCGACGTTCTAGCTCGTAAGCTAGAGGTGACGAACTACCGCTAAAATCAATGGCAGCACCACTATTCCAGAATTGAAGCCAACCCTTTGAAGCTGATTTAACAACCTCTTCAAAGGTATTTTTTCGAATTGCATTATCGGCTTGAGCAAACTCGACACTTAGGCTGAAGGCATTGGTTGCGGTGTTACTAGCTAATAATTGCAATTGATATTGGTGGTCTTTGTACTTGACCAGCTTGGCTTTACCTTGCCAATGTACCTTCACCCAATGTTGATGGTCATCGACTTGACGTAGAAACAACGCAGACTGTTCGTCTTGATTTAGAATACTGGTTGTATGTTGTTCATCTTCGTTCCATATCATATTCGGTGTGTTTTTTATGGCTAAATCATAACCTCGAGGGAAAGCCAAATTGATACTAAGTTGTTGTTGATTTAACAGCTCTGATTTCACTTCGAAGGCAACAGTATCGTTATTTTTTCCAGCAACCGTTGTTACCTTTACCTCGGTTCCATTCAACTTAAAATGGCTATTTAGCTGACCTTGCCATAGGTTTAAAGACTGTTGTATAGCCGAGACTTGTTCTAGACGTAACGCTTGTCCTTTATAATTCATCGCGATACGTGCAAAGGGTAAATCGTGAGGATTTTGCCTTAACCATTGTCCCGCGTCAGAATCCATATTGGTTGGAAAGTTAACTGTTTTACCATAAGCATCGTAAGCCTCTGCGGCATTGTCTAAAGTAAAGTTAGTTGGATTATCACGACTATGCCACGCCCAGCGAGCTTTGGTTTCTAGTGGTGTACCTTCCTGAAAATATTCTTCTGGAAAACTTTGAAAACCGGTAATGTCAGCAGTAAAAGTAAACTGGCCATTGCCTACAGTAAAAGGAGACTGTAGATCTATTTGCTCTAGTTGAGGATTGTGGCGACTCACTAAGGCTTGTCTATCTATTTTACTGTTATCTGCACAACCAGTGACTGTTATAATTAGGACAACAAATAGTATGCTGCCGTATTGAGTAAGGTACTTCATTATTATTCCTGTCATTTGTATTCGTTAATTAATGCATTCTAAACCAATCAAAATCCGCGTATCCCTGACTCTTAACAATACTGGGACTGAGTGAAAACAATCCTACTTTGGCACCAATCCATACACCAGCGGTAGCCTGTAGCATTGGCCCCATAGTTTGAAAATGCTTACCTTCAACACTGTATGAAAATTGATATTGGCCGTTAGGCTCAACGTCTACTTTCAGATAGTATTCAAACTGTCCATCTTGGTTTGGTTGAGCAGTAACCGATTCAAGTTCGACTGTAGCATCATCATATTGCTCGTAATGCCCTTTAAAAACCCCAAGGCGTACTCCTTCTTGAGTTTTATGCAGTGCAATATAGCCCCATTGCTGACCGTTGATGACCAACCCGCTTTTATCGTTTAATTGATCAGGGTAAAAACTGATCTTTGTGGTGACACTAAAACCCGGCGATGAGAATTTTTGTAATAGTTGATTACCAACAAAACGTAAATTACCAAACTGAGTCAAATTTTGTTCGGCAAACAATCTTATATGACCAGGGTTAGCTTTATTTAATGAATACCAATCATTTTGAGGATTAGCATGCCATTGCCACTGTAAGCCTAATTTATCCTGATTAAATTCATCTGAGGTTTGTGGCACAGCGATAGGGTGAACAGCACCTACATTAGGTTTTCTATATTGGGCAACGGGCTCACCAATGCCATCACTATTTTGATCTTCCCCCATTGTTGGCCACCCCTCTTTCCAAAATACCGGTTGTAGGTGAGCAATGCGGCCGTACAAACCTCTATCCTGGAAATGCATAAACCACCACTCACCGGATTTCAACTGTACAACCCCACCTTGATGTGGACCGTTAATGTCGGTATTACCTTTGTGCAATATGGTTCTATTTTCATAAGGCCCATATATATTTTTGGAACGCAAAACCGCTTGCCAACCTACTTTGACGCCACCAGCGGGCGCAAAAATATAATAATAACCGTCTTTTTTAAGCACCTTCGGGCCTTCAATAACAGGTTGGGATTCAAGATCCTTAAATATTACCTGTCCATCATCTAACAATCTTTTACCATCGTTACTCATTTTGTGTATATAAAGGATGTCAGCTCTTAGCTTTCCGCGAATAAGGTAGGCGTTACCATCATCATCCCAAAATGGTGTAGGGTCTTCCCATAATTCTACATCCGCCATTTGTTCTAACGTCCAAGGACCCTTAGGATCTTTGGCTGTAGCAACGAACAAACCGGTGTGCGGCGTACAAAAGTAAACATAAAACTGGCCATTGTGATAACGAATCGAAGGAGCCCAAGAACCATTGCCATGTGATGGCTTATCAAATTTTTCCAATGGAATATTATTATAAACGTGACCAATTATGCTCCAGTTAACTAAATCCTTTGAATGCAATATTGGGATCCCCGGCATTACATTAAAACTTGAAGACACCATATAAAAATCATCTCCCACTCTAATCATGTCTGGATCGGAGTAGTCAGCAAATAACACTGGGTTTTTATAGAGTCCATTTTCTAAGTCTGACTGCCAAGCATCTGCAAAAGCGACTTGAAGAGATGCCGTTAAAAGTAAAAATAAAGAATAGAGTTGTATTCGCATATCGTATTTAACCTGATTACGTAAGAGTTAATATTGGCAACCTTGTTGTTACCAATGACTATTTATGAGTGGAGACTATTTAAAACGTCATGCAACATTCAAATTAAATCACCAACCTTCATAAGTACATAAAAATAAATGAGTCCATGTTGCTCCATTAAAAACCTGTTATATCCAAGCTGATACTGGGATTGTATTTATTTTACAAGCTCTATGTCAATTTTAAGTTAATAAAATGTAATGATTGATATTGACCGTAAATGTTTTGAAGTGTATTTTTAATGCTGCGGATACGACTGGATGTGACTTTTAAGTTAACTCAGTGCAATAGTTAAGCAAAATGAGACTAAGTAATAAAATAAATCTAATAGGTGTTTAAGCAATCACTCTATAAATACTTGGAGAGCATAAAAATGAAAAAACAACACAATTTTATTTCCTACACTAGCAACATATCAATGATTGCGATGGCTGTAGGGATGGCATTAATCCCGGGTACTACCCTCGCTCAGGACAATCAACAAGCAGAAGAAGCAAAAATAGAAAAAATTGCGGTAACTGGATCTCGAATTTCCCGTGCTGGATTTAATTCTTCAACCCCAGTTTCTGTTGTCGACGAAGAAGAGTTTGTTTTATCGGGCACACAAAATATTGAACAACTTCTTTTAGATACGCCACAGTTTTCAGGAAATCAATTAGATGGTCCTAAAGCCAATACGGTTCAAGCTGGACAACCTGTTGGAGTCTCGACCCTAAACCTACGTAACTTTGGTTCAACACGTAATTTAGTGTTGGTAAATGGTCGTCGCTTCGCTATTACTGGCCCAGCAATGACTACGGATATAAACACGATCCCAGCTGCATTAATCAAACGTTCGGAAATTGTTACCGGTGGCTCATCAGCCGTTTATGGTTCCGATGCGATTACGGGTGTCGTTAACTTTATTATGAAGGATGATTTTGAAGGCGTTGAACTCAATGTTCAAAGTACTTGGGATCAGCCAACGAAAACACCAACATACAGTCTTGATCTCACATTAGGCGGAAACTTTGACGATAATAAAGGCAATTTAACAGCGTCTATTGGTTATCTCAATCGTGGTGGTTTCACTGCAGAAGATCTAGGTGGATTTGCTGGGGCATCATTAAGTGACGGTTGTGTCACGGCAGATTCGTTTAGTAAAAATGGCGCTGGAACACCTTTAAGTGTGCCATCAGGACAAACATGTAGCGGTGCTGGTGGACGCTTGGGATTTGTTGGTGGAGGTTCCAGTAACGTACCTAATGGACGTATTGGTAATTTACCTCTATTTGGATCGGCAAACTCAGACCCAGAATTTGATGCAGCACTTACCGCCGCAGGATTACAAGGGATGACATCACTAGGGGCTATTTTTGATAACCAAGGCAGTGGTGTTAGACCCTTCGAGTCTCCGGCGGATCGTTTTGATTTAGGACCTAATTCCTATGTGGTTACGCCACAAGAGCGTTGGATGGCAAACGTATTTGGTAATTACGATTTTAACGATCACGCTACCGGATATATGGAAGCCCACTTCAGTAGTAATATCGCTAAAGTACAGATCGCACCATCTAATATTAGCGGTAACTTCCTTTTTGAGACGAATAGCCCATATCTCAGTTCTGAAATGCAAAATATACTCACCTTGTTAGATCAGCGTGAATCAGGACAATCCACAATTACAGCTGGCACATCGTCTATGACAACCACGCCTAATGATGGGCTGGCGATTGTTAATTATGGCCGTCGTTTCAATGATTTACCCACTCGTTCTGCTGATGCAGATCATCAAGTATTTCGCACCGTCGTGGGTATCCGTGGTGATATAGATAATCTATCAGATTCGTTCCTGTACGATTTGTCATACGATGTTTATTACAGTTATGCAAAAACCACCGAAGTTGATGTACAAATTGGTTCCGTTTCGTTGAGCCGTATTCAACAAACGTTATTGTCTGAAAATGGTGAAGCGCCACTGCTGAATCTATTTGGTAACGGCAATATTACCGCTGCAGCCGCGGATGCCATTGGTATTAGTGCAGTATCAAAGATTGAAGCGCAACAAGAAGTGGCAGTAGCCAGTTTAACGGGTGTCGCATTTGATATGCCTGCCGGTCCAGTCGATTTTGCTGTTGGTTTTGAATGGCGTGATGCTTCATCAGCCTATATACCTGATTCTTTTTTAAGTTCTGGTGATGTTTCCGGTTGGAACTCCGCACGAGCAACAACCGGCAGCCAAACAGTACAAGAAATATTTGGGGAAGTACGTATCCCCATTCTTGCCGATCAACCAGGTATTGAGCGCCTCGATTTAAACGGAGCCTTTAGATATTCTGATTATGATGTTGGTAGTGAAGACGGCGTTTGGACTTACTCTACGGGTATCGATTGGGCTGTGAATTCAGACCTGACTTTCCGCGGACAGTTCCAGCATGCCATACGAGCTCCCAATATTGGTGAATTGTTTGGTGGACAAGGTTCAGATGGTCCTACAGCGATTGATCCATGTGCTTCTGGCCAACCTGCATCAGGCCAAACTCAAGCGGTTAAGGATGTGTGTGTTGCCACAGGGGTACCTGCTAGTGCGGTATTCACCGATGGTGTTCAACCTTCTCCTTTTCTTAGACAAATACGTGGTGGTAATCCAGATTTAAATCCAGAAGAATCCGATACCACAACACTAGGTGTTATTTTCCAACCCAGTCAAGTCCGCGGATTAGCAGTGGCAATTGATTATTTCAATATTGAACTTGAAGATGCGATTGCTCCATTGGGCGGCGGCGGTTTACAAAATGTATTGGATTTGTGTTACAGCACGCTTCAAGATGCTAGCAGCGTTTACTGCCAAGCAATCAATCGCGACCCTACTTCGGGGCAAATTGCTGCACCTACCTATGTATTTACCGCCAATGCTAACATTGGTGGCATTAAAACATCCGGTATCGACTTCCAAGCAAACTATAGTTTTGACTCAGATGGAGAATGGTTAGGCCGAGGCAGTAATTGGAATATCAGTACATCTTGGACTTATACCGACGAGTTTACAGTAACCCCTATTCAGGAGCTGCCTGAACTCACCAATGAGTGTGTTGGCGCTTGGGGTGGCACTTGTGGACAACCGTTACCAGAATGGAAAGGTACCACTCGTGTTACTTGGAACAATGGCCCTGCAACGGTGTCATTGCGTGCACGTTACATTGGTGAATTAACAACAGATAGAATTGTTGTACCTGAAGCTCGTGGTGAAGATGCTCCATCTGTGGATTCTTTCACCAAAGCGACAATTGATTCTTATGTCTACTTCGATTTAACCGGTGGTTATGCATTGTCCGAAGATACGCAAGTAACAGTGGGTTTACGTAACATCTTCGATAAAGAGCCACCAGTTGTAGGTAGCTTGGCGCAAGGTGGTGTTAACTCAATACCGGCTACTTATGATGTTCAAGGAAGAGTATTGTTCGCAAGTATCAATACACACTTCTAAAATACATTTAGGAATGATTAAAAAGTGCTGGTGTTATCACCGGCACTTTTTTTATATTCTTCATTCAAGATATTACTGAACGAACTTAAAAGCTTAAATTGAATTAGGTTAGCTTTCTACGAGTGTAAATTATGACAACCTTGTTATTTTTGTTTAGCAAAAACATGGCAATTTGAGATTATATTAAAAACACTTTTACCATTCAGCTCCTAATGTACAGCCCCTTATATACTCTATTTTTAGAGGGAGACTCCTATAGTGACATTAAAAATTTCTCGCCGGAATTTCATCTGGCTTAGTACTTTAACTAGCGCTTGTAGTTTTACTCCGCTAACCAATTTATCGACCAACGACCCATGGCAACGTGCGGATCAAATTCGTCACGCCTTGCATGATCCAATTATTCCAAAGCAAGTCTTTAATGTTCTTGAGTACGGAGCCATTGGCGATGGCTTGACTATCAATACAGCTGCTTTCGCCAACGCAATTAATACTTGTGCAAAAGCCGGTGGTGGACGAATAACAATTCCCGCAGGGCAATACTTAACGGGGGCTATCCATCTACAATCGAATATTGAACTACACGTTGAATCAGGTGCCGTTCTTTTATTTAGCACCAACCCTAAAGACTACCCGACAGTATTTAGCCGTTATGAAGGTGTTGAAGTCTATAATTATTCAGCCCTAATATATGCGCGAGATTGCGAAAATATAGCAATTACCGGTAAAGGCTTGTTACATGGTCAGGCCGCCGATGAAAATTGGTGGTCATGGTGTGGTTCACCTAAATTTGGCTGGCAGCCTGGTATGCCTAGGCAAACTGAAGATCGTGATCTGCTTTTCAACATGGCGGAGCAAGGTATAGCTGTTGAAAAACGAGTTTTCGGACTGGGCCACTATCTTCGCCCCAGTTTAATTGAATTCTATAATTGTAAAAATGTCCTCATCGAGGACGTATCACTGCAAGATTCACCATTTTGGAATATTCACCCTATCTTGTGTCAAAACGTGATAGTCCGAGGGGTAAATGTAACTGGACATGGCCCCAACAATGATGGCTGCAATCCAGAATCCGTTAATACAATGCTGATTGAGAATTGTCGTTTTGATACCGGTGATGATTGTATCGCAATCAAATCGGGAAGAAATGCTGATGGCCGACGTCTTGCAACACCTTCAAAAAACATCCTTATAAATCAATGCCAAATGAAAGCGGGTCATGGTGGAGTAGTTATTGGTAGTGAAATTTCGGGCGATGTCCATCACGTATTTATAGAGCACTGTCAGATGGATAGCCCCGATTTATGGTATGCACTACGCTTCAAAAATAATGCGATGCGCGGTGGCCGTATAGCGAATATATATGCCCGTGACATTGAAGTCGGCCAAGTTACTTTTGCAGCAATTACTTGTGATTTCAACTATGAAGAAGGTGCAAATGGGCAATTTACTCCAGAATTATACAATCTCAATGTGCAACGACTTCATGTTCAGAATGCAGTGCGGGTATTAGATTCGCAAGGTTTGCTTGGAGCCCCAATAAGCGGAATACATCTTAAAGATTGCAGCTTTCATGGTGTGAGTGAAAAAAGTATTGTTAAACATACACGAGAGCTAACACTCGACAATGTGCAAATTAATGGGAAGACTATACACAGTCTGACATAAGAGATAGTTATCTAATCAAAAAATTCAATTGTTAAAAAAATGGCCAACATAAGTTGGCCTAAGACATGGAACAACACACTAATAATGGGATTAACTATTTAAACAATGCCTGATGAGTTGCCACCGGCACTTGGCCGACTAGTAGCAACTTGTTGACGATATCCTGATTGACGATACGTTACTAATGGCTCAATTGCCCCGCCTGCTCTATAACGCGCCATGGCTAATATAGGTGACACGTCTAGGTTAAAGGCTTTCTTCAACTCGTTACTGGCCATTAACGCATCGTTGTCTTGTTGATGACCATACAAAGCATCACGATCAATTAATAAGGCTTTAAT
Source organism: Alteromonadaceae bacterium BrNp21-10 (assembly GCA_030418115.1). Lineage (GTDB taxonomy): Bacteria > Pseudomonadota > Gammaproteobacteria > Enterobacterales > Alteromonadaceae > Neptunicella. The sequence continues at coordinate 769,565 of JAUHQD010000001.1, read as the reverse complement.
GTATGAACGCTGCACTTCTGCTGCTGAGTTGATTAGACTTTCAATAGGGTCGGTCACATTGTGTGACTGGTCCAACATATAAGCCGGATTAAAACCTTCTTGCTGACGGGCTTCGGCATCAACCAACTCATTGAAGATCAAGAATTGTTGATAAGGATGCAATGAACCACTGTCTAGATCGTCATCACCATATTTACTGTCATTAAAGTGAAAACCACCTAACTTTTTAAATTGAATAAGCCGTGAAACGATCATTTCAATATTCACATTGGGCGCATGATGGCCTAGATCAACCAGTGACTTACATTTTGGCCCTAATTCCATAGCTGCCAGAATATTACTGCCCCAGTCTTGAATCACTGTTGAGTAAAACGCGGGTTCAAACATTTTATGCTCAATATGCATTTCCCAATCGGCAGGTAACTCGGCGTAAATTTTACGCATGCTTTCAAGGTAACGCTCAAAACTACGTTGAAAATGCTGTTGTCCTGGGTGATTGGAACCATCCCCTACCCATACGGTAATGCTTTTTGCTCCAAGTGTTTGACCCCACTTAATACAATCTAAATTGTGCTCAATGGCTTGTTCTCTAGTGGCTTCAGCAGTATTGCTTAAGCTACCGTATTTGTAGGTATGTTCCTGCCCCACTTGATCTTGGAAAGTATTGGAATTAACCGCGATCCATTTTAAGCCTAAAGCATCAGAACGTTGTTTTAACTCAGTAAAATCATCAACCTTATCCCACGGAAAATGTGGCGATACGCTGTCAGTACACTGAGATAAATCGTTGATCACCGCGCAATCTTCTAATTTATCAAAAATGTTACGTGGCTCACCGATTCCGGCAAAGCGCGCAAAACGAGTGCCGCCGGTGCCGGTGCCCCATGAAGGTACTGCAATTTGAAACTTTTCAGCCGCAGCGGTAATGGTTTCAATATCAATATCACTACGAGACAGTTTTTCGCCTAAATAGCGAAAATCACTTTCTAAATCGGCTAACTGAGTTTGGTTAATTTCATTAATTAAGGTTTTATCTATTCTTTGCATGTTATTTATACCTATTAGCGCAAGAAGGCTTCATGTAATCCGCCATCTACGCTGATGACTTGTCCTGTTGTTTTACTTAGTTGACCTGAAATTAGAAGATAAGCTGCCTCAGCTTGATCTGCAGGGGTAATGGCCTGCTTGGTCAATGTTCGTTGTGCATAAAATTCAGCTAATTTAGTGCGTAGTGAGTCGGTTTCTTCCTGCTCACTAAAAGCTATATCGTACTTGGTCAGTGACGATATCACGCGATCCCTCGGAAACATGGTACTGCCCTGCACTACGGTTGCTGGTGCTAACGCATTAACATTAATGAGTGGTGAAAACGTTACTGCCAATTCACGTACCATGTGATTTGCAGCAGCTTTGCTGGTGTCATAGGCGATTGAGCCTTTTTTCGACACTGCAGCATTAACACTAGTAGTAATAACCATCGAGCCTTTCAATTGCTGGCGCTGCCATACTTTATTGGCTTCGGTGCCCACTATATAACCACCTTTAACATTGACTGCAAAACTGCGGTCAAAAGTGGTGTCGTTTTGATCATCATCCTCACCTTCGGCAATAAACACACCTGCAGTAACAATGACATTATCAATACCACCATAGGCCAATACCACTTGTTCAAATAACGATTTCACGCTTTGACGATTGGTAATATCTACTTCTAACGCAATAGCCGGACCACAGCTAGAAATGCCGGTACCGGCCACGCCAATACCTTGACCGTAAATTGCGGTTAACTCATCAGCCGTACTCTGCGCGGCATCAAGACGTAAATCGGCACACACAACATGTGCACCTTCAGTAGCCACCCTAAGCGCGGTCTCTTTACCAATCCCATCACCTGCGCCTATTACTACCACAACATTTCTAGCTAATGAGCTTTCAGCAGGCATACGTTGTAATTTTGCTTCTTCTAAAGCCCAATATTCAATATCAAAAGCTTCTTGCACCGGAAGCGCAGTGTATTCACTGATCGCTTCAGCGCCACGCATGACTTCAATAGCGCAGTTGTAAAACTCTGCGGTTACACGAGATTCACTCTTGTTTTTACCCCAAGCAATCATACCTACACCGGGGATTAACACGACAGTAGGACTAGGGTCACGCATTGCCGGTGAATCAGCACGTTTACACTGATTATAATAAGCGCTGTAATCCTCACGATACTTAACTATGCCCTGTTTGAATTTTGCCACTAAGGTTTCAAAATCATCCTGCTGCGGATTGAAATCAACAAAGAGGGGTTTAATTTTGGTGCGCAAGAAATGATCAGGACAAGAAGTACCTAAGTCAGCTAAACGGCGGGCATCATGACTATTTACAAAACGTAATGTGGCTTCATCATTTTGTACTGTGCCAATAAACTTCACACTTTTCGAAAGTAATCCGCGAGCTACTGGCAAGAATTCATTTAGTAATTTACTGCTGGCCTCTGCAGACAAACTTGCAAATTTTTGACCACCAAAGGTTTGTTCACCTTTATCATGCTCTTCAATATAACGCGCTGCGGTTTCTATTACCCATAACGAGGTTTCATAACAGCTTTTACTTTCACTTGCCCAGTTGGTATGACCATGCTGGCCTAGCAAAATACCATCAATTTCTGGTTGTTCGGCGTATGTATCTTCACAGACTTTTGCAGCTTCCCACCCTGGACGCATCCAAGGCACATATGCCAATTTACCGCCCCAAATTTTATGGGTTAACGCTTCTTGATCTTTACAAGAAGCAATTGCAATAACGGCATTAGGATGTAAATGATCAATGTGCTTTTCAGCGATCATTGAATGTAATGGTGTATCAATTGAAGAGGCCCGTGGATTCAAGCAAAAATTACAATGCTTAAACATACCAACCATGGCATCTTCACCCGCCGACTTATAGCCCTTGTCTGGTAGTTTTTGATACTTAACATCTAAGGCCTGAAGTTTGTCTGCATATAATGATGAGAAGTTCTCTTTTTTCGAGGTGCGCAAATCACCACCAGAACCTTTAACCCATAATACTTCAACTTGTTCGCCGGTAAGAGGATCGGTTTCCATTAATTTGGCTGACGTATTGCCGCCACCAGTATTGGTTATACGCTGATCTTCACCTAACTTATTTGATCGGTAGACCAAGTTATCGACAGGTTCCAATTTGTCTGCGACTTCATCTTTCCAAAGATACTTAACATGTTGATATTCACTTGGTCGATATACCATTTACAGTTCCTGTTAACTTTAGATCTATTGAATGAATTTCACTTAATCAGATGTAAAAAGTAAAATCAAAACTCAGCAATCAATATACATCTTAATCAATCTTTGTCAATCACCACCAAGCATAAATGTAGCTATTATTTGCTTTCTATCCCAATAAAAATGGTACTTAGAATATGACGTAAATGTTTATGTGAGTCAGATATATTGACCGGAGTGACATAAGCCAACACCTAGAAAGTGTTATTGACGTTAAAACAACAAAAGTTAACTTTTAAAAACAATAAAGGGAAGCCATGGCTTCCCTTTATTGTTTTTAAGTATTTAATATAAAGTATTAATTCAATCAATTGCCTCAACAACAATCACTTCAACTCCTTCACGTTCAAACAGCGTTAACATTTTAGGATCAGCATGGCTATCCGTGATGACTACATCCACATCGGCTAACGCGCTAAAAATTAGATTACCTTTAATACCAACCTTTGAGCTATCTGCTAACACAATAAGTTTTTCTGCCCGCTTTCTTAATTTTTGCTCAGCCCGAATCAATAAGGGATCAGTTTCCATTACTCCATATTCGCTAATACCGGGGGATCCCATAAACATCTTAGTGCCGTGATAATGCTGAATGGTATCGTTTTCAAAGGCACTCAGAATAATGCTCTGCTTACGATATAACTCACCACCAGGCAACGTAATTTGATTATGACTATTTTCTAGTAGCTCCTGCGCCAATACAAAAGAATTGGTCAATATGTTCATTCGACGTTCTTGTAAGAATTCCGCCATCATAAACGTAGAGCTACCACCATTTATAATGATGGACTCTTCATCTTCGCAGAGCTCAACCGCTTTTTGTGCAATCAAACGTTTAGTAAGAGGATGTTTTTCTTTATCTACTAAAAATGCACTGCCTGTAATTTTTGTTGTAGGCTTCGCTTTACTGGTAAGTACTTCAGCACCGCCTCTGATTTTATTAATGGAGCCACTGCCAGCTAATTTATTTAAATCACGGCGAATAGTTGCTTCAGAAGAGTTCAATTGATCACACAGCATACGTACGCTAGCGAAGGTACTTTCTTCCAAAATATCTAAGATAAGCTGTTGGCGCTGCTTTTCCAGCATAAGTCATTTCCTATTTTTATCTGCCTGAATAACCAAGCGCAATTAAGTTCATAAGTAAACATCTTGCAGCAACATATATTAAACAACATTCATTATCAATCACAAAGGATGTTTTATGAGTGAAAAATACTAACATTGGCGCATAAGTTACTTATTATTTCATCTGCAATCAATAATTCTTAGCCGTTTTGTTTATAGACCACAACTTCTATTACACGAAGGCATTTTGTTCCTGATGTAAACGATTAAACCGTCATACTCAATATTATAAATACATAAAAAATTGGAGCACTGACGGTTTATCAATAAATACTGCGTTCAATCATTGTCGTAAATTGACTCTAAATAACCTGCCCCTAGAATTAGTTGTGCATAAAATGGATGGGAAATATTCAATAGCCCATTCTCTGAATTGAATGCCGGTGTATTGCTAGGACTTTTCATGGTATGCAATTAAGCATACGCTAAGTTTCAGTGATTAAGGTACAATTGATCTTTTAGTCTGCAATAAGTTTTAGCATGTTAGCCAGTGTAAAATTACAACCCGAACGAGAAAAGTCCCTTTTACGTAAACATCCATGGGTGTTTTCACGCGCTATCAACAGTACTGAAGGTAAGTTACGCAGCGGCGATACCGTTGAAGTGCTGAGTGATTCTGGCCAATGGTTAGGACGAGGAGCTTGGTCACCGTCTTCCCAGATCCAAGTGCGTATCTGGACGTTTGATGAACAAGAAATTATCGATAATGGTTTCTTTTTACGCCGCGTACAACGCGCCATAGCCGCCCGTCAGCATTTATTGCAATACAATGATATTAGTGGCTATCGTGTAATAGCCTCAGAATCAGATGGTTTGCCCGGTGTTACCGTAGACTTTTATAATGGCGTACTGGTGTGTCAATTGCTCAGTGCAGGCGCGGAGAAGCAGCGCAGCAAAATTGTATGGGCATTGAAAAAATGTTTTCCTGACGCTGTGATTTATGAGCGTTCCGATGTAGGAGTTAGAGAAAAAGAAGATTTGCCACAATTAGTGCAAACCCTACATGGTGAGATCCCCAATGAAGTTATCATTGAAGAAAATGGCGTAAAAATCATTGTCGATGTTAAACAGGGTCATAAAACCGGATTTTATCTCGACCAACGAGATAACCGTGCTATTGCCGCCAGCTATGCCAAAGATAAAAACGTACTGAATTGCTTTAGCTATACCGGTACCTTCGGGAGCTATTGTTTGGCCGCCGGAGCCAAGCATATTACCAATATAGATGTGTCGGACTTGGCGTTACAAACCGCTAAACGCAATGTGGAAATCAACCAGTTAGATACCACTCAATGCGACTTTATCAACAAAGACGTTTTTGAAGCCTTGCGTGAATATCGCCAGCAACAACGTCAGTTCGATGTGATTATTCTTGATCCTCCCAAATTTATCGACAGTAAATCCAGCCTTATTCGGGCATGTCGTGGTTACAAAGACATCAATATGTTGGCGTTGCAGCTATTAGCACCAGGTGGCATTTTATGCACTTTTAGTTGCTCGGGCCTAATGACGACAGATTTATTTAATAAGGTGGTAGCAGATGCCGCGCTGGATGCTGGCAAAGACGTACAATATCTACAGCGTCTAACTCAAGCACAAGATCACCCAACCCTATCCACCTTCCCCGAAGGCTTTTATTTAAAAGGCTTAGTCTGTCAGGTGTTATAAGTGCGACTTGGATTAATAAACGTAAATTTTAACTGAGGTTAACTAGCTAAACAAAAAGCCACGAGATAAATCACTTTATCATCGTGGCTTTTTGTCTTTTATTGAGAATATTATTTCATATCAATAATTTCTACACCGACGGAGTAACTGTCATCAGATTGAGTTATACAGCGTAAAACTTTAGTACTGGCCTGTAATGATGGAATTTGGCTGCTGGTTGATTCAATAGACACTTCTATTTTGGTGCCTAATTCAATCGGCTCATCTACTTCAAATGACATGCCGGTAGCGCTAATGTCGCGACATACTGCAGAAATAGTTCGACTTGATTCTTCATCATGGATCACTAACTCACAACCTGAATTCACCATCATGCGAAAAAAATTCCGTTTATCGTCATATCCCAACATTGTTCAACCTCTCACAAGTTTCTTAACACCCCTGTTATATTAAGCTTAACCGACAATGTCAACTAGCGCACTACAACGACGCCAAATGATTCATAATTCTTTTCTCACTAATAGGGTATGCCGTACCCAGTTGCTGAGCAAATAACGACACTCGCAGTTCATGCAACATCCATTGTGCTTCGTGGATCACTTCAGGAACAGGTTGACCCTTAGGCACTTTATTTAAAGCCGCAGTAATCGCATTTTGTACTTTATCAATCACTAATTGATGCAGGCGATCTTTATTGGTATCTATCGCTACTTTTTCAAAACGTTTCTCTATGGCCTGAATATAGCGATACCAATCTGGCAATTTTTCAGCACCAATTTGGCTAACAAAGCCGGCAAACACTAAATCACTCAGACTCTGCTGAATATGACCGTGGGCGTTGATCATGGCAAAAGGAACATTGCCTTTCATTTTCTTTTTAATTTGATGGGCCAAGGTTAAGCCAGGCTCTATCAGTTGAGCTATCTGTAATACACGATCATTAAGTTCTGCCCTGACCCAATCACTAGCTTGTTTAAATTCTTTTTCGCTGCGAATGTCAGTAAACTTTTCGGCAACTAACTGATCGATGGCTGCATCTATGCAATCATCTACCAAGGCTTGAATTTGGCCAAAGGGATTAAAATACAAGCCCAACTTGGCTTTGTTAGGTAATTTGTCCTGTAAATACTTTACTGGCGACGGGATATTCAAACGAATAAGACGTCGTAATCCGGTTCGTTGTGCTTTCTCGGCGACAAAAGGCTGATCAAATAATTTAATGGCTACCGACTTACCTTCGTCCACTAATGCTGGATAAGCTTTAACATGATAACCACCTTTATCTTCAGCAAACTCCATAGGTAAAGAGTCGAAGCTCCATGTGGTTAAGCCTTTTTGTTCCAATGCCGGTGTCGCTACCGCAGATAAACTACGTTTAACGTTATCGCTAAGTTGATGTTTGAGAGTATGTAAATCACGGCTTTGCGCCAGTAGTTTTTGCTTTTCATCCACCACTTTAAAATTAAAGCGTAAATGTGCCGGGATCTCATGCCATTGCCATTCATCTTCCGCGACTTCTACACCGGTCATACGTTTAAGTTTATGGCTTAATGCCATCAACAATGGCTGTTCAGCTATTGGCATATCGTCCAAACAAGCTTGAGCATAATCTGGGGCTGGTACAAAATTACGCCTTAAGCGTTTTGGTAGTCCCTTAATTAAGCTCACCACTAATTCATGGCGCAGCCCCGGCACTAACCAGTCAAAGCCTGTTGTCTGTATTTGATTAAGTAACGGCAGTGGAATAACCAAACTCACGCCATCATCATCGCTACCGGGAGAAAATTGGTACTGTAACGGTAAATGTATGTTGCCCTGCTGCCATTGCTCAGGGTAATTATTGGCAGTGACCTCTTTAGCATCATGTTGCATCAATAACGCAGGATCAAAATGCAAACATTGCGGTGAAGCTTTACTGGCGACTTTCCACCATTTCTTAAATTCAGCTTCGTTACACACTTCCGCTGGGATTTGCTGCTCGTAAAACTGTTGCATTACGTGCTCATCTACCAGCACATCTCGGCGTCGAGACTTATCTTCTAACGCCTGCACTTCCTCAATTTGCTGCATATTGTGTTTTAAAAACGGTAAGGCTAACTTGCAGTCACCATTGACTAAGGCTTCTAAGATAAACAATTCACGGCTGATAACAGGGTCAATTTTACTGTAATTAACCTGACGTTTCGCCACAATCGGCAAACCGTACAAGGTTACTTTTTCGAAGGCGACTACCGCTCCTTGGCGTTTTGACCAGTGCGGCTCTGAATAATTAGATTTGGCTAAATGCGTGGCCAGCGGCTCAATCCACTCTGGTTGTATTTTTGCCGCGATGCGCCCAAACAGTTTGGATGTTTCTACCAATTCCGCCACCATCACCCATTTAGGGTTAGCCTTAGACAAGGGGGAGCCTGGGAAAATCATAAACTGCGCATTTCGCGCCCCTAGATACTGGCGATCTTGATCTTTATTACCAATATGGGATAGCAAACCAGCAATTAACGCTTGATGGATTTGCTGATATTCCGCCGGTTGGCTGTTAATACCCATGCCTAACTCGGCTATGGCTTTTTTCAGCTGGCTAACAATATCTTGCCATTCACGCATACGCAGAAAATTAATGAACTTCTGCTGACACCATTTACGTAGTTGACTATTGGTTAGTTGTTTTTGCTGAGCTTGAAAATGCTGCCATAAATTAAACAATGAAATAAAATCAGATTCTTTATCAACAAACTCAGCATGCTGCTCATTGGCAGCCTGACGTTTATCTTGCGGACGTTCTCGTGGGTCTTGAATACTTAAGCCGGCGGCAATAACAATAGCTTCAAACAAACAATTCTGTGCATTGCCCTCAACCACCACTCGCGCATAGCGCGGATCCACAGGTAGTCGTGCAATCTGCCTACCAATTGCGGTTAATTTACGCTGTCCTTGCTGTTTATTGATAGCTTGGACTTCTTCAAGCAGCCTAAAGCCATCGTTGATTTGGCGATTATCCGGTGGCTGCACAAAGGGAAATTGGTCAATTTCACCCAATCCCAACGCCATCATTTGTAAAATAACCGAGGCTAAATTGGTTCGTAATATTTCCGGGGTGGTAAATTCATCACGATTTAAGTAATCCTCTTCGCTATATAAACGAATACAGATCCCCGCCGAGACACGGCCACAACGCCCTGCCCGCTGATTTGCTGACGCTTGGGAAATAGGCTCAATAGGAAGGCGCTGAACCTTACTGCGAAAACTATAACGGGAGATGCGGGCCAAGCCTGGATCAATAACATACTTAATCCCCGGAACCGTTAACGACGTTTCCGCAACGTTGGTCGCTAGCACAATACGGCGACCACCATGTGATTTGAATATTTTATTCTGCTCTGCTGCAGATAAACGCGCATATAGTGGCACAACTTCGGTATGGCGATACTGTTGTTTCGACAATGCATCGGCGGTATCACGAATTTCACGCTCACCGCTTAAGAAAACTAAAATATCACCACTACTTTCAGCAGCTAACTCATCAACTGCCTGAATAATACCCTGTATCTGATCTGCAGCGCCGACTTCATTCTCGGCACTATCGGTTAAAGGCCTATAACGCATTTCCACGGGGAAAGTACGGCCACTGACCTCAATTATCGGCGCATCATTGAAATGTTGTGAAAAGCGCTCTGGGTCGATAGTCGCCGAAGTAATGATAAGTTTTAGATCAAGCCGTTTAACCAGTAGTTGCTTTAAATAACCAAGAATGAAATCAATATTTAAGCTACGTTCATGGGCTTCATCGATGATGATGGTGTCATATTGATTTAAGAATCGGTCTTGTTGTATTTCTGCCAGCAAAATACCGTCGGTCATTAATTTAATATGACTGAGATCACTTACCTGATCACTAAAACGTATTTTGAAACCGACTTTCTCGCCCAAAGGCGTATTCAATTCTTCAGCAATCCGATTAGCAACTGAGCGAGCGGCCAAACGCCGCGGTTGAGTGTGACCAATCAAACCGCTGACACCACGCCCAAGCTCTAAACAAATTTTAGGAATTTGCGTGGTTTTACCGGAGCCGGTTTCCCCAGCAATAATCACCACTTGATGCTTATCGATAGTTTCTGCAATGAGTTGTTTTTGTTCTGTGACCGGTAGATCAGGATAGGTAATATTAGGTAGCGCGGCTCTGCGTCGTTCCACTTGCTCGACAGATTTAGTTATTTGTAGGTCGAGTTTTTCTATTGCGGTCTGTACTTTATCTGCAGATAGCTTACGAACCGTACGCAATTGATGACGAAAACGATGGCGATGCATCGTCATTGTTTGATTAATTCGTTCAGATAATGTGGTGAAAAACTCAGACAAGAAAACGGCTCCTTAGATAAGGAGCCGATCCTAGAAGAACTGACAATTATTTACTAGTCGCAAACACCAATTTAGCGGTTAATTTAGCCTAACCGGCGTTTTTATAGCCATCTCGTAGTTGCATATCAATGGCCCGCAGTACATCAGCACGACATATTGAGCCAACGAGTACGCCATCATCATCGACAATCGGATAAACCTTGGGTTTAGGACCTAACATTTGCTGCGCCAGATCGAGCACCGATTCGTAAGGTTTTAATGACAATACTTCAGTGCGCATAATATCTTCAACACGCGCGGCTTGCTCATTGTAGTAACCAGACTCAAACATTTTAGCTAAACAGTCCTGCTCAGATAAAAATCCGACCAAGCGATTGCGCCCATCAACAACAGGGCCGCCGGGATAATGACTGGCAATTAATTTTTCAACCGCTTGTGCTACCGTCATGTCACGGGTCAACGTGACCGGATGAGTATTCATATAATCACCGACTTTTAATGACTCCATTAGCAATCCTCTGGGTTTGTTAACAAAATGTTTCTCTAAACATAGACCCTAAGCGACTATATTTGCTAGCTTTTTTTACAAAAAACTAAAAATATCTTATTTTATCAGTAAGAATTACGCGCGCTCTCTTACTTCAATTTTTTTAAGCTATGTTAAAGTACCGTTATATTTTACCTACAATCAATAAAAATTAGAGCATGCCACCAAACAAAAATGACAGCCTAGTGACCAACATACCCTCTATTCTTTGGCACGATTATGAGACTTGGGGTGCTAACCCACAAGTGGATCGCCCATCACAATTCGCGGCTATTCGCACTGATTTGGATTTAAATCCCATTGGTAAACCGATTAATTTTTATTGCCAACCCCCTAGCGATGTCCTACCGCAACCTATGGCTTGCTTAATTACCGGCATCACTCCGCAGGTTGCAAGTCAAAAAGGCTATTGCGAAGCAGAGTTCATGGGTAAAGTACATGAACATATGCTACAGCCCAATACCTGCGTGGTTGGTTACAATAATTTGCGATTTGATGATGAGGTAACGCGTTACGGTTTATATCGTAATTTTTATGATCCCTATGCCCGTGAATGGAAAAATGGTAATAGCCGTTGGGATATTATTGATATGGTACGAGCCTGTTATGCGCTACGCCCTGAAGGTATAGAATGGCCGCTCAATGAAGATGGTAATCCGGTATTTAAATTAGAAGAACTCGCTAAAGCCAACGATATCGGTCATCAACAAGCTCATGATGCGCTGTCTGATGTTTATGCAACCATCGCCTTGGCAAAATTAATTAAAGACAAACAGCCTAAGTTATATCAGTACTTATTTGATTTACGCCTAAAGAAAAATGTCGGAAAAATGATTGATTGTGAAAATTGGCAACCCTTGGTGCATATCTCATCTAAGTTACCGGCGTCACAAGGTTGCTGCACTTGGATTGTGCCTATCGCTTATCATCCAACTAATAAAAATGCGGTTATTGTTTTAAATTTACAATTAGATCCAACGCCACTACTGAATCTATCAACAGAAGAAATAATCGAAAAACTCTACCAGCCATCGAGTAGTTTACAACCAGGAGAACAGCGGTTACCCATTAAATTAGTACATATTAACAAGTGTCCAGTGCTGGCTCCGGCTAAAACTTTGCAACCTGAGAATATTCAGCGTTTAGGGCTAGATCGAGAATACAGTTTAAGTAATTTGCAGTTTATAAAACAACACCCAGAACTACGCCAAAAACTCATAGAGGTATTTTCTCAACCCTCGGTTCTGCCTCCTCTGGACGCGGATTATGCGCTATATTCAGGCGGTTTCTTTAGCGATAGTGATCGCTTTAAAATGAATCAGGTGATTGAAAGTGCACCGGAACAACTTATTGGTAAAGACTGGGCATTTAGTGACCCTCGTTTAAACACATTATTATTTCGCTATCGTGCGCGTAACTTTCCAAACACATTGTCTGAGCATGAAATGCAACAATGGCAACAGCATCGCCAATTAAAATTGATAGACCAACCCGATAATCATTGTTTGAGCCTAAGCACATATCTTGCTGAACTCGAACTATTAGCCCAACAGTATTCTGGTGATGTAAAAAAGCTGGAAATTCTCAAAGCCTTGCATAAATATGCAGAGTATATATAAATAAGGTAAAGTGAATTCCAGCCGATACAAAAGGGCTAACTTTAAACATTGACAACTTATAACGGTTTATAGCAATGCTAGGCATATATTTAAACAATCTCGCAGACGAAAATTATTTCGATCTCATCATGCATCCTGCAGATATCGATGATACAAAGCTGACAGAAAAAAGCCTGATTGCTCATGTAAAAGAAGCCCATCCGCAATTACATATCATTGAAGATAATATAAAACAGGCCTACCGCGCCTATATAGCAGCTAAAAAAGCCAGTAATGAAGATGAAATTGTTGAACGAGTGGCAGAAAAACGTGATGCTGAAGTCCGCTACGTTATTGCCTCGGATGAAATGAGTGCCACCTTAGAAATCATTTGTGCCTATGGCGGCAAACACCTCACTCCCACCTATTTGAAATCAAAAGCCTTGAGTGCCGGCATAGAGCGAGGCTTAAGTACCAAACGCTTAATTAAAATGGCTACTGAAGCACGCACAGGTCTACCAGGGGCCGCCATAAAAAATATCGTCGCTATTGGCTTACCGGCAAGAGAAGGTAAATCGTCTCGTGTACGACCATTAGTACCTAACGCTTTAGAACGAATTCTACGTCCACAATCGGTCAGTAACAGCCGCGTTGATATGCGCGACCTTGGCGAAATAATATGCGTAAAACCAGGTACAGAAATTCTAGAAAGGCGGCCACCAACAAAGGGACGCGCTGGCTATACCGTACGCGGAGGAATTATTGATGCTAACTCTGGTGAATGGCATGACCTTAAACCAGGCGCAGGAACCTACATTAGTGATGACAACCCGAATATTTTACGCGCCGAAATGGCAGGAATGCCCAAATTTCAAGATGGTCAAATGTGGGTTGACGATACCCTCATCAGTAAGGGTGTTAACATTGGTACCGGTAACGTTAATTACGACGGTTCTGTCATTGTCACCGGTGATGTCACTGAAAAAATGAAAATTGTCGCTAGCGGTGACATAACTATTAATGGTTTTGTGGAATCTGCGCATATTGAAGCCGGTGGCGATATTATTATTACCCAAGGAGCCATGGGTAAATATGATGAAGAAGAAGAACAAGAATACAGTGGCAAATTAATTGCCCAAGGCAGCATCCATATTGAACATGGGCAAGGCTTAGATATTTTGTGTTCCGGTAATGTCACTGTCGGCAAACAGTTGGCTTATAGCCGTATATTATGTCAAGGCAGTATTACCGTTGGCCCAATTGATAACCCAAATGGCAATTTATTTGCTTGTGAGATTCAATGTCAAGACGCTATTCGTTCAGGTAGCTTAGGCGCGGTATCTGGCAGCCATTTATTTGTTGATTTTAGCGCGGGTTATAATTTAATTAGTGAGCGCATCGACACCGTTGATGAGCTTTTAGAATTAATGAAAGGACACGTTAATCGCCATCAGGAACAAATCGCTGGCATTAAAAACCGCAAAGTCCCCAAACATTTATTGGACAAATTACATGATTTATTGGGTAAATACCGCGATGAACGCACAATGCTACAGCAACTAATGAGCAAGGCCGAATACTTACGGATTGCCAAAGCCCAATATATTGAACGCATTCAACTTAACGCTAGTAAAAACCTCTACCCAGGTGTTGTAGTGAAGCTTAACAATAGAACTTGGAAAGCGGATCGCGAATATGCTAATGCTAAAATTCATTATCATGAACATCAGTGGCAATACGACCCACTTTAATCATTTTATTAACCACTTCGTTTACTAGCGGCTAAAGTAAATATGCGTTAGCGCTGTAATCTAGCGAGTAATGAGGACGTATCCCAACGCTGCCCACCCATTTTTTGCACTTCCCCATAAAATTGATCCACAAGTGCCGTCACGGGCAAAGTCGAACCATTACGTTTAGCTTCATTAAGGGCAATCGCTAAATCTTTGCGCATCCAATCTACCGCAAACCCGTGTTCGTAATGATCATTTAGCATACTGTGATAACGATTTTGCATTTGCCACGATTGCGCAGCACCTTGACTAATGACCTCAATCACAGCGGCACAATCCATTCCAGCGGTTTTACCGAAATGCAAAGCTTCAGCTAAACCTTGTACCACTCCAGCAATACAAATTTGATTCATCATTTTTGCTAATTGGCCACTACCGGCCTCACCCAGCAATTTACAGCAACGGCTGTAGCTTTGTATTGCTTGATAAGCGCCATCAAAATCTTGTTGTTGGCCTCCTACCATAACCGTTAGCTGACCATTTTCGGCACCAGCTTGACCACCTGATACTGGTGCATCCAGAAAGCCAATATTTTTCGACTGACATATTGAAAATAACTCTCTAGCAACATCTGCCGACACAGTACTGTGATCAACCATAATGGTATTTGCTGTCATCCCCGCAAGCGCCCCCTCTTCCCCTAACACCACTGAGCGGACATCGTCATCGTTACCCACACAAACAAATACTATCTGCGCGTTCTCAGCGGCTGCTTGGGGCGTCAATGCCATGCTTCCTTGGTAAGTTTCAAGCCATTTTTGTGCTTTCGCTTGTGTACGGTTATAGACGCAAACATTAAATCCATTCTGTTGCAGATGTCCCGCCATCGGAAAACCCATCACACCCAAGCCAATAAAAGCAACGTTAACAGCCATAAATATACAGATCCTTATAAAGCTAATTTCTTATAATAGTCTTGTGATAATAAATTGCTTCTTCTACAGTGAAGTAAAATCAACAGAGGAAGACTTTGTGACAGATTCAGTTTACCAGTTTAGCGCAACCAAAAATAATGGTGAATCCCAATCATTATCGGAATATCAAGGTAAAGTATTACTTATTGTTAATACCGCCAGCAAATGTGGTTTTACCCCGCAATATAATGGACTACAAACCCTGTATAGCAATTATAAAGAGCACGGTTTTGAAGTCCTCGCGTTTCCCTGTGACCAATTTGGCCACCAAGAGCCTGGCGCTGATGCTGAAATTGAGAAATTTTGCAGCATTAATTTCAATACCCAATTTCCATTATTCAGCAAAATTGAGGTCAATGGCAAACAACAGCACCCTTTGTATCAATATTTAAAGCAGCAAGCTAAGGGCATACTAGGTAGCCAATCTATCAAATGGAATTTCACTAAATTTTTAATTAGTCGGCAAGGTAAAGTCATTAAGCGTTATGGACCGACTATCAAACCACAACAGATCGTGGCCGATATAAAAAAACAATTAGATTAATCACCTTTAACAATCAATTTAGTTAAACCGCTGGGCAATAATATGAAAATATTTGCCTAGCCACATATAAGGATGCTGTTTACCAAAGCGCCGTTCAAGTTCTAGAATTTGCTGATAGTGACTTTGCTGTAAACTTTTATCCCGCACATAATCATGAATACAGCGGATCCCTGCCTGATGTTGAACCTCTAATGGTAACTCGGCTAAGCAAGCCAATACCTGCTGTGGTACTAACGCATTATTGGGATTTAAACGCACCCGATTTCCCACTTTGAGATCTTTGTCGATATAATCAAAGTTACCATAAAGCGCATTACCAAATAGTTGCGCATCCCGATTAAAGAAGCTTAAAGACAAATGGCCTTGAGGTTTAAGCCACTCAGTCATTAACTTAATCACAGGCATTGGATCTTGTAACCATTCCAACACCGCATGGCACAAAACCATGTCATACTGCTGTTGGGGTTGATGCTGTTGAATACTGTTTTGCTCAACACTAAAGTCCGCAAATTGATGGCATTGCTGCTGCGCTATTACCAGCATATCTTCGGATACATCAAGCAGATGCACGTTATGCCCCAATTCCAGTAATGCTTGGGTCATTTGCCCGCTACCACCACCTGCATCGAGAATAGACAACGGCTTTTGTGTTAAGTAAGGCTGTAGATATTCTAGAAGTAACTGATGTCTTAGTTGACCTTTACTAGTGCCATAAATATTGCGTTGAAATTTATTAGCTATCGAATCAAAGCTTTGATCTGGTTTATCATTAGGATTCATTGTTAAAGGATCATCTCGAACATGGAAATATTTACACTTAAAAAATTAGCCTCAATGCTAATCATGCCGTTACCCGCTGTCATCATATGTTTATGTCTCAGTAGTATTTTATTTTACTTACAGCGCCGTAAGTGGGCTTTTTATTGTCAAGGTTTGGCGCTAGGCCTACTGTTATTAGTCGCTACCCCCTGGTTACCGAATACATTGTTGCGTGATCTTGAGCAAGAATATCATCAGTTTGATTTGTCTCAGCCGGTTGACTACGTGGTAATTCTAGGATGCGGCCATACGAATGATGCCACCTTACCCATTACCGCCCAGTTTCAGCCTTGTTCGTTATATCGGCTAGTTGAAGGTCTGCGTATTTTAAAACATAACTCCAATGCCAAGCTGGTAACCTCAGGTTACTCAAAAGAGCCTTTTTCAAACGCTGAAATGATGAAAAAACTAGCCATTGAATTAGGCATTTCGTCTTCGCGTATATTAATGCAAACCAAATCTCGCGATACCGAAGAAGAAGTCACCAAGTTAAAACCTTTAATTCAGAACAGTTCTTTTGCATTAGTTACTTCAGCCACTCATATGCATCGCTCAATGCGATTATTCCAAAACATTGGCTTATATCCGCTTGCAGCTCCAACTGAGCACCTAGTGAGATTATCGGATAAAGGAAATAGTGATTGGTGGGGCTATCTACCCCACTCCACAAATTTAAACAAATCAGAGCGTTATTGGTATGAAGTAATGGGAAATACCTGGCTTACATTAAAAGGGTCTTGAACCATTCTTCTACCAATTCATCTTTTGCTGAATAAATGTGGTTAATTTTTCCGCATTTCGCTGATGTTGGATCACCCGTGGATGTTGCCCATAATCGTTGAAATCAAAAAATAGGGTCGAAAGTTTGTCATCGGCCAAGGTGGTTTGCATTTTTACCACCGCCGACTGAATATAACCCGGCCAGGCCGAACCTTCGCGAGTGGCATCCATACTACCTAACGCACATATTATTTGAGCATCTGGGTATTTACCGCGGATAGTACGAACAAAATCAATATAAGCGGCAATACGCTGTTCTTCATTGGGCATGGGCTTTAGACGCTTTTCACGATCTACCAACCAGCTGTCATTTTGAAACAAATTGATCACCACCACATCTGGCGTCCATTGGCTAAAATCCCATTTACTGTCGTTATCACCGACAGCACTTACTTGGTCATAAAATTGCGGCATAATAAATGGGAACCAACTGATCATAATACCAATGCCACTTTGTGAAATAGTATGCAATTCGGCATTTAAGGCTCGAGCAGTAATGGCACCATAAGCAAGATAGTTATTTTTCTCAGAGAGTAAATGATCTGCGCCATTATAAGCCCCTTCATTGCCCATGCCACTGGTAATGGAATCACCATATATTTCAATACGACGTTGAGGACGCTTAGGTTTTTCTAATAGTTTTCCATTTTCACTTAGTAACAAACCTTTAAACGTAGTTGCCCCTTCTTCCCCTTCTGTACGTTTATAGATTTCAACACTATGAGGGCCGTCAACCAATGTATCGCTGATCCAATAAGTCTGCTGGCCTTTATTGGCTTCAATGACATAAGGATAAACATCGTTGCCATCAATAATTACGTTGAAGAAGTTTTTACCTAACTCATCGTCCAAAATAATACTCAGCTGACTACCACTGAAATTAGCTTTAATACTTGAGCCGGGCCATGACAATGACGGAGCACTCTTATCGCTCATATCAATACGGCCAGTGTAGATAATATTGTCATTAGCTGGCGAAATTAGATTTTCTGCCAGAGCACTAAAGTGACCAAAACACACCACTATCAATAAAAATTTAATTAACTTCATTTATATTCCTTCTTATAATTTATTCTAAATTTTCTTGAAAAAACTAGCGACTTAAACAGGGTTATCAATATCCACAAATTCTGTATCAAGCCCATGCTCTGCAGCCAGTAATTCCCCTAAGGCTTTAGCACCATAACGCTCAGTGGCATGATGACCGGCGGCAAAAAAGTGAATCCCCATTTCTCTTGCCGTATGGATGGTTTGCTCTGAAGCCTCACCGGTAATAAAAGCATCAATGCCTTGAGTAGCAGCTAAATCAATATAGTTTTGCCCACCTCCGGTGCACCACGCTACGCTGGAAATAAGCTTATCCGACACCTTTTCAACTAACGGCTGTCGTTGTAATTGCTGCTGAATTCGGTTTGTAAGTTCATCTACACTTATTGGCTGTTTAAATATACCTTGCATAGCAATACTGGTGGCATTTCCGCGTTCAAGGCCATCGGTAACCTCAATGCCTAAAAGTTTAGCCAACTGTGCATTGTTACCAATCTTAGAATGGACATCCAGTGGTAAATGATAAGCGTATAAGTTGATATTATGGGCTAACAGAGACTGTAGGCGTCGTTTTTTCATTCCCACTACACAAGGATCCTCACCTTTCCAAAAGTAACCATGATGGACAATAATAGCTTGTGCGCCTTTAGCAATAGCTCTGTCGATCAATGCCTGACTTGCAGTGACACCAGTAACAATTTTATTAATCTGCGATTGGCCTTCAACTTGTAGTCCATTGGGACAATAATCTTTGATCCTGTCAGGACTAAGAATTTGATTTAGGAGCTGTAATAATTGTTTATTATTTATACCCATTCACGAGCCTTAGGTTTAATTATGCCTATATTTGCCTGAATTCTATCGTATAAGCCTGAAAATTAGACATTTTTGTTAAAAAAAGGTATAAAACGCCCTCTTATATTAAAATTTAGAAAAACGGAACACATCTGCAATGAGCAAATTGGATAAAGATCAAGTCATCGAAGCATTTACCCAAGCCTATCAGGCAGCAAATGGTAAAGCACCCACCATCGAAGCCAAAGGTGGTTGGTATAGTGTTGATGGTGGTAAAAACATTCGTTTAGCACAACTGACTGAATTAACTGCTGAACTTGCTGGAGCCAAAGACGCTCCTGCGAAAAAAGAAGCTGCAGCAGCCAAGCCCAAAGCTGAAAAGAAAGCAGCTCCTGCTGCTAAAAAGGCCGCACCAGTTGCTAAAAAAGCTGCTGCCCCTAAAGCTAAAAAGCAAAAATCTTCTTTCTCAGTTAAAGCGTTTTGGAATGGTTTATTAGGTAATAAAGACGAAGATTGTAAAGCGCCACGTTAATCGGCAACGACAATTATTAGTCCAGAATTAAAAAATCCTGCTTTTGCAGGATTTTTCTTTTTAAAAGCATTCAAATATTAAGATTCTGGCGTACTATTTTCAACGCGACTTTTTAATTTCTGGCCGGGTCGAAAAGTGACAACTCGTCTCGCCTTAATAGGAATGTCTTCGCCCGTTTTTGGGTTACGTCCTGGACGCTCACTTTTTTGACGCAAATCAAAATTACCAAATCCAGATAACTTGACCTGTTCGCCAGATTCTAAAGCCTCTCTGACTTCTTCAAAAAAAGACTCAACAAGATCTTTTGCGTCGCGTTTATTAATCCCTAATTTTTCGAATAGGTGGTCGGCCATTTCGGCTTTGGTGAGTGCCATATAATCATTCCCTCAAAGATGCGTCAAAGTTCTCGGACAAATCTGCGACAATAGTATTAACCATACCTTGAATCTCTTGCTCTTCAAGAGTTCGCGTTGAATCTTGTAAAGTTAAAGATATTGCCAAGCTCTTCATGCCCTCTGGAATACCTTTACCAGTATATACGTCGAACAAGTTTAGGCCAACTAATTGATTTACGCCATATTTTTCAATATTAGACATAATATCACCAATTGCAATTTCTTCTTTCACAACTATTGCAATATCTCGCTTATTCGCAGGGAATTTAGAAACATCTTTCGCTTTAGGAATGACCCGCTGGGAAATCGGCGCTAATAACAATTCAAACATAATGGTTTTGCCATTCAGTCCTAATTGCTTTTCAAATTGTGGATGTAAACAGCCTAAATAGCCAATCAACTCTTCATTACAATAAACAGCAGCAGTTTGCCCAGGGTGCATGGCACTGTGCTGTGCGGCTTTAAATTCAAAGGTTCCAGCATTAGCTGTATTCGCCAATAGAGCTTCAACATCCCCCTTAATATCAAAAAAGTCCACTTGGCCATCGTCTTGTAACCAATGCTCACCAAAACGACTACCTGTGATCACGCCAGCAATCATCGGCTGTTGTAAAACACCGTTTTCTGCAGATTCATCGGCAATAAAGCGTAATCCGGTTTCAAATAAACGAACTCGACTTTGCTGGCGTTTTTGATTATACGAAACTGATTGTAATAATCCGCTCCATAAACTTACACGCATTACCGACATATCCGCCGATATTGGGTGAGGCAAAGTTAAACTTGCTACATCAGGGAAAAGTGCCGCTTGTTTTTTAGGATCTACAAACGAATAGGTAATAGCTTCTTGATAACCTAAGGTCACCATAGTTTGTTTCAGTTGGTCTAACGCAACATCACTTTCCTGCACGTTGGCAATATGCAAATTAGCCACCGGTGCTTGGTCTGGTATATTGTTATAACCATAAACTCTGGCAATTTCTTCAATTAAATCTTCTTCGATACTGATATCAAAACGATAAGTCGGTACCGTTACATGCCATTGTTGATCAGCAAAGATAGTGGTAAAACCTAATCGATTAAGAATAGTATCAACCTGTTCGCTTGGAATATGCACACCCAGTAAACGTTGTAAGCGGCTTTCACGTAAAGTGATTTGTGCAGGTTGTGGAATAAACTCTTCAGCGACTGCCTCAACGATTTCACCAGCTTGTCCACCAACAATATCCAATAATAACTGGGTCGCACGCTCCATTGCAGTGCGCTGTAGTTGTGGATCTACACCGCGCTCGTAACGATGTGATGCATCGGTATGCAAGCCATACTGACGGGCACGACCAGTAATCGCCAGTGGAGCAAAGAAAGCACTTTCTAAGAAAATATCTTGAGTCGTTTCAGTTACACCTGAATTTTCACCACCAAAAATACCGGCCATTGCCAAGGCTTTTTTACTATCGGCAATTACTAGGGTATCTGTGCTTAATTCAACTTCATTACCGTCTAATAACACTAACTTTTCTTTGTCTGTGGCTAAACGTACATCGATATCGCCTTCGATTTTTGTTAAATCAAAAGCATGCATGGGATGACCTAACTCGATGAGTACAAAGTTAGTCACATCAACAATGGGATCGATACTACGAACGCCACTACGACGTAATTTTTCGGTTAACCATAACGGTGAACTCGCACCAAGATTAACGCCTTTAATAACACGGCCCAAATAACGCGGACAAGCTTCTGGAGCAGATAGCTTTATGGCTAACTTATCGGCGATAGCAGCAGGCACGGCAATAATGTTTGGCTCAATAACCGACATGTCATTTAGTACCCCCACTTCACGGGCTAAGCCTTTTATGCCTAGGCAATCAGCGCGGTTTGGGGTTAAGTCAACCTCAATAGCACTATCATCTAAAGCCAAATATTCACGAATATCTTGACCTATAGGCGCATCCAATGGCAATTCAATAATGCCGTCGCTGTCTTCGGAAATTTGTAATTCCGATGCTGAGCACAGCATGCCAAAAGAAGGTTGACCACGGAGTTTGGCTTTTTTAATTTTAAAATTACCGGGAAGTACCGCTCCTACCATCGCCACAGCAACCTTTAACCCTTGACGACAGTTAGGTGCACCACAAACGATATCAATAAATTCTTCGCTACCAACGTTAATTTTTGTGACTTGTAATTTGTCAGCGTCAGGGTGCTGACCGCACTCAACAACTTCGCCAACGACAACACCACTAAACTCGCCTGCAACCGGCTCAACGCCGTCCACTTCCAAGCCTGCCATAGTAATTTGATGGGCAAGTTGTTCAGAAGATAATGTTGGGTTAACCCATTCTCTTAACCACTTTTCACTGAATTTCATTATGCTTGCCCTTACTTAAACTGCTTGATAAAACGTAAATCATTTTCGAAGAATGAACGAAGATCGTTCACTCCGTAGCGGATCATGGTCAAGCGTTCAACGCCTATACCAAATGCAAAACCAGTGTACTCTTCAGGATCAATATTTACTGAACGCAATACATTGGGGTGCACCATGCCGCAACCTAATACTTCTAGCCACTTACCATTTTCCTGCATTACGTCTACTTCTGCGGAAGGCTCAGTAAATGGAAAGTAAGATGGGCGGAAACGTACTTCCAGCTCACGCTCAAAGAAGTGGTTGAGGAAATCATGCAGAATGCCTTTGAGTTCAGCAAAATTAACATTTTTATCAACCATTAAGCCTTCAACCTGATGGAACATCGGCGTATGAGTTTGATCGTAATCATTACGGTAAACACGGCCCGGAGAAATAATCCGCAACGGCGGTTTTTCGGTTTCCATGGTACGTATTTGCACACCTGAGGTTTGCGTACGTAGCATTAAATCGGGATTGAAATAAAAGGTATCGTGATCGGCACGGGCTGGATGATGAGCCGGAATATTTAATGCATCAAAATTATGAAAACCGTCTTCTATTTCAGGGCCGGTTTTAACACTAAAGCCAATACCGCTAAAAAAGTTTTCCATTCTGGCAATAGTTCGATTAACAGGATGCAACCCACCACTTTCAATACTACGACCAGGTAAACTTACATCAATGGTTTCCGCTGCCAGTTTTTGATTCAACTCTTGGGCGGTTAACTGCTCACCACGGGCGCTAATTAACCCTTGCACTTGTTGCTTGGCCTTATTGATTAACTGACCCGCAGCCGGACGTTCTTCATTAGACAACTGCCCTAACCCTTTAAGCAAGTCTGTTAACTTGCCCTTCTTACCAAGATATTCAACTCGCACATTGTCGAGTTCGGCGGGTTTAGTCGCGTTGTTAATTTGCTCTTCAGCTTGTTTGATTATGGCGTCAAGATCCATTGTATCCCCAACATTGAATTGGTGTGTTTAACCGAGTTCGGTCGATAATAAAAAAGAGGGGGATTTTACACGAAAGCACAGGTGGTCTGTAGTACTTATCTACAAAGAATGACTAAAGTTTTGTAATAAATTCAATACCATCGGGCATACATGGTTAAAGCGCAGTATTTTAGGCAAAAAAAAACGGAAAGCATCCTGCTTCCCGTTTCTCTGAAAGAACTCAAACTTAATTGTTGTTAATTAAGCTAGTGCGCCTTTAGCAGCTTCAACTAAAGCGCTAAATGCAGTTTTGTCATGAACAGCGATGTCGGCTAAGATCTTACGATCAATTTCGACAGATGCTTTTTTCAGACCGTTGATGAAACGGCTGTAAGACAAGCCATTTTGACGTGCCGCAGCATTAATACGAGCAATCCATAACTGACGGAATTGACGCTTACGCTGACGACGGTCACGATAGGCATATTGACCAGCTTTAGTTACTGCCTGAACAGCAACACGGTAAACACGGCTACGAGCACCGTAATAACCTTTAGCTTGCTTTAATACTTTTTTGTGACGAGCTCGGGCTTGTACACCCCTTTTAACTCTTGCCATTATTCAATCTCCTCTCTATTAAGCGTACGGTAACATGCGTTGAATCAACGCTGTATCCGACTGGTGGGACAATTTTTTGCCACGCAAGTGACGTTTACGCTTAGAGCTTTTCTTGGTCAAAATATGACGCAAGTGAGATTGCTTGGTCTTAAAACGGCCGGAAGCTGATTTTTTGAATCGCTTCGCTGCACCGCTGTGAGATTTCATTTTAGACATTGCTAAAACTCCGCATTGTTAAGGGAATATTCCCATTTGTTACAACATGACAGCAAGGCGAACAGTGATGAGCTGTTACTTGCAGGCCTTAACTATCGTTTAATAGGGGCTAACACCATGATCATCTGACGACCCTCTACCCGATGTGGGAAAGATTCGCAGTTGGCAATGTCTTCAAGATCCGTTTTAATGCGGTTCAATAATTCAATGCCAATCTCTTGGTGAGCCATTTCACGTCCGCGGAAACGGATAGTTACTTTGGTTTTATCACCCCCTTCTAGAAAGCGACGCAGGTTGCGCAGTTTTACCTGGTAATCGCCTTCATCCGTGCCAGGGCGGAATTTCACCTCCTTGACCTGAATTTGCTTTTGCTTTTTCTTTTGCTCTTTAAGAGCCTTACCTTTTTCGAAGATAAATTTGCCGTAATCCATTACTTTGCAAACCGGTGGCTCTGCGTTCGGACTGATTTCAACTAAATCTAAATCCAACTGAGCGGCTAAATCCAATGCTTCACTTAACGTGACTACACCTAACTGTTCACCGTCTTTACCAACTAAGCGAATTTCGCTGGCATCAATTTCGTCATTAATACGAGCTTTGCCCGCTACTTGGCTTTTATTGTTAGCGCCTTTAATGTGCTAATCCTCCAAAAAAGTTATTTAAATTCTTTGCTATTGACCTGGGCTTGAAGCAAAGCGACTAAGTCGTCCATACTCATTTTACCTAGGTCATCGCCCTTGCGAGTCCGCACTGCCACTTGGTTTGAGTCCATTTCTTGGTCACCAATTACCAACATATAAGGGACGCGCCTAAGCGTGTGCTCGCGGATTTTAAAGCCTATCTTCTCATTTCTCAAGTCCGACGTCGCCCTAAACCCAGATTCTTTAAGTAATTTTTCTACTTTTTGGACATAATCAGCTTGTTTATCGGTGATATTCATCACTACAACTTGCATGGGTGCCAACCATAATGGGAAAGACCCAGCATATTCTTCAGTCAAAATACCAATGAAACGTTCCAATGAACCTAAGGTTGCACGGTGAATCATCACTGGTACTTTTTTCTCACCATCTTCGGCAACATAAGTTGAGCCCAAACGTCCAGGCATAGAGAAATCAAGCTGTACAGTCCCACACTGCCATGCTCTGTCTAAACAATCGTGTAAGGTAAATTCGATTTTAGGGCCATAAAAAGCGCCTTCACCGGGTAAATATTGGAATTCAATATTTTTACTATCCAACGCAGCAGCTAATTTTTGCTCGGCTTTGTCCCAAACTTCATCGCTTCCAACACGTTGCTCAGGGCGTGTAGATAACTTTACAATTATTTTTTCAAAACCAAAAATTTCGTAAGTCTCGTAGATCATATCGATACAACGACCTACTTCATCGAGAATTTGGTCTTCAGTACAGAAGATGTGCGCATCATCTTGGGTAAAACCACGCACACGCATTAAGCCATGTAATGCCCCTGATGGTTCATTACGGTGACAACAACCAAATTCGGCCATACGTAAGGGTAAATCACGGTATGACTTCAAACCTTGATTAAATATCTGTACATGCCCTGGGCAGTTCATGGGCTTGATTGCATATTCACGTTTTTCAGACATCGTAGTGAACATGTTCTCAGCGTATTTATCCCAATGACCGGATTTTTCCCATAGGGAACGGTCCATCATGAGTGGGCCTTTAACTTCACCATAATCATACTTGCGCTGTTTTTCGCGAATGAACTTCTCTAATTCGGTGTAAATAGTCCAACCATCATTGTGCCAAAACACCATGCCCGGCGCTTCTTCCTGCCAATGGAATAAATCTAAGGTTTTACCTATTTTGCGGTGATCACGTTTTTCGGCTTCCTCTAAACGTAACAAATAACTTTTAAGTTGTTTTTTATCTGGCCAAGCGGTGCCGTAGATCCTTTGCAACATTTTATTGTCGCTGTTGCCACGCCAATAAGCGCCGGCCACCTTCATCAAGGTAAAATCTTGACAAAAACGCATGTTAGGGACGTGCGGGCCACGACACATATCAATGTATTCTTCATGATGATACAAACCTGGGCGGTCGGTCTTTTCTATGTTGTCATCAAGAATTTCAATTTTGTATGTTTCACCGCGTTCAGCAAAGGCGTCACGGGCTTCTTGCCAACTTACGGTTTTCTTTACGACATTATATTGAGTTTTGGCCAGCTCTTTCATGCGTTTTTCTAACGCAGCGATATCGTCACTACTCAATGGCTGTTCCATATCCACGTCGTAATAAAAGCCGTTATCAATAGTTGGACCAATAGCCATTTTGGTATTTGGCCACAATTGCTTTATGGCATGACCTAATAAATGGGCACAGGAATGGCGAATAATTTCAACGCCCTCTTCATCTCTTGCAGTAATAATCTGTAATGTTGAATCTTCGGTGATCAACTCACAAGCATCAACTAATTGGCCATTAATTTTGCCAGCGATAGTCGCTTTGGCTAAACCGGGGCCAATATCATTGGCAACATCTAAAACGGATACAGATTGGGAAAACTGACGCTGACTGCCGTCAGGAAGTGTAATAAGAGGCATTGCTATTCCTTTACAGTGGTGACACAAACCAGGTGCCACTTGTGATTTTATGGGGTAATCCCCCATTTCAAAAATACAAAACACCCGCTTTGGGGTGTTCTTTATCGAGAGTCCTGTCTACTATGAACTCAATTGCGCGAACTATAACGAATTTGCCAGTGAAAATGCAATCTCTGATTTATATGTCACTCATTTTATTGAGCTTTTTTTGCCGCACTGGTAACGCACAAGAGTGGCAACAACAAAGTGATCGTCAACAGGTACAAATTTATAGTCAACAAACCGCTAATGGCATTATTAAAATCAAAGCTACTACACGGCTTACTAGTCGAATTGGTGCACTTATAAACTTGTTGCATGATACCCAGCGCAGCCAGCAATGGATTGATAATATTCAAAAGGTAGAAGTTCTTGATCGTCCAGCCCCCAATGAGGCAATTGTGCACAGTTATTTTAATGGGCCTTTTATCATTAGTGATCGTGACATGGTGACGCATTCACAAATAAATCAAGATCCTCAAAGCTTGCAGGTTCGTATCGACATTGGAGATTTAGGCGGCGAATACGTCCCCATTAATGGCTATGTTAGAATGAAAAATGTTCAGGGTATGTGGCTTATCTCGCCCCTTGGTAACGGCATTATTGAAATTGAATATCAAGGTAGTGCGGATCCTGCTGGTAACATTCCAACATGGTTAGCTAATAGCACCTTACTATCGTCAACCGAACGTACCTTTGTGCAACTACGATCTCTATTAGTTCAACCGCAATATCAGCTGGCGGCACCTAATTTTATTGAAGAAACACAGATGGCTAACACAACAGACTCACATTTCTAAGAATTTAAACCATAATTAAATAGGTCTTACTCACTTAGGTTGATTTATGTGGTCACATATTTGCCAGCACATTAGTGAAGTCACGCAGTCAAATTTCGCCTGTAACAAACCCAAATTGCTCAGTATCGGGCAAGCTAATCAGTGCTATGAATTAGCCTGTGACGAACAACAGTATTTTGTAAAATTGGCTGAAAAGCGTTTTTTCAACCAACTAGAGGCTGAGGTTGTTAATCTTGTAGGATTGCAAAAATCACAACACTTTATGGTTCCCAAGGTTATTTGTAGCGGGCAGGTATCAACAAAAAGTTATTTAGTGCTTGAGCTGCTGCAACTGAGCAAGACTGTTGATGAGGAGGATTACCATGCCTTTGGTATGAGCTTGGCAAAACTTCATCAGTTTGAACCTGCACAAATGTATGGCTGGCAAGAAGACAACTACATTGGGCCAACCGTACAACCCAATCAATGGCATAAAAAGTGGTCTAGTTTTTTTGCAGAGCAACGCATTGGTTATCAACTGCAGTTATTAAAAGATGTGGGCCATTCATTTGGCGATATCGACAATATCATTGCCAACATCAAGCAACTGCTGCATCACTATCAACCGCAAGCCAGCCTATTACATGGTGACCTATGGCATGGTAACTGTGGTTTCATAGCACAACAGCCATGTATATTTGACCCCGCTTGTTATTATGGTGATCGAGAAACCGATATTGCCATGGCAGAACTCTTTGGCCACTTTCCTACCGCATTTTACAAAGGTTATGACGCCATATGGCCGTTAGATAGTGGTTACAGCTATCGTAAGCCCATCTATCAGCTTTATCATGTTTTAAATCATGCGCTGATGTTTGGTGATCCCTATATCGCCTCAGCCAATTCAATACTCATCAACTTAGAGTCGTAGTTACGTTAGTTTAACTAACCCAAGTTCAGGTTAAATATTATTTAGCGTTGAAAAATGCCAGAATAAGTTAATTTCAAATAATGACGATTAACCATGCATTTAAAAACAATTCTGATCACCGGAGCCGCAAAACGCATTGGCGCCTGTATTGCTCGCAACTTACACGAACAAGGCGCTAATGTAGTTTTACACTGTAATCACTCATTAGATAGCGCTCAATCTTTGGTAAATGAGCTAAATACAATCAAGGCTAATTCGGCCAAGGTAATACAAGGTGACCTAAGTCAACCAGATCAAATCAATGAAATTGCCAGCCAAGCCATTAACGCCTTCGGTAGCATTGATGGCTTAATCAATAATGCCTCCAGCTTTTACCCAAAAACCTTTGGTGAATACGATCAGCAAGATTGGCAGACTCTTATAGGGTCCAATTTACAAGGGCCGTTTTTTTTAAGTCAGGCTTTACTAAAACAACTACATGCTAATCAGGGCGTTATCATAAATATCATCGATATCCATGCACAAAGCCCATTAAGCAACCATACTTTGTATTGCATGGCGAAAGCTGGCTTAAGCATGATGACCAAAAGTTTAGCTAAGGATTTAGCGCCGAATATAAGAGTGAATGGCGTAGCGCCTGGAGCCATTTTATGGCCAGAAAACTCCATGGATGACGCTCAAAAGCAACAAATTATGCAGCAAATTCCCTTAGCTCGCTTAGGCCAAGACAAGGATATTGCTGATGCAGTAAGTTACTTAATTCAGGCGCAATATGTGACAGGGCAAATTTTAGCGATAGATGGAGGTAAAAGCCTGAATTAATGAAGTAAATTAATTACGTTTGGAGGCAGTATGCAAACTAAACATCAAATCATAT
The DNA here is from genome assembly GCA_030418115.1 of Alteromonadaceae bacterium BrNp21-10. Taxonomy (GTDB): domain Bacteria; phylum Pseudomonadota; class Gammaproteobacteria; order Enterobacterales; family Alteromonadaceae; genus Neptunicella. Next base: position 739,985 of record JAUHQD010000001.1, on the reverse strand, counting down.
CTTGTCCACATTGCGGACATTCTATGCATATTGATTTGGATTACAGTAATGGCGATCAAGACTATTTTGAAGATTGTGCTAATTGTTGTAACCCTATTCACCTGAATATGCACATTAACGCGGTGTCGCAAACCTTAGAGTTAAATGTCAGTACCGATGACGAGCAGTATTATTGACCTAGTTTAGAGCCTGTTGATCTGGAGCCATTATTTTAGAATCAACTCTGCTATCAAAGTTATTGCTTATAAAGTATTCAGTAATAACCCGAAATACTGGTATTTACTTAATTAACTAAAAAATTGCTTGCGTGCACAGTACCGCATAGTTACCATACGCGCCGTTTTCAGCAACCTTTGCTGGTAAACAAGTTTCACCTCAGTGCGTCCGTAGCTCAGTTGGTTAGAGCACTACCTTGACATGGTAGGGGTCGGTGATTCGAGTTCACTCGGACGCACCATTCATTCTTCGGTTTATCTTGTAAATACCCATCAACAAAATTAATAAAGAGCGTTCTCGCTCCTTATATAATCACAATCTATTCAATTAACTATCAAAACCGTTAGGATTGTTAGATTGCCAGTTCCAAGTATCTTCCATCATTTGTTGAAGGGTGCGACTAGCATGCCAGTTTAACTGTATTTTAGCTTTATTCGCATCGGCCCAGAAAGCGGGTAAATCACCTGCCCTACGCGGTGCGACATCATAGGCAATGGTTTTACCCGTCGCTTGTTCAAAAGCGTTAACAATGGCAAATACCGATACTGGTGTACCAGTGCCTAAGTTAAATGCTTCCACACCAGTGAACTGCTCATTTTTAATAAGCCAATCCAATGCCGCCACATGACCATCGGCTAAATCCATCACGTGTAAATAGTCGCGCTCACAACTACCATCAGCCGTTGGATAATCACCACCAAAAATATTCAGCTTGTCCCGCTTACCCACAGCTACCTGCGCCACATATGGCAAAAGATTATTAGGAATACCTTTTGGATCTTCACCAATTTGACCACTAGGATGGGCACCAATGGGGTTAAAGTAACGTAACGATACGCCTTTAAATTGCGCATTGGCCAGGGCAACATCTGCCATCACTCGCTCGACCATCACTTTACTGGCGCCGTAAGGGCTGGATGGTGTGCCTAATGTCATGGTTTCTACATAAGGCACGGCATTCTCTTCACCGTATACTGTAGCCGATGAACTAAAAATAAACTGATGTACATTGGCAACTTGCATGGCCTCAAGTAAACACAGCGTACCGTGAACATTATTTTGATAGTAGGCCAAGGGTAGTTGGGTTGACTCCCCTACTGCCTTTAATGCGGCAAAATGGATGACGGCGTCGATAGGATATTGTTTGAATAACGCCGTTAGTGCCGATTTATCTTGAATATCACCTTGTACAAACTCAACAGTGTTACCGGCTAATTGCTGTACTCGTTGTAGTGATACTTCACTAGAGTTACACAGGTTGTCGTATACCACCACTTCATAGCCGTTATTGAGTAATGATAAAACCGTATGTGAGCCAATATAACCTGCGCCGCCTGTCACTAGTATTTTCATAAAGAACCTTTTAAAAATGTAAAAAGGCCAATTACTTGGCCTTTAAATTGAAGAGTTAACGACTACCACCAAGTGGTATAAAGTACGATTAAGATAATAATTACGCCCAGTGCAGCAACGTTGAATCCTTTATCGGTAGCAAAGCTAATCTCTTTCAAACTGACACTACTGTCTTCGGATGCCGTTTTTCCCATTTTGGAAACCACATAACAAGTGGCTAAACACAATAGGAAGACTAATCCGACGCGATCCATAAACGGCAATGTTGGCAACGCAAATTTAAGCACTAATGAATAAACCGCAGACCCAATAGCGGCAAGTAATGCCCCTGTGGATGTAGCCCCTTTCCAAAACATACCCATAACAAAAATAACCACAATACCGGGAGTGAAGAAGCCAGTGAACTCCTGAATATATTGGAAAGCCTGATCAAATTTTCCTAGTAATGGCTCAGCGACAATAATCGCAATAATCAATGACACCAATGATGCAATGCGGCCTACGCGAACATAATGGCGTTGACTTTGTTGGGGTTTAAAACGGCTATACAAATCCATGGTAAAAATAGTAGAAATACTGTTAGTCATTGAAGCCAACGACGACACAATAGCTGCCACCAAGGCAGCAAAGACTAAGCCTTTAATACCCACTGGCATTAACGCCATCATAGAAGGATAAGCTTGATCCGGCGTAGTCAGGTCTGGATACAACACCACTGCGGCAATACCCGGTAGCACCACAATAATCGGCATTAATAACTTAAGGTAAGCAGCAAAGGCGATACCTTTTTGCGCTTCTTTAACATCTTTAGCTGCTAATGCACGCTGAATAATGTATTGGTTAAACCCCCAATAACTGAAATTCATGATCCACATACCACCAACTAATACTGATATCCCTGGTAAACTCATATAATGCTCATTTTCAGGGCTGAGGATCATGTCAAAATGGCCGGGAAGTTTATCGGTTAAGATACCAAAACCAGCCAATACACCTTGGCCATCCGCTACCGCATCTAGTGCAAGATAACTTAAGAATAAACCGCCAAAGACTAACAGCACCACTTGCAGGATATCGGTATAGGCAACAGCTTTTAGACCGCCGTAAAGGGAATAAGCAACAGAGAATAAGGCAAGGAAAATCATGCCATAAAACCAGTCAACACCCGCTACGGTTTCAATGGCTAAGCCACCTAACCACAACACTGCCGTTAAATTCACAAACACATAAGTCGCTAACCAGAATAGCGCCAGTACAGTTTTAACCTTGCTATCAAAGCGCTGTTCTAAATATTGCGGCATGGTGAATATTTGATTTTTAAGAAAAATGGGCAACATATACTTACCCACTAAAATCAACGTTATCGCCGCCATCCATTCATAAGAAGCAATGGCTAAACCAATGGCGAAGCCGGATCCCGACATACCAATAATTTGTTCGGCCGAGATGTTAGAAGCAATTAACGATGCGCCAATAGCCCACCATGGCAAAGATTTACTAGCCAAGAAATAATCTTCAGTATTAGCCCCTTCTGCTTTTTCAGAACGAGAAATCCATAATGCTAAGCACAGCAAACCAATTACGTACACAGCAAATATACTGCTGTCGAGCGTCCCCAAAGTTGTAAAATCTGTCATATCAAAACCTATTGTGTGTTGTTTTAGTTATCAGCGACGGTTAAGAGCAAAATTAACGGAATGCACCTTGAGACGCCGTACAAATGTAAATATTCGGCTGTAGGCCAAACTGTTGTGGATATTGGTTTTCAACTTCAGCGGTAACCGCGGCTACCATTTCCGCTGGGATCAGCGCGACTACACAGCCACCAAAACCACCGCCCGTCATACGTACTCCACCTTGGTTACCGATAACCGAGTCGATAATATCCACTAGACCATCCATTTCTTTGGTGGTGACTTCAAAATCGTCACGTAATGAATCATGGGACGCTTTCATTAATATACTCATACGCGCAATATCATTGGCTTTGAGTGCGGTTAAAGCCTCAACGGTACGGGTGTTTTCGGTTATCACATGACGAGCTCGGCGAAAGCTTTCTTCACTCAATTGCCCTTTAGCCGATTGCAACTGTTCTAGGCTGACATCCCGTAAAGCGGGTTGATTAAAGTGCTTCGCTACTTCTTCACATTGCTGACGGCGCAAGTTGTAGGCGCTATCCACTAAGCCACGTTTAACATTGGAGTTAACAATAAATACTGACAATCCGGTTGGAATGGGCGCATCTTCAAAAGACAAGTCACGACAATCTAATAGCATTGCGTGGTCTTGCTGACCCATGGCTGAAATAAGCTGATCCATAATGCCGCAGTTACAACCAACAAAGGTGTTCTCCGCTCTTTGGCCCATTAATGCGGCTTTTACCCCGTCGATATCAAGGTCAAATAAACTAACAAAGGTCTTCACAATAGCCACTTCAAAACTAGCCGAAGAACTTAAACCAGCTCCTTGAGGAACGTTGCCAGACACCACTAAATTGGCGCCTTTAATCTGCGGGCAGGTTTCTAATATGACTTTTAAGGTGCCCCTGACGTAGTTACTCCACATCATGTATTCGGAGAATTCTATATTATCTAGTTGGAATTCACTGGTTTGTTGGTCGCAGTCATGGGCATAGACCACAATCTTATTATCATCACGGGCTGTGGCAGCAATACTAGTACCGAAGTTAATGGCAGCGGGCAGTACAAAGCCGTCGTTATAATCGGTGTGATCGCCAATAAGATTAACTCGGCCTGGGGCGTGACAGACTAATTCAGGCGATGCACTAAATTGCTGTTCAAATAAGGTTTTTACTAAATTATCAGACATCACTATTTACCCTGTTTGTAATGAATATCGGGAAGGTCGCGTAAACGCTGAGCAGCCTGCTCTGCAGTAAGATCGCGCTGGGCTTCAGCCATCATTTCATAGCCGACCATAAACTTGCGTACGCTGGCGGAACGTAACAGCGGCGGAAAGAAACTAGCGTGCAGAGTCCATTCAGGATGAGATTCACCATCAAAAGGTGCACAATGCCAGCCCATTGAATAAGGAAATGAGCATTGAAACAAGTTATCGTACTTAGTCGTCAGCTGTTTCAAAATATCCGCTAACGATGTGGACTGTGCATCATTCAGCTCCCCCATACGTTGTACTTTAAAACGCGGTAATAATAAGGTTTCAAACGGCCATGCAGCCCAATAAGGTACAACCGCAAGCCAATCATCATTGATTACCACGATGCGCTCTTGATTTTCCACTTCGCGGGCAGCGTAATCCTGTAATAAATTACTGCCATACTTTTCGCTGTAGGCACCTTGCGCTTCGTGCTTTTTACAAACTAAGGTTGGTAATTGTTGTTGCGCCCAAATTTGTCCATGGGGATGAGGATTGGAGCAGCCCATCACCGAACCTTTGTTCTCAAACACCTGTACCCATTGATATTTACTACCTAGATCGTCGTACTGTTGTTTCCAGGTTTCTACTATCTGGGTAATGTCGGGCACTGACAGCTCAGGTAAGGTTTTACTGTGATCAGGCGAGAAACAAATAACGCGGCTTTCGCCCTGCTCCGTAGCCATTTTAAATAACGGATCATGCTTCTCAATGATTGGCGTGTCTTGTTTAATAGCAGCAAAATCGTTGCTGAAAACAAAAGTGCTTGTATAAGCGTCATTCACTTCACCGTTAATGCGCGTATTGCCCGCACATAAGAAACAGGATTTATCGTGAGCTGGTTTTTGTTCTTCATCCAGCGTTTCTACCTGCCCTTGCCATGGGCGTTTTGCCCTATGTGGCGACACTAATATCCATTCATCAATGAGAGGGTTGTATCGACGATGGGGATGTTCAGTCGGATCAAATTCAATAGTCATTACCAAAGTACTCTTGCTATATAATTCACGAGAGAAATGTAAACGTTTACCCCCATTCATGCAACAATTTATTTAACTTTTTAACAACACTTGCCTTATGACCTTTGTTGGTGGCATTATCAACCTATAACAAACTCATTGATAAAAATGTAAACATTTACATATGGCTACTATAAAAGATGTTGCTCGTATTGCTGGTGTATCCGTTGCTACCGTTTCCCGAGTAGCAAATAACGGCCCCAAGGTGAGTCAGAAGACTAAAGATAAAGTTGCCAAAATCATGCTGGATTTGGGATATTCGCCCAATGCCAATGCACGGGCTTTAGTCACGCAAAAAAGCACAACGGTAGGTGTGGTTATTCCCGACCTTACCGACCCTTTCTTTGCTTCATTAGCTAATGGCGTAGACAAAGTGGCCCGTCAAGAATCGCGGCAATTACTGCTAAGTACCGGTATGGTCAGTGCCGATTCGGAACGCCAAGCCATTAACTTACTGTTAGAAAGACGTTGTGACATCATGGTGGTGCACAGCAAAAAGCTTAGTGATGACGAGTTAATAACATTAAGTCAGAAGATCCCCGGATTGGTGTTTATCGACCGCTATATTGAGGCTATCGCTGAGCGTTGTATTTGGCTAGATAATACCGAAGGGGGCAAGATTGCGGCACGCCATTTACTGGCACTCAATCACACTTCCTTCGCTTGTATCAGCAGTCAATATCAAATTGAAGATCCGGGATTACGTTTGCAGGGCTTTCAAAGTGAACTGGATGCTAGTGGCCATCAACTAGATCCTACGCTTATTCAATATGGTGAGCCCGACTTACAAGGCGGCGAAGTTGCAGCACAAAACCTACTAGCCACAGGTAAGCCATTTTCGGCGCTGTTTGTGTATAACGACGCCATGGCCATTGGGGCTATTTCCACCTTAGAAGATAATGGTTTTAAAGTACCGAGTGATATCTCGGTTATTGGTTTTGATGATGTGTTGTTGTCGCGATATTCCAACCCTAAACTGACTACACTCAATTACCCTGTAGAAAAGATGGCAATGCTAGCTACCAAACTAGCCATGAAGTTAGCCAATGATGAATTTGTGAATAGTAATGACACTCATCACAAACACGTACCACGCTTGGTAAAAAGAGAATCTACAAGCTTTAATAAGTCACTATGAAAAATAGAACGTAAAAACCAGAAATTGTATTCTTAAATCCCCCACTATATTGATAGCTGTGTGAATCTATTATTTTTATGAGTTAACTCAAATGCCGTTTAAGCGCTCAAATAAACTAATACAACCAGCCCTAATCAATAATGAATTACTTAAATCAATTTACTCCGCTTAATTACTACCCTCGCGCCCAAAAGTGAAGTGTTTAGCTATTTATAACAACTCATAAACACTTACCGCACTCGATTAATTAGAGTAAAAAAACAACAAAAAATAATGTTCACACACATGATAGTGAATGTTGACAACTATTTTAAATGGCTGCATGATGCATTAACATTTTTTACATAACAGCAACATTTCCATGATTTTGAGTTAACTACACAAAAAATAATTAGGCTTAAAACCCATGAAAATAGGAATAATAGAATTTTGAAAAAAATAAACACTCCATCTATAGCTACTTATGATCAAATGCACTTAACTAATTCAAACCACGTCCCCACAAAGCAGGCTTGGGGCGCCTTGATAATGTTGTGTTTTATATATGTTCTTAATTTTTTAGACCGACAACTGCTTTCCATACTGGCTAAACCAATACAAGATACTCTTGGCATTTCCGATACAGAGCTAGGTCTAATAAGTGGATTATACTTTGCTTTATTCTATTGCCTCATTTCGATTCCTGTTGGATGGTTAGCAGATAAAACCAATAGAATTAAAGTATTATCTTTTGCATGTGCCTTATGGAGCCTGGCCACTATGGCATGTGGCTTAGCTAAAACGTACCCACAATTGGCCATAGCAAGGATGACAGTGGGTATTGGTGAAGCCGGTGGGGTTCCACCATCGTATGCCATCATTTCCGATTATTTCCCCCCGGGACGTCGAGGCACTGCCCTCAGTATTTTTAATTTAGGCCCTCCCATTGGGGCCGCTTTAGGCATTGCCTTTGGCGCAGCGATTGCCGCAGCATATAGTTGGCGATTAGCTTTTATTATTTTAGGTGCCGTGGGTATTGTCGCCGCTATCGCATTATTTTTAATAGTTAAAGAACCTAAACGAGGTGGACTTGACCACGACTTTTCAAGTCAACAACCTAACAGTCAACCACTTGCCCAAACAACTTTTTATAACACTCTGCGAATGTTTTTCTCTCGTCCCGTATTATTATTAGCGGCATTAGGAAGTGGTGCGACACAATTCGTGACTTATGGGTTTGGCAATTTTGCGACTTTATTCCTAATGCGAGAAAAAGGAATGACTCTCGAAGAAGTGGCCATTTATTATGCGTTAGTTATCGGCATTGGTATGAGTGCTGGTATTTTCTGCTCAGGTTGGATGCTTGATAAATATACACGTATATCTAAAAAGGCCTACGCCTTGCTTCCCGCTATTTCACTGACATTAGCGATACCAATGTATATTGGTTTTATTTGGGCTCCATCGTGGCCTTTAGCATTAACTTTTTTAATTGGTCCAACATTCTTAAACCATTTCTATTTATCTTCCTCTGTCACTCTTGTTCAACAAGAAGTTAGACCCGATCAAAGAGTCATGTCAGGAGCCTTGTTATTGTTAGTAATGAATCTTATTGGCTTAGGTTTAGGACCAACATTTGTTGGTTTCGCAAGTGATTTTTTAAGAGAAAGTTACCCTGACAACTCATTACAAATGGCGCTATATGCTCTCGTGCCATTTTATATTTTGGCTATTATATTATTTCTTTGGCTGGCTAAACATCTAGGCAAAGAACGCACTGTACAAACAGGAGTATAAAATTGAACTCGTTTCGGCAATATATGAAATTTTCTATCGTTGTAATTAGCGCTTATTGTTTTCTATTAGGCTGCTCTAATCAAGGAACTGCTATGCTTTCTTCTTCTGTTAATCAATCCGAACCATTAGTTGATGCCCCCGTGGGTTTAATAGAAGGAGTATCTCAACAAAATCTCAATGTTTTTAAAGGTATTCCTTACGCAGAAGCGCCTGTGAATGAGTTGCGATGGAGGCCACCTGTTCCCAAAAAGCCATGGAATTCAATTAGAAAAGCAACCGAATTTGGACCTTCCTGCGTACAACCTTCAAACAAAATTGAGAATATTTACACCGCCGATATACGTCCGACGAGTGAAGATTGCTTATCGCTAAATATCTGGGCGCCCAAAAATGCAAATAAAGCAGCTATCTTTGTCTGGATCCATGGAGGTGCTTTAGTTAAAGGGTCAAGTAAAGAGCCAATGTACGATGGTGCTAACTTAGCCAATACCGGTATTGTAGTGGTCTCAATAAACTATAGATTAGGTGTGTTGGGTTTTTTAGCTCATCCAGAATTAAGTGCTGAGTCAACAAACGGTATCTCTGGTAATTATGGATTATTGGACCAAATAGAAGCGTTACGATGGATAAAGCAGAACATTGAGAGTTTTGGCGGAGATCCTAATAACATTACAGTCGCGGGTGAATCCGCAGGCGCTTTAAGTGCAATGTATCTTATGGCATCGCCACTTGCTCGCGGACTATTTAATAAAGTTATTACACAAAGTGCCTATATGATTTCAGCACCAACATTAAAAGAATCTCGTTTTGGTGAATTTCCAGCTGAAACTGTTGGTGAATATATTGGTAAAAAAGTCGATGCAATAAACCTAGATGAGTTGCGCCAATTAGATCCTCAAACGCTAGTAGAAAAGGCTGCGGCAAGTGGTTATTTCCCTCAGCCCACTATAGATGGACATGTAGTTCCTCGTCAGTTAGTCGAAACATTTGAACGTGGTGAACAGGCTCCAGTACCTATTCTAGCTGGCTTCAATAGTGGAGAAATTCGTTCACTAACCGTTCTTGCACCTAAGGCTCCCCTCTCAAGCAAAGAATACATTGATATTATTGAAGAACGATACGGAGATCTATCCAGTACGTTTTTAGAACTTTATCCAGCCATTGATTTGCAAGAAAGTATTTATGCAACAACGCGAGATGCTTTATATGGCTGGACCGCAGAAAGATTGGCTCGTATGCAAACTGCAATCGGACAACCAGCGTACCTGTATTTATTTGATCATCCTTATGAAGCAACCGAAAAATACAATCTCCACGCTTTTCACGCCAGTGAAATACCTTACATTTTTGGAAACTTCGACCGCACACCAAAGTTGTGGCCGAAAAACCCTCACACCAAAGAGGAATTCCAATTTTCAAAAGCAATGATGGATTATTGGAGCCATTTCGCCAAAGCCAATATTCCATCTGCTGATGGATACGACGTATGGAAAGAATACGGCGAAGAACGCATGTATATGTCTTTTGAAGAGCAGCCCATTTTATCTAAAGGGGTATTTCCTGGAATGTTTGAATTACATGAAGAGTCCGTGTGCCGAAGAAGAGCAACTAACCAAATGCAATGGAATTGGAATGTAGGAATTATATCCCCAGTACTAACAGATGATGATATGTGTCAATAACCTGAATTCGGGGTAAGACAAGCAAAAAGTCCTATTGATACATTAAAAATCGCGTAATAGAACCTAAAGATGTTGTTCATATGAACGGAGATTTACATGAAAATGTTTGCTGGTAAAGTCGCTCTTATCACGGGTGGGAGTTCAGGCATTGGTGAAGCGACGGCAATACAATTTGCAAAAGAAGGGGCAAATATCGCCATTGCTGCCAGAAGAACCAAAGAAAGCGAGCTAGTGGTAAAACGCATTTTAGATCTTGGCGGCAACGCCTTTTCCATTAAGACCGATGTTAGCCTTAGTCAAGATGTAGAAGCGATGGTCGATGCGACACTAAATCAATATGGGCAGTTAGACTATGCTATCAATAATGCCGGAATTGCTGGACCTAGATGCACTCCCGTTGCCGACATTTCTGAAGAGCAATGGGATGAAATTATGAGCATAAACCTCAAAGGTGTATGGTTAAGTATGAAACACGAACTGCGTGCGATGGGAAATAATGGAGAGGCCGCCATAGTTAACGTTTCGTCTATTTATGGCACTAAGCCAAGCGATATCGGACATGCTGCTTATTCAGCTAGTAAGCACGCGGTAATAGGTCTAACCAAATCAGCCGCCGCAGACTATGGCAATATCCCAATTAGGATCAATGCCGTCGCTCCTGGATTTACACTTTCAGAAATGGTCAATCCGGATAGGCCTGGGGCTGCAGAACGTTACCAAGCCTTAATATCAAGACATTCAAGTATGAATCGCTTTGGAAAAGCCGAGGAAGTAGCAAACGCAATTGTTTGGTTATGCTCTAAAAATGCTAGTTATGTTAATGGTTCGGTTTTGTCTATAGATGGAGGGAGTACCACACGCCTATACTGATGGTTAGCTTTTGTTGATAACAACAAATAATTAACCTTATTTTAAAACGAGTGAGGGAAATTTATATCCCCCTACACACGTATAAGTAATTAGTTTTCTAACGCCATAAATCCAGCAGCCATAAACTTAGCCATACGTTTTTTCACCGCGGGAAAATCATCTGAATGGCACATACCCCCTGATAATTTATCTATACGGCCAGTCCGCGCCAAGGTATTCATTAGCGCTGCTGTAACAAAATGGTACCCCCAAAAAATATCTTCTTCTGGGTAATTTGGTAGCGCCCGTTTTAATATATGAACGAGCTTTAACACCACTGGATCAAAATGCTTATCCATTAATTCAGCACCTTCCGGCGTGTTTGATACCCGCGCACAAAAAGCAGCATAATTCATCCAGTTTTCGCCACCTTCATAATACAAATCTAAATCAGTATCCAAAAAAGCATGCAGCGCCCCTTCAACCGTTGGGCTTTCTCCTGCGTCACTTTCATACTGTTCTAGCGCTTCCATCCTACGGTCGCTGGTAATATTGGCGCGCCTAGCAAAAACAGCTTCAAACAGATTCTGTTTATCCTGAAAATAGTAGTGGACTAAAGTGGTATGAATTCCAACACGTTTTGCTACATCTTTTAGTGTTACGCCATATAATCCATTTTTTGAAAATAAATACTCTGCGGCATCTAAGATTTGTTCAATACTTTCCGCACGCTGCTCCGCTTTACTTCTTTGGGTACGTTTCGGTGTAGTTGACGACATTCAGCATTCCATTTTAATGTTAAAAGAAGGACTCATGAACCGATTGTAAATAGGTCCATTCATCCCAGTCAACTTTAGATTATATGCTATATCGAGTATCACCTTTTGTATTTATTACTTAAGCGCAGTTTATCTATTTTTCCTGTTGCCGCTACGGGCATTTTTTCTACTTGAATGATTGCATCAGGAAGCCACCAATCTGGCATTTTTCCCTTTAAAAATGCCCTAAGTGTTAATTCTTGAAGTTCACATCCTGGAATAACCTCAACGATAAGAACAGGCCTTTCTCCCCATTTATCATCTTTACGGCCAATAACGGCGACTTGTCCTACATAAGGATGTTGACTAGCCACTTCTTCTACTTCAACAGGATTGATCCACTCACCGCCTGACTTAATTAAATCCTTTGAACGACCGCATATAGTTAACTTTCCTTGTTCATCTAAAATAGCCAAATCACCCGTATCAAAATAGCCATCTTCATCCAAAATATTAATATCAGATTTATAATACCTATCAATAACTGATGACCCTTTGACTTTTAAATGACCAACAACACCTCGTTGTTCAGTCAATGTCACACCGTTAACATCAGTCAACTTAAGGTCAACTCCCATTGGGGGCCGTCCTGCTGTTGCGTTAAAATCTGCGGTAGCATTAGGCGGCGAAATCGTACCCAAGGGTGACAATTCAGTCATCCCCCAACTTGTTTGAACTTGTACACCTAATCGTTTAGCTATACGCAAAAGCAACGCTTCAGGACATTTTGAACCACCAATTAAGATCCTTTTTAAATCAGGTAAATGGCCATTAGTTTCATCCAAATATTCCATCACACTTAACCAAACCGTTTGCACACCAGCAGCGACAGTTACTTTTTGGTTTAACATCAATTTAGCTAAACTTTCGCCGTCAGAGTAGCGACCAGGTAAAACCATTTTTGCGCCCACTGCGGGGGCTGAAAATGGCAATCCCCATGCATTAGCATGGAACATTGGCACTGCAATTAACAATACATCATTAGCCGTTAATGCAATCGCATCAGCCTGTAATGTTCGTAATGTATGAAGGTAATTGCTACGGTGACTATATAAAACGCCTTTAGGTTTTCCCGTTGTTCCCGACGTATAGCATAGTCCTGCGGGTGTGTTTTCATCAAAGCCCCCCCACTCTACTTGACTACCACATTGTTCAATTAATACATCATGTTGCCAAATTTCTACGTCATCCTCACCAAGTTCAAGCACAGCTTCCGTATCATCCATAACAATAACCCATCGTAATGCAGGACATTCAGATATAATTTCCTTCAAAAAGGGTAATAAATTTGATGAAACCGCAATGGCGATGTTGCCCGCCTCATTAAGGATACTAATTAAATGATTAGCACTAAACCGCGGGTTAAGCGTGTGACAAATTAAGCCAATTCCCATTGTTGCATAGTACATCTCTAGGTGGTGTTGGGTATTCCAAGCTAAGGTTGCAATTCGATCTCCTTTACATAAACCTAATGTTAAAAGTGCCCCAGACAATAAATTGCTTCTTTCCCTTAATGTTTGATAATTAAAGTTAACAACCTCAGTATTGTTACTAACAGCAACGATTTCCTTTTTGTCGAACCACTTAGACGCGTGATCCAAAAATTTATCAATAGTAAGTGAATATGATTGCATAACTCTTCAATTTTAATTTTTACGAGAAAAGCCGCCCCTAAATAGAAGCTGACGGCCTGAATGTGATTTTATGGTTAGAAAAATGTCTTCATTAAACGAATACCGACCTGTTTTGGTGGGCCAGCAAAACGTAAACCAGAATTGATAGCACCGACGTAGTGCTGATTAGTAAGATTTGTACCAAACAAGGTGACAACGATGTCGTCATATTGCCAAGCAATTTGTCCACTCAATACATTGCGGCTTTCAACACGATCTCCAAGCGCTTCATTTTGGAAGAGTGTTGCCCACTGTTCAGATACATGTCCATAATTCAGGCGGGGAGTTAATAAGCCTTGCCACATATTGATTTCATATTCTAGCCCTATATTAAATGTAAAATCGGGTGCGTAAGTTTGATCTCTGCCGGCTAAACCTATACATGACTCACTAGCAGGCCCAGTCTCTGGGTTACAGGCTCCTAGAGCGGCAACCCTTGGATCGGTTGCGTAGAACGTACCTAATTTACTACTTAACCAAGAAACACCAGCGTCGAATGAAAAATCCCCGAACACAGCTTGAACTTGCGCTTCAAAACCTGACATTTTTGTTGTTTCTGGTGTATTAAGTTCAATGCCAAAAACAGGATAATCTGGATAACCAATAGTGACCTGAAAGTTATCATAGTCGTTTCTAAAAGCAGTTAATTGAGTACGTAAATGGTCATTAAGCCATTGCGCTTTCCACCCCATTTCATAGCTCATGATTTCTTCTGCCTCAAATGGCTCGGGCAATCCTAAACCAACCGGCACATTTAGGCCGCCAGGACGAAATCCTGAAGCAACAAAAGCATATAAAAAATGTTCGTTGCTGATATCCCAATTCAGGGCCAGTTTACCGGTTAAATTTGAGAACTCTGCAACTTGCACTGATTCAATAGGGGTGCCGTATTGCATAACATCTACATCATTAGATGTATCACTTTTAGAGTATCTAGCTCCTAATTCAAGCTCCAAATCAGTGGAAATATCGTAAGTAACTTGCCCAAAAATGGCTTGTGTTTTCTTTGGGTTATAACCTTCTAAAGAATATTCAGTTAAAGGATTTCCTTCAGGTACACCAATGACAAACTCCCCCGGTTTAAAATAATATTCGTCGTTCTGAATATATAATCCCAATATCCAACTAAATGTATCTGTGTCTGGTGATATCAGATTAATTTCCTGAGAATAAATAGTTTCATCTAAGTCATCACGGAACGTATTCACTCCTAAACTTGTACCATCCAAATCAGATTTATAAACCGTATTACCTTTTTGGTAGCCTGAAACTGAGCGTAATATAGTTCCATCCGAAAACTGATAATCAACCTTCAGTACTGAACGAACGAATTTGTCGACGGCCTTAATATCAGCATTGGCTGTTATATCAAAAGGACTATTCTCGGAGCCGATAGGATCTGAAGGGTAACCACTTAAATCTAGATAGTTATAATCAGTTTTGAACAATACAGACAGATCAGCATTAGGTTCCCATTTTAATCCCAGCCTAGCACTCCCCATCCGTACTCCATCATCACCACTATAGGGTCCTTCGATGTTATAGAAACTATCGCGACTACCTGCATTAAACGCGACACGGGCTGCAAATGTGTCACTAATTGGCAAATTGAGTGCACCTTGCAAAGATTTATCCTTAAAATTACCTAATTGCCCGGCAATATATCCAGAATGACTTCCATCAATATCAGGGTCATTAGAGGTAACAAATACTGCACCTCCAGTTGCATTTTGACCTACAAAGGTCCCTTGTGGACCACGTAAAATTTCTACCCTTGCAATGTCATAGTATGGTTCCGCAGTAAAGTAGCCAGGAAATGTAGCAACTCCATCACGGTAAGTAATAACGCCGGTTGTAGTTTGAGTATTATGCTCAGCCTTACCAATACCACGAATATTGAAATCAATACCTTGACCAAAGTTGTTTACTGTTGCTGAAGGTGTAGAGAACTGTATTTGATCTACCGTCATAATACCTAACTTAGCTAAATCATCCCCTTGTATAACAGAAGCTGCTAAAGCAGATTTTTGAAGATTCGATACTCGTCTTTCTGCAGAAATTTGAATTACTTCAAGCGTGTTTTCATCATTATCAGAGCGCAACGTTTCACTTTCTTCTTGCGCATAAGCGGTTGAATTCAAAATGCCAAGACAGCTGGCAACCGCCAACCAAATAACACTTTTTTTCAGAGTTTTATTATTCATATTGTTATATCTCCAATTCATCAAAATTATTAATCCGATTTCCAAGAACAGCATTTATAACTTTACTTAAATTTAACAATCCGTCAATATTTATTCTAACGTTAATTAACATTATCATGAGCGTTAATAACATTTATCTGTGTACTGTTCTAAAAATGACTACAAATAGTTCAAATAGAAACATAGGTTCAGTAGCGGGTTACGGAAAAAACTGCAGTTTGTGATGAGTGAAACTGCAAAAATTTTTTGTTGACCAATAAAACTTTTAATACATATAAATATGGGGTGTTTATGACAATTAGATTCGACAACAAAGTCGTTATTATTACCGGTGCGGGCAACGGACTTGGGCGTTCCCATGCTTTAGGTTTGGCAGCTCGAGGGGCAAAAGTTGTTGTTAACGATTTCGGTGGCGCAGTTGATGGCTCTGGTGGAAATATTTCACCTGCTGAAGAAGTCGTTAAAAAAATAAAAGACGGCGGTGGTGAAGCATTTGCTAACGGGGCGAATGTCACCAATATAGAAGAAGTTCAGCAAATGGTATCGGAAACCATAGAGCGCTGGGGGCGCGTAGATATTTTAATTAACAATGCAGGAATTTTGCGTGATAAAACCTTTGCCAAGATGCCATTGGATGATTTCCGTTCGGTCATTGATGTTCACTTAATGGGTTCAGTTAACTGTTCCAAGGCCGTTTGGGATGTGATGAGTAAGCAACAATCTGGCACAATCATTTTTACGACTTCATCTTCCGGCCTTTATGGAAACTTCGGGCAATCTAACTATGGCGCAGCAAAAATGAGCCTAGTGGGTCTAATGAACGTACTGCACTTAGAGGGTATTAAATACGGTATCAAGGTAAATGCCATCTCGCCTTGCGCTGCGACTAGAATGCTTGAGGGTTTAGTTGATCAGGAGGCTAGTGAAGTTTTAACCACCGAAAGCGTTACCGCAGGTTTAATGTATCTTGCTAGTGAGCAGTCCCCTTCCCGTTTAATATTGTGCGCCGGAGCCGGTGGATACGCGGCTGCAAGGATCTATGAAACAGATGGCGTTTATTTACCTCCGGAACAGCAAACACCTGAAAACATAGCAAATGTGATTGATCAAATCACTGCAGCCGATGAACAAAAAATGTTAATTCAAGGCAATGAACAAACCGTTAAATTCGTCGAAAAAGCCTTAACCGCAAAACAACAGCAAGGGAACTAAAATCATGAGAGAAGCATTAATTGTTTCTACTGCCCGTACGCCAATAGGTAAAGCATATCGTGGAGCCTTTAATAATACCCAAGGCACGCAATTAGCGGCTCATGCAATTGAGGCGGCAGTTAAACGATCTGGGTTAGACGGATATGAGATCGATGATGTTGTGATGGGATGTGCATTGCAACAAGGTACAACTGGTTACAACGTAGGACGCATGTCGGCCTTAGCTGCCGGGCTGCCAATTACTACTAGTGGCATGACTTTGGATCGTCAATGTTCTTCAGGAATGTATGCAATAGCCACTGCAGCAAAACAAGTTATCCATGACAATGTGCCGATAGCTATTGGGGCTGGGGTTGAATCCATTAGCTTAGTGCAAAATGAACACATGAATAATTTTCTTCTACAAGATGAAAAATTGTTGTCGATGCACAAAAACATTTATATGCCAATGCTACAAACCGCTGAAACAGTAGCAAGTCGTTATAAAATAAGTCGAGAATGCCAGGATAGATATGCATTAGAAAGTCAAAAACGCACGGCATTAGCTCAAGAAAAAGGATTATACGATGCGGAAATTGTGCCTATTACGTGCCAAAAAGCGCTCATTAATAAAGTAACAAAAGATATTTCCTATCAAAACATTGACTTAGCGATGGATGAAGGAAACCGGCCGCAAACAACCGAACAGGATTTAGAAAAGTTAAACCCTGTCATCCAAGGGGGCTGTATTACAGCAGGCAATGCTAGCCAGCTGTCTGATGGTGCTTCAGCCGTTGTTATTATGGATAGTAAATTAGCTGAACAAAGAGGCATCAATCCTTTAGGGGCTTACCGTGGTATTGCCGTCGCGGGATGCGAACCTGATGAAATGGGTATCGGCCCAGTCTTTGCGATCCCAAAACTCCTAAAGCGTTTTAATCTAAAAATGGACGACATAGGATTGTGGGAGCTTAACGAAGCTTTTGCTGTTCAAGTCATTTATTGTCGAGACAAGTTAGGCATTCCCGATGAAAGACTTAATGTCAATGGCGGGGCGATTTCTATCGGTCA
Source organism: Alteromonadaceae bacterium BrNp21-10 (assembly GCA_030418115.1). Lineage (GTDB taxonomy): Bacteria > Pseudomonadota > Gammaproteobacteria > Enterobacterales > Alteromonadaceae > Neptunicella. Next base: position 722,100 of record JAUHQD010000001.1, on the reverse strand, counting down.
CCCTTATGGCATGTCTGGCGCCAGAATGGTGGGCCACGCTTTACTTGAAGGTAAACGTCGGGGCGTTAAATATGTTGTCGCTACCATGTGCATCGGCGGTGGTATGGGGGCAGCAGGACTGTTTGAGGTGCTCTAACAATTTTTAAACTTTCACCTCCCGAACTTAAATACCCATTACAAATAATAAGAGTATGGTGTTCTGGGAGGTGATCTACACCATCCACATTCAGTAATTAAAGCAGCCTACTTATTTCAGCATTTTTGAATTCCAATAACTAACAATATAAAAGCTTTGCTGTCAGTTCTGCATTGTCGGCCAAAGTCATTTACAATAGCGGCCATTACAGATTTAGAGAATCAATAGCACATGGCAATTCATTGGTATCCTGGGCATATGCACAAAGCCCAAAAGGAGATGAAAGAACGACTCCCGCAGGTTGATCTAATTATTGAAGTACTGGATGCGCGCATCCCCTACTCCAGTGAAAATCCTGCCATTGCCAAATTACGTGGTGATAAGCCCTGTATAAAAGTACTGAGCAAGTCCGATTTAGCCGATCCTGTTTTAACCCAAGTCTGGCAAGATTATTTAGAACAACAGCGTGGGGTTAAAACCATTGCTACCACCACTGATAATCCGGCGAAGATGAAGCAAATTATTGATCTTTGCCGCGCAATGTTGCCAGAGAAAGATGCTAGCATAAAAACCATTAATACCATGATTGTCGGTATTCCTAATGTGGGTAAATCAACCCTGATCAACCATTTGGCGGGGCGCATCATTGCCAAAACCGGCAATGAACCAGCGGTAACCAAGGCCCAACAGCGCATCAATTTGGGTAGCGGTATTATTTTGTTCGATACCCCGGGAATTTTATGGCCAAAAGTCGACAACCCTAATAGCAGTTATCGCTTAGCGGTGACTGGTGCGATTAAAGACACCGCCCATGAATTTGACGATATCGGCTTTTTCGCTGCGGATTACTTAATCAAAGCCTACCCAGAGTTACTCAAGAGTCGTTTTAAAGTAGATAGCATTCCGGATACTGAAATAGAGTTCTTAGAGCTCGCCGGTAAAAGCCGTGGTGCCATTGGCGCTGGTGGGCGCATTAATTTTCACAAAATCTGTGAAGTGCTGATCAACGAATTGCGATTAGGAAAAATTGGCCAAATCACCCTAGAAACGCCAGATATGGTGATCAAAGAAGAGCAAGAAATAGCCGAAGTACTCGCCAAAAAACACGCTAAAGATGCCGAACGTAAAGAACGTTTTAAGACCGGCTCCTTGTCACCAGACAAGAGTGATCGAAAACAAAAACGTGAAGCAGATAGAGCGGAGCAATCGGCTCGAATGAAAAAACAAAACGCGGATAAGAAAAAGTAAGTATTGTTCTGCATAAATAGCGTAGCTACAGCAATATTCGCTAACTCATACGCAAAAGCTAACAGTCACCCAGTTATGAATAACAGCCACCATCATCAGTGGCTCATTCTTCCTTAAGTCTGTAAATTATTATTCTGCCGCGGCAGCAAGATCGCCAATCTGAGCTATTTTGGCTTTTTGCCTAAGTTGTGATTTTTCAGCTGGCGGCGCTGCCACCAAAGTATTGAGCTTGCTATACACCACGTATATTTTTCCATCTAGAACAATCCCCGTCGTTGGATAAACATCACCAAACCCATGCTGACTGTGGGTGTTCATAGATTGCCAATCATCATTGCTAGATACCCAAAAGGCGGAATCAGAAGGATGCCCGAGAATACGGTTAGCAATAATGATGAGTTGGTTATTATTGGTCAGTATTAATCCATCGGCAGCAAGGAAGTGTTTATCAGCGGTCACAGCACTAAATTCCTTTGGCTGTTGAAGCGGGATCTTATACAACACCCCATTACTCTTTTTTACGGCCAATAAATAGCCATGTGGATGATAAACAATGCCATTAAGGTTAATGCCCTCACCGATAAACTCATCACTTTGTAAAAACAGTGACGCCTTGCCACTAATATCCACTTTATAAATAGCGGCTGCAAAACTGTCGGTAATGTAAGCATTACCCTGTGCATCTAACGTCATACCATTAACTAAATGCTCTGAGTCGGGTACTAATTGAGATAAGTCAATAAACGCCCGAGGATTACCGGAAGTAAGATCGTAAATAGCTAGCGCAGCGTAACGTTTAATGGCCGTGTTGTTGGAATTGACACTGGCACCTAAGTCAGATGTCAGGGCCAGTAATCTATTGCGCTCGAGATCGATACGCACCGCAAAAACCGAATGCAACCGTGGGTCGTCAATCACTTTATAAGTATTACCTTGGTGATCAACTTCAAAGATCGCCCCTTGTCTAAAAGAACCGACTACAAAGCGATTTGTGAGTGGATTAAAACTAATTCCTTCTGGAAAAAGGCTATCATGGTTGATTTCAATGGTGGCGATCGCTTTATCCGAAAATTGCATGTTGCCGTTTGCTGCTGCCAACGTTATTGGGCTAATAATTAGCCATAACAACAGAATATTTCCCTGATTAAATCGTTTCATTAATTGTGCTTCCTTGGTTTAATTATGAGGACGCAGAGGAGTATAAAACGATGCTAAAACTTAACAAGAAGGCACATTTTTTTCAGTTACTGTGCAAAAGTATACTCATGGAGAGGGATTAAGTGACACAGACAACAACAGATTACGCAAGCTGCCCGGTAGAAACAACGCTGGCTTTGATTCAGGGAAAATGGAAAGTCGTCATCATGTTTCGGTTAAAAGACCAACCACGGCGATTCAACGAATTATCGCGGCTTTTACCCGACATTACTCAGCGCATGCTCACCAACCAGCTCAGAGAGCTAGAAAAAGATGGCTTACTCCACCGTGAAGTCTTCCCAGAAGTGCCACCAAAGGTGATTTATTCTTTAACCGACCTCGCTTTGAGTCTTATGCCGCTTATGCTATCCATTAAAGATTGGGGCAGAAATCACCTTGATGGCCAACGCCAAAGCTGCAATGAATAATTGGTACTTCGGCGCATTAATATTACTTACTATCAACCCACAGCAACTTGTAACCTATAAGGTAACACCCTATACTCTGTAACAAATGGAGCGTTACTATTTGATTATTAATTTTAAATCAGCGTTGTTACAAAGGATGTGGGAAGAGGCCGATATGACCCTACTCCCCAATACCTACGTACATGAAGTTGCTGAGATTTTAATGCTCCTTGATGCTGTCGAAATCATCAACGACTTAGTGTTGTTAGGTGGTTTTGTGGTAAATGAATATAAGCCTGATAATTGGGCGGTAACCGTTACCGTCAATGATGTAGAGCCAATAGGAAGTATTACCTGTTACTTTACCAAAGGCAGTGCTTACGACGTTGATTTAAACGAGTATTCTTAGGAGGCACCATGACACTTGTAAGAAGTAATCAATTTCCGGTAAAACATCCCGGCCTGATTTTTAATGAAAGAGTGCTGCAACAACATAACATTACTCAAACAGAAGCGGCTTTAAGGCTACATATGAGCCGTAAGCAAGTATCCCTGTTTGTGAATGCCAAAAGCGACGTGTCGGTATCATTAGCCAAAAAGCTGGAAATATCCACCGGTATATCAGCGGGCTTTTGGTTAAACCTGCAAAAAGCCTATGACCTATACAAAGCACGAGATCAAAAGGTAGAAGCCGAACCTTTATATGCGTTTGGGTAACATTGGCTGTATAAGCACTCATAATTTCATTTAGCACAGCTTCAGTTAGTTCTGTGTTTAAGTCCCCCGCGATCAAGCCGACCATCAGCATATTGTAGGAATATTGAATGACAGCAGCACAACGATTTTATTGGTTAATCCTAACTCTAGGCAATGCAGGTAGTGGCTTTGCGTATCATCTTAACCCAAACTGGTTCACGCTTTTGTTGGTGGCTATTACCCTTTTCTATTCCATTGTTGGCGCCCACGATTTACTTTTTAGTCAACATACCCTAAACAAGCTTTATCCCGTCATTGCTTATTTTCGTTACTTTTTTGAATCTATCCGCGTCGAAATTCAACAGTATTTTGTTGCCAATGATATTGAAGAGACCCCGTTCAATCGTGAGCAACGTAACCTAGTGTATCGTCGGGCTAAAGGCGTTACCGACACCCTGCCCTTTGGCACCCAACGAGATTTAATGCAGGCCAACTACCAGAGTATTTGGCATTCCCTTGCCCCTAAAACTGTTAATCATGAATCTAAGTTCGTCAAAGTGGGCAGTGATCAATGCACAAAGCCTTACACCGCTTCGCGACTTAATATTTCAGCCATGAGTTATGGTGCGATTAGCTCTCATGCCATAGAAGCCATGAATCTAGGTGCCAAACTGGGTGGCTTTTCCCATAACTCCGGTGAAGGTGGCGTTAGCCCTTATCATTTAAAACATGGCGGTGACATTATTTGGCAATTAGGTACCGGCTTATTTGGTTGTCGCGATCAGCACGGACGCTTCGCCCCCGACGCCTTTGCTAAAACTGCAGCCCATGAACAAATAAAAATGATTGAGATAAAGCTCTCTCAAGGAGCTAAACCCGGCCATGGTGGGGTATTACCCCAAGCCAAAATCACTGACGAAATAGCCTTAATACGCGGGATAGGCAAAGATAACGACTGCATCTCACCCGCCATCAACCCAGAGGCAACCACGCCGTACGAACTACTCAACTTCGTTAAGCAACTTCGCGAACTAAGTGGCGGCAAGCCTATTGGCATAAAGTTATGTATAGGTAATCCGGCAGAGTTTTTATGTTTAGGCAAAGCCATGTTAGAAACCGGCATCATGATTGATTTTATTACCGTAGATGGCGCAGAAGGCGGTACCGGTGCGGCACCAGTAGAGTTTAGTAATAGATTAGGTTTGATGTGCTTAGAAGGTACCTACTTTGTACACAATGCACTGGTTGGTCTAGGTATACGTGATCAAGTTAAAATTATTGCCTCAGGTAAAACGGCATCGGGGTTCGACATCCTCAATAAAATCGCCTTCGGCGCTGATATGGTTAACGCCGCCCGTACCTTTATGATGGCTGTTGGCTGTATTCAATCTAAACAATGTAATAGCAATAATTGCCCTACCGGCGTTGCCACCCAAGATAAAAACCGCTCAAAGGCGATTGATATTCAACGAAAAAGCAAACGAGTTGCCTCGTTCCACAAGCACACTTTACATAGTTTTTATGAACTCATCGGTAGCATGGGTTTGGATGACATCTCGCAACTAACCCACAACATGATCAAACGCAGAACCCCCAACGGTATGCTCGAATCTAATACCCACACTATGCCAGAACTAAGCCATAACCAATTTACCGAAAGCGAATTAACCGGTATGTGGCTAACCTGGTGGAATCAAGCCAGTAGCGACACCTTCTTCATCCACGATATCGCACCACTGGTGCCACCGGAGTTGGCGGTGAAGCAAGTAGTGTAAGCCAAACACTATTGCCACATGTCTCAGGTGCGTTTAGTTGTTTTGAGTAATATTAAGATTCAAAAGTAATCATCTTTCTTAAAACAAAAAAGGCCCACAAGAATTCCTATGGGCCTTTAAACAATGTCGATACAAAAATCGACTACACCATTTTCTAAGGGAATTATTTAGCAGCGTAAGTTCTAGCAAAAGCCGTTAAGTTAAGACCGTTACAAGATATTTGACTAATTTCAGATTTTTTAAGATTCAATGAATTAACACCGTTAACTACAGCATTTACACAAAGTTCTGATTCTACTGAATTGTTAGCAGCAACAACTTTAACGGTAAGTGGGGTTTGATATTTAGCGGCGAATTTAGTGATAGCAGTGCCATTACAGATAATGTTGGGATCAAAACTAACACCCGCCGTTTTCTTTGCTGCTTTTAAACCTGCTTTAGCTGAAACAACGCACAATTTAGTTTGTGCTGAATCATCCAATGCAACAAAATTATAGTTTGCTGATGAAGCCATAGCGTTAGAAGAAAGTGCAAATACTGATAAAGCGATTAAAGTAGTTTTCATAATGTTTCCTCTTAGGTAAGTGATGTTCCCGCTGATTTCCTAAAACCTTCAATGACTTTGGGTATAAAGGGTTTTCGCTGAGAACAGGCTTAGATTGCGACAACATTGGGTCAGAAAAATGGTTGTAATGTGAAAGGAATGTGTAAGTGGTATGTAGCTAACCCCCACTCGGGATAAGAAATGTCGAAAATGCCAAGATATTCTTTATATTTCAAATAATTAATTATTATTGCGTGTACTCATAAAATTTTAGCTTAGTACAGTACTACTATTTTTGTTCATATTAAGGCGCTGCTTATCCCGAACTGAGGCTATTCATGCCGAGCAGTTATTGTTGGCTAGTAGCCAATGGCCCCCTAAACGCTCACCATTAATGCTTATATTGCGTAAATGTACGCCTGCTTGGTTTAAGTAATATTCACCTAACAAGCTCTCTAAGGGCCTACCATTGAGGTGTTGGGATAGTTGATGGGAAAGTTGCCAATCCAACTCTTTGGGGAAAAGCCTAACCGGCCTGCCAATATTACCGCCTCTAAGCCATTTAATCTCGCGATAGTTGAGCTCCCCTTGGGCTACCCTCAGCCAATGGCTATAATCTTGCTGACGAGAGTTTGACAACACCTCCACTCTATCATCGTTAAATACCCCAAAAGCCACACCAGCGCATTCATAGAAGTAACTAAACAGTTGCGCTCGTTGCTGCGGGTTATTAGGCAACATCAATTCAATACTGAGAGTTTTGTCTTCACTGAGCTTTTTGTAGACATCGCTGGTGGTTAGTTTTTCGGTTTGTGCAGACTGATCTTGCTGAACACTATTGGCCTGAGTTGGCGTTGTTTGTATCGCCGATTCAATCTCTGCCTGTTGCACCCCACTGTTTTTACCTATTTTATTTTGATATTCAGCAAGGCGAGTTACCTCTGGGGAAACTGCAGTTTTAATTAGAGGTAATGGCAATGATCTAACCGAAAGGATCACCGGCTTAAGTTTAGGCGGTTGAATATCGTTTTGTTGCCTCGGCATAACAACATATTCAATTTCGTCGTCAAATTTATGTTGATTTAATTTATCGGCCCATTGTTGTAAAAGGGCTTGGCGGCATAACACTAAACATACTATTGCCAGTATTAATGCCCCCACCGAATACTGCAACCAGTGCTTCATATTACTAACGCACCAATGCCTGTAATGACTTTTGATTCATACGGTCGACGATGTCTCTTAACCCAGCTTGGCGGTTACCCTGTATTTCCTGATTGACTGGTAAATAGGGCGTATCGCCAGCGGCGATTATGCCACTTCCTAACTTAGCTAACGGCTCAAATTCGGCTATTGGGTTCTGTTCAATTACCGAATCATCTGTTGTTAAAGCGTTAACTGGCGTGTTACTAGCCATAGAATTTGTGGCACTTAATAACGTCACTTTTTGTTCTAACAAATCCAGCTGCTGTTGCAGTTTAACAATCTGCTGTTGCTGCTCGTGGCTGCCTTGATTAAATTGATTCATCTTTTGGTCTACTTTATCCAGCAAACCTTCTGCGGCTTGTTGAATGTCATTTTCAGGCATCATATTGGAAAATTGTTGTTGGCCAAACGGCGACTGCCACAACAAATATCCACCTGCAATTAACACGGCTACCAAGAATAATGCTTTCATTAGTTTTTCCTCGTTGAATTGGTCTGTTGTACTGCACAAAATCTAATACTTGCCCAACCACGAATAATCGCGGCAGTAGGTAAGCCCACAATTGATGTCATAAAAGCGGTTGAGAACTGTTGTGTAAGCTCAGATATAACTTGCTGAATATTGTCTGGCGATAACGAATTTTCGGACAACGACCCAATACCTAAACTAATCCCTAGCAAGGTAAATGTAAGTGCTAATGTGGCAATGCCATTGCCCATTTGTTGGCCTACTTCATGCCAGTATTCTGCAGTTTTAGATTGACCTATTTGAGTCGCGGCATATATACCAACAGACACTAACCCCAAATAAATCACCAAAAAACCTAAACTGAATACCCGCTTTAACCATTCAACTAAGGTCACAACTGGCATTGCAGTAAAATAGCTCATCAACGCTAAAGCAATAACCAGCGCCCCTGCTAGCATAATCACTAACCTAATAGGGTTACGCGTATCGTAAAGGGCAAGCATTATCTAGCTCCCGCTTTAGCATGCATAATGCTCTGGGTGTTAATCCCTACCTCTTGTAACCAATGGTCAATGGGCAACATGTTGTGCTCACTAGCGGCATGAATAATAAAAGTTAATTCATATTGCTCTAGTGCTTTTTTAGCTACTCGACTGCCACTATTGGCGACGCGCTCATCACGTAATACCATGCGTTCTAAATCAGCTAATCGGCGGTACAGCGCTTGTACTTTTTGCTGTTTTTGATCGGCTTCATCGGTATTAGAGATCAATTCAGTTAACAGCGCTGAGCGTTCGCGCTCTAGATTATGCAAACTAAACAAAGCGTTTTTTTCAGTACTTGCCATTGTCGTTATGGGTAAACATAAAGCTAAACATATGGCACTGAATGAAAGTAAATTTTTCATCACGTTTCCTCTATAGAAATAAGTCAGCTACAAAGCTGGCATTGGATGCATCACTTAAACTAACGCTGCCGTCGCCCTGCTCTTCTTCAACTTCATATTGTAAAGACTGTGCATCTAAGGCCACTAACTGCGCCATATAGCCCAACAGTAGTGATTCCTGATCTAACAAGGATTGCTCACTAGAGACCTGTGACAACAACTGGCGAATATATTCTTCAGAACTCACATCCATTCCCGCAAGCTGTGGCGCCGCTTTAGCTCGGTGCTCTGCTATCGCCTGTTTCATTTTCTCGATTTTGTCGAGATTAATGGCATAGGCATCCGCATAAGGCGATGACTTTTCATAACCGCTCAACATCAAGGCGTTATCAACTTGTGCCATCGTGCTTTCCATACGCGCACGGGCTTTGTCCTGCGCCTCTTTTAGTTGGTACGCCTGACTGTTGATATCTTTACCGCGTTTACGATGCAATTTATCAAGTACCTCAACATAGACATTTTGTTTCTTACTCAACGTCTGTTGGCGTAAATCATGGCTTTCTTGTAACAAATCCAAATAATCAGACTTTTCCTTAAGTACTTCATATTGATGGTTTAGTTTTTCCTCGCCCTCCAAATCAATGATTTGCGGTTGCAGGGCTTTAATATTGTTGACCTTATTAGACATTTTCTGATCTAACTCCGTCACCCGCATACTCATCGGCGACGCACTAAAATCCTGCTCTACACGTTTTTCAATAATGTTGGCTGGTAAAGAAATTAATTTGTCACTGGCCATTGGCTTCCATGATGCACTTGGGCTGGCAAAAGTGACCGAGGTGAAAAGGCTCAACGACACCGCTAATCCAATGCAACAACGTTTAGTTAAATAAGTCATGATCATTCTCCTTAGTGGCTTTGCCAATATTGCTTACGTTTAATTTCACCACGCAAACGTGGGTTTATATTCAATTTCGAGAATTCATCGAAGGTTAAACTGCTGCTATCCAACAACGCCGTGGCTGTATCTAAAAACGAGGTGTAATCGCTAAAATACAGATCCTGCCGGGGAAACTGCGAGGTAAAAGTGTTTAACTGCTGTTTAGCCCGCTGTACATCGCCGCCCTTAATGTAATTGAAGGTACTCGCCGCCATTAAACGCATTGCTTCTTCAGACTTATTGTTCTGGCCACGGGTATAACTATCAGCACATTGTTGCAACTGATTGGCTGAGGATAAAAACTGCGAACTAGAAGCCGTACTAGAGGCATGCTCAGCCATGGCTAACGCATCCACTTCACAACGATTATCATTTACTGCAATAACGGCGGGTTTGGGTTTAGCGGTTGTCTGACACGCTTGCAATAACAGCAATGCCGTTAGCGCTATTAGCGGTTTAAAAGCCTGAGGTGATTTTTTGGTTGTTTGTTTAAGATTCATATCCAACTCCTTCATGTTTAAGTTGGATATAAAAAGCTTTGAGGATTTTTTTGAGAGTTAGTTAAAAAATATTAAATTCGTAAAAATAAATGCCCTTAGATACACAGGTTCACGGAATTTAAATATTGTTTAATGAAAATGACTGACCACAAATACTAATGTCGTGTTGAGCGAAAATAGGCACTCGGCCGTACATGGTATATCCGTCAATTAACACAGGTTGGTTTTGTGCATCTTTCAATTCCGGCGCAATGTAAAAACCATCGTCATAAAACACTTTGGCGACCGAGGTACCGTTGTTAATACAACCAACATCTAAATTACCCTTTTCGTCCACACCGATATGCAGCACATCACCCAACAGCACCCAACGTTTTAATAGGTCTTCTTCCATGCTTGGCCAGGCAGTATTAATACTGGCGTCATCTGCGAATTGAAATACATTGGCGTTTAATTTCAATATCAAGGCATTTGATCCCTGTTTGGCTAACAAGGTTTTAATGTGGCAAATACCCGGCTCATTGTTATTGAGCGAACCGCCAGTACACAACAGCTTCTCGTGTTGTACGCGTATTAACTGCTTAGCTGGCAAACGTTGACCGCCATAAAACGAACCATTAGTGCTTGATTGGTCGGTGACAAAAAACGCATTACCTTTGCGACTAAAAGTATTTTGTTTACCTGCCCGCGAATGACGTTTAAAGCCAATGCCGAATGATGTTTGTTGATTATCTATTTTGCGGCCCAATTGTAGCTCTGCACTAGGATAAAATAGGTAACCCGCTAGCGCACCGGTAGCGGCACTAGCGCCAGTAACGGCGGCACATTGTTGATCAATTTGCCTACGCAAAGCAGCCAATTGTAAACACTCTGGGCTCGACACCTCTAAGTTAAATTGACTCAGCGCGCCATCGACTAATGAATAAGCCAAATAAAACTGCTGCATATCAAGGGCCGATTGGGCTTGCGTAATAACTGATTTTGCATCTGTCACCTGCATTGCATGGCTATTTTGTTTAGTTAACTTAGCGATTTCTTCACTTAAATGTGGATTAAGTTCTGCGGCTTCTTGCAACAATTTAGCGGCTTGCTGCGGATGGCTGTGTAATTCCTTTTTCGCCAATACATAACGATCATAACCTCGCTGATAATTGACAATGCTATCTTTGAGTTCAATGGCATTATGGTTGTCAGTATTCAATTCTAAAGCATGGGTTACTTTTAGCTGGGCTTGCGTGTAATCGCCCTTTTCCGCCAACAACCAAGCCTGCTGACTCATTTGTTGTGATTGAATAACATCCGCCGTAAAGCGTTTCTCTTGACGATGCCAATACGCGGGGCGTGGAATAGCAATTAGCTTGTGACGAGCAACATAATCTAGCCACTGTTGAGCATTTCTATTATGGGCGAGTTTATCTAAGGCTCTATTGTGATGACGCAGCACAGCGAAAACGTAAATAGCGTAGATCCCAACTAGCGCCAATAGTAGTCCTAGCAGATACCCCCATAAATAAGGCATAGCGCGGGTAAAAACTAATTTTTCACCCGTATTTTTTGCTTGTGATACTGGGATACCCAACTCACTCAATTGCCTAAAAAGCGCACCATCCAACTCATCTGGCGCTAAGTTAGACACATAGCTATAACGTGCCCCTTCTAATTGATGTAACCATTGCGAGCGCGAGCCCAGCTTTTCAGTAAGCTCTGCAAACACGAAACCCTCTACCTGCTTAAGGTGTTGGCGCACCTGCTCTAACTCATTACCGACAAAGCCATGAAACTCTAAATCATAATGATAACGTTTTGGCAGGTAATCGAGTTTTTGCACAAAAATGGCACCTAACTCGCGAGCTAAACCACTGGCCTTACTGGCCAGCCACTGTGAAAAACATTGCTGATCACAGTTATTGGGTACGTTGCTATACATCTCCATTAAACTGGCAGTTTCTATTTGCTTTTTCGATTCCAAATCCACCAGATAGGCTGACAAGTTAAACCGCCATTTTTTTACAACCGCTTCCATTTCAGTTGAGATGTCGATTTGGTAACGCAGCGCCAAATTGACTCCCTCACCAACCAAACCATAGATTTGCTTATCATCGGAGTTGCGGGAAATATTCAGTAATGCCTTGTCTGCTACTTCGTATTCATTGCTAATAAGTTGTGACGAAATTGCCTCTTCGGCTTGCCTATAAGCAGCAATATGTTCTGTAGGAATATTAATGTCAGGTTTTTCCTGCACCACCAAATGCCACTGCAATTGCTGGCCAACGGCCGGTAAGGTCAACAACGCCAATAAAATTAAACTAAGTGTTCGTTGAACAGAATGTCGCTTCATTTTCAACATCGATATTAGTTCAAGTTAAAATCGAGTTGGGTACGCTGATCGAATTGTTTTACTGATTTGCCATTTTCTATTTTGGGAACAAAACGCCACCTGATTACCGCTCTGGTGGCTTCTTTGTTAAAAACCCCATTTGGGTAGGCCTCGATTACTTTTACGTCTTCAACGGCGCCTTCTTCATCAATGGTAAAACTTAATCTCACCCAACCTTCTATGCCCTCTCTAGCCGCTTGCATTGGATAGCGAGGTGATATTCGTACGGTTTGTACAGGAGGCTCTTGCTTAGGTTGGGGTTGGGTTTCGATGTTCGTTCTGCTGTTTTCGATAGTTGACGGCAAAGTGGTGTCGATATTGACCATTTTTACCTCCGTGTCGCTCGATTCGGTTGTAATCGCTAACGGATAATTGCGCGGCTGCGGCTCGTCTACTTCCTTTATTTCCACTAGACTATCGTTCGGTATAGCCTGTTGTGAAGAAAACTCAGTTAGCGTGTGATCAACAGTGGCTTTTTCAAGATCTGCACTAACTGAGACATTTTGTTGCTGTGCATTTTGCGAAGATAACAAACCCGCTTGCCAAGCAACGCCGCCAGCAATAAGCAGCAGTATTACTACTAATCCTATTTTTGCTTTGTTATTCGATTTAGGTTTGAAAGAAGCTATAGCTGCTGATTTTGAGCTAGAGTTCGAATCCAATCCAGCAGCGACTGTCGATGCAGCAAACTGCTGTTGTAATTCTTTTAGGTGGCGCTTGGCGGTTACTTTACTTAAGCCGGCATTGACCGCAGATTCGAGCAATATTTTTTGGCTAGCTGGATCCAATTCATTGGTAATAATTTTACTTTTTGCCAATTCCAACCAATGTTGTAGTGGCGCAAGTTGCACAGTTAACTGTAATTTAATGTCCTCAATAAATAACGCTAATTGCTCGTCATTCAACCCAGCAATCGCCGCCAATGCCTGAAGTTGAAACTGTTGTTTTTCAGGGATCTTGCCCTCTTCTAGCAAAATATCGGTGATTTTTTGTTTTAGGGGTATTAATTCTGCCTTCACAGTCGGCGCCCATTGACGGCCAATATCCTCAGCGCTGGAGCCAACCCAAGTGCCGGTATCTTCTTCGTCCAATACCACATCAGCAACGGTTGTTATCGCTTTTTTAAACTCACTGAGCATCTCAGCTGCGTGCTGTGGACGTTTATGGGGTTGTTGCTCAATGGCTCGCAATATGAGCTTATTCAGCGGTTCACCCATTTCGGGAGCAAAGTGCTTAGGATCTTGATAACGGCCACTGGGTAATTGTCCGGTTAACATCCGGTAAGCCAGCACCCCCACACTATATATGTCGCTACTAGGTAAAACGTGTTTAGCGCTTTCTCGCTGCTCTGGACTCATATAGTGACGACTTCCCATGCCCACACCACTTTGGCTAAAAGCAGAGTCAGCTAGTTTGGCAATACCAAAATCACATAATTGTAATTGCCCTTGGCTATTGAGTCGTAAGTTGGCAGGTTTTATATCGCGATGCACTAAGCCTTTTTCATGTACTGCCACCAACGCTTCTAATAATTGCTGTAAATACACTTTGGCTTTAGCTACAGGAATACGCCGAGGGTGTAATGCTAATGGCAGCTCTTTCAGCGCCCCTTGGCTAAAAGTATCTTTACCCATCTCATCAATAATAGAACGACTTAAAAACGGCATTACATAATAAGGGGTACCATCGGCTAGTTGGTCAAACTCATACATTTCAACAATATACGGATTAACCGACAAGCTACGTAAGGTTTTAGCCTCATCTATAAAGCGCTGTTTTAGTACGTCAATAGCATCGGTGGAAGAGGATGTCGCCTGCCCGGCTAAATTTGCATCTCTTACCTGAAAAACTTTTATTGCCACCTTACTATGTAACAGAGGGTCTTCGGCTAGATACACTACGCCGAAACCGCCAGCACCAAGCTCATTAAGTACCTTGTATTTACCAATTTGTTGGATGTTCAGTGAAATAAGATCTTCTTGCGCTGCGTTAGAAACCCATTCCGCGTGTTGATTGCTTACGGCTGAGGATGCGGCCAAATTGGGCAAGGTAGCCATCGCCTGTTCGAGATCCTTTATACACATTACATAATCGTATGCTGCCAGTTGTATATCTTGCCAATTAGCTTCCGGCAGTAACATCGCCACAGGAATACCTTGCAGTTGCCAGTTTTTGATACTTTCAGAGGCTAATTCCAATTTAAGGGACACTTGTTCAACAGCCTGAATCTGCCGACTACGGGTATTTACCTCACCGGTAGCACAAATAACATGATCACCGGGTCGCACTTTGCCGTTACCGAGAATATTTTGCCGATGGGCACAATGGGCCAAATACACAGCCAGTTGCCAACTATTGCCGTGGTCGATTCTGGCACTTAAGTTTAAACGGTAAGAACAGGCACCAAAATCGTGCTGAATTATACCTGCGCCTTTTTTAACAAATTGATGATAAGCCCCACTGATATTGGCTGTAGTCGATGTGCCATTCACTGACACCAGCGAATGAATATCCACATCATTAATATCTTGAATGTCTTGTACTGCAACCAAGCCTTGGGTGGTCGCAATAAAAATATGCAACTGCATATTGCTCATCCTTATTTTGCTAGGCTTATAGCAAGATTAATTGGGCATTAGGGCTTACAAGTAACTCAAATGTAGCGTTACTATCGTCCATCAACAACTGACTTTGCCCCCCATCCAACATTGGAAAATGCACTAAAGTTGCAGTTTCATCGGTAACGGCATGCAGACTAATCACTCGACTATGATGATGCGCCGCCGGATGTTCAATTTGCAACACCACATACACTTGGTTGGGTGAAAACTTATCACGCTTAAACTTAAGACTAAACTGTTGGTTAATGCGATCAGCATAGTCTGTTGATGTGCTCGCCGCGACTTGCAGTTGGCTCGCCGCAAACTGATGCTCATTAAGCAATTGTTGATAATATCGTCTTAACTGCAAAGATTGGTTAATCGCCGCCATGACCTTGCTGGTGTTGCTCGAATTGGTGTTATTCACACCTAAAATTAGCTGCACAATATCATTGAACACTACCCCTTGCTGAACGTGGGATTGAGTCAGTTGCGAGTGTGCATAACGTGCACTAAACAGCTCTTCGGCCAGTTGTTGTTTATTCATCTATTGGGTTACTCAAATATAATTGTTCGAATACCTGTTTAAATATAAAAACATCAGAGACATAATTTTCATTAATGATGTTGTCACCAGCGACGGCAAAACCGTTTAAAAATGACTTAATTACTTTCTGGCAGCTCTGCAACCCCTCTGCCCCTTGTTGGTAGCTTTCTAAATCATGGATTTCCGGCAGGGATTTAAAGCCTTGTTTATTGTTCGCTTTAAAAGCGGCGGTGGCTTGTATTAATAACTCTCGGCTTTGTGTTAATTGCTCACAAGCTTGTTGGGCAACATTAAATAATGCTTGAGAACGCGGTTTAGCCCCATCAATTACAGCGTTCTTTAGCTCGGTGGCAGTCTCTTTGGGTAATAAACTCAATACAATTCCCATAAAGCGAGGATCTTGTAGGTTATAGAGAACATGGGCAATAGCTAATAAAACACTGCGATACAACAAGGGTTGTTGCTGCAAGCTTTGTAAATAATCCTGATAGCTACACTCCAGAGGCTCTTGCAATTTTTGTTGGACGACGTCAATAGACTGCCGTTTAGCTTGCACCAGTTTAGCCTGCCACTGCCCCATTACACCAAGTCGTATAAAAGACCAAGGTAACTTTTTAAGATAGTGTTGCCCACGCATAAGGGGCTGCACTAATTCCCATTGTTGCTTGGTTAAACATTTAGGCGAGTCGGCCAAATAATTCAATTCGCGCTGACTGTCTTGCTGATCAAAAATCGATTGTTGGATCACATCTGGCGATAACTCACCTAAGTCATGATCGTAGCCTATAGAAGCACCGTGCTGCGCTTCAAACAATAATTGAGCCTGAATAAGCGCCTGATCGGTCGCCATAATATCCAATAATGCCGTTGCGTAGAGCTTATGCCCTGGTGAGTTTTCATCCATGCTGGCGTCATGCCAAAACGCCAAAACACTATCATCATTTAATTTATGGGATGCTGCACCTTGTTGTTCCATCCAACTGGCAACATAACGATAGCGACGCTGGGTTTGCGCGGCATCAATATGTGCTGATAGAAATTGATAAATGTGCTTTTGTAGCTCAGACGACACGTTTTTAATGTCGGCTTCGTCGCCATTTTTTAACGTGGATTCAATATAACTAATGAGTGCCGGGTCCACCGTCACTATAAACTCTAATAAGGTAGCTAATACCCCTACTCGGCTTAGCGCAATTTCGAATGGCTTATCAAGCTGCAACACTAGGCTATTGGACGTTAAGATAACTTGGGGTGATGAAGAATTGTTTTGACTAAATGCGACTTTTAATCGTACCGGGGTAATGGATTCTTGTACCCAGAAAAAAGTCAGCAATGGAGATTTAATATTTTGATGTTGTTCGTAGTTGATGATACCCCAGCACATATAGCTCAGCTCTAAACAGGCTTTGCCATAGTTACGACAGACTAAATACTGAGCAACCCGATTAACATCTTCTTTGCGGTATTTATAATCGGTATAAATACCCGGGGTTTCACGCAGACCTTCAAATAGCGCCAGCAAAGTTTCACTTACACCGCTATTAATAACGTGACTGTGGAAATTGTCGCCCATCATCTTTGCACTACGTCTTACAGATGACAAAGACTGTATAGTTTTTAAGGGTTTAAGGCAATTTTGATTTATATATGACAACCGCCATTTTTCACGTTACCAATCATCGTTTTGCACAGGCTTTTTAGTTTTTCCACGCAAGGTAATGGCGTTAACGGTGTAGGTATTACCTTCAAAATTAATCAAACCTCGTAAATCTAACTCGGCTAACATTTTCTGAATATTGCGGTTTAACTTAGCGCTACCAATACTAGACTGATACCAAATCTCGCTGCGAGTTCGGCGCAATTCAATGGGGCGATGACTATGATAGCCAGAAAAAAGGACTAAATACTCTTCAATTTCAGAAAAGTCTTCGGCTGAAAAATCATCAAATACCAAAGTATATTCGGTTATTAAATCATTAGTAGCACTACGATGCTGGCCCGTTTCTGCTCCGCCATCGACCATCCAGGCTAATTTTTCGGCCAATACCGCACCTAAGTCATTGGCCAATACTCGACTTTTATCACCTACAATTTCAAGAATACAATCGCGACTACATTTAGTAGGCGCATTTAACACTTGACCACTAACCACTTCAAAATTGCCTAAACGCTTACCGGTTTTAACATTGAGTAAACGGCCTTCAATTCGAAGTTTTATCTTAGAGGTATTACCTCTATCTAATGCGCGAGTATAAATAGAAAATATAACCACGATGTCGATGGGCGGACGTTTAATAGATCGGCCAATATCTATGAGTTCCCCGTCATCACGGCGAACTCGGCCTTGAGAAAAATCATCAAGAGTAACAGCCGTTTCCTCGTACACATTAAAGCTATTGTCGTGCATTTGGTTAACTAAAGCGCCCACGACCCTTTTAAATACCCGACTATCACGAGGGATTGTGCCTTCATCGCTATCTTCGCCCATGACTAAAATATTAGGATTATCTGCTGCATAGGCAGATGAAAAACCTAAGGTCATTAAAACTAAGAATAAATTCAATAAACGGCGCATTAATGCTCTCCAATGGTGCTTGCTGATTTTTATTTTGTGGTCTTAATACCTATAAAAACCTTTGGCAATTTTTACTTCAAACTGACATATCGGCTTAATACACAACACAAAATCAATAGATAGATTCCCATTGTTTAACTTTGGCTAATTTACTGTTTTTATTCTGCCGACGGTTTTGATTAGCAGTTAACCCCTGTTTTTTTGCCAATGACTTAGGGCTATTTCGAAGTATGTTATGCATACGTAATTGCCTAACCTTTGAAGTTAACGAATCGTCCGGCTCCTCAATATTGGTTTTGGTTAATATGGCAAAAGATGAATTTGAAGTTGGAGCCTCGTTATATTGCGGTTGCCAGTTTATTGGTGACGTAAACTGCTTTTTATAATGCATTACCTTATTCACATAACCTTGAGTAGCAGGGATAACCTGCAAGCTGCCGCCTTTGCTACGTACTGCTGAGCCACCATTGTAATGTGACAAGGCAATATCAAGCCGATTGTCATAGTTGGCTAACAGTTGCTTAATATACTGAACACCGAGACGGATATTGGTTTGTGGGTGAGTTAAACGATAACGGGACACGCCAAATACTTGTTCTGCCGTAGCCGGCATAATTTGCATTACCCCTATCGCCCCAGCATGGCTGACTACATCAGCGTTAAAATCAGATTCAACCTTGGCAATCGCAAGGGCTAATGCAGGATCGAGGCCTTGTTCAATAGACTCACTGATCAATTGTTGTTTTATTTGACTGGACGTCATGGCCTGTATCGAAGTACTGCCAAGCAAACAGCAAATCAACAATACTGTTTTATATGGTTTCATAATGATTGTTCCAAATGAGTTTGCCACTGTGGTGTGATGGCAGTTAAAGACAATTGCGGGTGCTGAATGGTTTGTGTGAGTTTAAACAACACATCAAATGAAGCGTTGTTCTCGACCGCAATCACCAACGGCAAATCCATCACATAACTTTCTAATGTTCGTTGTTTAAGATTTTTATCAAGCAAACGCCCTTTGTAATAAAAGGCATACTGAGTTTGCGAGTCAGTAGTACCACTAGCGGCGCCGTTTGATAATTCAATTAAGGCTGAGGGCAGCTCTTTATTTGTCTGCTCTGTTACTACTTTTGCACTGCTAGGACTGGCCATGGATAACAGCGCTAAAATCAGTAGCGCGAAAAAAGCCATCGACAAGCCCAAGGCTAATTCTGTTAACGCATTATTGGTTGGATCTTGCATAACACCCCCTTTTCATTTGTTATAAAAAGGTTTGAGTCATTTTTGGGATGTTTAGATGTATTACATTGGATAGGGTGTAAAAAGGTAATTTATGTATAAGCCACGTTGATGGCAAACTATTATTGCAACTCCCCCACCCATATTACTTCGGCTTACACCATTGCGATGAACTCCGTAATTCCGAACAACAAAAAAGGCCAATAGGATTTCCTATTGGCCTTTAAGGTTTGCCGATATGGTTACCGACATAACAGCATTATTAGCTACTTACATAGCAGAATAAGTACGAGCAAATGCAGTTAGGCTAAGACCGTTACATGATATTTGCTTGATTTCTGATTTTTTTAAATTCAATGAATTTAAACCATTAGTTGCAGCATTCACACAAAGCTCAGATTCTTGTGCATTGTTAGCAGCAATAACTTTAACTGTGCGTGGAGCTTTCACCTCTGATTGCGCCTTATATTTAGCAGCAAATGCTCTAATTGTACTACCGTTACAGGTAATGCTGTCATCAAAACGAACACCGGCTAATTTCTTAGCGGCTTTTAGTCCTTGTTTAGCTGAAACAACACACAAATTAGTGTGGGCTGAATCATCTAGTGCAACAAAGTCATAGCTAGCTGTTGAAGCCATTGCGTTAGAAGAAAGGGCAAATACTGATAAAGCGATTAAAGTAGTTTTCATGATATTTCCTATTAAGTTTGAAGTTTAAATTTGGTTGCTCTGAAAGCGTGGGGACATTATGAACAACAATTGACCAAATTGTAATTTATTTACGTAATTTAACTACATACATAGGTATATTAAAAAATACCTAACCAGCAAAACTGACACATACAGACAATGCAGCCATATTTAACAATGTAATTTAATTACATAAAAGGCGAAATATTTACATAAACTTCACTTTTAAACTAAATAATTATCCGTGTTTTGAGATAAAAAACTATTTACCGAACAGAAATAGAGGGAGAAGTTGAGCTAACAGTTTGCTTTAATGCTCACCTAAGCTGTAGTAGCTCAGACTTGATCTGACAGTTACCCGTTTTTCAAATGGTGCTGTCAGTTTAGATTTGAGCTAAATTTTTGTCCGCCCAAACCGATTTCCCATCGAGTAATGTTTCCATTGGCGTTCTGCCACAGCACATTTTACCCATATGAGTTCGTTCATTGTTATAGGTTTCGATCCACTCGTCTAGATCTTTTTGAAGTTCCTCCATCGTCGAGTAAAGCTTTTTGCGGAATGTGATCTGATAAAACTCGTTCAAAATGGTTTTGTGAAAGCGCTCACAGATCCCGTTGGTTTGGGGTGACATTGCCTTCGTCTTGGTATGGTCAATGTCGTTGATTGCTAGGTAGAGCTGGTAATCGTGATGCTCAACACGTCCACAGTATTCAGTGCCTCTATCAGTCAATATTCGCAGCATTGGAAGCTCTTGGCGTTCGAAGAACGGCAAGACTTTATCGTTGAGGATATCAGCAGCGGTAATTGGTGTTTTGGTGGTGTAGAGCTTAGCAAACGCGACTTTGCTATAGGTATCCACGAACGTCTGCTGGTAGATCCTGCCTACGCCTTTAAGGTTGCCAACGTAGAACGTATCTTGAGAACCAAGGTAGCCAGGATGCTCAGTTTCAATCTCTCCACAAGCCTCGTCATCTTGCTTTTTCTTTTCAAGTGCAGCGACTTGAGCATCAGTCAGAATGATCCCATCATTGGCGACTTTTTCTTCCAGTGCCTTTAGGCGCTTTTTGAAGTTTTCGAGGTTATGTCTTAACCAGATTGAACGAACACCACTGCCTGAAACAAACACGCCAACTTTACGTAATTCATTGCTGGTTCGATGCTGGCCGTAAGCTGAGAATTCAATCGCAGACTCCAAAACCGCTTTCTCAGTTTGTTCGTCAACTCGGTTCTTTAGATTTGGAGTTCTGCGACTACGATTGATTAGTGATTCAATACCACCATCTTCAACCAGCTCTTGATATCGATAAAAAGTATCGCGTGAAACGCCCATTACTTTACAAGCTTTTGATACGTTTCCGAGTTCCTCAGCTAAATTGAGTAAACCTGCTTTGTGTTTAATAATTGGGTTGTTAGTATGCAACATGAGAGTTACCTTGTTGTTTTGATTAAAAGATTCGACACCTTTATCAAAATGGGTAACTCTCTCTTTTTCAAGAAGAAATGTCAGATTAAGTCGAGACTAATTCACCTAAGCAATAAGCAAGACCGGCGCAAGTATGAATGCTTGATTGAGTTATTACTTAATTTGGAATAAACATTAGTGATGGTGTGAACATTGCTCTTTAATGATCAAAATGCGGTCAATTCGAATTAAAGACTACTAATCGATAAAGGTAGGGCAATAAGAAGCAAGCTAAAACTCTTCTCGTAACGCCCGCCTAGAGGCCTTATCAACCAAAGCAAACATTCTATCCACTTCATTTTTATTGCGAGCCCCCTTATGGCCCTCCACTTTAACAAAGTGACATTTTACACTCGAGGTCAATAGGTAGAACTCTTGATACAGCTCAAAATTATTCAGCCTTTTATTTTTACTAGAGAAATAATCACTCTGCTCAAGACGAGTGCGCCTCGCAGGTAAACCAATAATATTTTGAGAATCGGTATAAACCGTCAAACTAACATCACCATCGTCAGATAAATCTATTATTTCATTCAACGACCACAGCATCGTTTGTAACTCCAGCTTAGTCGAACTGGTTTGCTCAAAACGTGTAATTCTCACCCTATCTTTAATCGACTCCACTGACGCAGTCAGCTCAGATACCACAAGGTAAGCGCCATACCCAACCTTTGATTGAGTATTAACACTACCATCTGTAAAGACTCGTAAGTGATGCATTTTTTTCCGCTGAAGAATGGAGTTGCCTTGGCGTTGTTATAGCATATCGCAACTAAAGGCAGACTAAACAATTCGACACATTTAAATCTTTAAGTTATTTCGATAATGACTAGTTAATACAAATATTATGGCTGGAAAATGATTACCAGGAACAATCATTAACATCGCTAGCTATAGCTCGAAGGGCAAAATACAGGAAGTATTTTGTACCTTAACCAGTATGCTAAGCATCGGTTTAAGGCGGTCCCCATTAAACTTACCTAATTAATTTTTAGCCGTAAAAATAATACCGTTCATTTCATCCTCCCTTTTTTATTTAAGCAACCAAAGGTATTCAGGCACGGCAACCGTATTAAAAGTGAGTTAACTCAATTATAATCCTCAGCTGATCGTTCTTGTTTTAACTTTATAATTTTGTACTCAAATTGTTCATGGAATTGAGGGTTGGGTATTTAGGTGGTGTTTATCCTAATGATTCTTTCTATGTTTCAAGTACGAGTTAAACCTATGTCCATGATGTTATGGCTAGGTTTATGTTCTTCCATTTTTTCATTGCAATTGCATGCAAATGATTTTCACTTTCTTTATAACAGCCAGCTCACTTTAAGATCAGATTATGAACTTGATGTTTTAAAGCTTGCTTTAGAAACGACAAAAAGTGAATACGGTGACTTTACAATTATCACTCGGGAATCTGGTTATACAATATCTAGAATAATTACGATGGCCCAAGCAAGCCCTGAGGTGATCTTATGGGCAAGCCCGTACAACCCAATAAATACGCACTTAAATATAATTGAATATCCTATATTTAATGGAATATTCGGGCTTCGCAGTATTGTTGTGCATAACAACACCCTTAAAAATCTAAATAACGTAAAAACCTTAAGTGAACTTAGAGAATACACCATTGGTCAGGGGCCCGGCTGGATGGATGTTGCTATATACAAACACCATGGTTTTAATGTCATTGAAGCTCGTTTAAACAAGTTGTTCAATATGACTGCTAACAAACGATTTGATTTGCTCCCTCTCGGCAGAATAGAAATTGACGATAAAATACTTAGCACAAAAAAAGGCGGCGACGAACTAAGCATTGCCCCAAATCATATGATTTATTACCCGCACCCTGTTTTATTCCATCTAAATCAAAAACACAAAAAAGCGATTAATCGACTCAATGATGGAATGCAAGAAATAACCGAAAATGGTTCACTTGCGGCTTTATTTGAACAACACTTCTCCCATGTTACGGCCCAGCTTAAACAACAAGATATGACTGTGTTTCAACTGGAAAACAATACCTTACCAACCAAATATCTAAAGCGCATGGAAGGCACACAGATCCTCAAGCTTATTAATTTCGCTGGAGAGTGAAATATTCTTCTTAAAGTTATCAGCAGTCTGCAAGTTATGTGAACAGTTACAACTGCGTCTACTTTTATAAATTTGGGATTTAAATGATATCGAATACATCCGATGTCTAGATCAGTACCAGAGGCCGGAAAATGATTGTCTGGAACAATCATTAACATCGCGGGCGATGGCCCGTAGGGCAAAATACAGGAAGTAATTTGTACCTGAATCGCACGCGAAGCGTCGGTTTAAGACTGGCCTATAGTAAATATAATAGTAGCTTGGTGAGCTAAGAAAATTAAATCAGATAAAATAGAGATTGGTGCCGGGGCCGGACTTGAACCGGCACGTCCTTACGAACGAGGGATTTTAAATCCCAAATCTTACTTATGAATAACCCCTAATAACTTTTATGTATCACTAAAAAGCCTTGTACAGAATGGGATTTAGGCGTACTTTATCCCTATTGCCTTTGTATCACTTCTATATCAAGTGATACATATTTGATACATAATTAAGGGGGTCAATATGCCTAACAAATTAAAGTTTGGTAAAAAAGTAATCGAAGCACTACCAGTTGGGCAATCTACGGATACATACTGGGATGATTCTGTCACTGGGTTAGGTTTACGTATCCAGCCCACAGGAACGAAAACATTTTTCTTTCAGGGCAGAACCAAAGGCAAGCTGGTAAAAATAACTATTGGTAAATTTGGAGTGCTCACTACAGAAGAAGCTAAAAAGTTAGCCAAGCAACATGCTTCTGATCTAACAAAGGGATTAGATCCGCGAAATAAGCAAAATAGTGAAGAAAAACTAGCTACCTTTGGCGATATGATGAGCGCTTATATTGATCTCTTATACAGCAACAATAAATACGATGCTAAAGCTGTTGAAAGTGCAATCAATAAAAACATCAAACTTGCGTTTCCTAAAATATGGAAAAAAACAGCATCAGAAGTAAATCTTGATGATTGCATAAAATTAGTTGGCAAACTAAAGGACGAAGACAAGCCACGGCAAGCAGATAAAGTACGATCTTACATTCGTACAGCGTTCAGTGAGGCAATTAATGCAAGGGGAAATGTCAACGCACCAAAGAGCTTGAGAGCAATTAAAGTGACTTATAATCCAGCCAGAGATATAAGAAAGGTTGAAGGTTCAAGCAATACTGATGATCGCGTTTTAGAAAAGCCGGAATTTGTAGCCTATTGGAAGCGACTAAAAGAGTTACCAGAACCAGCTAGAAGTTTAGCTATGCTCCATGTTCTTACAGGAGGGCAAAGGCAAGCGCAACTAGCAAGGCTAACGCTTGATGACGTGGATCTATCTTCAAAAACACTTACTTTGTATGATCCTAAAGGGCGCAGGAAAACCGCACGGCGGCATGTTATCCCCTTACTTGATGATTCAATCGAATACATAAAGAAGCTGACAGAGGGAGGCAAATATTTATTTAGCTGCAACGGTGGTGTAAGCCCTATTCACGTAGGCTATTTAGGCGCAGTAGTGAAACAAGTAAATATGCAAATGGAAAATGCAGGAGAATTGGCAAAAGGTAAATTCACACCCGGCTGCATTCGCGCAACTATTGAGACAAGACTTGCTGATCGCCCCTATCGTGTAAGCAGTGACGTTTTAGCACAATTACTTAGTCATGGATTAGGAGGCGTACAAAATCGCCACTATCAGCGCTATGACTTCTTTGAGGATAAGCTGGAAGCATTAGAAAAACTCTATCGACTATTAGAAGAACTGCCTGAACCGAAAGCACAGGTTATTGAATTTGGGGCTGTAGGATGAATCCCCTTGAGATAAAACTTGTTTATGAAAAGTTAGAAGAATTCAGAACAAATAATAAAAGCACTGCTGAAATTTCATTTCTGGAATCCAATCAGGACCACATTGCTTGCATTATATTTGACGATATACGGGATGAGATTAACCAATTGCTGAAGGATGGAACAAGTGTACCTGAGCCGGTTTTCTTCAACGTCCCATTTCACTATTTAAATTTGATCAAGAATAATAATCCGTATTATGCAGATATTGCCCAACTTATTTGCAATAACTATGGAGTATCACCTACTCCCACAATGAATAAGCTTAATGCATATGTATCAATTATGAGGTTAAGGGGACAACCGAGCGGTACAACCAGCCAAATCTTAAAAAAATCACGCAAGTTGCAAGCTTTCGGTTGGATGGTTCACTTAATATGCGTTGGGTGTACTGTGAGGGAGGCTTCAAAAAAGGCCGTAAGCCTTTATTTAAAAAACTTCAGAAACGAAACAATAAAAGCTTCTACTTTGGAGAGGGAATATCATAGTAATTACAGAACAGAAGGTAGATTTGTAATGTCTATAGAAGATGATTTCCGTAAACTACACGCTGAAGACGAGAACCTTCAAATATCTTGGAAACTAATTTCTAAGAATACTCCGTTATGCAGTGAAGAGCACTCTGGGGAACGGAGATGAATAGTCCGATTTTTTAAATTTTAAAATCTCCCTCTCCAAAACAGTCATTGAACACCATCATGTGAACACTCAAAGCAAATGGCAATTATGATGACTAACAACACCTTAAATCCAAATGAATCTTTAAGAATCGCAATTGAGCTTCCCAAGCTTATGACTCAAAGAGATCTAGCTAACTACCTAAATAAATCAACTGCATGGTGTGAACGTGCTCGATGGGCAGGTGATGGCCCGAAGTTTGTTAAACTTGGCCGAAATGTTCGCTACCGAGCAGAAGACGTTCTGGAATGGGTGAATAGCAATATACATACTTCGACGCATGGCTGTGCGGGGGTGTAAGCATGGATCCCAATTCAATCGAATATCAAAGAAAATACCTAATCCCCTGTGTTCAAAGCCACACAGGCGAAGGGGTGTTACTTAAATTCATGCTTATACGGGTTTCAAGAGGGGCTATTAGACTAGCAGCCGTTTTTGATATTTGTAAAAAACAAGGATTCACACCTAGTCAGGCTAGGTTTGCGCTTGGAAGGTTAGAGAATGCGAAATTATTACAATACAGCCTGAATAATGAAGTTGCTCAAGTGGAATTAACTGACTTAGGGCGCGAAGTCTTTAAGGAAGTTGAATTATGAGCTTTAACAAAGAAAAAGCCTCGGCGGCAACCGAGGCTCAGCCAACAGACAGCAAGCAAGCGCAATCTAATCAGCAAGACCAGTATAAACAGAATGGTTCATTGTCGCCAGATTGGTTAAACGAAACCGTATTAATGGCGATTGAGCAAGAACACAGGCCGATCCCCTTTATGGGCAGTAAACCAGCTCCGTTTGGTAGCTGTGAACGCTACCCTATTGATCATCAATATTGGCAACAATGCGATAAATCTAAAATTTGTATTGCCCTTGATCGCTTTATTCTTGTCGACTATGACGGAAACAAGGAAAAAGGTGCGATAAACCTAGAAGAATTGTTTGCAATCCTTGGTGATGAACCTAACGAAGTTCAGACCAATGATGCAGGCGATTCACTTCATTTTTTATACCGTATTCCTGATGGTGTTGATCCATCAACGCTAAAACACTCCAATGATAATTGGGTACATGGTGTTGATATAAAAACCCAAAATCAACTGATGTATATCAAGCGTCACAAACAAATTATTGATGGTGAATTGCCGACTATTAACGAAGTGGATGACGCACCACAGGCGATAATTGACGCACTAACGATAGTTACTCAAGAGAATATAGCCAGTCGTAAAACTAGCAAAGCAAGCAAGTTAAAGGCGGCTGAATTGCTCAGCTATGTTGATCCCGATTGCGCCTATGATCCTTGGTTAAATATCGGTATGGCTCTACACCGTGAATTTAATGGTGATCAGCTTGGCCTTGAGATATGGGACAACTGGAGCGCTACAGGTAAAAATTATTGTGGTTTCTCACTACTCCGTTACAAATGGAACAGCTTTGATACTCAAAAGCCTAACGGGGTGACGTTTGCGACAATTTGCCATATTGCTGAGCAAGCAGGCGCAAACTTACGAGAAATCAACAGCCGATACGATGAAAACGGCGAACCTTTGCCATCGTATGAAGATTTGATGGAACAGGCAAATCAGATGGATAAGGAGACGCCCCCAAAGGATATTGAGCAACTTGCAGCTAAGTTAACGGCGTTAAACAAAATAGAGTCGGGAAAGATTGCCAATGTTATAAAAACAAACACTGGTACTAATATTACTGATATTCGTGCAATCGTTAAGCAGGAAGAAAAAGAGCAGCGCCGCACTGTTATCGAAAGCAAGCGCCAGCCTATGACACTGCAACCGATGCCAATAGAATGCTTTAATGATATATCTTTTAATGAAGAAACAGGCGCAGCAAAACCGCTGGCGACCATATCTAATATTGAATCAATGCTTAATTATTATGGCATTACTACTTATTACGATGTCATCAAAAAGAAATCATTTGTAAACGTTCCTACAGTTAAAGGCTCGCCTGACAACGTGGATAATACTTCGCTTACGGCTTGCATTAGCTTGGCAAAACTCAACCAGTTACCTAGTGAGCAAGTACCGGACTATATTTTTGCATTAGCTGATACGAAACAGAGAAACCCAGTAGCAGATTGGATAACTACAGTTCAATGGGATGGTAAAGACCGAATTACCGACTTGTGTAATACGCTAATCCCTAAACCTGATTACCCCATTTTGATGCGAGACATACTTATAAAACGATGGTTAATTAGTGCCGTTGCTGCAGTATTGAAACCGATGGGATTCAAAGCGCGGGGCGTACTCACCTTACAAGGGGCGCAAAGTATAGGCAAAACGTCTTGGTTAGAAAGCCTTGTTCCTGACTTAAAACTAAGAAAACACGTTGTTAAAACTGACCACCTGCTTGATCCGGCTGATAAAGATTCTGTATTAGGGGCGGTGTCGCATTGGTTAGTTGAGTTAGGGGAGCTAGATAGCACCTTTAAAAAGGACGTTGCAAGGTTGAAAGGCTTTATCACTGCAGATATGGATAAATTACGCAGGCCATACGCTCGATTAGAATCAGAATATCAGCGTCGGACAGTGTTTTTTGCGTCAGTTAATGACACCCGCTTTCTTGTCGATGACACTGGAAATACACGGTTTTGGACGATCCCTGTCGAGTATATCAACTTCAAGCATACTATTAATATGCAGCAACTATGGGCGCAAGTGGTAACGCTGTATCAAGACAATGAACAATGGTGGCTTACCCGCGAAGAAGAATCAAAGATCGAAGAATTGAATGGCGGACACAGAGTAATGCCAGCAGTTCGAGAGCTAATATTGTCGAAACTTGATTTTGATTGTACCAACATAAAACTCTACCGGAAAATGTCAGCAACGGAATTGCTGATTGAATTGGGGTATGAAAAACCAAACAACTCACAGTGTAGGGAGGCGGGTAGCGCACTCCGTGACCTACTAGGCGACCCCCAAAAAATTAATGGATTAAGCAAATGGAAAGTGCCCCCCTTGATAAAATCTCACTTTAATTTTGACGATTATAAAAGTTCAGCCCCTTAATTGGGGCTTTTTTATGTAGGGCGAAGGTGGCGCACCCCTCATTTATTGCGTTGACCTACAGTGTGCCCTACAGCCTACATCCCTTATTTATATTGGCCTATAGATGAATATGTAGGTCAAAGTAGTGCATATATTAATAATGTTGGAAAGGTTAAAAAGTAATAGTACTTATTATGTTTTTTTCATTAGGTATAAGTGTTTGGATTTTGCCCCCCTTTGACCTACTAATTGACAAAAACATGGAAATTGAAGGCTAAATTCATTGGGGGTAAAAATCAGCAAAAATACCCGTCCTACCCTGTTAAACACATTTAAAAAACCAACTAAAGGGATATTTAATCCTTATTAAAAGACATTCAAACACCTGTTATATAACACTTTTTTATTTCCACCTGTAAAATATGAACCAAATATGTATCAACTCTTTCATTTAGCGGTTAGATACCAGTCATATAGCGGGCATATACAAAAGTGTTTCAAGATCTTAAATCAGAACTAATCAGCGGCTTTATTATCGGCTTTGGCTTCGGTGTTGCGTCCGGTGTGTTTGCCGTTGTGGTAATTGCCCTATGAGCAAGCAGAGCGCACCACAAGAGACATACAGCGCTAATTGGATGCAGTCGCTTGATGGACGTACAGCGATTGCACAGGAATTACGCCAGCGCCATATTGCGCTTACTGATGACCTTGGCGGTCTTGAGCAGTTGAGCTACCAGCAAAAAGCATTGGTGGAGCGCGCATTGTGGCTTGAATACCACCTACAACAGGAAGAATTGAAGTTAGCCAACGGCCAAGAGTTCGACAGCGGCAAGTGGACTCAGGCTTGTAACGCCTTGCAAGGGATCTTCGGCAAGCTAGGACTAAACCGTGTCGCTAAAACCATCCCAGCGCTGAAAGAGTATGTTAAGGGCAGTAAATGAATATTATCGACGCTATGAGCGACCCTCATTTATTTAAACACCAGTTTGGAGGAGATAGCTGGCAGGCATGGCGGATCATCTTATCTGCTTTCTATGGACTACCGATTGCTGATGATGACCTACTACTATTCAAAGAGTTAACCCAGCTAGAAAAGCCACCAGAAGCACCACGCGACGAGTTGTGGTTACCAGTTGGGCGGAGGGGCGGCAAGTCCAACATAGCCGCGCTTATAGCCGTTTATGAAGCGTTTTTTAATGACTATTCAGATAAGTTAGCCGCCGGGGAGATCGGCACGGTGATGCTGATAGCCGCAGATCGTAAGCAAGCCCGTAGCGTTATGCGATACATAGGCGGCCTGATTAATTACAGCCCGATGCTAAAGCAAATGGTTATCAGGGAAACAACGGAATCAATCGAACTGGTGAACCGTTGCTGTATTGAGATCACCACCGCCAGTATGCGATCCACGCGAGGTTACACATGCAGCGCCGTGATCCTCGATGAAATAGCCTTTTGGATGATTGACGGTGCGAATCCTGATCGTGAAATTATCAACGCTTTGCGCCCCAGCTTGGCAACGCTTGGCGGTAAATTGATCGCCCTATCAAGCCCCTATGCAAGGCGCGGCGTATTGTGGGACGCATACCGCAACTATTACGGCAAAGACAGCAACCGCATTCTAGTGGCTCAGGCACCAACCGCCCTAATGAACCCGACATTAGATCCCGCTGTCATCGAACAAGCCTATTTAGAGGATGAAGCCTCGGCTAAGGCTGAATATGGCGCGTTATTCCGCACCGATGTTGAAAGCTTCATTAGTCGCGAAGCGGTCGAAGCGGTGACGATTCCAGATCGCATTGAATTACCATACGCCCGTTGCAATTGGTACGTTGCTTTTGTTGATGCTGCAGGCGGTAGCGGTCAGGACTCTATGACATGCGCCATTTCTCACACAGACAAGCAAACCGGCCAGATTATCGTTGATGCTGTTCGAGCAGTTAAGCCACCTTTTAGCCCTCAGGCAGTCGTAGAAGAATTTTGCAACCTATTCAAAGCCTACAACGTCAAGCAAGTTACTGGCGATCGATGGGGCGGTGATTTTGTTCAAGAGCAATTTAGAAAGCGCGGAATTCAATACCAAGCCAGTGATAAAACCAAATCGGAGCTATACAGCGAGCTTTTACCGCTGATCAATTCTGAACGTGTGGAATTGCTCGACCTTAAACAACTAAAAACCGAGCTAATCGGCTTAGAAAGACGCACTAGCCGAACTGGTAAAGATTCCATCGACCATGCGCCAGGTCAACATGACGACATTATCAACAGTGTGGCCGGTGCCATCGTCAACGCTTCACAAAAAAGACAACAAGTACCTAGCCCTAGATGGGCCTAAACTAGAGGAATAATTATGACTTTACGAACTGATTTACAATACAAGAATGGTGGCATTCAAACGTCAAAATCTGCTGACCTGCGCAAACAGTTACCTACCGTTAGCCTGACTCCTAAACTAGCAAGCGATAAATGGGCAGTCGGGATAATGAAAGATATAGGCGAAGATAATGCAGCAGATCCAGACTTAAGCGAAGCGCTTAATTTACATAAGCGAATGGTAAGCAATATCAAAAGTGTGGTAAGTCAGCGTGACAATCAATCACCGGATTTACCACAAAGTCGACACTTAAACGATGTAAACAACGCCTATCAACGCATTGTAAAAGGATTTTCTAGCGCACTAGAAACAACGCGAACAAGAGTAGCAGACAAGCACAGTAAACTAGATGCTGAATTTGAAAGTAAGTTGAAGTTTAACAACTCCCAAGCAGTAGAACTAAGATCAATTCTTCGTTCAATGAATGATGTAGATCGCATGGCTGCCATTAATCAAGCTGTTGACGATGGAAATGGAAACCTATTGGCGGCTGTATTGGATTCTGACCCATTGGCAGTAGGAATCAAACCTTCGCTGCAAACGTCATTACGTAGCCTTGCAATGCAAAAACACGCGCCGAGTGTCTACAAACTGAAAGAAGCGCTAAAAAAAGCTGATGAATTAGTTTTTGGATCATTTACTGACCTAATTGAAGCAGGCGACAGCGTTACAGCTAAAGCTATTCGTGAAGAATATCAGCGACAAGCACAGCAAGCAGAAGAAGCTAAGATAAAAAGCGAATTCCTTTAAGCAAGATGCTTGAACACATACTGACAGAAGAAAGCCCACCAAGCCCCGAGCGTATGCTTTGGGGCGCGGCTTTGGCGCTACTGATCGTTGATGCAAAATATTATTTAACAGACGGAAAAAAACGTTTTCGTTACCACAAGACCGCTTTTGATGATTTATGCCGCTGTGGCAGCATTACGCGAAGATTATGCTCGCATATTGAAGTAGATCCCGAGTGGATAAGCGATCGGTTTAGGGAATATGTGAGGCGGTATTATTTAGAAAGTGAGGATAATGGCTAAAAACAGCCAGTTAGTATGCCCTGCTAGGCAGTATTTCAATGGATTCAATCTCATAGATTAATGTGGAGGTGTTGGCAAAGGCTTATTCTTTAATAAATGATGGCAAATGACCCAAAAACTAACCTTCTTCACCTTTGATGGTCGATGTGACAATGGGTATGCGCTTTCAACATGAAACCGCATTTTTCCTTTTTCCCTCCACGCTCTGAACACGACTTGATAGAAAATATCTTTACCATCATCCTTTAGCTTGCATGTGCAATAGCGGCTGTATCCCCCGTGATAGCAAAACTGTTCTGGTAAAGTTTCCAAGATACTTGGCAAATGAAAAGATAAAGCATATCTAGTCGGACAAAACGATCTTAAATCCTCCAATTTGTGAGGATAAATCTGAATGTCATGCGGATCTTTTGATTTGGTGGGATCTGAAGTAAATACATGGTGAGATATTGTAATGTATAGCGTGTACTGCTCCCTTCCATCTGGGTGCCTGTAGGTTAGCTTTCGTGCTTGCAAGTGATCAAAGCTAATCACGGTTCCCTGATAGTCAAAAGGCTTCCAAAACTGGTATTCACAGTCAGCAAGGTTAAAAAGGCGTTTTGAACTCATTTATTGCAACAGTTTTTAAGGCCAGAAATAACAAAGGCTCCTACTAGGGAGCCTTCGCCAAGAACTATCTTGGATTCAGAACGTCATTACCGGACACTGCCTCGACCAAACTGGTTACGCCGTGTCATGATTTTACTCATGTCTGCTGCACGGTTGATAGTAAGTATAAGGGAAATAAACCCCATAGAGGTCTGACCAGTTGATTTTCATTTTTATAAAATCGGAAAGTAGTTTCAATATACATCTAAACAGCATATAACGCCAAACGGCTAAACATTATCAAATAGTGCATTTTGATACATGATTTATTCTAATGCATCGAGGTGCTACATATATGATACAAATTATATTATGTTAGTGAATGCTATCGATTTAATTGGTGCCCGGGGCCGGACTTGAACCGGCACGACCTTGCGATCGAGGGATTTTAAATCCCTTGTGTCTACCAATTTCACCACCCGGGCATCGGATGTAGGCTGTGAAGCCTAAAATGTGAAGTTAAATCTTATTGCTCTTTGAGCAATTCCTTGTGGTCGCCCTTTCGACATCCTGTCTTGGTCGACACTGGGCTTTCCTGCGCGGCGTCTACCAATTTATTCGTCACATCCTGTGACTCACCTGCTTCGCAGGCCAGCTAAAGCTGTTCAAATTTGTTCCCTACAAATTTGTCACCACCCGGACATCGGATGTGAGCCGTGAAGCTCAAAATTTGAAGTTTGCTTCCATAATATTAAACATTATGGAGGCGGGTCCCGGAGTCGAACCGAGGTCCACGGATTTGCAATCCGCTGCATAGCCACTCTGCCAACCCGCCGATAAAGTTTGGAGCGGGAAACGAGACTCGAACTCGCGACCCCAACCTTGGCAAGGTTGTGCTCTACCAACTGAGCTATTCCCGCAGACTTTATTTATTTCGACTCGCGAAATCTGGGGTGCATTCTACCTTCAAAGGCCATTCTGTCAACCTCAAAAAGCGATGATTTATCACTGTTTTTGGCATTTTTGTGTCAAGTGCCGTTTTTTCGGCCAAATCGTGGTTTTTATGTTCAGACCAAATAGAAAAAGTTTTCACTCTTCTAGTTTTGAAGCATCAATTAGGTATTGTTTGGCCGCTTTTAAATAAATTATTAATGACCACACTGATAGCACTGTGGCAATAAACAATAATATATAACCGAGTGTGACCCAATAAATGGGGATCCCCATAAATACTTCAAGCTCTGATAACAAGCCAATCAGGGCTAACATTTGCGCCATGGTTTTAGCTTTACCGATAAATGACACTTGCACCACGTCCCGTTTGCCTGATTCCGCCATCCATTCCCGTAAGGACGACACAAACACTTCACGAGCAGTCAGTAACACTGCTGGAATGGT
Source organism: Alteromonadaceae bacterium BrNp21-10 (assembly GCA_030418115.1). GTDB lineage: Bacteria > Pseudomonadota > Gammaproteobacteria > Enterobacterales > Alteromonadaceae > Neptunicella. The sequence continues at coordinate 687,612 of JAUHQD010000001.1, read as the reverse complement.
GATCCATGGGTCTTGATAGGTATGCGCCAACATTAACAATGCTACTGCAACAATGAGTTTGTCGGCTACGGGGTCGAGAAATGCGCCAAAGGCGGTAGTTTGATTTAATTTACGAGCAAGATAACCATCAAACCAATCGGTAATCGCGGCAAGCCAAAAAATAAAAGCCGCAGCCTGATGTGCCCATTTCCAGTCTAGAAAATACACCGCAACAAAAACGGGAATAAGTACAACTCTAATTAAGGTAATAATATTGGGTATGGTCACTAATTTTACTTCTTATATTATGTATTCAAATGTTCATGGATGATTTCAGCCAGTTCCTGACTAATGCCGGGTACTTGTGCCAGTTCGCTAACATTGGCTTTAAGCACTTCTTGCAGCCCCCCCATGTACTTTAACAAATTTTGCCGACGTTTTGCGCCCACCCCTGGTATAGATTCTAGCTTAGAGGTGCGCTTTACTTTCTGACGTTTATTACGATGACCGGCAATGGCAAAACGGTGTGATTCATCGCGAATATGTTGGATCAAATGTAACGCTATGGAATCGGCATTTAATGGAATAGTAGCATGGCTGCCTGCCAATATGAGGGTTTCCAAACCGGCTTTGCGGCTAGTACCCTTGGCAACGCCGATTAACAGAGGCTTTTTACTGCCTTGCCAATCTTCAAAATGTGCCTCAGCCTGAGCCAATTGACCTTTACCACCGTCGATAAACAAAATGTCGGGCATTTTTTCATCGACACTGGTGGCTGATTTTTTATAACGACGTTGCAGTGCTTGCGCCATCGCGGCGTAATCATCTCCGGGAGTAATGCCTTCTATATTGTAGCGGCGATAATCGGTTTTATAAGGGCCGTCACGGTTAAATACCACACACGACGCGACTGTTTGTTGGCCTGATGTATGACTAATATCAAAACACTCCATACGTTGTATAGGCTGTTCAAAATCCAGTACCTTTTCTAATTCTAAATAACGGGCGAATACCGATTTCTGATGATTTTGTTGAGCTTCGAGCGCGGATTCGGCATTAGTATTTGCTAATTTTAAGTAGCGTTGCTTCTCCCCTCGCGCGCCTTTAAACAGTTTAACCGCGTGTTTAGCGTGTTCGGTCAATAGCTCTTCAATGCTGGATTGTTCTTCAAGGGCAATAGGTACAATAATTTGTGAAGGAATGGCCTTGTCGCCAGTTAGGTAAAACTGCAATAAAAACGACTGAAATACTTCTTCTTCATCCATGATTTTTGGCACTTTAGGGAAGAAACTTTTACTACCAAGCAGTTTATTGTCACGCACAAATATCCCTTGTACGCTGGCAATGCCGTTACGGTAAGCAAAACCGAAAACATCCATTTCACGCTCATTACCACTTACCCACTGCTGATCTTGCACTTTTTTAAGTGCGCCAATTTGATCGCGATAACGTGCGGCGGCTTCAAATCTAAGCTCGCTGCTGGCCTGCTCCATCTTATCTACAAGCTGACTAATGACTTGAGCATTTTTGCCTTTTAAAAACAGCCGCGCTAACTCAACCTGCTGATTGTAATCTTCATCGCTAATATACCCTTCCACGCAAGGCGCAGCGCAGCGTTGCAACTGATGCTGTAAACAAGGACGACTGCGGGATTTATAGTAGTTGTCTTCACACTGACGAATGGGAAACAAGCGCTGCATAGAATGCAAACTCGCCCTTACCGCCCATGAACTAGGGTAAGGACCAAAATATTCACCCTTGGCTTTTTTAGGACCACGATGATTGCCTAAGCGCGGATGCTGATGATCAGATAAAAAGATAAACGGATAAGACTTGTCGTCTTTTAGCAATACGTTATACCGAGGCCGGTATTGCTTGATCAGGTTATTTTCCAGCACATAGGCTTCGGTTTCGGTGTGGGTCACCGTCACTTCTATATGCGTAATGTGCTTTACCAATGACTGAGTTTTGATGCTATCTACGTTTTGTCGAAAATAACTAGATACCCGTTTTTTGAGATTTTTAGCTTTGCCCACATAAATAACGTCTTCTTTGACGTTATACATGCGATACACCCCCGGTTGCTGGGTTAGGTTTTTTAAAAAAGCGGCTGAGTCGAAGGCGACAATTTCGGGCTGTTCACTCATGAAGGCTTAAATGGATTCCGAGGTGATCAGTTTATGTCGTAAGGCTAAATGGGTGAGTTCAACTTCCCCATTTACATTCAGCTTTTCAAACATGCGGTATTTATAGGTATTCACCGTTTTCGCGCTCAAATTAAGCTGAATGGCAATATCGGGAATACGTAAACCTTTAGTGATCATCAACAATATTTGCATTTCACGATCGGACAATGGCTTAAACGGGTCGTTCTCGTTTAAATCCAGTTGCCCTAATGCTACCTGTTGCGCCATATCGGGTGAGATATAACGTTGGCCGGCGTGTACTTGATGCACGGCCTTGATCATTTCTGCTGGCACCGCACTTTTAGTGAGATAACCATGGGCGCCTAATTGCATGACTTTAGCGGGGTAAGGATTTTCTTGATGCACGGATAACACAATAACTTTAATGCCCAAGTCCATGCGGATAATTTTACGAGTAGCTTCTAGGCCGCCCATGCCAGGCATGTTCATATCCATCAAGACAACATCGGGTGTTTCATTACGGCAAAACTTAATGGCTTGCTCACCGTCGGCACATTCGCCCACTACTTTAAAACCACGAATATCGTCTAATATTCGGCGTACCCCATTTCGGACGAGATCATGATCATCAACCAATAATATACTAATCAAAATGGTACTCCGGAAAATGTGATTATGGTTATCGAAGGCTTAGCAACACTAAAGCGAATTATTGAATGAATCAAGCCACTATGACGCGTTTAGCCGAAGAATTTAGCGATAAAAACCAGAACTGAGATGATTCCATCCTTCAATAGTTGCCACCAGTCCTTGACCAATATTATTGGCACCACAACGGGGCTCACGGCATTGAATGATCCAGCGGTCTGAACAATTGGCCACAAGTTGTGGTTCAGTTGCTTTTCCGCCGCAACGGCATTTAGTTACTTCTGGCTTTTCCAACTCTGACATCTGACTATTTATTATTCTTATTAAAGATACTGACAATCATCATACGATTTTCATTAGCCAATGGGAATCAACCTGTTGCCTTTAGTTATATAAAGCACTAATAATGAGTTAGCTACGCTAAAGCTGATATAAATCCATTGGATACAAAAAGATACAAATTGGATGCCGGATTTTAGTTCTAATATGGCAAACTATCTCGGCAATATGGAAAAATGCCAAAGACCTCGTAGGACGCCACTGTGAAAAACCTATCTGCAAGCTCCACATCCAAGGTGTTGCGCACGCTATTCAACTACTCACTTACACTCAGCTTACTTTTATGCCTAAGTATTCCTGCCCATGCAGAGGATGAGTTAACTGACGATGGCGGCTTTTTAGAGTTTAATTTCGGTTACAGTGTATTTAATAGTCGTTTTGTTGATGCGCCCGATAACGACAGTTTATTCCTGAATTTACATCTTAACTTTCGTTGGAACGGATTTTTTATTGAAAATAAAGGCGATAAAGGCTTAGGTAAAGCCGGGGCTGGGTATAACTTTTACAATAACCAAGATTGGTCTTTCGATGCTTATATAACTGAAATCCACGATGAAATAGATCCAAACAGCGATTACATCATCGGTAACGTACATGCAGGATTAATTGGTATTGAGTTTCGTGATTCGGATCAACGTTTAGGTCTTAGAGCCACCCGTTATTTAAATAGCAGCACCGCATTACGTTTTTTTATCGCCCCAATAGGTAGTCACGGTGTTTATGCTGGCGCTTGGCTAGGACGCACTTGGCAACACAAAAACTTTAATTTTTATGCTATCTCCAGCTTGCAATACCATGCGACCAAAACCTTAGATTATTACTATGGCGTTCACCCTCAAGAATCCAGTGACAAATTCCCCCAATACCAAGCCAGCGGTGGTATTACCTTAACAGGAGAAATGGGGGTAACTTATCCGCTAAGCAAAGATTGGATCATTGAAAGCTCATTTAAAGTCACTCGTTTGCCTTCTAGTATTTATCACAGTCCCTTAATTGATAACAAGGTAGAGCCAGTTGCCAAACTTTCTCTTACCTATGTATTGTTCTAGGGAACGGGAAAAATGCGACTAACCAAAAAGGAATTTGCGTTCAACGCCATCAACAAGTTGCTGTTGATAACGGCGTTGTTGATTGGTTTTATCACTCACAGTCATGCTACAACCACTAGGCTGAGCATAATGCCTCAACAATGTGTGTCTTTGTATCAAGGGCAAAGCTGCTATTCCCAAGTTAAAGTTACTTGGCAAAGCGGCGAAAAAAATGATTATTGCTTATACATTGAAAACCAATCACAACCGTTAAAATGCTGGCACAATGTCACCACGGGTATGTTATTACACGAATTGAATACCTCACACAACATTCGATTTATCCTGCAAGTAAAGGGACAGCGGATTGATATTGCCGACAGCGAATTAACGGTTTCTTGGGTGTATCAGAAAAAACAAAAATCACGCTTAACGTGGCGATTATTTTAATGAACAAAGAACAAAAAACATTACTGTTAGTCGAAGATGATGAGTCATTGTCTGATTGGATAAAAGACTATCTCACCACTAAAGGATTTAACATTATTCAGTGTTTTAGAGGGGATGACGCAATCCCCGCCATTGCCAACATAAAACCCGACGTAATCATTTTAGATGGCATGTTACCGGGGCTAGATGGTTTTGAAGTATGTAAACGCATCCGTCCAAGCTTTCAAGGTAGTATTATCATGCTCACCGCTCGCGATGAAGAAATTGATGAAGTATTAGGCTTAGAACTGGGCGCAGATGAATATCTGACCAAGCCGGTACGCGCCAGAGCGCTGCTTACGCGCATTAATAAACAACTAACTAGAACGAGTCCTCATTCTATAGCAGAGAGCATACAGGCACATACGTTAGCAGCCGCCCCACAGCGCTTAGTATTTAATGGTTTGTCTATTGATGGCTTGTCACGCAGTGTAGCCTTAAATGGTAATAGCATTAAGATGTCGTCAAAGGAGTTTGATGTGTTGTGGATCCTCGCCATGCATGCGGGGAGTGTTATTTCCAGAGATGAACTCATTACCCAACTACGGGGTTTTGAATACGACGGTTTTGACCGTTCTATCGATTTACGCATATCTAAGCTGCGCAAAAAACTCGGGGATGAATCACGGGATCCGCTTAAAATTAAAACCATTTGGGGAAAAGGTTACCTGTTTGCGCCCGATGCTTGGTAACAGTATGCGAATTTTAACCCTCTCGCTGATCACGGCAGTATTAGTAGCGACTGTTGGCCTTGGCTGGTTACTCGACACCCTCTTCTATCAATTTTCCGAACCATCTACGTCTTTCAGTAATGAAAACATTATGGTGCTAGAAGAATTCGGCCAGGACTTAGCCACGACCATTAATGCACTTCCCGCGCCCCAACAATTTGTAGCGCATTGGCAAGATAATGGCCGTTATCTGGTGCAATTTATGCCAATGAGTAATATTCAATTACCGCAACCTTTGATACAACAAATTACCTTAGGTGAGCCATTATTACTTACTAACGACAATCAAATAAGTCTTTATTTTTATTTGCCAGCCCACGACTCATTATTGTTACTGCAACCTAACTTTGCCATTGATAACAATAGCGGCCAATCATTAAGGCTGGCATTAACCATTGTGTTCTATATCGCGCTAATAATGTTAATTTGGCTGTGGGCTTCGCCATTAGTCTCGCGCCTGATTACCTTGCGTAATAGTGCCCAGCAGTTTGGTAAAGGCAATTTACAACAGCGCATTCAAGTCGGCTCTATATCTTACGTAAAAGACTTAGAAATTGAATTTAACAATATGGCACAACGTATAGAGAACTTAGTTGGCGATGTAAAATTAATTAGTAGTGCGGTATCCCATGACTTACGCACCCCTTTAGCTAGAATGCGCTTTGGCTTAGACACTCTACAAGAAGAAGCTGATCCCCTACTGCAAGCCCAATATATTGCTCGGCTAGACAACGATATTGAAGAGATGACGCGCTTAGTAGAGATTTTGTTAGACTACGCCCGCTTAGATCAGGCTATGATTAAGCTCGATAAAAAGCCCATTGATATAGCACCACTTCTGCAACGCTGCATTACCAATAAACAGCATAAAAATATTATCATTACCTTTAATGCCCCCCACCAGCCTTGCATAATCCTAGGTGATGAGAATTACCTCAGTATTTTGTTAAACAATCTACTGCAAAATGCCATTCAATATGGCCGTCAGCAAGTTATGGTGAACATAGATAACAATTCAGAACGCTTAAGCATAATCATTGCCGATGACGGTGATGGTTTTGCCGGCAAACACAATGACATGCTCAAACCCTTTGTGCGCGGTGATGCTAATGTTCAAAAAATAAAAGGCTATGGTATGGGGTTGGCCATTGTGAAACGCATTGTTGAATGGCATCACGCTGAATTAACTATTGGTAAATCAAACACTCTATCCGGCGCAGAAATTTGTGTTGTTTTCCCAGCTGAATAACAACCAGTTGAGTCCTTAAACCTAAGGGATATTATGGAACGACTAAAGTGCGAAACGACTAAATTTAGTCGCTGGCATTCAAAGGCGGAGCATATATAGCAGAACATCAACATTCGTCGACATCCTGCTTTCTTCATTACTTCATCCGTTAAAAGGTGAAGCTAAAGCCAATAGAAGGTCGGATACCAAAGTCATCCTCTTCTTCTTTAAGCAATAATGTATCAGCTGAGCTAATGTTCTGATAATCCAAATCAATGTAGCTGACATTTTCCTGACCGTAGACGTTCATTACTTCAAACACCAACATGGCATCTAAACCAAAGAAATCGGTTTTACGTTCCACCCGTACATCCAACCGATGATTAACATCAAAGCGCTCTGAGAAGGCCTCACCGTAAACCGGCAAATAGCGGTCGTCGTAATCTGGGTTTTCAATAATGCCAATAATCGGGGTATAAGGCTGGCCACTGCGCGCAGTAAAGTTAATTCCTGCATTCCAGCGCTCATTAATTTGATAATTGAGCACCATATTCACCACTAATGGCGTATCAGCGTAGTAATCTATAGTGTGATTATTTCGTAAGTTAGTCCGTTCACTTTTAGAATAACTAAGCGACAACCAGCCGTACCAATCATCAGTAATATTTTTATTAATAAGTAAGTCAACACCATAAGCTTTACCTTCAACATCATTGCTATAAAACAAATCGGCATCAGGTTCGCTTTGCGCTAAGGCCAAAGGCAAGTCATCCATGGTTTTGTAATAGCTTTCTATGGACCAACTCCATTCATCCGCTAAATGTTGCTCAAAGCCCAAGGTCGCATGCTGCGCGGTTTGTGATTTTAGTTCTGGATTACCCAATTTAGGTAAAATGGTATCGATATCCTGCTGACGATTGTAGCCACCGTATTTGGCGGTAATAATACTATTTTCGGTGACAAAATAACTCAATGCCAGTCGCGGCAATATGAAGCTTTCATCGGTGTATTGATTGTGTTGCCATTGCACCCCGATCTCTGCTTGTAGTTGGCTATTAATATCCCAGATATCCGACAGTGCAACAAATTGGCTATCGTTATCGATAACATTGCTATCTTGAATTCGAGGACCTTTATTCACATCACAATCAGGGTCAATGTCGGTACAGACTTCATGAAATAAATCATAGTTATATTCTGACGTCACATCATAATAGGCTGCGTCCAATAGCAAATGATGGGATTGACTCAACTTGTAATTAACCCGAGCTTTATAGGAAATTTGCTTATTAATTTCATCAATAAAGATACTGTCATTTGTAGCTGCTGTTTTACCCAACTCCAAACGCTCTTTATTATTAAGTACTCCCACCCCCATTTTGATTTGAATACCGTTACCAAAGTGGTCCCAAATAATACTCTGGCTATCAAATTTACGATTAAAAATAGCATCGCCTAAATACTCAGGGCTTTTTAACGCCAACTCAGAACGTTGATTAAAATTGGCCCCAGCACTATCTCTAGCGCCCGTAAAAGACACCGATAGCATATTATTACTGTTAACGTCCCATACCCATTTACCTTGATAATCACTGTCATCAAAAGGGTCGTTAATGGTAATACCGGTTAATTCACCATCGTCGTCTTCCAGCTCTTCACCTTCTTTAAAAAAATACGAGAGCATGCTCTTACGAGCAGAAAAATAAAATGCGCTATTTTCGCTTATCTGACCTTCAACAAAAATGCCACTATTAAACAAACTCAAATCAATAGTGGTTTGTATGGGCTGATGTTTAGGCGTTCGTAAGGTCACGTCAAACACCGCGCCTGTCGCACCACTGTAACTACTGCCATAACCGGCCGAATGTAGTTGAAAATCTTGGATTAAGTGCTTATTAAAAATCGACGTACCAAAGTCATGAAATAGGTACCCGGCAGGCATAAAATCAATTTCAAATAAATTGTCCTCTGGTGACGATCCGCGTACCGCCGGTGAGCCCGATGCACCGCCTGCTGCAACCACGCCAGGTAATGCAAATGCGGCCTGTAGTGGGTCGCCATTAGTACCCGGCATCGCCATTAGCTTTTGCGAGTCTTCGGTAATTTCTGACATGACACTACTGCGCTTATAAACGATTTCGATGCGGTCGCTCACGGTTTTATCGGTATCTGGCTGTTGTTGCTGAGCCCACGTTGGGCTAACGAGTACCGCCGCAATGACGATGGCTAAGGGGTTGCGGGTGAGTTGATGTGTTAGTTTAAGTTGCATACAGAGTTTCCTTTCAAGTAATTTTTATGCTGTTAAGCCTAACGACTTGAAAAACAAAACTCTGTTGTAAACCTATTAGGATTTGTATGGGAATGTATCAAATTGTGCTTTTGAACGTTAATAACCTCAGAAAAGCACTAGGATGAATTACAACAACCTCGGCAAATAATGGCGATTAATTAAACAATGACGTAGAGTCTAACAAATAATGAATAAACACAGTGCCATGCCTTTTATTGAGTAATCATATTCATATGCCACAAGCTACTTCGAACGGACTGAGCTTTTCTTTTATTTTTTGCTTCTTATTCAGCTTTCCGGCTTTGAGCCTCAATGCGGCTTATTTAGTAACGGCAGAACTCAAGTTACAAGCCCCTTTTAATAAATCTTTAAAAACACAACAAAACCTAACTATTGCTTATTTACCACCAGCGACAGAGTACAACTTTTATTTAGAACTAGGTGAAGCAATTAGAACTAAAGCGGTCAACAAAAATTGGAATTTTATCATGCGCGCGCCACAAAACGGTGCCGATTGGCAGCTGCATGTTGAAATGATAAAAGAGGTGGTAAGTAAAAGAACGGATATCATTATCTTTTCATCCTTTTTACCCACTACCGATAAAGCTATCGCTCCTTTACTTAAACAAGCAGTAGAGCAAGGAAGTATTGTAATAAATGTCAACAGTGACAATTTGAATTTAGGCTACCCAGTACATGCTTTGATTGGGGTAAATCAAAGAAGTGGCACTCGAGCATTGGCTCAGCATGTGGTGACACTTTTACAACCTGGCCCGGCTAAAATTGCCATAATTGAAGGGGAGCCGGGCCAATTCTCAAGTGAGCGCGTGGGAGGTTTTATTGATGGACTGCAAGGCTCAAATATCAGCGTTGCTAAACGCGTCAATGGCCATTGGAATGCGGTAGGTGGGTATTATGCAACATTAAAAATACTCGAAGATACCCCAAATATAAGAGCCATATTTGCAGCCAATGATTTTGAAATCATTGGTGCATCAGCGGCAATCACTCACCGAAATCGTGAGGATATACTGCTATATGGTTATGATGGCGTATCTGACGCGCTAGCATTAATCGCCAGTAAAAAAATGACTGCAACAAGTGCGGTTAATGCTGCTCGGATTGGGCTCACAACATTTGAGGTTATCGTAGATATTATTAATGGAAAATTTAAAGGAGGATTTGTCGAAAACCCACTGGAAACAGTGACGATTGGCAATGTCGATTGCTTTTTAGATGAAACTCAAAAAGCATCTATTGATATACAAATTGAAACCTTTGTGTTGGCAGCGGAAACAGCCCAAGATCCACAAATTGAAAACAACAATAATTTATATATTGAGCTGATTAAAGCCATTTATGAGCCTCTTGGCATTAGGGTGAAATTTGAACCAGTACCTTACAAACGGGCAGAATATTTAGTTGTTAATCAACGAGTTGATGCCATGATTGGTAATTTCCGAGGACATAGTGAAGGGCTTTATTTCCCGCAGTGGCATTACCATAGCCAGCAGATTATGGCACTTTTTAAGAAACACAGCTTATTGTGGCAAGGTGCAAGCTCATTGAGTGGGAAAAGAGTTGGCTGGCTACGCGGCTATGGCTTAGACAGATATATTCAAGTAGATACTGAAAAGGTCGAACATACATTTCGTAGCAGTGCCTTAAAAATGTTAGAAAAAGACAGAATTGATGTCTATATTGACGACCAGTTTGAAATACTCAAAGCCAATGATGGATTACAGCAAAATAAACTAGATTTAAATCACTATCAGTTTGCTAAATTGACTCAGTTAAAACTCTACCCTGCATTTTCCAATACCGCTAAGGGACGCAAGTTAGCCCGAATATTTGATCAGAGAATGCCATTATTGGTAACGTCGGGGAAACTAGCTGCACTCTTTAAAAAGTGGGATCAAACATATTATCCATTTGAGCCTGAATAACCCTAGCTGATTACCCTATAGCCCCAAGTGGCTTAAACTAATATTGACCAATTTGAATTACATCACCCACTTTAATTCCCTGCTTTGCATACCAACCCAACTCCATTTCAAGTGCACCAACAATCGCAGTGGGTGATGGATGAGTGGTGTCATCCATGGCGTTCATTTGAATAATAGCGACAATAGTGCCTTGTTGATCTATGTAGGCTAAATCCAGAGGAATAAGGGTATTACGCATCCAAAATGCAGTTTGCTGAGGATAGGGATATACAAATAACATTCCCGGTTTGGCCGTAGTGCGATGCATTAAACCTTGGGCTCGCAGCTGTGGGGTGTCGGCCAACTCAACTTCTAAAGTGAGTTGCTTGACCTGCACTTTAACTAATTCAAATTTTATGGCTTCAGCGCTAACCACATAGTTAAACGCCAGCATCATGATAATGGCACAGGCGCGCTGCAACCACATTCTACAATTATTCATGTTATGTCTTAACGTAAAAGAATATCAGACCGCATAGGTGCCAAACGCTGCAGCACTCTATTCTGAACCGGCGTACTCAAACCGACTTCAGTCATGGCATCAATTAATAATTCAACGACATAATTAAAATCACGTTCGTTAATATGCATACCGGTATGAATATCGACCATGGAGTCGCCGGTATATTGGCAAGGGCCGTCAGCAACACTACATAAATGTTGGATAAACCCCTTCCTAAAATGACTGATATTCGAATCTTTAAAATACGGCAAAATCTGCTTGTTATTGCCAATTTTTTGGATAATCACATCCACCAGTTTTTCAACGCCAGCTTCTTCACCTAGTTGTTGGTACAATGTAGCGTCACCACGACTCTGACAGCCGCCAAGGCAAAGAATAATAAAAGCTAAAAAACCAACCCTTACTTTATACATTATAGGGACCCCACAAAAGACAAATACCAGCCAGTTTGATCTGGCGCCCCAGCAATGGTGCCCAAATCCACATAAGCAGCGGTCACACTAAATGATTTATTGGGAAACCAAGCCACGAACACATCGGCCCAATCGTCTTCCTTTAAACCCAAATTATCCGGTTTTTGGCGATATTCCACACCAACGGCCCAATGACGATTGATAAAGACTGCCGCTGAAGATTCAAGCTGCAGACTTTTACCTTCACTAGCACTGCCATAGCCTAATAATCCCATTTCATTAGCGGCGGTATAACGAGCCGTAACATTCCAAAGTAAGTTATAGCCTTGCAACGCACCTAAATGTAATTTACTGGCGGCAAGATAAATATCGTCACCCGATGTGTCTTCAGCGCCTAATAGATTGGCAACAGCCCCATCTTTTAAAGATTTATGCTGCCAACCGGCACTAATTTGTGGCCAAGCAGAATAAACAATATCGCCATACAATCTTACTTTTAAGCCAATAATATCTTGTTCTAGCTGAGTACTTAGAGCGGGTACATCAAACTTTTGGCGGGCAAAGGATAACTCGACACGATCATATAAATTCAACTGTGCTCCGCACACATCAAGTCGATAATCACTAACCTGTGCGCGACTACAAAAGCCATTGAGTGCAATTTCATCACTAGCAGCATAACCCGCTAATTGCGCCCAAGGTACTAAACCGCCACCACCTGAACCTTCGGCTTGAGCTACTCCGGGAGTGGCTAAAATTTTACCGTCCCCCGCCCAAGCATGGGCTTGAAAAATTGATGCTAATATTACTAATATATAGCCAGCTTTACGCATTTTTATATTCCTCCAGCCAAGATACCAACGCATCAGCCGATAAAGGTCGACTGAGGAAATAGCCTTGAATTTGATCGCAGCCCATGTCTTTTAACAAATTTAAAGAGGCTTCGTTCTCTACCCCTTCGGCGACCACGGTTAAGCCTAAATTATGACCCAAGGTAATAGTGGATTTAACAATGGTTTGATCATCAGGTGATGTGTCTAATTCTAGAATAAAGCTCTTATCAATTTTTAATTCATGTAAAGGTAACTGACGTAATTTAGATAAAGACGATTGGCCGATACCGTAATCATCAACGGAAATCGTAAATCCAGCATTTTTAAGTTCGGTTATCGCCGCGATGCCTTTTTGCTCATTTTCCATCATATCTCGCTCGGTTAATTCAATAGTGATCTGCGAGGGCTCCACCTGATATTTATTCAATACTTGTAATAATGTCGGCGAAAACGCATCGTGCATTAAATCTTGCGCTGACACGTTAATAGCGACTTCGATGTTGACATCAAGCTCTTTCCAAATGGCAATTTGCTTAACCACCGAATCGATAACCCAATGGGTTAAACTGATGATCAGTCCGGCTCGCTCAGCCAAATCAATAAATAAATCCGGTGGCACGAATTTACCTTCTTTATTGATCCAACGCATTAATGCTTCCACTTTATGGATCTTGCCGGATTGCGTATGTAATTTCGGCTGATAATGCATAAACAATGCGCCATCATCATCTTCCAGTGCTTGTTTTAATTCTTCGACTATTGCGATGCGCTGCAAATGAGCTTCATCTTCACCCGCCTGATAAAAACGCATACTGACATTGGTGTTAGATGCCGCATCCGATGCGATTGTTGCCCTGCGCAGTAATAACTTAGCATCTTCACCATCTACCGGGAATTGCGCAGCACCACAACTAAAACCCAGAGTAAGATCCAAATCGTGCACGGCGTAAGGTGTACTTAATAGTTTTAATACATCATTGACTAATTGTTCTCTGGATTTAGTTTTACCCAGAGGCAAAATACTCAAAAACTCATCACCACCGATACGCGCGTGGATCATATTCTTATGATAACTAAAGCTTAATAGCCGCTGTGCGACCGCCTGAATGCAATTGTCGCCTATTTGCGGGCCTAATTTATCATTGATATGTTTGAGGCCTTTAATATCAATCACTAACAAAAGAAACTGCGACTCGGTAATCAACACTTCATTGATAATGTCACTCATGGAATTACGGTTATACAGACCAGTAAGAGTGTCATGCTGGGCTTGATATAAAATTTGGCTTTCCCGTTGTTGAATTTCGGTACCCATTTCGGAAAAGGCGTTAAACAGATCCTTGATCTCGGTACTGGTTTTACCGCCTTTAAACTCACTAAAATAATTACCTTCGGAAAACTGTCGCGCAATCTTAACCAAGCGCAGTAATGGCTCGGTTAATTTTTTTGATAACACTCCACTGAGTACAATACACAGCAGCATGGTAATGCAAACCAAAATCAAAAAGGTCTGTAACATGTTATCAAATTCGGCATAGGTCTTTGCCAAACTGGCGCTGAGTAACATCGCCACTGGCGTATCCTTCAGGCCACTCAAACTAATAATGCGATTACTATAGCCCACTCGACTACCCAATAATCCCGGCTCACGGTACTGCCAAAAATATTGGTAAATATCATCATGTGCGTCTTGGGTTTCCAGTGAAGAACTCACAACCTTTTCATCACCAATAATAAAACTGACTTCAATGCCGGTGAGTTGTTTTAATTCACTGGTAACCTGTTGATTAATTTTAAAGCCAATCAGCGTGTAGGCGATAATATGCGGCGCTTTTACCGGCAAGAGAATAGTTTGATACAGAGTGTTATTTAATAATACGAACTTGGCGCTAACGGGGTATTCCAAGAGCTCATTGACCAAGCTCGACATATTATCATTGGCCGTAAACGCATTTGAACTTGAGGACACTAAGTTACCGTTCAAGTCCGTCAGAATCATTAAATCAGCGCTAATACGCATGCCATGATTACTTAGCACACTAGTAATAGTATCTGCGTCATTCGTTGCAACAGCTTGCTTGAAGCCAAAATCTGCAGTGAGCACTTTAGCTGAAGTGACCAATAAATTTTCTTTAGCGGCCATATATTGCTGATAGACATTTTTAGCGGTATTGATGCTTTTGGCGATGTTATTTTCGTTGAAGGTGGTGGTTGACCACCAGAAACTAGCAAGAGCAATAGTCGACGTCACTAATACAATAGCGGCACAATATAAGATAATTTGGTTTCTAAGACTATTATTAAACATCACTGACCAAACTTATCACCAAAGGTATTACGCTTTTGCGGCTCATGTACCTGCAAATTAATCACGTACTGATTGCCATCAAAAGTTAGTTCATCAAGCTTAACCGTCAGCCTACTCTCCGCCCCGCTTTCAGCAAGACTGTGCCAGACACTAACCTGTGATTTTTTAGTGAGTTGTTGTGGAAAATGCACCATACCCTGCTCGTCAGAAATGGCGGTGACGTCGCTTTGTGCAATGTAAATATAACCCACCATCGAGTCGTGAATGTTGCATCCTAAGACTGCCACACCGTGATGATCAAATAAGATAGGGTCTTTGCGTTTGCCAGAATACAGCTTGATTTCAAATGGTTTGACCGCTGAAAACGAATAAACATGGTGACGAGTATTGTCACTATTGGGAAATAATACAGACTGCCCTTGCTGGATGACTAATACCCGTGGTGAAAACTGCTTATCCACCTGATCCATTATCGCAATTTCTTGAAGATTAGCCGTCGACGCTTTAGTTTGTCCATCCACTTCTACCACTGCTTGTGGAAGGGGCTTACCATGCTGATCGACAATCTGCAGCGTTGTCATTGCTAATACGTTAGCTGAATGTAAAAAAAACACGCCGCTGACAACCAAATTAACTACTATTTTTCTTAAGGAATTCAAAGGCGATCCATTTTTTATATTGTTAACTAAGCTTAACCTCAAAGTATCGGTTTTCCACTGTTAATAAAAGCATTTTCCACAAAAAGTTAATTAAACGTTAAAAGTTATGGGTTTTACTTGTTTGACGATATTGTCATTCTGCAGCAATTGTATAAAAGCCTCGCCTAAGCGGTCAGACTCAGACAACACTTGTTGCCAGTAGGCAATACGTTGCTTAGCCGGCATGGTTTCAAAGTCTTTCCTATCGGGTATTTTGCCGTAAGGTAAGCTATTAACAAACTTTGCCGAGGGCACTAACATCAGCACATTATCAAAACTACTGGAATGAGCTTGTCGCTTCGAATTTTTATCAAACCATCCCGGCACTGCCCGTGAGTAAAAATGCGGGTAAAGCACTAAGCCTGGCCCGGCAGAGTTCGCACTATTCACTTTTAAATCAAAATGATAGTCAATAATACCGCCATCACGATAGACGCCCTTAGCCGCACCATTAATATTTTTAACGCCCTCCAATACAATGGGGATCGAACCCGAGGCCATTAACGCTTGTTGTAGGTTATCTTCAGTAATTGCCACCGTTGAAGTTGGAATATTCGCTGGATCATTTATTTGTAGTCGACTGTTTTTATTGGAAAATAAAAAGCGTTGATAAAAATGCGATAATGTCCGCCGACTTATTTTATTGGCTATGGCACTGACCAACAATCCGGCTAATTGCAAAGTCTTAGCATCAAAGCGGGTTAAACCCAGACACCGCGCAACCACAAAGTGCACATTCACCACCGGGTTGTTAACAATTTCACTTACCCCCTTTTCTGCCAACATCGTATTGAGCAACGCTTCTGCTTTTCGGGTTATTTCTTTATTAGTCGGCTTTGCTGAATACACCGTATGCGAATACTCATAAGCCAAACGATTGATAGCGGACAATGGATCTCTTTGGGCATAACAGGCAAATCGAAACGAGCCCGCTGAAGAGCCGATGAGATCTAATGGTTTGCTTCTATTTTTAAAAAACTCTGGCATCATCACTCGGTCTAAACCGGCCAACACAAACCATTTAGGACCACCGGATGCACCCAACATCACGTCCACATCGTTGGCATTAAATCCCTGTTGTTGAATGTGTTGCAGAGCCATTTTTCCGGCATAGACTTCTAAAACTGACACCTTAATTTACTTCCAAACTAGATATTGATTAATATACAAAATTTAACTATTCGAACGAATAAACAGAACTACTGGGATTAGAACGATTCCAAACCAAGTTATTCACCGGCATTGAGCTTTCAACCTGCAACAGGCCTGTCTTAACGTGATTATGAATATTATCAATGAAACTCGCATAATCGTATGGATGATTTTGTAATCGCTGCTCTTTGTCATCATCAAGCCACACCCAACAATTACGTCCAGATTCTTTTGCACAATACATTGCCCTATCAGCAATATTAATGACTTGTTCCCAAGACAATAATTCAGGGGAATGCTTATAAAAAGGTAACGCTGCGGCCCCCATTGAGCAACTCACAGTAATTTGCTGTTTACTTTCGGTGTAAAACGCATGCCGTTGAATAGCCTGATGAAAACGCGCAATACTGGTTTTGGCCATCTCCCGAGGAATATGACGAATAACAATGACAAACTCCTCCCCCCCCCAGCGGATCAAAAAGTCTGATGTTCTGAATTGTTCTTTTAACAATTCACTCATTTGTATCAGTATGGCATCGCCCCCTGCATGGCCGTACTGGTCATTAATTACTTTAAAATAATCAATATCCAGTACAATAAAGGTAAGGTCGTTTAGATCCACTACTTCGGCATTTAACTCACGATAATCCCTAACCACCATAGCAATATCGGTTTCAATTGATTCGCGCAAATAACGTCTATTTTTCAAACCGGTTAAGGGATCGGTAACACTGGCTTCTTCAAGCTTTTTATTAACCTGATGTAGCTCTTCTTGCATTTGCAACAGGCGGTGATGTTCCTTTTTTAATTCTTCGGTACGCTCAGCCACTTTTTTATCCAAATCTTGATTCACTTCATCCTTCATTTGGTCAAGTTCTTCAAGACGCCGAACAATCGCCCGCTCTTTTTGCAGCATTAATTTGCTATAAGCCATCTTAGATTGCTGAACCCGTACTACGCGGTATAACAACGACAACACTAATAATGTATATATGGCGTACGCCTGTGGGGTTTTCCAAATCGGCGGATAGATGATTAACTTTATTTCTGTGGGATGCTCATTCCATACACCATCATTGTTTGATGCTTTAACCTGAAACAAGTAGTCACCCGCATCTAAATTAGTGTAGGTTGCAGTACGCTTATTACCCACTTCATTCCATTGCTCTTCGAATCCTAATAAACGATAGGCAAACTGATTCTCTTCGGGTGATTTGAAATCTAACGCGGCAAACTCAAATGAAAACATAGATTGGGTGTGATCTAAGCTGATGCTATTGGTTTTATTAATCGCTGATTTCAACACCCCATCGTCGGACAACTTCACTGATTTATTGAATATACTAAAATCCGTTAATACTACAGGTGGGATATTATTATTAGGTCGTAAAGTGGTTGGGTCAAAAATACTCAGCCCACGGGAGCTACCAAATACTAACTCTCCACTACTTAACAGTGAAGCCGAATTACGATTAAATAAATTACCTAATAAACCGTCACCTTTATCAAACACCCTAAAGGTTTCTGTTTGACGGTCAAAGCGCGCTAATCCTTGAAAGGTCGACACCCATAATTCTCCAGCGGGCGACTCGATTATGCTACTAATGACTAAATCCGGTAATCCATGATCTAAACCAAAATGCCGGAAGGTCTGCTCATCTTGATTGAATAAATTTAAACCGGCGCCATTGGTACCAATCCAAATCTGCTGATGAGAATCTTCAAAAATACTCAATACTTGATCATTACTTAGGCTGGTAGAGTCTTGGCTATTATGTGCGTAGTGCTGCTGATACTCATCAGTTAGTGGATCGAGCACATACACGCCATTGAACGTCGCTAACCATAATAATCCTGAACTCAATTGGGTAATCTGCCGAGTATAGAGGACGCCTACTGGGGCGCCTTGCTCATTGTTGGGCATTACTTCTTTAAAATCATCACTTTGTGGCTGATAACGGTTAACCCCTTTTTCAGTACCTACCCACAACTGCTGTTGATCGTCCACTAATATTGACCAGGGCTCTCGACCTAATAATGAATTTGAACTCTGTTCGTTTTCAATGTAATGCTTAAACTTCATGGTCTTAGGATCTAAACGATTTAAGCCTCTATCCCATGACCCTATCCATAAAATACCATCGTCTTGTTGGGCAATATCTAATACGGTACTACCGCTGATGCTATTAGCATTGCCATCATCATGCACATAACGGGTAAATTGCTGAGTTTGTCTATTGAGAAAATTTAAACCAAAACCACTTCCTACCCACAGGTTACCGTCCCCGTCTTCTAAAGTAGTTAATACACCACCATCCGCTAAAGAATGCAGATTGGCCGGATCATGAATGTAGTTATGAAATTGTGAGGTAGTAGGATCGACCATATCAACCCCGCTGGGGAAATAGCCAATCCATAAATTATCGGAACTATCAATGTAAATATAACGGCCGACAAAATTACCTGGACCACCTTGCAGTCCCTCTTTATAAATATAATTTTTAACTTCATTCAATTGTGGATCGTATATATGTACGCCCGTACCATCGCCTATCCAATACATACCTTGATGATCTTCAACGATGTTCCAAACCGCTTCAGCTTTTTCACTTTCATTATGAATAAACTGAATAAAACTATTACTGTCGGGATTAAAATACTGCACCCCCTGCCCCAAAGTGCCAATCCATAGAGTATTTTTACTATCTATATACACATCCAAAATTTTATTACTGGCTAGACTCCCAGGTACTTCAGCATTGGCAACAAAATGCGTTATTTCACCAGAATGTTGGTGGTAGCGCACCAGACCATTACCCATCAAACCAAACCATAGATTACCGGATTGATCTTCAGTTATTTCTTCAACAAAGTTATCTTCCCGATTCTCGATAGGTGCCATAAGCGCAGCAAGCTTACTGGGAACATCTGTAAAAACCCGCTTTACTGGATCAAACATTTTTAGGCCTAATGAGGTACTAACCCAAAATTGCCCTTCGCTATCCTCGAATAAAGTAGAAAACGTCACTGTCGTTTTTTGTTGGTTATCCTTTATCGTTGCACATTGAAAATTCTCTTGGGGAGCAATATATAAGCATAATCCTAAATGAGAAACCGCCCACATCTGGCCGCGGCTAGTGTTGACAATGCTTTTCACCCAGTTATGACTTAAGGATTTCGGTTGTTGTGGATCATGCCTGAAAATCTTAAGTTTATAGCCATCGTAACGAGCCAGCCCTTGTAACGCCGCAAACCACATAAAACCGTCTTGGTCTTGAGCAATACCATGGATATAGCCGATTTTTTCAAGCTCACTGCTTAAAATATGATTGAATTTAACCTGAGTAGGAAAGTTAGATACGGCAAAAGAGGAAGCGCAATAGCAAAATAACAACAATACTAATGTCGGTTTTCTGCATGCCATTAACCATTTTAAAATATTAACTAGTGAAACAATTAACATGAATTCAAATAACATCCCGTTTTAGGCTGAAAAACTAACACATTCATTTCAGTTATTCATGATATGTAATATAAATTTAACAGCTAAATGAAATACTTAATAGTTTTATGTCGCCCAAGGAAACACTCTTTATTATGGTTATCCCTTAAACTTAAAGCCATCAACGCGATCATTTTTACACACATTGATAATGACGAGAGTCTATTTCTCATCGTAAATTGCACAGACTGCACCGGCGGGGTCTTGAATAACCACATAGCGGGAAGTGGCACTAAAATGTTTAATCTCAGTCACACAACAGCCGCCTTGTTTTTCCACGGCGGCAATGGACTTATCAACATCCTCCACCAGAATATACATTAACCATTGAGCGGGTAAATCGGCGTTTGCACCTCTAGCATGACAGATACCCACCTGATCATCACCAGTGGTGGGTGATTGCATGGAATAATCCAAATATTCTCCCATGGACACTGGTCGACTATCCCAACCAACGACGGACTCATAAAAGTTTTTAATGTCGTCTGCCATAGTAACGGTAAGATCATGCCAACTTACACTGCCAATTTCATTTTTGCTCATTAATCAACCTCAAAAAGTATGTAAAACCAACGCCTGACCATTTAACATACACCAACATTAATCTTTATAAATTAATAAGTTAGATAGATGTACAGAATTACTCAACAAGGTTATCCACAGATTACGTGGATAAAAGAGAATAACTTCACAATCCACTCAGAGCGGAAACTTAAATAATCAATCTGTATTACAAAAATAGCCCATATTGATTATAGTGTTAGGCTGATACTCAGTTAATTTATACCTATCCTTTGAAATTTAACTGACTTACTCCAGACCATTATTCCCACCCCGTAAAACCATAGATATAGATCATAGATATAGTCACTTCATCTACTGGCAGATGTTTTCCTTTGGAAGATTATCTCCCCCCATAACAATACTCAAACAGTCATAAAATAACGAGAATACGTGCCTATTATCAGCAAGTGGTTGCAGGTGAAGATACTGCCATGACGCTTTATATTTGAATCGGAGCGTGAAACAATAGGGCTATTCATCTCTTTTGTTTTTATCTCATTGAAATCTATGACAACCTTATTTGGCATTAAAAACTGCGACACCATTAAAAAAGCCCGAAAATGGCTTGAATCCGAACAAATTGACTATCGCTTTCATGACTATCGTACTGACGGTCTTGATGCAGAGTGGTTAAAGCAATGTGTACAACACTTAGACTGGCAAAACTTACTCAATACCCGCGGCACCACCTATCGCCAATTAAGCGATGATCAAAAAGCGGATATGAATCAAGAAAAAGCCATAGCATTGATGTTAGAAATGCCGGCCATGATTAAGCGCCCGGTACTCATTCACAACGACGAGTACTTTCTTGGTTTTAAAGCCGACACTTACAAGGCGATATTTGCATGAGCTGGGATGTCATTAGCTTAACTAAAGAACTCATTAATCGTCCATCAGTGACGCCAGAAGACGCGGGCTGCCAAAAATTAATGGCCGACATTTTGACGCCAGCAGGATTCAACATTGAGACCATGATTTTCGAAGATACCACCAATATGTGGGCGCGAAATGGTAACGCGTTACCATTGTTTTGTTTTGCTGGGCATACCGATGTCGTTCCCTCTGGCCCAGAAAAACAGTGGGATACGCCACCTTTTGTAGCCACAGAAAAAGACGGAATGCTTTATGGGCGCGGTGCTGCGGATATGAAAGGCAGTTTAGCCGCCATGTGTGTGGCTACCGAGCGTTTTGTTAAAGATTATCCTAACCATAAAGGCTCCATCGCGTTTTTGATCACCAGTGACGAGGAAGGCCCCTTTATCAACGGCACCACTCGGGTAATCGATACGCTAGAAGCGCGCAACGAGAAGATAGACTGGTGCGTGGTCGGTGAGCCTTCTAGCACCAAAACGACTGGCGATATCGTTAAAAATGGCCGCAGAGGATCGCTAACTGGCGATCTAATCGTTAAAGGTATTCAAGGTCATGTGGCCTACCCCCACTTAGCTAAAAACCCCATTCACATGGTGGCCCCCGCTCTCGACGAACTGGCAACCACACATTGGGATAACGGCAATGAGTACTTTCCGCCAACCAGTTTTCAGGTATCCAATATTCATTCAGGAACTGGCGCAGGTAATGTTATCCCGGGTACTGCTGAGATTTGTTTCAACTTTCGTTTCTCAACGGAAACTACAGATCAACAACTTATTCAACGTGTTAACGACATTCTTGATAAGCACGGTATTGATTACGACATCCACTGGACTTTTAACGGCCAACCTTTCATTACTGAACAGGGGGATTTAGTTACAGCGACCCAATCGGCTATTCGTGACGTGTGCGGAATTGAAACCGAACTATCCACCTCTGGCGGTACTTCGGATGGACGTTTTATTGCCCCTACTGGCGCGCAAGTGATTGAGCTCGGCCCTGAAAACGCCACCATTCACAAAATTAATGAATGTGTCAGCATCAAGAACTTACAGTTACTTACTGATGTGTATTACAAAATGTTAGTTAACTTATTGGCATGAGTAGAATACTAAGCCTCAGCAGCGAACAATACCTTGGCCTTGACGGCAGCCTTTTAATTGACTGCCAACAAAGCCATAAGTTATTACCCTTGGTTGCCGACGCTTTTGACGCCATGTGCCAAGCAGCACAACAACATAATATCGATATAAGTATCGCCAGTAGTTACCGCGACTTTCAGCGACAATTATTAATTTGGAATGAAAAATGGAATGGCCAGCGGCCACTACTGGATATTAATAGTCAGGTGGTGGATGCCACCACCTTAACCGATGAGCAAAAACTAACGACCATCTTAACTTGGTCTGCCTTACCCGGCAGCAGCCGTCATCATTGGGGCACGGATTTTGATGTTTATGATGCCAAAGGTGTGCAGCAAAGCGGTCAAGCATTGCAATTAGTTACCGCCGAGTATACTGAGGGTGGCCCCTGTTTTGAGTTAGCCAAATGGCTAACACTGCAAGCAGCCACTTTTGGCTTTTATCGACCTTACCTCAACTTTAATGGTGGTGTTGCCAGCGAACCGTGGCATATTAGTTTTGAAGAACAAGCCACTCACATCATTAGCCAATTTGATTTAGATGCGTTAGCTAATTTACTGCGGGCAACGGATATTGCCGGTAAGGATATTATTTTGAATTCATTAGACGAAATATTTACCCGTTACGTCCTCAATGGCCAACCGCGATGAGTACTTGGATTGTTGTTGTTATCTTCATTGTGGTTTTGGGAATTATATTTGGCAACATCATGATCCTAAAAGACACCGCCAAAACCAAAATGCCAAGCCTGAAAGACAAAACCGATAATAACGCCAAATGGGATGAAGAAGATTAGGTTCTGTAACCCCTAATTTTCTTTGCTAAACGCTTGTTGCCACTCAAGTAAATTGGCATAACGGGCGCTAGCGAGGCGAGACAATTTAAGACGATCACCCACCAAAATACATTGAGCTACGCCAGCATTGATACCGGCTTGTAAATCAGACTCTTTATCACCTACCATTATTGATTGCTGTAAATCGATATCCAACTCACTGGCAGCCCGCAATAACATCCCCGGCTGTGGCTTACGACAATCACAATCCAATTTGTAATCACCTAGACCTTTTTCACTATGATGGGGGCAATAATATATGCCCGCAATCTCAACATCATGGGCAGTAAATTGCTGGTGTAGCCATACATGCAATTGCTGCACGTCATCTTCGTTGTAATAACCACGAGCAACCCCGGACTGATTGGTCACTATCACCAACCTATATCCCTGTTGCTGTAACGCTTTACAGGCTTCAATTACGCCATCAATAAACTCAAATTCGCTGGGCTTAACAATGTAACCATGGTCGACGTTAATTACGCCATCACGGTCTAAAAATACCGCCTTATGCATCTGTTTGGCCCTGCTTAATTTGCACTTGAATATCAAAGGCAATCGTCAAATTGGCCATGGCTGCTAATACCTGCGGTAACTTTTCTTTTGGAGTGGACCAATAGTAAGGCGTCATGGCTAATAGGTGCTGACGCTGTTGTGGATCATCAATGTGAATAGCAAATTGTAATGTTTGTTGATAGCATGGCGTTAAACCTTCAGCCTTCACCTCTTCTACAACAAAGGGCTGCGGCGTGTCATATAAGGCTTGTTTTAACTGCCATAAGTGCTCTGCAGCTGGGTTCACTGACAACCAAATGCCGCCGTTTTTAAGGGCGCGATACACTTCGATTTCCGACAACGGCGCAAACACTTGGATAAGGGCATCAATACTCCTACTCCCAATAGGCAGATGGAAACTACTGGCCACCGCAAACTGACTTTGCGGATACTTTTTAGCGGCTTTTTGTACTGCAACTTTAGCAATGTCACTGCCCTGTGCCACTATTGTTCTATCTGCTGTTTTCGTCTGCAACAAAACCTGCTGAATATGATTAAGATAATAACCTTCACCACAGCCGGCATCGTAAATGTTGAGCGTTTCAGTTGGGCAATATTGCTCAATGAGTTGCGCCAGTTGTTCTGCTAATGGCTGATAATAGCCTTGATCTAAAAATGCCCGTCGCGCGTTAATCATCGCTTTGTTATCACCGGGCTCTTTGGAATTTTTTTGGTTAGCCAACATTAAGTTCACATAACCTTCTTTAGCCACATCATAGCTATGACCAGTTTCGCATTGCCATTGGCGCTGGTGTTGATTGAGACTTAGCTCAAGGGCTAAAGGTGCGTGGCAAGCAGGACAATTCCACATGGATAAAAAACTTTATTAAGCAATGAATTGGCGCGCAGAATACCAATCTGCCCAGCGGGTTGCAAAGAAAGTGTTTTGTAATAGCAGCGGACATGCAATATAAACTAGCAGCCCGAGGCCACTAGTATCAGCAATACTTATGACGAAAGTTAGATTCGAGTACCACCATCCAATTCAATAGTACGGCCAGTAAAATAATCATTTTCAAAAACAAACCGCGCGGCATGCCCTAGTTCTTCAACTTCAGCTAATCGTCTTAACGGGACCGACTTCACGAACATCTCACGCATTTCTGGTCGCATTTGTGCTGCCATGGCAGTTTCTACCAAGCCAGGAGCGATACAGGCAGTACGAATGTTATATCGGGCTAACTCCTTAGCCCAAGTGACAGTCATGGTCGCTACAGCGGCTTTAGAGGCTGAATAATTGGTTTGTCCCATATTACCCGCCCGTGATACCGATGAAATATTGATAATCACACCATCGCTATTGGTGGCAATCATTTGCGCTGCGGCTTCTCGACTACATAAAAACGTGCCGGTGACATTCACATTCATTACTGAAGTGAACTGTTGCAGGGACATTTTTTCAGTCACTACACCATCTTTGGCTTTGAGTAATAAACCATCGCGCATAATACCGGCGCTGTTGATCAGCCCGTTTAATTGGCCGAAATCGTCAGCTATGCTAGCAAAGCCAGCTTCGACTGCTATGTCATCGGTTACATCAAAACTATAGACCTTGGCCTTTACCCCTAATGTCTCAATTTCTTTAGCAGTGACCACCAATAAATCTAACTGCATATCAATAAGGGCAATATGTGCGCCTTGCTCGGCAAGTGCTATGGCCATGGCCTTACCTAAGCCCTGAGCGGCACCGGTAATGGCGATGACTTTATCTTTAAGATCCATGTCTTTTACCTACTTTTATTATTACTGATATTAATGCTGAAACAGTTTAAAAATACTGGAGAAATCTAATTGCCCATGACCTTGAGCACTGTGCATTTTGTACAAACTATTGGCTAACGCGCCCATAGGCGTAATTGACTTGCTGTTACTGGCGGTTTCCATAGCCAAACCCAAGTCTTTTTTCATCAGGTCCACCATAAAGCCACCTTGATAGTTTTTACTAGCGGGAACATTTTCCATCACATTCGGGCATGGGTTGTACAATTCTAAGGTCCAATTACGTCCTGAGCTTTGTAGCATAATATCCGACAACACCTTTGGATCGAGGCCGTTATCAACGCCCATTTGAATGGCTTCTGCGGTGGCGGTCATCAATACCGACAACAGCATGTTATTGCAGATTTTTGCCACCTGCCCCGCGCCCAAATCACCGGCATGAAAGATATTTTTACCCATATGCTCAAGAATAGGTTTAGCCATATCGAAATGGGCTTTATCGCCACCGACAATAAAGGTCAATGTGCCAGCAGCAGCACCTCCGACACCGCCAGACACCGGCGCATCAATAAATTTAATATTGTTTTTTGCTAATGCTTGTCCCACCGTTTTCGCGGTGTGGCTATCTATAGTGCTGCAATCAATCACCAGCGTATTAACTGATAACTTGTTTTGTAACCCCTGCTCACCAAGATAAAGTTGCTGCACGTGAGTTCCAGCAGGCAGCATGGATATCACCACATCAGCACCATCGACGGCAGCTACGGCTGATTCAGCTTTCACCGCACCATGAGCAACCAACTCATCCATGGCAGTATCGACCAAGTCAAACACACTGAGATGACAACCGTTTTTCAGCAAGTTTTTGGCCATGGGTAAGCCCATATTGCCTAATCCGATAAAAGCGTAGTGATTATTCATATACAGTTCCTAATTCACTTTTAACTCTTTTCTAAATTACATAGGGGATGTGATGAGGGTGACCACAATGGTGCAAAACACTGCGTGATTAACTCTGGAGTGATGTCTTTGATGGACGGATATTGCCATTTGGGATTACGATCTTTATCGATTAGCAACGCTCTCACCCCTTCTTGAAATTCACCTAGTTGAGCACAACGACAAGACAAGGTCAGCTCCATGCGAAAACAGTCCGCTAACGTCATTGTTTTAGCCCGTTGTAGTTGTTCAAAAACAATCGCCGCAGTTAACTTAGAGCCCTCTGCCAAGGTTTTTTGCGCTTTCTGCAACCATTTAATTTCTTGGCAAGGTAGGTTTAGAATATTATTCACTACCAGTTCGACATCGTTATCCTGAGTACAAGCAGCAATCAAGTCTTGTTGCAGAGTAACAATCGGGGCCGGTAACCCACTTTGATACAACTTTTGGAAGCGATGACACAGCGCCGTACATTTTTGCTGTTGACTAGAGTCGATAGCGTCCCAATTAACCGACGCTAAACCAATTAAAAAATCATCTTTGGCGGCATCAGCAACAAAATAGTCAGCTAACTTAATAGTCAGCATATCTGCGGCATTCACGCTGGCAGCGGTTAGGCCTAGAAACAATCCCATGCCCTCGGGCATTTGGTTTAAAAACCAACTACCACCTACATCCGGATATAAACCAATACTTATTTCGGGCATAGCGACACGAGATGTTTCAGTCACTATCCGATGACTGGCACCAGCAAACAGCCCAAGACCACCGCCCATGACAACGCCACTACCCCACGCAATAATAGGCTTAGCATAAGTGTGAATAAGGTAATCAAGTCGATATTCTTCGGTAAAAAAGGTGACAACATCCAAAGGGACGGTGGCAGGTGCCTTTTTCATAACGCTATGCATCGCCACCACATCACCGCCGGCACAGAAGGCTTTCTCGCCAGCTCCATCAACAAACACTGCTACGATCTGTGGATCTTGCTGCCACTCCAACAACATGGCCATTAACGCCCTGACCATATCAATGTCTAACGCATTCAGTGATTGCGGTTTATTTAATCGCGCATGGCCAATCTTTTTACCATTGGCTGCACTAATTCGAGAAAAAAGAACTTTATCGCTCACTTATACCTACCCTTTATTTGCAAATCTGCGGTTTGAGTTAATCCGTGTACGAAATTTATTTAAAGCAACTCGCCAGCCATTTCGGTTAAGGCACGACGGCCAATAATTAAGCGCATTATTTCATTGGTACCTTCCAGTATTTGATGTACTCGCACATCACGTACATAGCGCTCCAATGGATATTCTTGAATATAACCGTAGCCACCATGAATCTGTAGCGCCTCGTTACATACTGTAAAACCCACGTCGGTAGCAAAACGTTTAGCCATCGCGCAGTAACTAGTGGCATCAACATCGTTATTATCTAATTTAAAGGCAGCCATTCTAGTCAGTTGCCTTGCTGCCACTAGCTCCGTTGTCATGTCAGCGATTTTAAACTGTAATGCCTGAAACGCTGCTAACGGCTTACCGAATTGTTTACGCTCTTGCATATAACCCACAGCCGTATTCAATGCCTGTTGAGCGGTGCCGATGGAACAAGTAGCAATATTAATCCTTCCACCATCCAATCCTTTCATCGCCATAGTAAAGCCTTGACCTTCTTGTCCTAATAAATTCGCTACAGGTATAGCGACATTTTCAAAGGTGATTTGCCTTGTAGGCTGAGCATGCCAGCCCATTTTTTCTTCGGCTTTACCGTAGATAACACCCTCGATATCCGCAGGTACCGCAAAAGCAGATATGCCCTTGGGCCCGGCTTCACCGGTACGTGCCATTACTACTAATAATTCGGTTTCGCCGGCGCCAGAGATAAACACTTTAGATCCGTTTAAAATATAGGTTTCGCCTTGCTTAACCGCAGTGGTACTCAATGAAGCGGCATCCGAGCCACTACCTGGCTCAGTTAAGCAATAGGAAGCAAGTTTCTGCCCACTGATCAGCTCATCACACCATTGTTGTTTAATTTGTTCTGTCGCCCACGTCGCTACCATCCACGTGGCCATATTGTGGATGGTCATCATTGCCGTAGTGGTGGTACAACCCATGGCCAATTGCTCAAAAATAAGCGAAGAGTCCAAGCGCGACAGTCCTAAACCGCCGGCTTTTTCTGGAGCATACAAGCCGCAAAAACCTAATTCGCCAGCCCGTTGAATCACGTCTTTAGGAAAGTAATGTTCTTTATCCCACCCAGCGGCATTAGGCGCTAATTCCTGTTTGGAAAATTGACGAGCGGTGCTGATAAAGGCTCGTTGATCTTCATTTAAATTAAAATCCATATGCACATCCTTAACGCAAGTTAATGGTTAAATTAGGGCTATGTACCACTTCGTCGTCAAACCAACGTGAGGTTACGGTTTTGGTTTCCGTATAAAAACGAATAGCTTGTTTGCCATAGGCATGTAGATCGCCGTAGAAAGAGTTTTTCCAACCGGTAAATGAGAAGAATGGCAAAGGTACCGGAATAGGTACATTAACCCCCACTTGGCCCACTTCAACGCGGTGCTGATATTCTCTGGCGGCGGCACCACTGGCAGTAAAAATAGACGTGCCGTTACCGTATGGATTACGATTAACTAAGGCTAACGCCTCATCTAAGGTATCAACACACATGCAACACAGCACCGGACCAAAAATTTCTTGCTGGTAAATGGACATCCTCTCAGTCACATCTGAAAACACCGTAGGGCCAATCCAGTTACCCTGCTCATAGCCGGCTAAAATAAAGTCACTACCGTCCACCAAACATTCGGCGCCCTGTTGCTTACCCTCGGCAATAAGTGACAACACGCGTGCTTTGGCTTGTGGACTAATTAATGGCCCAAAACCGGCATCTTCATCATCCCATAATCCCGGTTTTACTTTGGCGATTTCGGCGGCTAATTCTTCAATCCACTCTTTAGCACTGCCGACAAACACCGCCACTGATATGGCCATACAGCGTTGTCCTGCTGCGCCCACGCTGGCACCGACTAAATTACTAATCACCTGTGACTTATTGGCATCGGGCATGATAACCGAGTGATTTTTAGCCCCAGCAAAACATTGTGCGCGCTTCATATAGCTAGTAGCGGTTTTATAAATATGTTGGCCAACGGCCACCGATCCTACAAAAGACACCGTTCGCGTATCCTCATGGGTGAGCAATTGATTCACTTGTTCTTTACCGCCATGCACCACATTCAACACCCCATTAGGGCAACCAGCTTGCATAAATAGTTCGGCTAAACGCATAGGCGTCATGGGGTCTTGTTCAGAGGGTTTTAAAATAAAGGTATTGCCGCAAGCAATGGCCAAAGGAAACATCCATAAAGGGATCATGGCAGGGAAATTAAACGGCGTAATACCAACACAAACACCTAAAGGTTGAATATAGCTATTGGTATCAATGCCTGCTGCAACATTTTCAACCGTCTCCCCCATCATCATCGCTGGCACATTCATGGCTTGTTCTACAACTTCAATACCACGCCATACGTCACCTTTAGCATCTGCAAAAGTTTTACCGGTTTCTTGGCTGAGGATGGTCGCGAGCTCATCATGATGTTCTTTAAGCAAAGCTTGATAACGCATCATTACTCGAGCACGCTCTAAAACCGGCACCTCACGCCATAATTCAAACGCGACCTTGGCACTTTCTATCGCCATCAACATTTCTGTTTCTGTGGTACAAGGCAATTCAGCTATCACTTGATTGTTAGCTGGATTAGTCACCTTAATAGTTTGCTTTGAGCTTGACGTTGAAAAAGCGCCATTGATAAGTTGTTTAACAGTCTTCATAGGTGGCCTGAGATTAAATTCTTCACTTAAGTAGTGTAGGAGCTTAACAAAGCTTTAACCTATCGTTAACGTAAAGGTTAACTTAAACAACAAAGATCCATTAAAAAACTGTACACATATCTTAACCCCTTGCTGTCTTGTGGTAATGATTTAACCACCGTTATACTGACAAGTTATTGAGCATCTCTGAAAAACATTAGGTTTATAAAATATTTTATTGCTATTATCAGATTGAAAATATTATGAATTTTGTCACTTCGATATAAGGTTTTTTGACACTTTAATGGGTTTATCCAACATAAACGTAGCCATCGTTGAAGATAATGGCGCAGCCAGACTAAACTTGCGTAATCACCTAATGCCAATGGGATTCAATGATATTGGCTGTTATTCACATGGCCGTGAACTCAAGCAAGCCATGAATAAGCGCAATTTTCATATTATCTTGATGGACTACCATCTTGAGCTGAATAATAACGGTGTTGAAGTCGTTCAAGAATTACAACAAGCTGGCATATTAAAGCCCTCAACCGCCGTCATTTTTGTTACCGCTGAGCGTATGCCGATGGTGGTTGGACAAATAGTTGATGTGCACCCGGATGCGGTAATTTTAAAGCCCTATACCATACGTAGTCTCGAAAAGACTGTCGCAACTATCTGGACCTTAAGACAACGTCTTAGCCCAGTGTATGACGCCATGGATAAACAGGATAACCATCAAGCCCTTGAACTATTAGAAGACGTTATACGCAATAAGCAGTTACCCAAAAGCGTCGGCGCTTTAAATAAGTTAAGAGCAAGGTTATTAATTGCTACTGGACAATTTTCCAAAGCTAGTGCGCTGTATCAAAAAGTATTAGATGGCTCCGATCAAGTGGTATGGGCTAAATGGGGACTGATCCACAGTTTGTACCTAGATAACAAAATGGAAGAAAGCGAAGCTGCTCTGGAGTCAATGTTAGGCACCAAACTGACCAAAGATAAGGCCTGTGAGTGGTTGGCGCGGATTAACATCAAAAAAACCGACTACGATACAGCCCTTACTTACATGGATAAAATCAAAGACGGCGACTTATCCATTACCGCGACAAAACTAAAAGTACACTTATTTCAAACCCAAGGACTCGATGATAGAGCCATTGAGCTAGTAGAAAAGAAGCGCGAATCGTTTCGCAATTTTCGCGAGCGTTTTTCAGAACTATCACTAGAGTTAGCGCGCTGCCATATGGGTGCGGCAGAAAAATGTTCAGGTAAAGAACGTGAGAATGCGTTACAAAATGCCCGATTATTGATTGGTAGCGCGGCGCGGCGCAGCCAAGATGAAAATCTTAACCTAAAACGTAATTACATGAATGCAGTAGTTGCTATCCTTGATAACAATGAAGACAAAGCACTAGAAATATTAAAACAAGAAGGTATGCGCGATGTTGAAAACGCCGACGTAGCCCTACTCTCAGATGCGGCAAGTGTTTGGAATAGTGTAGGCGATACTGCTATGGCATCGGAATTTATGCATGCCTGTGATATACAAATGGCTAAACTCAATGATGAAAATGACAAAGCCGTCACGGCAATGCGTATTCTGAAAAATGAAGAAACTCTAGGTGATAAAAAAACCCGTGCATTAGAATTTAACAAAAGAGGATTAAAGTTATTCGGTGAGGATGAGTTCAAACATGCCATCGACTTGTTTTATCAGGCCTATTTAATGTTTCCCAGTGAACCCGCTTTTCTGATCAATTTACTGCAATCCATGGTAGAGGCACGTATTGGTACTCACAAACAAGTGGTATCCATGGAAATTTTTCAGGAACTTAAACGCCATACACTTTCAGAATCCAACAAAAAACGTTTTCAAGAAATTCAGTCAAAACTCAATAAAGATATAGAAATACACCAACCCAAAGAAGATGAACAACCAATATGAAAATTAACGTTTGTCTTTGTTGCATATTACTTTTTTGGCATTCCGCATTCGCTGCCACTGTTGAAATTAAGTACGTGGATAATACAGCGCACAGTGTTGATTATTTAAATAATTACTATGTATCACTATTAGATTTAGCCTTGCAAAGTACCTCAACCGACTATGTCACCAACTCTGTCGACATCCCGATGAGCCATAAACGAGTATTAAAAAGTTTAAGCGATGGTGAGATTGATGTGATGTGGACTATGACCAGTATTAATATGGAAAATCAGGCATTGCCGATACGTATCCCATTACTTAAAGGGTTATTAGGGTATCGTGTTTTTGTAATACGCAAACAAAGTCAATCTTATTTCACCGCGAATATGGCACTGGACAACATTAAATCACTAGTCGCGGTACAAGGCAAAGATTGGGTCGACGCCGACATACTGAAAATGAATGGTTTTAACGTTGAAAATACCTCATGGATGAACACTATTTATAAAACACTCAACGCCGGACACTTTGATTATTTTCCGCGCTCAATAATTGAAGCTAATACCGAATTTAAAAGATACGATACTCAGGATTTAACCATAGAAAAAAATATTCTGCTTCACTACCCAACCGCAGTGTATTTTTTTGTACGCAAGAACGATCACCAATTGGCAAAGACCATGGAAGCAGGATTGCGTTTAGCAATAGAAAACGGCCAGCTCGATAAATTACTCTTTGAGCATCCCGACCATAAAGAAGCGCTTGCAAAGTCGAATATCCACAAACGCTCCTTATATCGTATTCCAAACCCCCTGCTTCCTTCACAGACACCGACAGATCCTAAACTATGGATTGATATAAACTCACTCTAAAACATCTCGATGGCAATTGCAGTGGCTTCACCACCACCAATACACAAAGAGGCTACGCCTTTTTTGAGATTATGATGTTTTAACCCATGCACCAGTGTCGTAATAATACGCGCGCCTGATGCGCCAAGAGGATGCCCTAAAGCACAAGCACCGCCGTGAACATTCACTTTAGATGCATCTAACTGCAGTTGTTTCATCGCTAACATGGTGACCATGGCAAAGGCTTCATTAATTTCAAATAGATCCACATCATCCGTAGACCAGTCCACCTTATTCAACAATGCTTGCATGGCCCCCACTGGCGCAACGGTAAAATGCTCAGGTTCAATGGAGTGAGTAGCATGACCGACAATACGCGCGAGTGGCTGCAAACCCAATTGCTTGGCGTAACTTTCTGACATCACTAACAGCGCTGCGGCACCATCTGAAATTGAACTAGAATTGGCAGCGGTTATGGTGCCATCTTGTTTAAACGCTGGGCGTAGATTAGGGATTTTATCTGGCATGGCATTGCCTGGACCTTCGTCAGTAATTATATCAACACTGCCTTTACGGCCTGTTACAGTAACTGGGGTTATCTCGGAATCAAACGCACCAGATTCAATAGCCTGTTTGGCTTTGGTTAAGCTTCCTAGGGCAAAACTATCCATTTGTTCACGGCTAAAACCTTCACTGTCTGCGGTATCTTGGGCAAAACAGCCCATGGCTTTACCGTCATAAGCATTTTCCAAACCATCTAGCATCATATGATCTAGCACTTGTCCATGACCCATACGGTAACCCGCTCTGGCCTTAGGTAACAAATACGGCGCACTGCTCATATTTTCCATACCCCCGGCGACTATCGCCTGTGCCGAACCAGCTTTGATCAAATCATGGGCTAACATTACCGCTTTCATACCGGAACCACAGACTTTATTAATAGTGGTAACCCCAGCACTTAAAGGTAAACCTGCTTTAATTGCCGCCTGCCTTGCGGGCGATTGCCCTAAACCTGCTGGTAGTACACAACCCATAATCACTTCATTGATGGCGATATCGCAACCTAAGTTCATGGCCCCTTTAATGGCAGTAGCCCCCAATTCAGGCGCGCTGACACTGCTTAAACCGCCCATAAAACTGCCCATAGGTGTACGTTTGGCGCTGACAATAACAATCGAATCCTGACTCATCATAATTTACCTATTTAATATTCAGTTTTAACCCACTGTAAACCAGTTAAAGAGACCGCGATATACAACCAATGTACAGTATGCTGCACATTCTCTTCGCTTAGCCTTTACCGATACAGTCAATAATTAGCCGCTACGACTTGACGATTAAGTCGGGCTACCTTACCTTTACGTTAACCAACAATTACGTAAACGTAAAGTATCATGACAAACGACATTCAATACGGCATTGGCGAACTGGCAAAAGAATTTGACGTTACCACCCGCTCCATTCGATTTTATGAAGAGCAAGGGTTACTTAACCCCAGTCGCAACGGACAAACCCGGATCTACACTAAAAAAGATCGTGTAAGACTAAAGCTAATCATGCGCGGTAAACGTTTAGGTTTTAGTTTAGCCGAAACCAAAACCTTGTTTGAACTGTACGACAGCCACCAAAATTCAGCTGCGCAATTACAGGCCATGTTAAAAATGACCGAAGAAAAACGCAG
Source organism: Alteromonadaceae bacterium BrNp21-10 (assembly GCA_030418115.1). GTDB lineage: Bacteria > Pseudomonadota > Gammaproteobacteria > Enterobacterales > Alteromonadaceae > Neptunicella. The sequence continues at coordinate 652,454 of JAUHQD010000001.1, read as the reverse complement.
TGTATTAAATCAACAACTAGAAGATATACATTTACTGATGAATGAATTGGACGATGTTGAACAGCGCTGTCGTGAGGATTTAGCCGATTTATCATAATTAATTAAACAATATAGGGCAGCGTAAATTTAACACAGATTAAATGCTTGCCCGCGGATGTCAGCTTATTTGAACTGGTACATCCATGTCGAACATAAGGAATAAAAATGAATAGCCCTTACCCTACATTAAACTTCGATCTCGGTGACGACATCGATATGTTACGCGAACACGTCAATGCTTTTGCGCAAGGCCAAATTGCACCTTTAGCGGAATCATCCGATGCTGACAACGCCTTTCCAAATCAGTTATGGACCCAATTTGGCGATATGGGTTTGCTTGGCGTTACCGTATCCGAAGAGCATGGGGGCGCGAATATGGGCTACCTCGCCCATGTGGTAGCCATGGAAGAAATCAGCCGTGCTTCTGCGGGCATTGGCCTTAGTTACGGTGCCCATTCTAATTTATGTGTTAACCAAATATTCCGTAATGGCAACGAAGCACAAAAACAAAAGTATCTACCAACGCTTATCAGTGGTGAACATATTGGTGCGTTAGCCATGAGTGAGCCTAATGCAGGCTCCGATGTGGTCAGTATGTCCATGAAAGCCGAACGTCAGGGTGAGTTCTATCGTCTCAACGGCAATAAAATGTGGATCACTAATGGACCTGATGCCCATACATTTATCATCTATGCCAAAACCGATCCCAAAGGTGGCTCTCGTGGCATCAGTGCTTTTATCGTAGAAAAAGGTACGCCCGGATTTAGCCAAGCGCAGAAGCTCGACAAACTCGGCATGCGCTCATCCAATACCTGTGAATTAGTATTCGAAGACTGCTTAATCCCTGCGGAAAACCTTATGGCTAATGAAGGCGATGGCGTCAAGATCCTCATGAGCGGTTTGGACTATGAGCGCTTGGTATTAGCTGGTGGCCCCTTGGGCATTATGCAAGCCTGTATGGATGCCGTCGTGCCCTACATTCATGACCGCAAACAGTTCGGTAAAGCCATAGGTGAATTTCAGTTAGTACAAGGCAAGGTCGCCGACATGTACACCCAAATGAATGCCGCACGCGCTTATGTTTATACGGTTGCCAAAGCCTGTGATCGAGGTGAAACCGCCCGTAAAGATGCTGCAGGTGCCATTTTGTATGCCGCTGAGTTGGCCACCAAAATGGCCTTGGATGCGATTCAATTGTTAGGCGGTAATGGTTACATCAACGAATTTCCCGTCGGACGTTTATTAAGGGACGCCAAACTCTATGAAATAGGTGCTGGCACCTCTGAAATACGTCGCATGCTAATCGGCCGCGAATTATTTAACGAATCAGCCTGAGTATTGAACAGCAACAACCTGCTCGTCACTCACAAGACCATAAACATAAGGTTAAATCAGGCATGAAGAAAATAGTTAGCAAAATTAATGTGCGCAGCCAAGATTTTAGCGATAACCAAGCACATATGCAGGTACAAGTTGACGACCTGTATGCCAAGATCCAACAAATTCAGCTAGGTGGTGGCGAGAAATATCGTGAAAAACACCTACAGCGCGGCAAGCTATTACCGCGAGATCGCATTAATGCCCTACTCGATCACGGCTCGCCGTTTTTAGAGCTATCGCAACTGGCCGCATGGCAAGTCTATGAAGATGTAGTTCCCGCAGCAGGCGTTATCGCAGGTATTGGTCGTATTGCAGGCCACGAATGTATGATTGTGGCTAACGACGCCACCGTCAAAGGCGGCAGCTATTACCCTCTAACCGTTAAAAAACATCTGCGCGCGCAAAATATTGCCGAACAAAACAATCTTCCCTGTGTGTATTTGGTGGACTCTGGCGGTGCCAACCTGCCTCGACAAGATGAAGTGTTTCCAGACAAAGATCACTTTGGCCGCATATTCTTTAATCAAGCCAACATGTCTGCCAAGAACATCCCACAAATTGCCGTAGTTATGGGCTCATGTACCGCCGGTGGGGCTTACGTACCCGCAATGGCCGATGAGTCAATTATCGTTAAGGACCAAGGAACAATATTTCTAGCGGGTCCACCGCTAGTCAAGGCTGCTACCGGTGAGGTAGTCAGCGCCGAGGAATTAGGCGGTGGTGATGTGCATTGTCGTACCTCAGGGGTAGTCGATCATTTGGCCAATAATGATCATCACGCATTGGAAATTGCCCGAGATGCCATTAGCCGACTAAATCGTCGCAAACACATAGAGCTGGATACCCGCGAACCCGTCGAGCCGCTTTACGACGCCAAAGAGCTATACGGCATCATCCCCAAAGACACCAAACACAGTTACGACGTTCGTGAAGTGATTGCGAGGATTGTTGATGGCTCCGAATTCGATGAATTTAAAGCCTTATACGGCACTACGTTAATTTGTGGCTTTGCTTATATTCATGGCTATCCGGTCGGTATTGTAGCCAATAACGGCATTCTATTTTCTGAATCAGCGCAAAAAGGTGCACATTTTATTCAGCTCTGCGCACAACGTAAAATACCTTTGGTATTTCTACAAAACATCACCGGTTTTATGGTGGGCAAACAATATGAAAATAGCGGCATTGCCAAACACGGCGCTAAAATGGTCACCGCGGTAGGCTGCGCCCAAGTACCGAAATTCACCGTACTCATTGGAGGTAGCTTTGGTGCCGGTAATTACGGCATGTGTGGCCGCGCTTATGACCCACGCTTTTTGTTTATGTGGCCTAACGCGCGTATTTCGGTAATGGGCGGTGAGCAAGCCGCTGGCGTACTAGCCCAGGTAAAACGTGACCAGAAGAATGCCCAAGGCGATGACTGGAGCGCAGAACAAGAACAACAGTTCAAACAACCTATTATTGATACCTACGAACAACAAGGGCATCCCTACTATGCATCGGCCCGTTTGTGGGATGACGGTGTAATAGATCCAGCGGATACCCGTATGGTGTTGGGCTTATCCATTTCAGCCGCACTTAATCAACCTATTGCCGACACCAAATTCGGTATTTTCAGAATGTAAGGAAAGCATCATGACGCAAGATAATAATCAGCATAACGGGGTGCTTTTTGACTTAGATACCAATGGTGTCGCCACCGTCACCCTGAATAGACCTGAAAAGCATAATGCCTTTGACGATCATACTATCGCTCGGTTAAGCAGCTTGTTTAAAGACATTGGCGAAAATCCAGCGGTGCGTTGTATGGTACTTACCGCAAATGGCAAAAATTTCTGCGCCGGTGCAGACATCAACTGGATGCAACGCATGGCCGATTACAGCGTGCAGCAAAATCAGCAGGATGCACTGGCACTGGCGACCATGTTACAAATTTTAAACAGCATGCCGAAACCAACTATTGCCAAGGTTCAAGGTATCGCTTTTGGCGGTGCGGTGGGTTTAATTGCTTGTTGTGATATTGCCATTGCCACCAAGCTCAGCCGTTTTTGTTTAAGTGAAGTGAAACTCGGATTGGTACCCGCCACCATTAGCCCCTATGTTATTGAGGCCATTGGCAGCCGTGCGGCAAGGCGCTACTTTGTAACAGCTGAAGTTTTCTCGGCACGTCGTGCTCGGCGTTTGGGGTTAATTAGCGACACTGTCACCGAAGAAGAGCTAGATACTACTATCAGCGAATTGACTGACGCCTTACTTAAAAATGGCCCTAAGGCAATAGCCATTGCCAAAGCCCTGATCCCACAAGTAAGCAACAAAGTCATTGATAGCCAGCTGCTGGATTTTACAAGTAGCCTGATTGCCGAAGTACGCGTATCTGACGAAGGACAAGAAGGCTTAAACGCCTTTTTACAAAAACGACCGGCAAGCTGGAGACAGGAGCAATAATATGTTCAACAAGATATTAATTGCCAACAGGGGTGAAATAGCCTGTCGCATAATTAAAACTGCTCGCAAAATGGCGATTAAAACCGTGGCTGTCTATTCCGATGCCGACCAACATGCACTGCATGTGCAATTAGCCGATGAGGCCATATATATTGGCCCCTCGCCCTCTAAGCAAAGCTATTTACTTGGCGACAAAATTCTACAAGCAGCATTGGATACCGGCGCGGAGGCAATACATCCGGGCTATGGTTTTCTCTCTGAAAACGCCGATTTTGCCTGCCAATGCCAACAACAAGGCTTGGTGTTTATTGGGCCACCAGTGGATGCCATTAAAGCAATGGGCTCCAAAGCCAACGCTAAAAACATCATGCAGCAAGCGGGAGTACCATTGGTGCCCGGTTATCATGGCGAAGACCAAGCAGAAGAGACCTTAAAAGCCGAAGCCGATACCATTGGCTACCCGCTGCTATTAAAAGCCACCGCAGGCGGCGGTGGTAAAGGCATGCGTACCGTTTGGCAGGCCAAAGAATTCAGCCAAGCATTAGCAGCCGCCAAGCGGGAAGCGGAGTCTAGCTTTGGCGATGACAAAATGCTGGTGGAAAAATATCTAACTCAACCACGCCACATCGAAATTCAGGTATTTTGTGATCAGCACGGCGATGGTGTGTACTTGTTTGAACGGGACTGTTCTGTACAGCGTCGTCATCAAAAAGTCATTGAGGAAGCCCCTGCCCCCGGTTTAAATATAGAGACCCGTGATGCCATGGGTGTGGCCGCATTGCAAGCTGCCAATAGTATTGGCTATGTCGGCGCCGGTACCGTTGAATTTTTATATGATATCGATGGTTCATTTTACTTTATGGAAATGAACACCCGCTTGCAGGTAGAACATCCGGTAACGGAAATGATTACGGGTATTGATTTGGTAGAGTGGCAATTACGTATTGCCGCGGGCGAAACATTGCCCTTAGCGCAACAACAACTGCAACTTAATGGTCATGCTTTTGAGGCGCGAATTTACGCAGAAGATCCGGAAAATGATTTTTTGCCCGCCACCGGCGTGCTTAGTTTACATCAACCACCACTGGAAAGTCGTCATGTACGGGTTGATACTGGCGTGCGTCAAGGCGATGAAGTCTCGGTATTTTATGACCCGATGATTGCCAAGCTTATTGTATGGGATGAAGATCGTAACCGCGCTCTACAACGCTTATCACAAGCGTTGATTGCCTACAAAATTAAAGGCGTTACTACCAACATTAATTTTCTGTATAACTTGTGTACCCACCCAGCCTTTATTAATGCCGCAGACAGTACCACTGAGTTTTCCACCAATTTTATTGAGCAGCATCAACAAAAATTATTTATTACGGATACAGACTTTAATCCACAAGATTTGGCCTTAGCTGCATTAACCACAGTATTACAACAGCAAAAGACTAAAGCCGTCGTTAACAGTAACGACAATTATTCCCCATGGCAGTCCAACAACAGTTGGCGTGCCAATGAGAGCCATGAGCAGTTGTTAACAATAATACTGGCCGGTAAATCTCATGTGGTTCGCGTGCAGCAGCATAACCAACATCAGCAATTCACCATCACAGTGGCCGATAACGTATTTCATTGCACGGGGCAGTTTCAGCAAGAGCAGCTCATTGCGGTAATTAATGGTCATCGTTTTTCTGCTGTCATTCATAGTGATAACAATGATTTTTCGGTGTTCATGCACCAGCATGCGCTGCATTATAAATACGCGACTCCAGATACAGGCAACCATGACAATGACGCCTCCAACAGCGGTTTTAATGCACCGATGAATGGTACGGTCATCAGCCTATTGGTTGAGCCCAATACCTTAGTGGAAAAAGATCAGCCACTCATGATTTTAGAAGCCATGAAAATGGAACATAGCATCAAGGCCCCCGCAGCAGGTATAGTAATCGAGTTTTACTGTGCAACAGGCGACTTAGTTGAAGGCGGTGTTGCCCTGTTGGCTTTTGAGGCGACGGAAGAATGAGTCATTCGCCACAGATAAGTTATCCCAACTCAGTAAAAATCGTTGAAGTCGGCCCCCGTGACGGGTTGCAAAACGAATCTCAGACTATTGCCCTTGCGGACAAATTGCAGTTAATAGCCAATTTAACCGACGCTGGTGTACAACATGTTGAAGCCGGTAGTTTTGTTTCACCTAAATGGGTACCTCAAATGGCCGATAGCAGCTCGGTGTTTGCACAATTACCCCGTAAGGCTGGTGTTACCTATTCTGCGCTCACGCCTAACATAAAAGGCTTAGAAGCAGCACTAGCCGTTAATGTCGACGAAGTGGCTATTTTTGGCGCCGCTTCCGAAAGCTTCAGCCAAAAAAACATCAATTGTTCCATTGCCGAAAGCCTTAAGCGATTTAAACCACTCATGGCAATGGCGCAACGGCATGGTATTCGGGTTAGAGGTTATGTTTCCTGTGTATTAGGCTGCCCTTATGAGGGTGATATTTCCCCTACTAAAGTCGCCCAAGTCAGCAAAGCACTATTTGACATGGGGTGCTATGAAATATCTTTAGGTGACACCATCGGTGTCGGCACCCCATTAAAGACCCAGCAACTAATAGAAACCGTAAGACAAGCGTTACCCACCAGCAAACTCGCAGTGCATTTTCATGACACCTATGGGCAAGCACTAGCGAATATTCTAATGGCGTTACAGCATGGCATTAGGGTGATAGATAGCGCTGTTGCAGGATTAGGCGGTTGCCCTTACGCGAAAGGGGCTTCCGGCAACATAGCAACGGAAGATGTGGTGTATATGCTCCACGGCATGGGCATTGAGACGGGTATTGATTTAACTAAACTTATTAAGGCGGGAAAAAATATCATGACTACCCTTGGCAGAGAGTCTCATTCTAAAGTAGCCGGTGCTTTGTTAACTGAGTGACAATTAACATCACAAAAAAAGCCGGTATTAAACACCGGCTTTTTTTGTGATTAAACTGATTGCAAAACCTTGAGCAATTTACGATCTAGTTGGTAGCCATGCCAATCTTCGTAATCAACATCCTTACGACGCGAATTAAGAATGCCGAAATCCCCTTGCATTTCCCACAAGGCAAAGCCAATTCCTTCGTCGGATAACACACTCAACACATCCGCAAACCAACCTAAAAACACATCATGAGGGGTTTGGTTATAACAACCACATTCACCGCAATGTACTCCAACGCCTTGGTTTTTCATATCAAACCAGGGTTGGTAAAAACGTTTCAGTGCTTCGCGGTTTGCCTCAGGGCCATCCGGCCATTTAGGTGTGGGTAATGAATCGGGATCTTTATACGCCCAAGGCGCTTTATGATGGGAAATATTAAACGGAAAATAACCACGACAACTCTGGCCTATGTCTAAATCCGCAAGTTCAGGCACCGCCACATGGCCACCATTATTGCCATCAGCAATAATCAATCGTTGTGGACTAATTTGACGTATCGCCTCGCTCGCAGCCTTGGCGATTCGATGGTAAGTTGCTGGAGGCACTGTCTCACGTTTACCATGCTGGTCGTTCATATCCTCACGCAAGCTAGGCTCATTAACCAAATCAAAACTGATTTTGTCTGATGAAAACGACTTATAACGATTGGCCCACATTTGCCAATGCTGGCAAAAAGCGTCTAACGCTTCTTGGTCTTTCCATAAATTATAAGGCTCATGAAAACCCGCGTTGATGCAATAACCTGGCGCCCGATGTAAATTCAAACTCACATGCAAACCATATTTATGGGCGCTTTCTACTAAGGCATCAACCTTGGCTATTTTTGCTTCATCAAAATGCATGACTTGCTCTGGGGTAATCGGCTTATTGTAATCAATATCCAAATAAGCTGGGTACGCCATGGGAATCCGCACAAAATCGAAGCCCCAGTCACGCATCCCCTCAAACAACAACTCCGGTGTTGGAGCACGTGCGTTATTGGGATTGGCATTAAAAAAGTCGAGAAAATTAAAACCTTTCCATTTAGGCAAGGCATTAATAATCGGAGATGAAGATGATTCAGCTAAAACATTAGGGGAAATCAAGCCAGCACTTGCTACTGCTAAGCTACTTTTTTTTAAAAATTCTCGACGCTGCATATCGCTTACAACCGTTGTTATCTATTTAAATTGTTGAAATCAAACCATAATCTACTTGGCTGGCAAAGCAAGTTTAAGTTGAATGCCTATTCCACACCAAAAAATGCCTAATAACCGGTAAAGTTAATCACATCATCAACACTGCATCTTGTATTTGGTTGGGCTATAATCCGCAAAATTTTATTCCATAGCGTAATCTGAGACTTGCATGACCGTTGAAATCGTAAATCCAAAACAAACCACCACATTAGAAACGCCAGTTAAAATTTTAGAGACTGAGAAAAATAGCGGTGCTTCCACGGGATCTCGAATTGGCTTTGTAAGTTTGGGATGCCCGAAAAATCTTGTGGATTCTGAACGCATTCTGACTCAGCTACGCACCGAAGGTTATGATGTTGTGCCTAGCTATAACGATGCTGATTTAGTTATCGTTAACACCTGTGGCTTTATTGATTCAGCGGTAGAAGAATCCTTAGATACCATCGGCGAAGCACTTAAAGAAAACGGTAAAGTGATTGTTACCGGTTGCTTGGGCATCAAAGAAGATGACATTCGTGAAGTGCATCCGAATGTGCTGGCGATTACCGGCCCACATGCTTATGAAGAAGTGGTCAATCAGGTTCATGAGCATTTACCTCAACCAGTGCATAACCCTTATTTGAATTTAGTGCCCGATATCGGTGTTAAATTAACCCCACGTCATTATGCTTATTTAAAAATATCCGAAGGCTGTAATCACCGTTGTACCTTCTGCATTATTCCGTCAATGCGTGGTGATTTGGTCAGTCGCCCTGTGGGTGAAGTATTAGATGAAGCCGTGCGTTTAAAAAATGCCGGTGTCAAAGAATTATTGGTCATTTCCCAAGATACCAGCGCCTATGGGGTTGATGTTAAATATCAGACCGGCTTCTGGGACGGAATGCCAGTAAAAGGCGATATGCTTGGCCTATGCACTAAGCTCGGCGAAATGGGTATTTGGGTGCGTTTACATTACGTTTATCCATACCCTTCAGTAGATAAAGTAATTCCACTGATGGCCCAAGGTAAAATTCTGCCTTATTTGGATATTCCGTTTCAACATGCTAGTCCGCGTATTCTAAAACTAATGAAACGCCCAGCCGCGGCTGAACGCACTATGGATCGCATTCGTAAATGGAAAGAAATGTGCCCTGAGCTAGTGATCCGCTCGACCTTTATTGTTGGCTTCCCCGGTGAAACCGAAGAAGATTTCCAAATGCTGTTGGATTTCCTTGATGAAGCTCAGCTTGATCGTGTTGGTTGTTTTATGTATTCGGAAGTGGATGGCGCAAAAGCCAATGACTTGCCCGACCCAGTATCAGAAGAATTAAAACAACAACGTTTTGAGCGATTTATGCATAAGCAATCACAGATCAGCGCGCAAAAATTGCAGGATAAAATTGGTCTGGAATTTCAAATCCTAATCGATGAAGTGACTTCTGAGGGTGCTGTCGGTCGTAGCTATATGGATGCTCCGGAAATTGATGGTAAGGTTTACCTCACCGATGAATTTGATGTGCAACCCGGTGATCGTGTGTGGGTACAGATAGTCCACACCGATGAACATGATTTATGGGGCGTCATCGTCACTGATGAAGACGAAGAATAAATAACCTGAATTCGGAATAATTAACTATGGCTATGCCGTTCAATAAAAATGAACGGCATAGCCATTTTAGAATTTAGTAAGGAGTTGTTTATTCCAAGTTAGAGTTAGTTAGACTTTGTCGAAACAGGTGTTGGTTGCTCAGTCAACACTTCAGTTGTTGCGCTCACTGGTGCGGTTTTCTTTTTAGCTAACTTAATCACCGCTTTTTGCAAAATCATGCTGTTAGGATAGGTGATCACGTCGCTATCGTTACGCAGAATAACGTGAAACATGGTGATCTCGTCAATAATACCGACGATATCAACGTCGCCATCAATAATTTTCACCTTATCTCCCACTCGATAGGGGAAGGCGAAAAAGATGATTAAGCTGGCTGTTACATTACTAAGAATTGACCACTGAGCAAATAACGCCACACCCAATACTGCAGTTACCGACGACAAGAACAACGATAATTGCGCGTATTCAATTCCTAATAAAAAGGTTAACAACACCAAGAACAACAATCCCAAAACAATATTAATGGTTTTGATAATGTATTTTACTCGGTAAATTTTAACCTTTTTGGTTACCCCTAACCGGCTAATTGTTTGGGCTACGACTTTGGTACACAGCAGATAGGCCAAAAATGCCCCTAAAACAACCATTATCTTCATGTTAAATCCTGTTCACTTAAATCATTCGACGATGGCATCGCCTTTAGTAAAGGCGCAAATTTACACACCTTATTCGATAGGTAAACCATTATCGGCACCCCACTCACTCCAAGAACCATCATATAGTTTTAAATTGTTAAATCCACACCAAGTGGCGGCTAATAAAGGGATGCAGGCGGTTACCCCAGATCCACAACTAAAGGCTAAATTGTTGTCTTTTGATAACTGTTTACTGGCAAATAAATTCAATAAACTGTCTTTATCTAACAGCATACCATTAACTGGATTATTCTCTTTTAAACATCGCTGAAACGGCAGGCTGACCGCTTTGGGAATGTGCCCTTGTCGTAGCCCTACTCGTGGCTCTGGCACGCGTCCGTAAAAGCGATCTTCACTACGCGCATCTACCACCTGTACTTGTTCGTTTTGGATAGATTGCAACAATACATTAGCAGTAATGACGCCAGACTTATCCAATGTAGCGACAAAATCTCCTTGTGATTCGGGCTGACTAAAAAATGTCTGAGTAGAATAATGAGCCGCCTGCCAAGCTGGCAAACCACCATTGAGTACCGACACTTGTTTATGACCCATTACCGTTAATAGCCACCATAAGCGTGGAGCGCTATACACACCGTAATCATCGTAAATCACCACTTGGGAATTCTGAGACACCCCACATTGCTGCATCATTTGGCTAAAATGTTCTTCCGTTGGCAAACTGTGAGGCAAAGCTCGAGTGGTATCACTGATGTCCTTGTCCACATCGACGTTAACCGCCGTCGGTATAGAGCCTTGGGGCTGCTGTGCCACTTCAAATCCAATGGGTTGCATGTCGGTATGCAGGATCACCAAATCAGGGTGACTTAAATGCTGTTGTAATTGCTCTACGCTGATCACGCACTCTTTAAATAATCTGTCAGCCATCTACAACACCTTAACTTTCATTAGCTAACGCTAGCCGGACTGCCATTTCCCCATGAAGCTGGGTGGTATCGTATAACGGCATGTCAGTATCTTCGGGGCTAATCAACATGGCGATTTCCGTGCAGCCCAAAATAATAGCCTGAGCACCATTTGCTTTTAAATCCTGCATAACATCGAGATAGGTTTGCCGCGATGTATCTTTAACCTGCCCTAAACACAATTCTTGATAAATAATATCGTGGACTAATGTTTGCTGGGCTTCATTAGGAACCACAGTATCAATACCGTGCACTTGGCTTAAACGGTCTTTATAAAACCCGAGTTGCATTGTGAATCGGGTTCCCAGCAGGCCAATTTTAGTAACACCATCCGCGAGTAATTGTTCGGCTGTAGCATCGACAATATGCACTAATGGAATGTTTACAGCTTGTTGCACCTCATCCGCTATTTTATGCATGGTATTAGCACAAATTAACAACATATCGGCACCACCGGCTTCAACCGCTTTGGCGGCGGTTTTGAGTGTTTCTGCCATGGCTGACCAATTGTCTTCACGTTGCCATTGGGCAATGGGCGCAAAATCAACACTGTATAGGCAAATTTTGGCCGAATGTAAGCCACCTAATTGAGATTGCGTAGCCTTATTAATAGCGCTGTAATATCTGGCAGTGGACTCCCAGCTCATGCCGCCAATCAAGCCAATGGTTTTCATGGTATCCCTTATTCAGTCCAGTTATTCTGTTTTGCGGCTTTTGCCAACCATAACAACCCGCTAGCGATCAGTACTACCATTATTGGCATAATTGTACCGGCAGGACCATACACCTCAAACGAATTAGTCATAACAAAGGCATGATACATCTGTACTAGTACACCCAGTAACGATAAGCCTAATATGGGGTACGCCAAAGATTTGCGGACTAATAATAAAATACAGCCAAGTGCTCCACCACAAACCGCGATGGCAAAGGCAACATTGACCCATAATGGAATATTTTCATAAAGTGCGGCTTCTGCGGGAGGTAATTCGGCAATGGCATCTGGGGTCAACATTATCTGCATGATAAAGACCGATACACCCATTAAATTCCAAATAAGTGCCACTGTTACTACCGGCATCAACCATTTAGGTAATGAATTATGATCAGTCATATAAACATCCTTTTATATTAGGGTATGTTGATCTTTCATCTTCATCGAGGTTAAGAAATAACATTTCTCAATCAAGAGGTAAACAGCATAGTTTAGTTATCTAAATGATTCTGTTTACAATACATTGTGAGAGATTTTAAGACTCACCCGAAGGGCTGGGCCGTGAAAGATCAACGGATCCTATTTTGGAATAAAGCTTGGTTTACTATAGCCTTAGTGTTTGTCCTTAACCGCTTCAATTTGCTTGAAAATATCCCTCCAACTCAGTATCCCTACCCATTGATGCTCATCATCTACTACTGGTAAACAAGAAATACTATTGGCGTTAAAGAGCCGCACAGCCTGCAGCACCGACTGATTTTGATTGATGACGACCAACTTGCGACTCATAATTTGATGCACGCGCTTATTCAAAGAGGCATTGTCTCTATCATTCGCCATCGCCGTACCTATTCTTGGGCTAAGCGCTTTAAACAGGTCTCGGTCAGAAACAATACCCTCTAAACGTTTACCGTTCACCACCAACACATGATGGAAGTGTGCATGAGAAAATATGCGGTACACTTCATCTAAACGGTCATCCATACCCACAGTAACGACGGGGGTGGACATTAACTGGCTAACTTTCATGCATCACCTTTTTATTATTTTCATAACTATTCGTTATCGTCAGTACTACCACTCAATGCCGAACTAATTTGCTTACTGCTTTGCACCCCCAGAGATTTAAACTCTTCTACTCGGCGGACTAAATTACCTTTGCCGGTACTAAGTTTATTAATGGCGGCATCATACTTTTTATGTACTGTTTGTAAGCTAACACCCAGTCCTTCTAAATCCACCGTAAAACCAACAAATTTATCGTAAAGGGCAGCCGCTCTTTTAGCAATTTCTTGAGCATTTTGGTTTTGATGTTCGTAACGCCAAATATTATTAATGGTTCTTAATGCCACCAATAAATTGGTCGGACTGACCACCATAATATTGTTATCCAAGGCTAACTTCATTAAGTCTGGTGCTTTGTCTAAAGCTAATAGAAATGCAGGTTCGATAGGAATAAACAATAACACATAATCTAGGGTTTTTACGCCTTCAAGTTTTTGATAATCTTTTTTACCTAACTCTTTAATATGGGTGCGCAACGACAAAATATGGTCATTAAGATGCTGTTGACGTAAGGATTCGTCCTGCTCATTGAAATAACGCTCATAAGCGGACAAGGACACTTTAGAATCAATAATAATGTCTTTTTGGTCGGGCAAGTGCACAATCACATCGGGTTTAAAGGCCTTACCGGCCTCATTCCGATATTGCTCTTGAGTGTGGTATTCATGACCTGAGCGCAACCCAGATTCACTGAGGATTTGCTCTAATACCATCTCTCCCCAATTACCTTGTTGTTTGTTATCGCCTTTGAGGGCTTTAGTCAGGGCCGATGCTTCTGCCGTCATCAATTGATTGAGTTCTTTTAATCCGTGAATTTCGGTTTTTAACGATGCTCGCTCCTGACCTTCTTTAACATACTGATCGGTAACTTGCTTTTTGAAACCTTCAATTTGATCTTTCAACGGCGCTAATAATGCATCTAAGCCTTGCTTATTAGCACTGGCAAATTTCTCCGTTTTTTGTTCAAATATTTTATTGGCGAGATTTTCAAACTGCTCTTTAAGTCTATTTTCAGCTTCTTGCAACAGCGATAATTTTTCTTCACTGGCTCGGCGCTCTTGTTCAAAACGGGCAGATTGGGATTCTAACTGAGTATGCAATTGGTGGGCTTGTTCGCTAACTTGCTGCCACTTATCTTGCCATTGCTGCTTATCAGCTTGTACCGCATCAAGCTGCTGTACTTGTTGGCGCAACTGGGCTAATTCAGTCTGAGCTTGTAATTGTTGCTCATACCATTGCCCCTGTAGTTTTTTACTGGCCTGTTGGCAAACTATCCACGCCAGTATTCCGCCAACGATGAAGGGGCCGACAAGTATTGCGATTTGTTCCAATGTCATTGTTATTGTTATTCCTGTTACTTTTTATGAAGCAGCTACGACTATAACCGCAGACCATGCTGGTACACCATAGATCTGTGAGCAATGCCGCTCACTAAAGTGTAAAAAGGCGTCCGTAGACGCCTTTTTGCGGTCGACCCATTATGCTTTGGCTGCGTCCATTACTTCAATTTTCGATTTCCAAATAGCGGGGCCAGTTTCATGGACATTATTTCCCTGACTGTCCACTGCCACAGTTACCGGCATATCCTCAATTTCAAATTCATAAATAGCCTCCATACCTAAGTCTTCAAATGCCACTACCCGAGACTTTTTAATTGCCTTGGAGACTAAATATGCAGCACCACCAACCGCCATTAAATACACAGCTTTATGCTTAGCAATACTTTTTACGGTCTCAGGACCACGCTCTGCTTTACCAATCATGCCGATTAAGCCGGTTTTTTCCAGCATCATATCGGTAAATTTATCCATACGGGTGGCGGTAGTCGGTCCTGCTGGTCCTACGGCTTCGTCACGTACTGCATCCACGGGGCCAACGTAGTATATAAAACGGTTCGTGAGGTCAACACCCTCAGGTAGACCTTCGCCGTTATCCAACATGGTTTGAATACGTTTGTGGGCCGCATCACGACCAGTAAGCATTTTGCCAGATAGCAACACGGTTTCACCGGCTTTCCAATCTTGAATATCATCACGAGTTAACGTATCTAAATTCACGCGGCGAGTATTGGCCCCGACTTCCCAAGTAATTTCTGGCCAATCTTCTAATTTAGGTACTTTTAATTCTGCGGGACCACTACCATCTAAAAAGAAATGAGCATGGCGAGTAGCGGCACAGTTAGGGATCATCGCTACTGGTTTAGACGCGGCATGAGTGGGAACCGACATTATTTTAACGTCGACTACTGTAGTTAAGCCGCCTAGGCCTTGGGCACCAATACCCAGCTTATTCACTTTCTCAAATAACTCTAAACGCAATTTTTCTTCAGTGGTTTGTGCACCACGTTCTTGTAATTCCTGAATATCGACCGGATACATTAAGCTTTCTTTGGCCAGTACGGCGGCTTTTTCGGCGGTGCCGCCAATGCCTATACCTAGCATACCCGGTGGACACCAGCCAGCGCCCATGGTCGGCAAGGTTTTTAGTACCCAATCAACGATTGAATCGCTGGGGTTAAGCATCACCATTTTCGATTTATTTTCTGAGCCGCCGCCTTTAGCGGCAATCATCACTTCAATTTTATCGCCAGCAACCATATCTAAATGCAATACCGCTGGAGTGTTGTCTTTAGTGTTAATACGCGCACCAGCGGGATCAGAAACAATCGACGCACGCAGTGGGTTATTTTTGTTGCCATAAGCGCGGCGGGTACCTTCGTCGAGCATTTGCTGCACAGTCATGTCGGTTTTATCCCACTGCACCTGCATACCCACTTTTACGAAGCAAGTGACGATTCCGGTATCTTGGCAAAGAGGACGATGACCTTCAGCCGACATTCTGGAGTTGATCAGGATCTGCGCCATAGCATCTTTAGCCGCCTGACTTTGCTCTCGGTTATAAGCCTGCTCCACCGCTTTTACGTAATCTAATGGGTGGTAATAGGAGATAAATTGCAATGCATCTTCAATGCTGTCGATGAAATCTTGCTGACGAATAACGGTCATGCTTGGCCTCTTGGTCGTTGTCTTTTTTTGTTCACGTTGTGCATGTATTTTCTATTGTATATCAATAGGTATACCCTATTTGCCTATGATACCCTGCTGCGCGTCAACTCTCCAAGATGAACAACGCCTAAATTTTTTATAAGATATAGTTAAGTCGTGAACATACAAAAACTCAACATCAGCACCGATATAGACATTTGTCTGCTATTTCAACACTTTGCCAATCAACCTTGGGCCTGCTTGCTCGACTCAGCGAATAGCCAGCACCAAGATGCACGCTTTGATCTATTTGTTGCCGCACCAGTTACCACACTGACCACGATCAACGGCATTACACAAGTTTATGATTACCAGCAACAGCAGTTATCAATGCAAGACGACGATCCGCTGTTAATAGTGCAACAACAAATCCAGCGCATTTTTGGCAACGACACTTTTGAAAGTGACTTGCCTTTCAGTGGTGGCGCAATGGGTTATATGGCTTACGACTTAGGTCGCCAATTTGAATCCATACCCGAATTAGCAATTGATGATTATCACAGTCCACAAATGGCGATGGGTATTTATACTTGGGCGGTGATTAAAGACCATCATCTACAACAATGGTTATTAGTAACCCATGCCGATTTTGCAGCGCCAAGCGCCAATGAATTGGAATTGAAAGCGAACCAACCATTAACTTCAGCAACGCCATTTAAGTTAAGCACCCCATGGCAATCAAACATGACTGAGGCTGAATACCACAGTAAGTTTGATCAAGTTCAACAACATTTATTAGCTGGGGACTGCTATCAGGTCAACTTGTCGCAACGTTTCAGTGCCACTTATCAGGGTGATGAATGGCAAGCTTACATAGGTTTACGCAATGCCAACAAAGCGCCATTTTCAGCCTTTATACGTCTTCCAGAAGCTTGTGTACTCAGTATTAGTCCAGAGCGCTTTATTGCCGTTGATGGCCAGCAAGTGCAAACGCGGCCGATTAAAGGCACTCGGCCTCGAAAACAAGAGGCGCAAGCGGACGAATTGATGAAAACTGAATTAAGGCATTCAACTAAAGATCAGGCAGAAAACCTGATGATTGTCGACTTACTCAGAAACGATTTAAGTAAAAGCTGTGTTGCTGGCAGCGTAAAAGTGCCGCAATTATTCGCCATTGAAAGCTTTCCCGCAGTACATCATTTAGTTTCAACTGTGGTAGGTACCTTAAAGCCTGAGTTGTCGGCGCTGGATTTATTACGAGGCGCCTTTCCCGGAGGCTCTATAACCGGCGCTCCGAAGATAAGCTCCATGCAAGTGATCGAAGATTTGGAGCCCCATCGACGTAACGTCTATTGCGGTAGCATCGGCTATATTAGCGTTAACGGCAAAATGGACACCAATATCTGCATTCGCACTTTGTTATGTGAACAGAGCAAAATTTACTGTTGGGCGGGCGGAGGTTTGGTGGTGGACTCTGACGTAGATGAGGAATACCAAGAAACTTTTCATAAGGTAGATAAAATCTTACCGGTACTATCCTCATGATAAAAGTTTGATATGAATCGTCAACAATTTTTGAGCCGTTTTTATCACCAACAAAGTCGTTTTACCGAGGCCGACTTTCCGTTGCGCAAGACAGGTAGTGCCGCGGCGGTACTTATTCCTATTGTGATCCGAGAAGAACTGCAATTACTCTTAACCCATCGGGCATTGCATTTAAAACACCACCCCGGTCAAATTAGTTTCCCAGGCGGACGCTGGGAAACAACGGATAAAAGCTTAGAGCATACTGCCCTGCGAGAAACCCAAGAAGAAATTGGCCTAGACGCGCATCATATCGAAGTGATTGGTAAGCTCAGTCAATTTCGCACCATTAGTGGCTACGAAATCACGCCCTATATTGGCTTAGTCACGCCCCCATTTACACTGCAAGCAGATAGCAATGAAGTCGCCGATATTTTTGAAGTGCCCTTGGCTCACGTACTCAATATAGACAATCATCACATCCATTGGTCAGAGCGCCAAAATAAACGTTATCCTGTGTACTTTATTCCATGGCAACAACAAATGATTTGGGGAGCCACCGCCGCCATTATTCGTAACCTAAGTCACGTAATCCATCACTAAACTAGCTAACAGCAACTTAAGTTTACATCCTCGCAACAAACCAAATTTAACTATTACCACTACACTACTTGAGACCACAGTGACATTTACGCATAGTGCCGCCTTCAACAATGTTCGGATAAAAAAATGATTAGTGTTTTTGATATGTTCAGTGTCGGCATTGGACCATCCAGCTCCCATACAGTAGGCCCTATGCGTGCCGCTAAATACTTCGTGGATACGTTAATTGCAGAAAATCACCTAACTAACACGACCAGCATAACCACCCAATTGTTTGGCTCTTTAGGGCAAACCGGAATTGGTCATGGTACGGGCAAGGCTGTGATACTCGGATTATGTGGTTATGAGCCAGAAACCATCGATATCAACATTATTTCGCCATTACTGGCAGATATTGAAAAACAGCAACAAATAACCATTGCAGGCAACCATCATATTCAGTTCCCACGTAAAAATGCGATTGTCTTCCATCGTCGAAAACAATTACCACTGCATGCTAATGGCCTAACATTTACCGCTAGACACAAAGATAAAATCATTTTTGAACAGAGTTATTACTCTATTGGTGGTGGTTTTGTTATTCGCGAACAAGATTTTGCAACACAAAAACAGCAGGCTGAAATACAAGTGGGTGACATCCCCTACCCGTTTTCAACCGCAGGTGAATTACTCGCACTATGCAAAGAACAAGGCGTGCGTATTAGCAGTTTAATGATGGCCAATGAAAACCGGCCAAAATCTGAAGTACGCGCCAAACTCTGGCATATATGGCAGGTAATGCAGCAAAGCATTCAAAACGGGATTGAAAATGAAGGTATTTTACCCGGTGGGCTAAAAGTAACCCGCCGAGCGCCGGAATTATTCCGCCGTCTACAAAATGAAAAAAATGCCGACCCCATGATAGCCATGGATTGGGTCAACCTGTTCGCATTGGCGGTGAATGAAGAAAATGCCGCTGGTGGCCGCGTGGTCACCGCACCAACTAATGGTGCTGCTGGCATTATTCCAGCGGTACTGAGCTATTTTGATAAATTCGTGCGCCCGGTGGATGAAGAAACCGCCAGTCGCTACTTACTTACCGCGGCCGCCATTGGCATTTTATACAAAAAAAATGCGTCTATCTCGGGTGCCGAAGTGGGTTGTCAGGGCGAAGTTGGCGTTGCCTGCTCTATGGCCGCTGGTGCACTAACCGAAATTTTAGGCGGTAACTTAAGCGCAGTGGAAAATGCCGCCGAAATAGGCATGGAACATAACTTAGGCTTAACTTGTGATCCCGTGGGTGGTTTAGTGCAAGTTCCTTGTATTGAACGTAATGCCATGGGTGCCATCAAAGCCATCAACGCTTCCCGATTAGCCGTGCGCGGTAGTGGTGAGCACAAAGTGTCACTAGATAAAGTCATCAAAACCATGTGGGACACCGGCAAGGACATGCAAGCCAAGTACAAAGAAACGGCACGTGGCGGATTAGCCGTTAATATAATTGAATGTTAACCGTTTCTTTGCTGAGCACGGATGCTCAGCCACGGTTAAAATAGCAAGAAAAATCACACTTTTTCGTTAAGCGTTTTTAATCGTGGGGCAAGCACGTTTTCAGGATGAAATAAGTGCGTACATAAGCAAACGGCTCGCGGCGGATTAGCCGTTAATATAATTGAATGTTAAGCCGTTTCTTTGCTGAGCACGGATGCTCAGTCACGCTTAAAACAGCAAGAAAAATCACACTTTTTCGTTAAGCGGTTTTCATCGTGGGGCAAGCACGTTTTCAGGATGAAATAAGTGCGTATATGAGCATACGGCTCGCGGCGGATTAGCCGTTAATATAATTGAATGTTAACCGTTTCTTTGCTGAGCACGGATGCTCAGCCACGGTTAAAATAGCAAGAAAAATCACACTTTTCGTTAAGCGTTTTTAATCGTGGGGCAAGCACGTTTTCAGGATGAAATAAGTGCGTACATAAGCAAACGGCACGTGGCGGATTAGCCGTTAATATAATTGAATGTTAAGCCGTTTCTTTGCTGAGCACGGATGCTCAGTCACGCTTAAAACAGCAAGAAAAATCACACTTTTTCGTTAAGCGGTTTTCATCGTGGGGCAAGCACGTTTTCAGGATGAAATAAGTGCGTATATGAGCATACGGCTCGCGGCGGATTAGCCGTTAATATAATTGAATGTTAACCGTTTATTTGCTGAGCACGGATGCTCAGCCACAATTAAAGCAGCAAGAAAAGCCACGCCTTTTCGTTAAGCGGTTTTAATCGTGGGGCAAGCACGTTTTCAGGATGAAATAAGTGCGTACATAAGCAAACGGCTCGCGGCGGATTGGCTGTTAATATTATCGAATGTTAAAAGCAAAAACCGCCTAATCAGCGGTTTTTATTATTTTGGCATTCAATGATTAAACAATCACTTAACCGGTAAGGTTAAATTTTTGAACATCTTCTCGATTTCATCATTATTCTTAAGCATCATCGCTCGCTCAACCACGTCTTTGGTTAAATGCGGTGCAAAGCGTTCTATAAAGTCATACATGTAACTACGTAAGAATGAGCCTTTTCTGAAGCCAATTTTAGTTGTGCTGTAATCAAATAAATGGCTGGCATCAATTTTAACTAAGTCTGTATCAAGCTTGTCATCAATAGCCATTGAAGCAATAACCCCAATACCCACACCTAAACGTACATAGGTTTTAATCACATCGGCATCGGTAGCGGTAAATACGATTTTAGGCTCAAGACCTGCTCGTCCGAATGCTTCATCTAATTCTGAACGCCCCGTAAAACCAAATACATAAGTCACTAATGAATATTGCGCGATATCTTCAATGGTAATCGAGGTTTTGCGGGCTAATGGATGGTCACGATTAACAATAATACTGCGATTCCAGTGATAACAAGGCAGCATCACCAAATCGTTATACAAATGCAAAGCTTCGGTAGCGATAGCAAAATCAGCTTCACCTTTAGCCGCTAAATCACTGATTTGCGAAGGCGTTCCTTGATGCATATGTAAAGATACTTTAGCGTACTTATTCATAAAGCCTTTAATCACATCGGGCAAGGCGTAACGCGCTTGAGTATGTGTAGTGGCAATATTCAACTTACCTTGATCAGGCAAGGTATGTTCACGGGAAACCGCTTTAATACTTTCAACTTTGGCTAAAATTTCTTGAGCGATGTTAATCACATCTTGCCCAGCATCGGTTACATGAGTGAGATGCTTACCACTGCGACCAAATATTTGTACGCCTAGCTCATCTTCGAGCATTCTAACTTGTTTACTGATCCCCGGTTGCGAGGTAAACAAACTTTCAGCGGTGGCAGAAACATTAAGATTATTATTTAAAACTTCGACGATATAGCGCAGTTGTTGTAATTTCATTTATCTGATTAGCCTAATTGTTCGCAGAAAATAGTGTAAGCGTTATGCTTCTCAAATCAATCCTTCTCAACAAGGTTGAGCTTAACGATTATAACGAGATAGTTATTTATACCTGTTTCTTCTAAATATATATACCTATGCCAACATTAATTCCATAAAATTTTGGCAAAAGATGTATTTCTATCGCAAATCAAGCCTGTTAATCCCTGCTTTCAACTGATATAAACCATTCATTGGCATCTGCTTTACTATTTTGAGTATTTTAATGATCGACTTTTCGACCGTATTAGCATCTGCAGTACATGATATGAAAAATTCATTGTGTCTTCTGTTGCAATCAATAGAAACTCTCACCGATGAATTAGGTCAGTCACATCCTGGGGCTGTTGATCAACTAGCCAGCATTCATTATGAGGCGTCACGGCTAAATACCAGCCTAATGCATATTTTGTCATTATATCGAGTTGGCAAAGACAAATTACCGTTAAACATTGACGAATACTTTGTTGAAGATTTGATTGATGAAGTGGTTGCAACCAACCAAAATTACACTGCCAATAAAAACATGACTCTGGAAGTTCAACAGCCCGATGATTTAGTTTGGTATTATGATCAAGAACTTATTTGTGCATTGCTGAATGATATTTTGATCAATGCTATTCGCTATAGCAAGAAACATATTTTGCTTAATGTCAGTGTGGAAGACAGTTATTTGTGCATACGCGTTGAAGATGACGGCATGGGTTACCCACAAAGTATGATTGACGCTAACTTAACCGATATGCAAGATTTTGATATCAGTACAGGTCGCACCGGCTTAGGGCTTTACTTTGCCAAGATGATTGCCAATGCCCACACCCGTGCGGATCGTAACGGTATTATTCTGATGGAAAACGGTGGAACCTATGGTGGTAGTGTTTTTACACTAAAATTACCTTAGCATTCGCCGATAAGCAGTAATAAGTAGCGGCTGCTAAGATTAATCAAGACGCTACAGAGGTACTTAATTTCTATGATGTTTACAATTGTAATTATTCTTATTGTGGTTCTAATATTAACGGCGGTGGCCATTAATGCAGTGCAACAACACAAAAATAAAGTCGAATCTGAAAAACGCGCTGAATTAGGTAAGTTAAAAACGATTATTGATGAAACCGATGATCTACTGGCAGCAATGGAGCATTTACCGGTAACCAATCATATGCACGTTATTTTGCTGCGTCGGATTGTCAATGCCCTCAAACAATCACTCAACTATACGACAAACAAAGACACCAAAAGCCGCATTCGAGATACCCAACAACAAATAGATAGTATCAACGTTGAAGAAAATAATAATTTAGAAAGCCGTTTCAATCTGCCCGATAATGAAAAGTTAATTATTGCCTTGTTACAAGGTATAAAACGTATCCGCATTATTCTGCGCAGTGAAAATCATAAGGGTAAAATAGACCCCAAACTATTTGTCGAACAAGACCGAATGCTCGACCGCTATCAACTTAAAGTTAATATTGAAACCATTAAACGGCGAGTGCACGCTTCCTTACAATCCAAAATGTTAGGGTCTGCAAGACAATATCTAGAAAAAGGCTTGGCGGCACTAAAAGCACAGAAGGTACAGGATGAATATGTGACTACCACCTTGGCCGAATTAACTTCTCAATTGAATAATATTCATCAAAATATGCGTGATGCCAATGCCGCCGATACCGCCAAACGGGTGGAAGAAAGTAAAGATGAGTTGGATGAATTATTCGCCCCTAAAAAGAAATGGTAGTGAGCTTAATCTCATTTAAGATTAAAATAGCGGTGAGTTATTCATTCTCACCATCCCCATTGCTCCTTCCGCTATCGTCTTGCTAGCTCCATGTTTAGTATATGGTGGCTTACACTTCTCGCGCTAAGTTATCTTGCCATTTTATTTAGCATTGCCTTTTGGGGTGATCGCTTTCATAAAAGTGCTAGTCAACGCCCCATCATTTATAGCCTAGCATTAGGAGTACATTGTACCTCGTGGGCGTTTTACGGTACTACCACCCAGTCGGCGAATTTTGGCTGGGCATTCACGCCAACCTATATTGGTAACATTGCAGTTTTCGTTTTTGGTTATCCATTACTGCTCAAAGTTATTCGCTTTTGCCAACAACATAACATCAGTTCGTTAGCCGATTTTATCGGCACTCAATATGGCAAATCCCATGCGATTTCCGCCTTAGTAACCCTAATTTGTTTTATCGGGGTATTGCCCTACACCGCACTGCAATTAGATGCGGTTACCGCTAATATTAAAATATTAGCCATCGATGATCCCCAATGGCCCGGCGGCGTGAGCTTTTATGTGGCGGTGCTGATGGCGGTATTCGCCATTATTTTTGGAACTCGCAGTTTAAGCCTCACCGAAAAGCATCCTGGCTTAATGCTAGCGATTGCTTTTGAATCCATTGTTAAATTAGTGGCGTTTATCGCCGTTGGCTTGTTTGTTTGCTACGTATTATTTGATGGTGTATTAGATTTACTCGGCAAAGCACAACTACATCCACAAGCGCAGCAAGTATTACACAGTGATTCTGCGCCATGGGTATACCTCAGTCATGTCATATTAGGCTTCGCCAGTCTGTTTTGTTTACCGCGGCAATTTCATATCACCTATGTGGAAAATAATGGCGAACAAGAATTACAACGCGCACGCTGGCTATATCCATTGTATTTACTTGCCATCAACCTATTTGTGTTACCTATCGCACTAGCAGGTAAAATATTACTCAGTGACCACAGCCCCGATTCTTATGTGATTGCCCTACCCATGTTGTCGGACAACCCATGGATCACCATGACCGCCTTTATTGGAGGCCTATCCGCTGCCACCAGCATGGTGATAGTAGCTACGCTGGCCATGGGCATAATGATCGCCAATAACCTCATCACACCACTGTGGCTAAAGTTGCGTTTTCGAGCCGACCAGCAACATACCCTCAACAAAACCAGCTTACTTACCATTCGTCGACTCACCGTAATCCTAGTGGTGGGTATGGCCTATTTGTATTATCAATATTTAAGTCAGGCTGCGCCTTTAGTAAACAGTGGCATTATTGCCATGGCGTTATTAGCACAATTGGCTCCCGGGTTATTAATTGGCTTATATTGGCAACGCCGACGTAAAGCCGCCGCCGTTATTTCGCTACTCGCAGGCGGCAGCATTTGGTTGGTGTATTTACTGTGGCCAAGTATTAAAGCTAGCTATTACTTTGAAAATACCCCCGATGATTTTGCATTAGCACAAGGGGTATTTTTGAGTTTAGGCGTCAATCTTGTTTGCTACGTGCTGGTGTGTTTAATCCCCATCAAACGTCGCGCGCCAATAGCTGAGCAAGAACAAGGTTCGCCTACGTTTTCTGCCATCAAAATTGAAACATTATTAGCCGTCACCGAAAAAGTAATGTCGCCCCAACAGCAACAACAATGGCATGAAAAATTAAGTGGCGAACTACACGGCTACGCCAGTGCGCAATTGGTGCGTAGTATTGAATCAGAACTTGCCGCACATGTAGGTAACGCCAGTGCTCGAATATTATTGTCGGCCATCACTGAAAAACAACAGGTGCCATTACACCAATTAGTGGATCTGGTTGAAGAAGCCAGCCAAAGCTATCAATTTAATCATGAATTACTACGTTCTTCGGTAGAACATATTGAGCAAGGGATCAGCGTTATCGATCGCAATCTTAAGTTATTAGCCTGGAACCAACGCTACATCAGCTTATTTCATTATCCTGAAAACTATATTAAAGCCGGCATGCCCGTACGTGACCTATTGCAGTTCAATGCCAGACGAGGATTGTTTGCCGAGGATGTTGATCAACTTAATATCATTGCGCAAATAGACAAACGTATTGCCTATTTACAACAAGGTAGTAGCTATAAATATTTGCGTACTCAACCCGATGGCACGGTGATTGAACTACAAGGTAACCCTATGCCCGGCGGCGGCTTTGTTACCACCTACAGTGACATTACCGAGCACGTCAAAATTCAGCAACAACTACAAGAGTCGAAACAAACGTTAGAACAACGGGTGATTGAGCGTACTGAGCAATTACAAGATGCCAATCATGCATTGAAGGCAGCCAAGCTCGATGCGGAAAAAGCCAACGACAGTAAAACCAAATTTCTGGCTGCTGCTGGCCATGATCTGATGCAGCCGTTCAATGCTGCCACCTTATATGCCAGCATGATTGAGCAACAAAGTCAGGATCAACACATTCAACAGATGGCGCAAAGCTTATTGCAATCATTAAATAATGCCGAAGAGCTACTCAGTATGTTGCTGGATATGACGAAATTGGAATCAGGCGTGTTAAACACCCATCTGCAACCTTTCCCACTTGATGAGCTACTACAACCGTTAGTTCAAGAATTTACCCTACAAGCCAAGCAAAAAGGCTTAACGTTGCATTATGTGCCGACGCAAATACAGGTATTGTCGGATAAAAAATTATTACGTCGAGTGATCCAAAATTTGTTATCCAATGCCATTCGCTACACACAGAAAGGCAAAGTATTAATCGGTGTACGCCGCCAGCAACAGCAGGTTCAGCTTTATGTTTACGATACTGGCGTAGGCATTGCCAAACATCAACAACAAGAGATATTTAATGAATTTCATCAATTGGATCAGCACAACCGTCAAGGTCTAGGGCTGGGATTAACCATCGTCGAGCGTATTTGTCATTTACTGCAACATCCCGTTAAAGTTCATTCTGAGTTAGCCAAAGGCACGAGCTTTAGCGTGGTTTTGCCTAGAGTACATAACGCTATACTTAAGAAAATGGAAGCAAAAACACCTCAAGACAGTTCAATATTCTTGCAAGGTAAGCACATCTTAATCATCGATAACGAAATACAAATTCTTAACGCCATGCAACAACTTTTCAGTCAGTGGGGCGCTAACGTTACCACCGCGGTCGACCTGCAACAGGCAATTAAAATGATAACCACGGCTGATTTAATGCTAGTGGATTACCATTTAAATCAGGGCGAAATTGGCGTTGAAGTTGCCCAAAAATTACAACAGCACTGGCAACAGGCTATCCCGACTATTATTAATACCGCTGACTACTCCGATATTATTCACGAACAAGCCGTGGAGGCTGGTTTTGTTTTGCTGCGTAAACCGGTTAAAACGGGTACCTTAAAAAAACTGGTTAAAAAACTGCTGGCTGATAATTGATGACGCTAATGGCCTATTATTTAATTGATTGCGTTTAGCAAACTATTATTCATAGAATAAACAAAATGTGAAAAAAAAGAGGCTCCCAATGGCACTATTTGTAATTGAGCGGAATTTTGCAGAACAGCTAGATTTAAGCGCTGATGACGTCAACCACATCACTCTAATTAATGATGACAGCGACGTTAAATGGTTATATTCCTTTCTCAGCGCGGATAAGAAAAAAACCTACTGTTTATATGAGGCCGCCAACGCTGCCGCCATTAGGGATGCAGCCAAAAAAGCTAACATCCCTGCAGATGTGATTATTGAAATCAGTGAAATGGTTAGGCCCGAAGCATTTGCCTAATATACTGGCAACTATTTCAACCTAAGGGTGGTAGTCCCAAGGTCACGCTACCACTAAAATGATATTGGCGTTTTTCCGGCAATGGATGGAATTGCGCACCATGAATATCTCTCAATAAACGTTCTAACCCCAAACTTCGGAAGAAGCTTCCTCCCCCTGCCGTTTCCATGCACTTTTCCAGCGTGCTAATTACCGCATTAGCAGCAATAGTTTTACGCTGTAAGATTTCACTAGTGGTTTGCAAGCTAGGTTCGAAGTCATAACCATCGGCGATGCTGATCATTTCACGCAATGCCATTTGTGCGGTGGTCAGTGAAGTTTCCATTTCTCCCAGCAAATAAGGTAGATGGGGGTCATGCTTTTTAAACTGCACTGATTCGCGAGTCAGCTTAGCGGCCGCTTCTGCAATACCCACATACACCGACATTATCAGTGGCATTGCCACGGTACACACAACATTAAAAAATGGATGCCATACGCCCTGCTCTCGGGTTAAGGCAACGGCTTGTTCTGGGACAAAAACATCATTAAGTAAAACATCGTGAGAGCCAGTACCGCGCATACCCATGGTGTGCCAGGTATCGCTAATACTGACGCCTTCAGCCTTAATAGAAAGTGGAAAATGCAACACAGTTGACCCTGCATTAGGATCATCAAATACCGCACTAGTGATCAGAAGGTCGCCAGCCAGACAACCACTAGCGAAAATCTTACGTCCATTAATACGATAGCCACCATCGACTTTTTCTGCACTTCCCGACGCATTTAACCAATCCGATGCGCCAGTACTAATAAGCACCAGTTGCTCGTCAGCAATTCGCTTTAATAGGGGTTCAACTGGCTGGCCTTTAGACAGCTTCCATAAATTCGCGGCAACTAAATGTGAGTGCATTGACAATGCTAATGCTGTCGAGCCGCAACCTTGAGCTAACACCCGTAATACATTGCAATAATCGGCATAGCTAGCTCCACCACCGCCTAAAGTTTCAGGCACCATAGAAGAGAACAATTGTGAAGATTTAAGTTCTTGATAATTTTCAGCGACGAAAAGATCGTTATCATCATAATGACCGGCAGTGTCAGCAAATTTCTCCGATAAAGCCAGCGCCATTTCTTGCCAGTTGTGTTGTTCAACCTTTTTTAATGAAGTGACATTTTCCATGAGTTATTCCTTTATGTTTGATTAAGAAGTCATTACCAAGGCTACGCCTAGCACAACACCTTAAACATCGTCAGACCTGACTATTTTTCATCGCATTTTTGAATAAATAGAACTTTCTAGTTTTTAATTTAGTAGATTGTTTTGCGCTGCATAGGCGGTCACTTCAGCCCTATTGCAGGTTGCGGTTTTTTCTAAGATATTACGAATATGTGCGGCAACGGTATTAGGGCTAACAAATAAGACTTCACCGATTTGACGATTACTCTTGCCACTGGCGACCAATTTCAACACTTCAATTTCACGCTTACTCAGTTCACCAATGTGGGAAGCTGCTTTAACAGGGCCAGAACGCAATCGTTGTCTTAGGGTCAGTGTTTTTTCAGACAGTGCCTTAAGATTATGCTGCTGAGCTAAGACCAAGGTTTCATCAACTAACGTTTGCGCATGGTTAACATCATCGTCGATATTTCGCGTATGTAGCATACAAGCGTAGGCATAACGGCTGTGAGCCGAAAACACCGCGAAGGACTGTTTATCATTACTGGCAATGGCGTGTTCAAAATGGGCTTCTGCGATTGACCATTGTTGTAGCGCCGTCGCTAACATCCCCAAAATTCGAGATACCGCTCCCAACGTGCTGATATTGGAGCCTATTAATAAATTAAAATCTTGGTGAGGTAATAACAAATCGTACAGCCGTTGCGCATATTGTGTAGCGCCTAATGTGGCACACACTTCACTCAAATAAGCCACCGAGGTAAGCCACATGGCATCATTGGGGATGTTAATTTGCTCTTCTCTGAGCAACTCATCTAATAATGTTTGTGCTTTGTGTACTTCGCCAATATCGGCGTAAATTAATGCCAATCCAGGTTTCCACATCGCTTGCTTAGAAGTGGATTTTACAAACTGTTCGACGATTGGAGCAAAGCCTTGCAACTGACCTAGTTCGCGTTTTATGGAAAAGGTTTGAATACCGTAAATTCCGTCACCATCCTGACCAGGTAGCCAGCGACAATGATCTAGCGCTTTGTCTGCAAATTGCTGCGCCGCACTGAAATTTCCCTGCGCAAAATTTAGCAACGAATGCCATAACAGAAAATAGTAATTGAAATAGGGTTGTTTAATGCGCTCCCCTAATTGCAATTGCCGATCAATATGCTGCAACATGCGGTCAATATTTCCAACAACAAACAAGTCCTGAATCAACCAAGAATAGATTTCAACGCTAAACATCACATTGCCAGAGCGCATGGCTAACTCCACCGCTTCTTCGCCTTTGCCTATGCGCAGCTCATATAACGAGGGAATTAATGGATCAAGCTGTGTGGCTAATATTTCCGCTAATAGCACTCTGGCCATTAGCTCGTCATCACCGATAATTTCAGCGAGTTGACGAGCCTTTTGTTGTAACTTTTTAGTTTTGACACTTCGGTCACCGCACATCATATGGCCTCGAATAAGGGCACATAATAGACGCACTTCCAATTTTGAACCGTTAATTTGTGGGTATTCCAAAGCACGCTGCAAAAACGATAATACGGTGGCATTCGCCAATCCGGGACGCCAACTTGCGTCTTCCATACCCATGGCTGCTTCTGCAAAAATCAAATTTTCACATGACTGTTCAGCTAATTCACAGGCTTTTTCAAACGTCACTATGGCTAAAACACTTTCGCCACTGCGAAGTTGTGCCATTGCCAATGTTAAGGTGAGTTTTGGTTTATCAGAAAGGGGCGCTAAGCGTAATGCTTGTTGAAAATAGCGAACAGCGATTTCATAGGCCATCATTTTATTTGCTTCGACACCGGCTTTATAAGCATATTCAACCGCTTTATCAGCCATGCCTAATGGTGATGCTTGATGGTAATGAAAGGCAATTTGTACCAAATCAGAACTGCTGTGCTCTAAGTACTCGGCCAAATTACAATGCAAATGTAAGCGTTCCGCACTGGTTAATGCATCGTATAGGGTATCTCTAATTAACGCGTGACTAAATTGAAATTGACCGGGTTCATTTAATTCATTTAATTGTCCCGACACCAACGCGGATTCTAAGCGTTGCAACACCACTTCAACGCCAATACCGAGCATGTTATGTAGGGTTAAAATATCGAAACTTCGACCAATAACCGCAGCAGCCCTCAGGGCTTTTAGGGTTTCATCGCAAAGACTCATCAATCGTTGATTAATAATCGCCTTGAGATTTTGTGGTAGTGCTTCTGCATCGCCACCCTGTTGTAAGTGGCGAATGGTTTCCATGAGATATAGCGGATGTCCATCGGTTCGCTGCACAATACGTGACAAGGTATTAGCGGTAACATCTGTAATCTCTGTTTGAATAAAGGCCGTGACCGCATCCACATCTAAGTTACTCAAGTGCAGATGGCTGTAGCGATATAAACGACTTAATTCACTAATGGTTTTACTGAAACGGTGGTCATCGGAAACATCAGAGTCTCGATAACTACCGATGATCATTATCCCCTGACCTTCCAATTCAGTGGCCAGCAATTCCAACAACTGCAACGATAATAAATCCGCCCGATGCAAGTCATCCAAAATAATCAGCATCGGCTGACTTGCAGCAGCACAGGAGAGCAAGCTACAAATGCCGTGAAATAATTTAAAGCGCGTTTGTTCTGAACCACTACCTTCCGACTCGATATTCTCCAACGAAGCAACTGCTTGCGGCTGAAATAACTGAGGGATTAAATGGGCCAGCTCAGGATGTTCATTGGCAGTCACAAATTGTTGATCACGAAAATTTGCACACAACAATTGCTTCCAAGGCCAGTATGCAGGGGCTCCGGTATCTTCGCGACAACGTCCCCACATGACTTGTATTTGTTTACCATGGGCGATAACCGCAATTTCTTCCAACAACCGCGACTTACCAATTCCGGCACTCCCTGCTAGTAAGGCAACATGGCCGTTAAATTCGCTAAGTTGCGCTAACAATGGGGTGATTTTTTGTAATTCTAATGCTCTGCCAGCAAAGGCCTTCTTACTTCTAAGCCAAACGGGTGTTGATTCATTAGCAGATGGCGGCTTGACTAACTCAGTGTTGGCCGATGCGGTTTGCACTCTGTCATTACTTTGCAGTTCAGCAATAAATCGAAATCCATGTCCACGAACAGTTTTAACTAATTGTTGTTTATCACCCGTGTCGCCAATGGCCTGCCGTATAGCCTTAATACAGCTAGATAGCGACGCATCGGACACCACGCGATTTTGCCAGATTGTTGCTAGGATCTGATCTTTGGAAAGTACCTGCTGGTGATTCTCGATTAATAATTGCAGCAACCGATAAACCTGTGGCTCTAATGCCACCGGCTTGCCATTACGGCGCAATTCGACTAATTGAGTATTCAGCTCACAGTCTGCAAATCGATAAATCACTTAACATTCCTTGAAGTGTCTTTTATATAAGAATGGCTAAACGTTATTCTGTCAGCGTTACATTGTCTATAACTCTACGAAATCTTCAGATAATCACCAGACTTTCTTCAAGCTTGGTTTTCAGCTCATCGCTAATATGCCCTCATCCAGTAAAGCTGTCTGGTTGGTTTTAAACACATACATTTAATTTTTTTGGTTACAACCAACTTCACTCCCTAACAGGGATGAAATTAGGAGTTATTATGAACAGTTCAACAGTAGTAAATAGCAATAATGATGTAGAAATAGAACAAAGCCCTGCCCATAAAGCGAGTTTATTAGTACGCAATATACGGGTTTTATACGCTATTTCGGCCTACAGCATATCCATGCTAGGTCTGGTCTACTTTATCTTTTTTGTTAGTGATTGGTTTATTCCAATCTCCGTCAATAGCGGCCCCTTTGATATTGGCTTAACCTTAGCAGTATTAACTAACACCGGTTTGCTGCTGTTATTTGGCCTGCAACATAGCATTATGGCTCGCCCCAAATTTAAGGTTTGGCTAAAACAACACATGCACCCATCCATTGAACGTGCAACTTATTGTTTAGCTACCGGTTTGGTTCTTGGTTTTATTTGCTGTAGCTGGATCCCCATTGAAGGCGTCGTTTGGACCGTTGAATCAACTATTGTTCGACAGGTACTCATTGGCATCGGTGCCCTCGGCTGGACTATTACCGTGATTGCCACTTTCAATATTGATCACTTTGAGCTATTTGGTTTACGTCAGGCCTACTGCCAGTGGGTTGGCAAGCATATGCCAGCAATGAGATTCAAAAAAATTGGGCTTTATTGTTTGGTACGCCATCCCATTCAAAGTGGTTTATTAATTGGCATGTGGTCAGTTCCCACCTCGACTCTTAGCCATTTAATGTTAGCCAGTGGTATGACACTTTACATCTTTATCGGTTTGTATTTTGAAGAGAAGGACTTAATCAAAGAGTTTGGGCAAACCTATCGTGATTACAAAAAGCAGGTGGGTAAAGTCATTCCGTTTGTTTGAATCTTGAATTGCGAATAGTAGAAATAATTAAGGGGCTAAATAGCCTTTTGTAATCAGTTTGTTTTGTACCGACTAAGTAACCTCAGTTCGGGATAAGCAACGCCTTACAACACAGCTATTTTTGCCCCTCTCTGCGTTGCTCACTATGGGTTTAGAATGACTAAACAACATAGTGAGCGCCTTGATATGAACAAAAATAGCAGTACTGTACCGAATAAAAACAACGTCAATATTATTGAAAACACATAACCGATTGAAATATATAAACTTTATATGCATTCTCGACATTTCTTATCCCGAACTGAGGTTAAGTATTATCCGCCATCTGCTGCGCCAACAGGCTCAGTTCTGCCGCTTTAAACACATGTGATTGAGTCATGGCGTTGTCGGTGCGGTTAATACAATCAAGAATTAACTGACCAAAATACGGAAAGCTTGATTGACCTAAGCAATCTATTTCTTGCTCGCCCTCAGCGTTGGTAAGAAACACTTTCGATGCGGGTGCTTGGCGCGCCACATCGTTGTATTTACGACATTCAATATTACCCGCGGTACCGATAATAAAGGTACGGCCATCGCCCCACGTCGCCTGCCCTTGTGGGGTAAACCAATCCACACGAGTATAAAATGACGCACCGTTATCAGCGGTCATGGAGATTTCACCAAAATCTTCTAATTCAGGTTTATCGGCATTATTCATATTACTGGCACGGGCGAAATTAATCTGTGCATTGCTAACACCAGCATAAGTTAAAAACTGCTCTACCTGGTGGGAGCCAATATCGGTCAATATGCCACCGTATTGTTGTTTATCAAAAAACCAATCTGGACGTGTATCTTTAGCTAAGCGATGAGGTGCTAAATTGATTACCTGTAATACTCGGCCAATGGCACCTTGGGCGATTAATTCCCCCGCTTTCCACGCGGCTTCGTTATGTAAACGCTCAGCGTAATACACCGCATATATTTGTGAGGTTTGCTCTACAACCGCTTTTACCGCTGCAAGTTGCTCAAGGGTGGTAAACGGCGCTTTATCGGTAAAATAATCTTTACCTGCTTGCATCACTCTTATACCGATATCCGCTCGCAGATTAGGAATAGCAGCCGAAGCTACCAATTTCGTGGACTGATCGGCCAATATTTGCTCAAAACTCGTTGCCACCATGGCTTGTGGATATTTTTCGCAAAATGCTGCGAGTCTTTTAGGGTCGCTATCATACACATAGCGCAATGTTGCGCCGGCCTGTAACAAGCCATTGGTTTGTCCATGGATATGCCCGTGATCTAAAAAGGCCACCGAGAAACCAAACTGTTCAGGCTCGACTACCTTTTCCGATTGCCCCATCGGTGCATAACTAGCGCCGTCTTTAATATTCACTGCTGGAGTTTGAGAACTATTATCTGCCATCACTTACGCCATTTTTATCCAAGTTGAATAGGTCACGCTAGCTAACACCGTAACAATACACAGCACCATTGCCGCGTTAAATAACCAGCGGCTGGTGCCCGTTGGCATGGCGTCACCTAAATAACTGCGTTTGTTATGTAAAATAGCCCAGCCTATATAAGCAATGGGTAGCAAGAATCCGCAAATTGCAGAGGTCGGCAGTACCACATAAGCGCCCATGGATGACCATACAAACACACCTAACACGGCAGGTGTAGGCGATAATAAGGCCAATTTGTATTTCAAGCTGCCCTCTGGCCATTTAAACATCGCCGCCGCTGCGGAGCCGCAACACAACATATGCATGACAAGCGAACCCACCGCCATACCTAAAATACCAAAGGCAAAAATTAAGCGACTGGTGACTTCATCTAACCCAGCGGACATAAACATTTTACCGGCTTGCATGGGGCTGAGTTTGCCCTGAATGTCCATATCCGAATCAAAAAATGCCCCCGCTGCGGCAATGGAAATCAAGCTGGTTACCACAATATACGGCACCACTAAACCCATACCGATGTCATAGCGGGATAACTCTACATGAGCTGGAGTCCATTTTTTATGTAATAGCGTGTAGCCATAAATAAAGGTCATGTTGATACCAACCGCACTGCCTAATGCCGCCATCAGCACGGTAACGCCCTGTGCATCTTGAGGTAACGATGAAGGAATATAACCTGCCATTACCGCCGACCAATCAACCTTACCGTTTAGGCTGGCGCTGATCACCACCCAAGCAAAGGCCACAATAATTAATGCACTTAATAATTTTATGCCGGTTTCGAATATCTTTACGGCATTCGCTTTACCGCTAGTTCCTTCTGTATCACCGGTTTGCTCGCCGTATTTCCAAGCGGTATAGGCGCAACCTGCCCACACTAATAAGGCCAAAGCTAATAAATACATATCACGGGCAAAAACATTGTCGCTATCCACCGACCAACCGGTGCTGACAACGACGATCTCTTCTAGCATTCCTGCACTGAGCGGGTAATGGGCAAAACCCCAAATAATGCTGGATAAAAATGCTGCAATCGCCCAACCCCAAGCTAATGGTGCATTGACGTGTTTTTTCATGGATTCAAATGGCGATTTTTGGCTATGTAATGTTTGATGGGACAGTGCAAACAACATGATGCAACCGATGATCATCGAGACCGGCTGAACCCACAAAAACTCATAACCAAATAATGCACCAATGGTTAACGAGGTTACCGCACTACCGCCGCCTAAGGTCATTGCACCTTGCAGCCAACCGGGGCCACTTAAAGATAAATAGGTAGGTATTCGCGCATACCACGGCCTCTTAGCCAAATTATTCAAGGTGGTAATTTCAGCCTGAGTAGATGCCGTCATGATATGTCCTATTGTAATTTTTATGGGTGATCATTGAGGCTAAAAAGCCCCACTTTATAACGCCTACTTATTTCGCGTTTTACCGATATGAGTCCGCCATATCCACTTTGGCTTGCTTGTCTGATTTTTGTCGCAATGAAGAATGGGCGATTTTGTTATTCAGCGCTTGTTGATAGGCTTGTCTATCAAGCGGCAATGTTACCGGCTGATTTTGCCAAGTGGATAACAACATGGCATTAGCCATATCTAAGGAGGCTAAACCTTGCGCGGCCGGTGCAATTAAATCCACACCGATATTTATCGCCTCAACAAAATTGTTCATGATCACAGCGTGTTGAATGACCTTCTCTTCGATGACAAGCACTTCATCGGTCGACTCAGGCATACCAAACATATTATCGGTTTGCTGATTAAATTCTGTTGTACTTTGTTGATTTAAACGTTGAGTTAATCGTCCTGAGTCGAAGTGTAAGCTGCCATTATCACCAACGATATCAAAGCGATTAACCCCCGGCGATTCACCGGTAGAGCCTACAAATAAACCAGTAGCACCATTGGCGTAACGCAAATAGGCAGTAACTTCGTCTTCCACTTCAATTTGGTGATATTTACCAAATTCGCAAAAACCATGGATAGTTTCTGGCATGCCGCAGATCCACTGGAATACGTCTAAGTTGTGAATGCACTGATTCACCAACATGCCGCCGCCCTCACCTTTCCATGTGGCGCGCCAGTCACTAACCTGAAAATAAATCTCCGGTCGGAACCAATTAGTCATGGTCCAGTGAGTACGCTGAATTGGGCCCAGTAAACCACTATCGACAATCTGTTTCATTTTGCTAAAGGTAGGATCGGTGCGCTGATTTAACATCAAGCCGAACACTGTATCCTTATTGGCATATTGCAATAACGCCTCGCCCTCAAACGACGACAAGCCCATGGGTTTTTCTAACATCACATGGATATTGCGTTGTAGCGCATATTGAGCAATATCAAAGTGCGACATAGTTGGCGTGGCAATAATCACCGCATCCACCAAACCAGAGTCAATCAGCGCCTGATACTCACTGAAATGTTGCGCACCTAACTCTTTCGCCAAAGGCGTTTCGTTACGCGAGCATAAAGCGGTGATCTGGCAGCCCTGCACATCATGGCTAACAATATTAGCAATATGTTGTTTAGCAATATTGCCTAAGCCAATCACGCCAATACGAATAATCTTATTATCGGTTTTCACGGTTTATTGACTCAACTCTTTACTCGTATAAGGCTGATTTTGTTTGGCGGTTTGTGCGCGTATTTCAGATACAAAATCGGAGCTAACAGCAGCAGCGGCATTACCCCAATTGTTACGAATATAGGTGGCGATATCAGCGGTATCAGCATCACTGAAGCTACTATTCGCGCCTAAACCCGGCATCACCATGGGTAAATTATAATCCGTACCATTAACATGGATAGGACCGCGCAAACCATGTAGTAGCACCTTAACCAAGCGTTCAGGCGAGCCGGTGACCCATTCACTGTTAACCAAAGGTGGTGCCATGCCATCCACGCCCTGCCCTTGTTTGCCATGACAACCTAAACAAGCAGCTCGTCCTTCAAAAATTGCTCGCCCGCGGTAATATTGGTTTTGCTCTTGAGTCACTAAATTATTGAGATTACTTTCAATGATTAATTGCTTACCCACCGAGTTAAGTAATGTGACTAAATCCTCACTGGCGTCATCACCTACATAAGCTAGTAACTGTTGCTCTTGGCCAGCAATACCACTGACCACGGCTTGGTTAACAAGCGGTTGTTGGCCAAATTTAGTTAACACCGCTTTGACTAGCGGCAATGCCCAATTATCGGGCATTTGACCTGCAATTAGCGCAACTTGTAATGCCACCTCATAGTCACTACTGGCTAACTCAAGTAATTCCTCTACAAACTGTAGTTGTTCAGAACCCGACAAACGCGTGACTAATTCAACGGCGGAAACTCGCACCTTAGGATGGGCTGAGGCTAAACCGGCTTGAATGCTGGCGACATTAAGCCCATTCAAACCTTTTAAGGTCCATAGGCCATTAATGAGTGCTCGATGATCATTAGTTTGCTGCACTAGCTTAGTGATCATTGGCACTACGCTGTTATCATTTTTTTGAACTAACAAGCGTCTGGCGATATCACGCCACCAGCCATTAGCATGTGCCAAATACGGCACCAGCTCAGCGGCAGATTTTGATGACAACTTAGGTTGTTCACCCAACTTATTAGCAGCCCAACGTAAACGGTAAATCCGACCCATGGTGCTATTGTGTTTCTGCAAACCTCGGGCTTCAGATTGCTTGCGTAAATAGCTAGTTAAAAATTCTTTATGTTGAATAACGCCATGGTACATATCTACTATATACAAGGAACCGTCAGGCGCAGTGTAGAGATTAACCGGCCGAAAACGCTCGTCAGTAGAGGCTAAAATCTCATCTTTTGGATAAAACTCTTCACCACTGAGTGAACCTTGCAGCTCAACAACATGCCGAGCGGAAATAAGATTAGCACCCGGTTCAGGGGTAAAGCTCACACCATAAAATTGTTTTGGAAATTGATCACCTCGATACAACACATTGCCACTGGCAGCGGTAAAATTAGCCAATTTACCTTTATCTTCGCCCTCCGAAATAAGCGTTTCAGGTAAATAAGCTCGATTCACCCCAGGGTTGATACGAATCGGATAAACACGATTACCACCAATGCTATTGGCTTTCATTTCTTGGACTAAACCGGTATTTTTATTAAGTGAATTAGGACGAAGGTATTCCCCTTGTGCCGGCACACTATTCCAGTTGTGAAACAAACGACCATAGTCATCCATACTGATGCCCCACTGACCACGAAACTCCGTGGCAGCTAAGGCCATTTTCCAATATTGATTACGGTAAATTTCTTCAGCGCCCCTTGGCACATCAGCCTCTAGTGGCAATATTTTGTAACGACGATCACTTTTAGCGTTGTAATACCAGTTATCCAAACCATACATCATACCGTTAGGTTTATGCTCAACACTGCCACCTTTAGCATAAGTGGGGTCAACAACTTCGCGAACACCTAACTTATCGCCCGCTAATACTTCAGCAAAATACAATTGGGTTTGGTCGGAATATAAGATGCCACCTTTAACCGGCACGACAGTACGCGGCAAAATGATGTCATCGAGAAACACAGTGCGCTTATCAACCTGACCATCACCATCGCTATCCTCGAGTATGGCAATATTACCTTTAGGAATTTCTTCATTATTACCGTCAAGATCCGGCATGAAAGTAGTCATTTCTGCAATCCACATGCGGCCATTGGCATCAAAACTCATGGACACCGGGCTAAACACGTCGGGCTCTGCAGCGACCTTCTCAAGAACAAATCCAGATTGTATCCGCATTGACTTAAGGGCATCTGGCACCATTAATATCGGTGCCGGTGGAATATCTTCAGCAGCTATAGGGGCGGTCATATCATGACCTTCACGATCACCTAAATTCACTTTTTTATTTTCAGTTTTTTCGGCTGCCACCGCAGTTGTGAAGTGAGCAGTAGAGGCCAATCCCACAACCCAGAGTGCGAGCAGTAGAGGTTTAACGCTTGAGTTTGCTGATTGATACTTCAAAACTTATTTCAACTCCGTAATAAACACATTGCGAAAGCGCACGATATTATTGGTTTCGCCAGTCTCTTTAAATAATTGACTACCGTGATGCTGCAAACCTATAAAACCCGCCGCGTCTTTGCTATCGGTAACATGGGTAGTCAAAACACCGTTAAGATATATTTTAATATCGCTGCCACGGCACTCTATTCGGTATTGATTCCACTCTAAATGACGATAGGCATTGGCCATTTCGTCGGTCCATGCGGGTAAAAAGTTGTGTTTAAAGTCTGCATCAGGGAATGAACGCGTGGCATGTACTGGGTGTAACCATTGGCGGCGGGCTTGGTCGTATAAGCCGCCACTCCATTTACGATCACTAGGGTCAACCTCCGCCTGATAGCCCATGGCTTCAACACCATTGTCATTTTGTTTTACTTGACCACGAAACATAATCCCCGAGTTACTGTATTCAGTCACATCCGGCATGATCACTTCGGCGGTTAAAATAAAGTCATGGTATTGCTTTTTGGTGGTAAAAAACCAATTGCCTGTGGAGCGTAAAACCAGCTCACCATTCACGACTTCGGCCTGACCATCGTTGTAAATATTGGAAAATTGAGATAAATCCTTATCCAGTAAATTTTGCGGTTCCGAGGTTGCTGGTGTTGAATTAGCAACCAAGGATAATAATGAGGAACAGACTAAAAAAGACTTAAATATCACATTCATAATTCACCAGCAGGATTAAAATTGACGTCAAAATAGTCAATAGAGAAAGTGTTCGTGTTGAACTCTTATTGGTAAGGCCACATTACAATTGCACTTACGTTTTTGCAACAAGCAATTTACAAAGTTAACCATACAATGTGCTAAGGCTAACTTTTATTCACCTAAATTAATTCAACAAAAACCCATTATTACCTGCATAACCCTACAACATTGATCATTCACTATATTATTCAACGAATTAGTTAGTGTTTTTGCGAAATTTAAACTTAAAGAAAACGTGAAAAAGCACTACAATAGGCAACAATGCCTTCATTAATATAGTCAGGGATCAGCATGGACAAAAATGTCAGTTCGCGAACTACTTCTCAAAAAGCCTTACGTTTAAATTTAGATGATAAAAAATACGGAACCATCGTTGAAATAGGCGCAGGGCAAGAAGTCGCTAGGCAATTCTTTATAGCAGGTGCTGCAGCCGGCACTATTGCTAAAACCATGTCCGCCTATGATATGAAATTCTCCGATGCTATCTACGGTGTGCAGGAAGATGGGCGCTACGTCAGCAAAGCGCGTGTAAAAGCGATGATGGAGCAGGAATATGATTTGGTTCTAGAGCGTGTTGGTAACACCCGTCCCAAGTCCTCACGTTTTTTTGCCTATGCCACCACTGTTGCCGCAAAAAGCTTTAACCGTAACAACGAATGCCATGCGTGGTGTGGTATTCGCTTGCAAATGTATCCAGGGGCAGAACCTTCCACCATCAAAATTCATGTACGCATGCTTGATGACAATGCCGAAGCCCAACAACATGCTTTAGGGGTATTAGGTGTTAACCTAATTTATTCGGCTTACTATTATTTCGAAAACCCTAGAATGATGATTGATTCACTCACCGACAACATCAAAGCTGGCCGCATCGAAATTGACTCTATCGAGTTTTTAGGCCCCTACTTTGAAGACATCGACAACCGAGCGATTAACCTGCATTTAATCCGTAGCTGGAAAACCCGCGCCATCATGTTCAACTCTGATGGCTCAGTCGCGGTGCCAGCAGAGATGTTATATAAAAAGAACATCCTCACCATTCGTGGTTCATTTAAGCCGGTCACCAACCTTAACGTCGACATGATTGAACAAGGCAAAAAGGCCTTTATAACCCAAGATGGCGTGAAACCAGAAAACACCATTGCCATTGCCGAAATATCCCTCAATGACGCCAAAGGTAATGACGCCAATGTACCAGAGCAAGACATTGTTCAACGTATACGCTTGTTAAATATGCTCGGCTACAACGTGATGATTTCGGATTACACCCGCTATTTCTCGTTACGGGCCTACTTCCGCCAGTACACACAAATGAAAATCGGTATCGTTGTCGGCATGGTTAACGTTAAACAAATATTTGATGAAGACAGCTATCGCGGCGTTGAAGGCGGCATACTAGAAGGTTTTGGTAAACTCTTCCCCGACAACACCCGCTTGTACATCTACCCTGAGCTGAATAGTGACGGCGAAATTAGCGAATTTACCAATGTAAAAGTACAAGACCACCTACGTTTCCTCTATCGCCACCTACTCGAAAACGGCTTCCTAACCGGTATAGAGTCTAGCGATATTGCATTATTCAAAATCTATTCCCGTGAAATTTTAAAACAAATACCGATGGGTCGTGGTGACTGGGAGAATTGTTTACCTAAACCGGTAGTCGAAGAAATAATTAGCAAGAAACTGTTTGGGTTTAGAGGGAAGTAAATAACGCTAAGTGCTGGCTGGTGTTTATTAGTTAGCCGCCTAAAATATCGTACAAAGCCTGCTGAAAACACAGGCTTTTTTATTGGCTGCGCCAAGGACGTCCAACCGTTACTCCTGAGCCCCGTCGAAGGATGAATATTTTGCTTCTTCGTAGTTATTTGATTAGCTACGCCAACTGTCGCCCATGACATTTTTACTTCGAACATCCTTGTTTGGACATTCGAACAAACCCAATTAGCCCAGGGCAGGTTAAGTCGCACAATACCGACCTGCTAGTCCCAAACCATGTTCATTTATACAGCCGCTACGCGAATGCCGGGTATTTGCAAGATCAAGGCATAAGGCATAAGGCATTTTGCCGTATTTGATCACCCCAAAAATTGAGTAAGTACGATTAAACATTGCCAATCAAAAAGTTAGGCAATATGCTAAATTTTTTAAATTCACGAAATACGGCAAAAAGCCGTGTTTAAACATGGCTTTTTGCCGTCTAATAAGTTGTTATGCGGTAATCTAGCTGAGAGTCCTAATGAAAACTAAAAGGTCACCTGTAGGACAATTTATTGTAGAAGGTATTGGCGATACTGAAGAGGCATATGAATACGTTCAATCTTTAATGCCTTTGATCGGTGAAGTTATAATTCACTTTAATGCATTGGAAGCAGATCTTGATCATTATCTTTGCAGTCAAATATCAGACAGGTCTGATCAAAAAGGTCTTTTAGTTTTAGGCAATATGATGTTTGCCTCCAAAGTGGAGCTCTTTACCAAATTTGCAACTGAGATACTACGCTCCAAGGAACTGGAGTTGGAATGGTTCCCTAAGTTTATTTCAGGTTTAAAAGAGTGTGGCACACTTAGAAATAAAGTTGTTCATGCGAATTGGATGCAAACCAATGACGAAGGTTATACTCACGTAAAAATTAAATATGGTAAGCGCGGGTTGGAGCATGAGATGTGTCAGCTTGATGGAAACGCCTTAAATATGGTACTTGAAAAAATAGAGGAAGCGCGTGATTGGCTCGACTATCTCATTATCGAGCATATTCACTAAAGCTCGCATAACAAAACAATCTTGCGGACGGTTGCTGCGTTATGTAGCACAATAGATTTCAGGTAAGCCTTAATGTTCTGGATGTTTTTTATAGTGGGTTGTTTGCTTATGCGGTTT
The DNA here is from genome assembly GCA_030418115.1 of Alteromonadaceae bacterium BrNp21-10. Lineage (GTDB taxonomy): Bacteria > Pseudomonadota > Gammaproteobacteria > Enterobacterales > Alteromonadaceae > Neptunicella. The sequence goes on along the minus strand of JAUHQD010000001.1, from coordinate 609,694 downwards.
GGTATTAAAAGCACCCTCCGATACAATCGAGTTAAAAAAGAGAATAAAGGTTTGGGTAATAGCTTAAGAGGCATGAATTATCCTGAGAGCATCTTAAGTATCAGTAATATTATTGTTCGTGGCTTGCGCAAGTTTTTGTGGCAGTCCTCAACTGATGGGACTTGGCAACATGGTGTATTTTCTGTTGTGATTTTCTACATCGGCTTGGGCTTATTAATTTTAGGTGTTGTTCTTTACCCTGAGACAGCTTCGGTATTTGGTAAAAGTGCAACATAACAAGTTGCCAAAGTTCGCCGCAAAAAGCGCGGCTGGGACAAACACTTGAAAATAAAAAGGGTCAGATCCAAATTAAACAACCACTCCTACATTTGCACTCATTTACCAGCTCACAGGTCGGCAAACTGCGACTCAACTTTCCCATATTCAAATTTTTCTGCATCGAATGGCGAAACAAGGATGTTTCGCCAAGGTGCGTGCTTTGCAGGATGCTACCTCGCGCCGTTTCGATATCAGCAGAAAATTTGGATATGGATAAAGAAAGTTGCCGGAGCGAGGATTCTTTGGTCACTTTCTTATCCTCAAGAAAGTGACTCGGGCCCTTGGGAGGGGCACGAAAAAAGCCATGGAATGGCAGTTGGCGCAGCCAATAAAAAAACAAGCCCGCGCCCCTGCCCCTATTCCCCCATTATCTGTCTAAACACCACTCCCGCTTGGGTGCGGTTGATCACTTCCAACTTGCGCAGCACGGCAGATACATGCTGTTTGATGGTGGTTTCTTGTACCTTGAGTTCATAAGCAATTTGCTTATTCAATAAACCATCTGCCATCAGTTTTAATACTTTGAATTGATGAGGGGTTAGTTGTTCTAATTTTCGGGCAAAGTTTTTATCCGTAGGGTTATCTATACTGGCGACGACCGCTTGTACTTCTTGGGGTAACCATTGTTCGCCGTCCAATACTTGCTTTACGGCTTCAGAAATCAATTCTAGGGACGCGGATTTGGGAATGTAGCCGCTGGCGCCAAAATCGATAGCGCGGCGAATAATGCGAGGGTCTTCTTCGGCGGAGACCATAATTACTTGTACGTCTGGGAAATTATTACAGATGGTGGTGAGTCCGGTGAAGCCTTGATTACCGGGCATATTCAAATCTAAAAAAACTAATTCAATGCTACTTTGTTGTTGTAAACATGCCAGTGTTTCGGCGAAGTTGGCGGTCTCAATAATCTCGCCGCTCAGTTCTGAATGCAGGGCTTGCTGCATGGCCGCTCTGAACAATGGATGGTCGTCGGCAATAATAACTCTAGCTTGCATTAATGAACCCGAACTAGGAAAAACGTTGGCGCTACTATCAGTGAAGTTGGCAGAATGTTCAAGATTGAATGACATAATTAACCTCAGCTCTATATACGCCATGCCATTGTGAAGGCATAAAAAAAGGCGACCGAAGCCGCCTCACAACACACAGTTAAAATCTATAACCGACAGTTAAACTAACTGTAAGTGGATCACCGTAGTAACCAATTAAGGTAGTGTCACCACCGGTTCCTGGACCTGGGTTTTCAGTGGAATACGGCGGTGTAGTCACATCCACAAAGGGATAGTTACCCACCAAGTATTCCTCGTCCGTCAGGTTTTTACCGTACAAGCCAACGGTCCACTGTCCATCTTCGCTATACCAGTTAACCCCGAGATTAACTAAACCATAACCATCCTGAGTGAGTAAGTTACCTTTCTCCACCAACGAATACTCACTACGGTAGTAATAGTTACCGTTGACGATAAAGTCTCCCATTGAGGAATTGATGGTGTAACTGAAACCAATGTTACCGGTAGTTTTTGGGGTATTAGTAATACTAAACTGATCGGTAATATCGATAGGTGTGCCATCGGGAGTAACTGATTTAACCTCTTTAAATTCGGAGTCGATATAACCTAAGGTGGCATACCATTCTAAGGCATCCGTCGCTAACACGGTTAATTCCACTTCCGCGCCTGTCGCTTCTGATTTACCCACGTTACCTAAACGCTGATTATTAATAGCCAGATTGTCGGGGTCTGGGATTAGCGTCACATATTGACGATCTTTGTGGTCAAGCATAAACAAAGTAGCATTAAAGCGTATCGTATCATTCCAATCACTTTTCATACCGATTTCAAAAGAATCAACAATCTCAGGATCAGCAGCTGGCTCGGCGGTGGTAGCACGGGGATTAAATGCACCAGACTTAAAGCCTTGTGCATAACTTGCATACAACATCATATCTGGGCTGTATTGATATTCCATACCCAGTTTTGGTGTGAAACGCGACCATTCAGCACTATCGTCTAGCACCACATTTTGGCTGGCGGCAACCAAGGCTTCATCACGTACATAACCAGGAACCCAACCAGATTCAGGGTACATAGTGCCAAAATACACAGCATTAAACACTTCAGCGTCTTTTTCTTCTTTGGTATAACGTGCGCCAGCCGTTAGGGATAATTTCTCAGTTAAATCAAACGAGCCTTGCATATATACAGCTGTGCTTTTGCTGTTACTACAACCGCCAACTTCACTGGTATACCCTGGCAATCCAAGGCTTATTCCCAGCTCATCTAATATTGCATCGTATTGACCACAAGAATCACCCTTGTAGTAATACAAACCAGACACCAAGGTTATACCGTCAGTTTGGTAATTAAGTTGAAATTCTTGAGTGAATTGCTCGTCATCATAAATGGCTGGCACATCAAAAATACGCAATGAGGTATTATCAAAATCGATATTGGTGGGTGAGTAACCTTCACGACTTGAGGTAATCGACTTAAACATGAAATTATCATTAATATCCCAATTTACCGTCAGGCTCAGGCCTTCGTTTTCAACACTATTCCACGTAGGTAAACTGGTATAAGAATCGTAGACACTGTCTGGCACGGGCGCGTCGGTCAGCATACTGGGTAATAAACGGAAGCCCCCTTTGGAGTTGGATTTATCTTCAGTATTGTCATAGTTAAAACGGACAAATACATCATCAGAAGGACTATATTCCAAGGTTAAACGGTAGGCTTGTAAGTCTTTGTTATAGTTTTCGCGATCTTGTCCATCTAGTGCCGAGGTTAAAAACTCACCAAAGCCATCGCGGTTTAAATTGGCATAAGCAAATCCTAAATACAGTGTATCGTCGATTAACGGCATTTGACCGCTGAATTTAAGATCTTTGCGACCATAACTGCCCACTGTGCCTTTCACTGATAATTCAGCATCACCAGTCATGGCTTTAGTCACATATTTAATCGCACCACCGATAGTATTTTTGCCATATAGCGAACCCTGCGGTCCACGTAATACTTCAATTCGTTCAACGTTCAATATATCTAGCACAGCACCTTGTGGACGGGCAAGATACACATCATCAACATAAATCCCTACGCCAGCTTCATAACCCCATAAAGGGTCTTCTTGCCCTACACCACGAATAAAGGCGGTTAATGTTGAATTGGTACCACGACTTTTTTGCAAGGTGGTGTTAGGCGACAATTGTTGAATTTCTGTTACAGTACTAATGCCCTTTTCAGCCAGTTCTATTTCACCAATAGACGTCACTGCAACGGGTACTTCTTGAATACTTTCTACGGTTTTACGCGCGGTTACTTCAATGCGCTCTAAACCTTTATTGGCTTTATTTTGATCTTGGGCACCTTGCTCCTGTGCCAGTAACGCTGGGCTGATGAACGCTGAGGTTACCGCCAGCGCACAAAGTGATTTACTAAAGCTATTACGAAATAAATGTGAAGTCGTCATGTTGTTTCCTCAATACCTATCATTATTGTAATTTTTGGCATTTGTTTGTGTACGGTCGAGGCTACATTAACGTAATTTTAACAAAACGTATGCTGTACCATAGTACTATGGGCATCCCCCCTTTTTACCTGCATTATCCTTAAACCGCTATAGATGAAGTTAAATCTATAACGGCTGTCCACGCATTTGTTGAGCTTCGGTCAAAGTCAAAAATTAACGCGAAGGACATAACTATGTTGAGTTTAATCGGCTTGATTGGGGGCTTAGGCTTACTAATTTGGCTCACAATAAGGGGAATGAATTTATTCATTGCAGCCCCCTTATGCGCCCTGCTGGTGGCCTTAACCAGTAATATTCCGGTATTTGTCGGCGACATTAATTTTGTCGGTACTTATATGTCGGGATTCTCGGGGTTTATCGCCTCGTGGTTTTTCATGTTTTTGCTAGGTTCGTTATTTGGCAAATTTATGGAAGACACCGGCGCGGCCGATGCCATAGCGCGCTGGATCATCAATAAGCTCGGCATGAAACAAGCGGTGGCCGCAGTGGTTATCGCTTGTGCGTTGCTATCTTATGGTGGCGTGAGTTTATTTGTGGTGGCGTTTTCGGTCTACCCTATGGCCTTGAGTTTATTTAAAGATGCCAATCTACCACGGCGCTTTATCCCTGCGGCGTTAGCTTTTGGCTCGGTGACGTTTACCATGACCTCGGCGGGCTCACCGGAAATTCAAAATTGGATCCCAATTAAGTATCTCGGCACCTCGCCGTTCGCGGCCTGGGAAGTAAGCTTAGTGGTGGCGATTTTTATGGCCAGTTTTGGTTACTGGTGGTTACAACGGATGATTGGTAAAGCGGTGGCCATGGGTGAGCAATTTGATCATCGTGCTGAAGACCCAGCCATACCGGAACGTGATTATCCGCACCCGTTAACCGGTTTAGTACCGCTATTAATAGTGCTAGTGCTATCGTTTACGTTGCATGAGCAATTGCAGCAACTGGCGCTTATCGTAGCCTTGGGTGGTGGCGTGCTAAGTTTAATGATTATTAACTTTAAGCACTTTCATAATCTGAATAACGCGGTGTCTGTGGGTACTACCGGTGCCTTAGTGGCCATAGGTAACACTGCGGCAGTGGTGGGTTTTGGCAGTATTGCTAAATCTACCGATGCCTTTCAAGTAGCAGTAGACATTATGACCCAGTTACCCGGTAACGAATTAATCGGTGCTGCGGTAGCCGTCAGTGTGATTGCTGGATTAACCGGTTCTGCTTCCGGTGGCCAAGTGATTGCCCTGCCGTTATTAGCACCGCATTATATAGACCAAGGGGTTAACCCCGAGGAATTACACCGTATTGTGTCAATTTCATCGGGCGCGTTAGATTCGCTACCCCATAACGGCTATGTGGTGACTACCATTCGCGCCATCTGTCATGAGACCCATCAGAAAGCCTATTGGGCCATGGGTGCATTAACAGTAGTCGTGCCGCTAATGGGCTTAGTGCTGGCAATAGCCTTATTCAACTGGTTTTAAACAAGGGTAAGTTATGTGGTTAATAAATAAAAACGGGCAAGGCATGGGTACAAGGATAACGGCCTGTATCGGATCTCGTCTCGTGCCGATACTGCTGTGTTTATGTATCAGTCCGTTACTGCACGCCGCTATGCTGGTGGAAAAACAACGTTTTGAGATCCCCACGTTCTCTACCTTTGGCGGTAAGACTATTAACAACGTACAAGTGGGCTGGGAAAGTTATGGTCAACTGAATGCCGATAAATCCAATGTAATTTTAATCACCCACTATTTTACCGGCAATTCTCACGCTGCCGGTAAGTATGCGGAATCAGATCAACAAGCGGGTTATTGGGATTACCTTATCGGCCCCGGTAAAACCATTGATACCAACAAGTTCTTTGTGATCAGCGTCGACAGCCTTGCCAATGTTGGGGTGCACAACCCTAACGTTATCACCACTGGTCCCGCTAGCATTAACCCACAAACGGGTAAAGCCTACGGTTTAACCTTCCCTGTGGTGACCATTCGTGACTTTGTAAACGTACAAAAAGCGTTATTAGAAAGCTTGGGCATTCAACACTTACATGCGGTTATCGGTGCATCTATGGGCTCCATGCAAGCCCTTGATTGGGCGCTTGCCTATCCTGATTGGGTTGAACGTTTGGTATCGGTAATTGGTACCGGCGAAAGTGATGCTTGGACCACCTTGCAATTGCAACAATGGGCCACACCAATACGTTTAGATAAAAACTGGAACAACGGTGATTATTACGCATCAACACCCCCTATTGATGGTTTAACCGCGGTTCTTATGTCTATGACGCAGGTATCCATGCATCCGCAGGCCATTGCTCGTTTGCAGCCAAATCATCAACCATTAGAGGCTGCACCGCTGCAAGATATTAACGCCAACCATAAAGTGGTCGACTGGCTACATAACATTGCCAGCGCACGCGCAAAAGAAATGGATGCCAACCATGTTTTGTATTTAGTGCGAGCCAACCAATTGTTTGTCGGCGGCCATCAACAGCCTTTGGTGGATGCGGTAAAACGCATTAAAGCCAAAAGCCTGATCATGCCGGCCAGCAACGATTTACTGCTCATGCCCTACCAAGGTCAGGCACTATACAACGCCTTAATTAACGCCAATAAAAACGCCACTTATCAAGAACTGGAGGGTGATATGGGGCATTTAACCGGTGTTACCGGCATGGCACAACAAGCGGCCCTTTTACAACAATTTTTACTTTCTGAGGATAGCCTCAATGACTAAATTAGTTAACGTTTTGAAAATACCGGCAGTATTGCTGATCACAACGATTGTCTTGGCCGCCAGTTTACCCAGCGAAGCCGAGCCAAATACATTACCCAAGCTCAATTTAAACATCGATCATATTAGCGTCTCGGGTTTATCCAGCGGCGGTTATATGGCAAGCCAATTTCATTTAGCTTACGGCGATTGGGTGAGTGGTGTCGGTATTATTGCTGCAGGCCCCTATTATTGTGCGCAAAACAGCATTTTGACTGCCCTCGCCCAATGCGTAAACAAAGTGGAATCGGTAGCATCACTGAGCGCTATTGAGCAGCAAATCGCCACATGGCGACAACAAAAACTGCTCGCCCCTGCCGACAGTGTACAAGGCGACAAAGTGTGGATATTCCATGGCACTAAAGATACCAAAATTCATCCACAAATTAGCCAGCAATTAGTTGAGCAATACAAGGCTTGGGCTGGGGATGAAAACGTAGAATACATTAACGACCAACCCTTTGCGCACCACTTCCCCACGCCTAGCAACGGAACAGACTGTGAGCAATCCATATCGCCCTTTATCGGCAATTGCGATTATGATGCCGCTAACAAAATGCTGGATTATATTGCCCCCGAATCAAGCCCAGAAACAACAAAACCAATAGCAGCAACTGGCAAGTTATTAAGCTTTGACCAACAACAACTAGGCGGTGACAACGCCAGCAGTTTAGGCTCAACGGGTTTTGTATATTTACCAGCAAGCTGCCAACAAGGCGCCAGTTGCAAACTGCACATTAGCTTTCACGGCTGTAATCAAAATCAGCAAGCTATTGGCGACCAATACCCCAAGCTAACCGGCATTAATCAATGGGCCGACAATCACAATACGGTAGTGCTGTATCCGCAAACCAATACCAGTACTTTAATGCCAATGAACCCGCAAGGTTGTTGGGATTGGTGGGGTTATACCGATGAAAACTATGCCACCAATAAAGGCCAACAAATTCAGGCAGTACGTCAAATGGCGTTAGCTTTGTCGGGCACTACAGGGGCAGCTAAACATGACTAAATTAACCGTACTAATTACCGGTGGTGCCAGTGGCATTGGTTTAGGCATTGCCGAGCATTTAGGCCGAATGGGTCATCGGATTATTATTGCGGATATCAACCCCGACACCGCCAAGCAAGCCGCTAGTACCTTATTAAATAATGATATCGATGCCGTGTCTGTCGTGCTAGATGTTAGCGATGCCGCACAAATCGCCGCGTTGCCGCAACAATTAAACAATGAGCCAATTGATGTACTGGTGAACAACGCGGGTATTCAACATGTGGCTAAACTGGAAGACTTCCCAGCCGACAAATGGCAGCTGTTGATCAATATTTTACTAGTCGGCCCTGCACTATTAACCCAAGCGTTATTACCGGCAATGAAACAGCGTAATTTTGGCCGCATTATTAATGTGGGCTCTATTCACTCGTTGGTGGCCTCGCCATTTAAATCAGCTTATGTGGCCGCCAAACACGGCTTATTGGGTTTTAGTAAAACCTTGGCGCTAGAAACCGGTGAGTTCGACATCACCATCAACACCCTTTGCCCCTCTTATGTAAAAACCCCGTTGGTGGAGCAGCAAATTGCATCACAAGCCAAAGAGAACAACATGAGCATTGACGATGTGGTGAATAAAATCATGTTAGAGCCGATGCCGAAAAAAGCCTTTATTGAAGTAAGCGAGCTGGCGGAATCCGCGGCATTTTTACTTAGCCCCGCGGCCAAAAACATGACAGGGCAAACCTTAGTGCTGGATGGCGGCTGGGTGGCAAGATAAGCGTGCAGCTATTGGCGTAGCGAGGTGCCGCCCGTGCATTTACATGGCCACCACGTTCACCAATACTGAATACTAAACAACCCCACACTCGGGATAAGTACAACTGGCTAGTGAAATACATTCGTTAGCCAAACAAAATACAAGAGGAAACTAATATGGCAGGTTTTGACAAAGTCGTTACTAGCTATGCCGACGCACTAGCTGGTTTGTCAGACAACATGACCCTGATAGCCGGTGGTTTTGGCTTATGTGGCATTCCCGAGGGCTTAATCGCCCAAATAAAAACCATGGGTGTAAAAGGTTTAACCGTGGTTTCTAACAACTGCGGTGTCGATGGTTTTGGTTTAGGTGTGCTATTGGAAGACAAACAAATCAAAAAAATGATCTCATCTTATGTAGGCGAAAACGCCCTGTTTGAAAAGCAGTTGCTTAATGGCGAGTTAGAAGTAGAGCTTACTCCCCAAGGCACCTTAGCGGAAAAAATGCGCGCTGGCGGTGCTGGCATCCCCGCTTTTTATACCGCTACCGGCTACGGTACCCCAGTAGGCGAAGGCAAAGAAGTCCGTGAATTTAATGGCCGCCCCTATATTTTGGAAGAATCCGTTAGCGGTGACTTTGCCATTGTAAAAGCATGGAAAGCCGACCGTTACGGCAATTGCGTATACCGCCATACCGCGCAAAACTTCAACCCCATGGCCGCTACCGCCGGTAAAATCACGGTAGTAGAAGTGGAAGAAATCGTTGAACCGGGCGAGCTCGCCCCAAGCGAAATCCACACTCCCGGCATTTATGTCGACCGCATTATCAAAGGTACGTTTGAAAAACGTATCGAACGTAAAGTCACCAGAGGATAACGACATGGCACTAACCAGAGAACAAATCGCCATGCGCGTGGCCCAAGAATTTCAAGACGGCAACTACGTTAACCTCGGCATCGGCATTCCCACCTTAGCCGCCAATTACGTACCGGACGATATTGAAGTGATGCTGCAATCGGAAAATGGCCTATTAGGCATGGGCCCCTACCCCGATGAAAGCGAAGTAGATGCCGACATGATCAACGCCGGTAAAGAAACCGTCACTGCTGCCGTCGGCGCATCTATATTCAATTCAGCCGACAGCTTCGCCATGATCCGCGGCGGCCATGTCGACTTTACCGTATTAGGTGCGTTTGAAGTGGACGTGCAAGGTAATATCGCCTCATGGATGATCCCTGGCAAGCTCATCAAAGGCATGGGCGGCGCGATGGATTTAGTGGCAGGTGCCAAGAACATTATCGTCACCATGATGCACGCCGACAAACACGGTAATTCCAAATTACTCGAAGCCTGCACGCTACCGCTAACCGGCGTTAACTGCATTACCCGCATCGTTACCGATTTAGCGGTTGTGGAAATTCACGATGGCGCGTTTCACTTAAAAGAACGTGCACCGGGAGTGAGTGTTGATGAGATACGCAGTAAGACGGCTGGCAAGTTAATCGCTGACGGCGATGTGCCAGAGATGGTGTTTTAAGATTGCAATTCTGGTTGGTTGTTTAACTAAAAATACCGCTAACCAGCGGTATTTTTGTTTTTAGGTATTGGCTAGGCAAGTTAGACGTTCGTCGTGAACACTCGAACCGTTCGACGTGAGCTTTTAGATGGATGATTCTTTTATTGGCTGCGCCAACCGCTATCCATCGTTTTTTAGCGGTCTCCATGTCTTGCAATGGGATTTCATGTATTGCTGCGCAAATTGGCTTTTGTTATGGATTGTTGGTTTGGGCGTCGCGGCGGCGACTACGCCCAAAGGGATTTTTTGCCGAAATCCCTTTGGAATCCCTCGGCACCCTGGCACAGTTAAAACACAATATTCTGCTTCAGACTGCCCACTACCGTAGTCAATCCACATCCCTTCTGTCACTACTTTCTCGGCGTCCTGCCTCGAATAGCGGTCAGCTGATCTGAATCAGAATATTGCTAACTGTGAAAGGGGGATTGGGCCAAGCTTCGCTTGGCGGTCTAAGATGGCTGTAAGTGATTTTTGCTTAATTAGTCGCTTCTGTCTTCTGCCTTTTTAACACGGATTTTGTTGTCGCGGACTTTTTTGCCGTTGAGGTTTTGCACGGCGGCTTTTGCTTCGCCTACCAATGGCATTTCGACAAAGCCGAAGCCTTTTGATTTACTCGTGGCTTTATCGATGACCAAGTTACAAGCTTGCACCTTGCCGAATTCTTCAAACAAAGCTTTCAACTCTTCTTCTGTGGTGGCACGGTCTAAATTGCGTATTAATAATTTCATGTATTTGTCCAATTAAGGGGGAATAATTTATTGCGTGGAGATTACCCTAAAGTCTGCATCAACGCAGATTTGTTTTTGCATTAGCGATGGCGAGCAACCTTCAATAGCGGTCAGCTGATCCAAATAACAATATTGCTAACTGTGAAAGGGGAATAAAGCCAAACTGCGTTTGGCTGGGGGTATACATTTGTGGCTAGGGCTAATTCTTATTTTACATTTAATGTGTACCTACCCTTTTTATTTGGATCCATGTTCAGTCCCGAAACGAACAATGTGCATACGATATCTGCAGCGAGTGTCTTAAGGACTAGAGGAATGGTTCACCATATTGAATTTAGATACATTATTCGTAAGGACTAAAATCTCGCAACTTGGTGTCGATTCGTTGAGAAATAGCACCTATGTCAACATCACGATTAATAAAAAGCGCGTAGCTGACGCCATTTGGAAATTGTCGCAGCAAGGTACTTGTGCCCCATAAGGTGCCGTTTATGTAGCCATCAAACGTTTCCCCGGGTTGTAGCGGCTCGCCACTTGGAAGTTTGTAAGCTTGAGTGAAAAGTGCCATTGCACCAGCTGTGGAAACGGATTGCCCAACGGCAACCCAATTTTTAGATTCAAGACCTTCGTCAGCGCAAAGCGCTTCTTCGCCAATCGTAAAAATGCTTGGACACATTTGGTCTGTAATATAATTGGGTTCGCGCGGGTCGCGATCTATAGGTTTAGACTCGGCAGCATCAAAATCCAACTCGGAAATCCCCAGTGGCACCATGATTGCTGTTTGCACGTACTCAACGTATGTTGACTGGGAGGCTTGCTCAATAATCATTCCCAGAAGTAGATAGCCAAAATTGGAATAGCGAGCTCTGCTGACGTCAGGCTCACCGGGCGTGAAATCAAGTGGCCGCCGCATTATAAAGCGGACTATATCGTTTCGTGTTGGTGGACCCGCAAGTCCAAGGGCGTCTCTTATTTCGGCTTCCTGAGTCACCACGCTTCCCGACTCCAAGTACCATCCACCTGCATGTTCAATCAATTGTTGAATCGTAATATCTTTGACTCGGGGATCGCTTTCTAGGGACAACAACTCGTTAGATAACCAGCAAGGAGAGTTAGTACCGGTGCAAAAAACGTGATCAGTGAGCGTTAAAAAGCCGGATTTTTCCAATTCGTATATCGCGGCGGCTGTAACGGATTTAACAATACTTGCAGTACGCATTAGAGCGTCCTGCCTAATTCGAGTTGTTTTTTCCGCATCTTGAAATCCGTAGGCACTTTCATATTGTATTTCGCCATCTTTGGCGACGGCTAAAAATATTGCGGACGCACCACTCTCCTGCATCATTAGCCCCATGGCTCCATCCATGTCAAGACTTAAACTCCTGCGCTGAACATCTGCAGTAGGGCTTCCAACGTTAGGGGCTGAGCTATTAGATTCGCTGCCGCCTCCGCAAGACAATAGGAAACTTATCAATAGCGAGACTAATAAAACTCTGTATTTTTTCATTATATATTCCTTGTGATAACACTAATCATTACTACTCTACTTGGGACACCCAAACTCTACTCGGTAATCATGCCTAACGAGGTTGTAGGAAAACGATTTACCAAAATCGCTGAGCTCACACCCCTTTCAATTCATTGATGTATGATATTTAACCAGATCTGCTCAACATAATCACCTATTATGGATAAGCCTGTAGATCACTCTATAACGCCATAATTCGCTAACTTATCAATGTTATGCACCAAACAATATAACTGCCATTACCCCTTGCCGAATTCTTCAAACAAAGCTTTCAACTCTTCTTCTGTGGTGGCACGGTCTAAATTGCGTATTAATAATTTCATGTATTTTCCAAGAATAGATTGTTCGTTAGTGATGGGTGTGGCATGCGCCGATGCGCATTACTTTTACTCTTTGATGCTGCGCTACTTTAATCGCGAAGCTAATTGTTTGTAGATAATATTTTTATCTCGTTTACCTATTGCCAGCCCATTACAACAATGTCATGGTCTATCACTTCATAAACCAAACGATAACCCACGCTGCGCAATTTTATTTTGTAAACGGAGTCGTAGCCTTTCAGTTTTGCCGAAGCTAAGTGGGGGTTTTGCAATCTCTCGGCCAGTTTATTTTTAAACTGCTTTTTAAGTGGTTCTGCAAGTTTATCCCATTCCTTCATGGCCACAGGAATAAATTTTAATTTATAAGTCATCAAGTGTGACTTCGATGGCCTCCGCTACATCAGCACGGCGACTTTCAACTAATTTGCCTAGCTCGTAATCATCTAGTACATCCATTAACCTTTCATAGGTTTCGGCAGGCACTAAGTAGGCAGTGGGTTTATTGTGATTCAAAATAGCAATCGCAGCCCCATCGGCTTCATTCAATAACGCAGTAGGATTTTTCTTTAATTCAGAGATGCTTGCAGAGCAATCGGCTAATACTTGTCGCATACCCTCACCATATCAGTGTTAAATTAAGACCATATTTTAGACCTTAATTTTTAAGATAGTCATCTTTGATTAGCTAGGCTATTTGTTTTCATTAGACTATCGACTCCCCATTACAACATCATAATTAGCGATTTGAATTTAGCTGACACATAACCTTTTACAATTTGACACTTTGTAAAGGTAGTAACCTGCTGATGTAGCTGCTAAAAATAAAACCTCATAAAAAAGACTCAAGGAAATGTATGTCGAGTTACACCACAAGGATCACCGTATTTATTTGCATGCTGACAATGGCGCTAGCAGCCAACGGGCAAATAACGCCACAGCATACTAGCAAGTATGTTTGTCCTCCTTGCTACCATGTTGATAAATTCCTCGACGGTGCAGAGCACGAACATGATGGCAAGTGCCCAGTATGTGGCATGGCGCTTATAGAAAAACCGTTGTTTGATATCAACACAGCGCCAGAGTTGCATAGTGGTTCCGGCAGTTTTTACTTCCAAGCACAGCAACAAGCTAGCAGCATTTTAATACCCGTCTTTTACCACAAGCCAACATCCTTCAATCACGACACCCGTATTTTACTTGTTATTCCCGGTGCCGGCCGTAATGCATGGAGTTATCGAGACGCCTGGATTAAAGCATCCGAACTACATAATGTACTGGTGATATCCCCTAGTTATGCCGAACAAAGTTTCGATTTTGCCGCTTATCATTTCGCTGGCATTGTTGATTCATTAGAGTTCACCAATTTCACTACCTCCAGCACCGATGGCAGAGTAAACAAATACTTTATGCAGGATGAAGACTTAAAACTAGGTAACCCTACATCCCCAGAAAACTGGCTATTTAATGACTTTGAACGACTGTTTGTGCAAGTTAAAACAGCTACAGGACTAACGGCTACTCACTATGACTTGTTCGGGCATTCCGCTGGCGGGCAAATACTGCACCGTATGGCAATTTATAATCCACGCTCTAGCGCCGACCGAATTATCGCTGCCAATTCCGGCTCTTACACCCTGCCAAATTTCGCGCATAATTACCCATTTGCTTTAGGCCGCAGTCAGTTTAATCCCGAGTTTTTCCCTGATGTATTCAGCACTAAATTGACACTGCTGATCGGCGAACAAGATAACGACCAAGAAACACGAGGAACCCTGCTACATTCCCCCATCACCGATAAGCGAGGATTGGGACGACTTGCCCGCGGGCAGTATTTTTTCAAAGCAGCCCAACAGCAAGCCTTTGATATGGACTTACCCTTTAACTGGCAAATGAAAATAGTGCCCAATGTGGGACATGATTACGAGAATATGAGTATTGCGGCAGCAGAGCTGCTGTATGGGGCTGGCGCTACCTCCAAGCAGTAGCACTATGAGTTTATTGTTTCGCAAATTTAGCTTTCATCATAAAAATTGAGTTTGAGCGTCGCGTTAGCGACTACAACCAGAGAAGGCGCTTGCCCGCCCTATCAGGGCACAACGGGCACAGTTAAAGAGAAATAAAGCCAAACTGCGTTTGGCTGGGGGTATTCAGTTGTGGCTAGGGTTAATTCTTATTTTACATTTAATGTGTACCTGCCCCTTTTATTTACGCTTTGTCAATTTCAACTCTAGACCTTACTTTTGATACGTCTATTCCTATTTGATCTAGCACGGACTTCATCGTTTCGTGTGTGGCATTAGCAAATTTAAGATATACAGCTTTAATTTGCTCATTATCATAAACAGGAGCTTCACTATTGTAAGCATAAGCTTCTACCATATCAGCCTCCTTCATAAACTCTGAAGCTTTACTTCTGAAGTCAGAAAACAAATTATCCAAATCATTTGATACGTATAATTGATTTTTAATAACTAAATTACGAAGTTTTTGATACGTCGAGTGATAAACCTCACCCCAAGCTTCAAACTCTTCAATTAAGAAGTTTTCTTCCATTTCTTTGATATGGTTATTTTTTATATTAAGAAGATTTTGGTAAGTAGTAATTCTTTTTTCAAAAAAACTCTGATATGTGTTTTGTGAAATAAGAGCAAACTGTTCATTGTTTGTAAGAACTAGATTAGACTTGCTTTTAAAGTCCTCGACAACAATAGTATTGTTTGTTTTAAGTAATTCTAGTTCAGCATTAAATTTAGCTGAGTTTTGTTTGGTGATTCTATCTAACCACACTTTACCTAAAAAGTGGGCGAATGCTGTAACAATTACTGTCGCACCACCAAGTGAAGTTAAAACAGTACTGACAACTTCAATGTTCATCGAAACTCCTTAAAAGCCTGACGATCAAAACAGCGGCGCATTTATGAGTCCGCCTGACTTTGCTTGTTATGAGTCTTTTTCAATTTCTCAGCTTTATGTTCAAGATCAAGCTTAGCCTCATACATGTGCATCATTAGTGACTCTAATAAATCAATTGAAAGATTTAGTGTGTGTTTATCTGACGCATTAAGACGATGAGCGGCATCATCGCCTATAAATTTTAAGCCTTTTAGGCCATCAATTATGGTATCAGGGATATTACAAACATCTTTAAGATGCTCGATCTTTTTAGCCAAGCCCCAAGCTTTTTGATCATCAATACCTTCAAGAACACAAATGCCTTCTAGCAACGCTCTTACTCCAATGGCGGTAACGATGCTAAGACCTTGTTGAGAAGCAGTAATTATTTCTTTATATGTTTCGTTAAGTTTTTTATCCACATGGTGAAAACGTTTTGCTTCTCTTTCACCTAGGTTCATTCTTTTGGGGTGATACTTATATGAATAAATGTCTTCACCATTATGATCGTGCATTCCCGAGCAAGTCCATTTTTCCTCTAAAGCTCCTGTGTCGCAGCCTCGACAAACAAGAAAGCTAAATTCTGTATCTTCGTAATAGCCTAAAAATTTCTGCCCATGATCTTCATATTCTTCATGATAGGACTGATCATGAGTCGATTTAATTTCGTGCTTAGTATCGCCTTTGCAAGTGTTGCAATATATTCTTTTCAAATTTGTCACTTTATTCTCCGTGACTCATAACGAGGGTGTAGAAAAACCCTCAACTTAAAATTTAATATAAAAATAAGCCAAAATTGAGCTTAAAAACGCGTTGCTACGTAAAATATAGATAGGTTTAACCATTGAACAGCAAATAAATTTAACGTAGAACTCGATGTTTTTTTGGCTTCGACCTTTTTCTACAGCCTCAACGCCCGCAACAACGGCGGAGCGAAGCGACGACCGGGCCCGTAGGGCCGAATTGCTTGCGCTTGTTATGTGTGTTTATAAAAAGCATTGTTGCCTCACTAGATTAATGCCGCAAACGTTCTCTACAAAGACTTCAATTTCACAGTTTTGAGTAGTGTTTTTATATGTTTCACCACCCATACTATAAAAGTCATGATGTAAAATAACATCTCCAATTTCTGGCTCAGCAGAATCAAGAAGCTGAAATATTACGAACTCTCCAGTATCGTCAATTTCTGCCGCGTACATGCCTCGATTGAGGTTTCGTTCCTTTATTATCGCCTTCATATATTTCCATTTTTATATGTATTTAGGTCGATAGGTGTCCTGCAACGCCGCTAGCTCCGATAGCCCAGATTGTTTCCAATACAGCACTAATAATTTTGCGAGCTTTAACAGTTAATGTTTTTTTCATAGGCATCTCCTTAATGTCGGTCTGAGCCGAAGGACTCAACTTAATACTCAAATAACGCAACATAGTTAACAGAAGAGCTATGGAGCCAACAAACGTCATAGGGATTTCTCCCCCACCTATTACCCCTATCGGCCTAAATACACATCTAACACATAACAGTGTATTAGCCTGCGTTTCGTTTAATTACATGAACAGGCGTTCATCCATGCCTTTACTTTAACCCCAATTCTGTCTTTGTATCAATAAGTTAAATCGTAATTTCTTGCACGTTTAAATTCATACCGTTTTACTACTGATTAATTGAGACTTACAGGTCGGCAAACTGCGACTCAACTTGCCCATTTTTAAATTATTCTGCGTTGAATGGCGCAACACGATGTTGCGCCAAAGCGTGCCTTCTACATGGAAGTAGAATCACGCTGGTTCAACATTGGCAGAATAAGTTAAAAATGGATCGAGCAAGTTTCCGGAGCGAGGATTCTTTGGTCACTTTCTTATCCACAAGAAAGTGACTCGCGCCCTTTGGAGGGGCGTGAAAAAAGCCATGGATTGGCGCTGGCGTAGCCAGTATAAGTTGGCGAGGCCATAGGAACTCAGGACGAACGGTTGAGGTGCCTTTAAGCATAACCATAAAAATCTGGATTCCGGCTAAAGTCCTGCCGGAATGGCAAAAGCTTACTAACGTAGCCATTCATTCTTGGCCGCCATGGATGGCGGACAAAAAGGTAGGATGCCATTTGGCGCAGCCAATAAAAAGACTCATCCTTCGATGCCGCTCAGGACAAACGCTAAATATTCCCCTTGGCGCAAGCCAACATAAACCCCGTAGATATTGCCAACACCGGTTGGCAACATCTACAAACAACATTCACAGTGACCTTTTAACCAACAACCGGTTATAATGCGCGGCCATACCACTACTGGATTATTCTTTTGCAATTTAGCGATCTGCCTCTGGATCACCGCATCCTTAAATTTTTACGTAATAAAAGCTTGGATACGGCCACAGAAATACAAGCTCAGGCCATTCCTCATGCGTTATTAGGTAAAGACTTAATCGCCTCGTCTAAGACCGGTTCCGGTAAGACGTTTGCGTTTTTGATCCCAGCGTTACATCGCGTATTCAAGAATAAAGCCTTAAGTCACCGCGACCCGCGAGTGTTGTTGTTGGCCCCTACTCGCGAATTAGCCAAGCAGGTGTTTTTGCAATTGCGTGCCATGTTAGATGGCACCGCGTTAAATGCCACGCTGATTTTAGGCGGCGAGAACTTTAATGATCAAATCAAAGCCTTAAAACGTAATCCGCAATTTATTGTAGGTACGGCTGGGCGTGTGGCTGACCATGTTAAGGGTAAGTCGTTATTTTTAAATGGCTTAGAATTACTGGTACTAGATGAAGCCGACCGGATGTTGGACCTGGGTTTTGCCGATGAGTTGAAAATGATCGACCGCGCGGCCGACCATCGCAAACGCCAAACTTTGATGTTTTCCGCGACAATGGATAACACCGAACTGCATTATCTAACTCAGCGTTTATTAAAAGCCCCCCAGCGCATTAGTATTGGCGCTGCCAATGCTGAGCATCAGGATATTAGTCAGGCATTTTATTTAGCCGACCATATTGAGCATAAAGAACAGCTATTAATGGCGTTGTTAAAGCAGCAATCCCAACAGCAAATTATTGTATTTACCGCCACCCGTGCCGACAGCGAGCGGTTGTCGCAAATACTCAATGGCCAAGGTTATCAAAGTGTGGGTTTGAGCGGCGAGCTTAGCCAATCCCAACGCAGTAACATTATGAATGAATTCACTCGTGGCCATCACCAGATTTTAGTGACCACCGACATCGCCTCTCGCGGTTTAGATTTGCTCAATGTGTCATTAGTAATCAACTTTGATTTACCTAAACACTCCGATGAATATGTGCATCGGGTGGGTCGTACTGGTCGTGCGGGTAATCAAGGACATGCGATATCCTTTGTTGGGCCTAAAGATTGGCAAAGCTTTGTGGCCATTCGTTCCTTCTTGCTGCAGCAAATTGAATTTAGTGCCATTGAAGGCCTAGAAGCGAAGTTTAAAGGCTTAAGAACGAAAAAAGTCGTCACGGCTGCGAACAAAGCGGTGAAAAAGAAGACTAAAGCCACAGATAAACGCAACGCGGCTCCGGCTAAGCGTGTAGATACCACAAAAGGAATTGATATTGGCGACATGCCAATGTTACGTAAAAAAACTCCGCCGAAGGAATAAGTAGTTAATGAGGCATTTAACCCAGTTATACCCGACGTTCAAACTATTGTTCGTCGTTCTCACTTGTATTGTTAGCACTCAAGCTAACGCCCGTGATGATGATACTAAAGTCATTAATGCGGTGGTGAATATCCATGTTAATCAGGTAAGAGCCTGGGATGACAGCTATAACAACTCCTCTGAAGGTACCGGCTTTGTTATTGATGCTGAACAAGGCTTGATCCTCACCAATAAGCATATTGTTGAAAGTGGTCCTGTGGTGGCTTATGCCGAATTTGCCAATAAGAAACAGATTGAGCTGATCGCCATTTATCGTGATCCGGTGCATGATTTTGGTTTATTTAAATATGACCCAAAGGATTTAGAAGACTTCGACCTTTCGGCCATTCCCTTAGCAACCACAGCAGCCATTGGCACCCCTATTCGCTTATATGGTAATGATGGCGGTGAAAACTTATCGATTATTCAAGGGGTGTTATCCCGTATCGATCGCCCTGCCCCCAATTACGGCAACACTAATACCGATTTCAATACCTTCTATTATCAAGCAGCCTTGGGCAGCAGCGGCGGCTCATCGGGCTCGCCAATCCTAAATGAAGCCGGCCAAGCCATCGCCATTAATGCCGGCTCCCGCCGTGATACCGAAACTGCGTTCTTTTTACCTATGGATATGATTATTCCTACCATTCGTAAAATTCAGCAACAGCTAACCGTCGCCCGCGGTACCTTACAAACCGAATTTACCCACACTGCTTTTAACCGTTTGCGTACCTTGGGTTTACCCGATGAGTTAATTAGACAAGCGCTTAAGGCATCCCCCAGTGCCACCGGTAAGCTGTTAGTCAGCCACGTTATTCTAAAAGGCCCAGCCGACAACATTTTACAGCCCGGCGATATCCTACTTAGCATCAACGGCCAAGCCATTGATAATTTCCTACAATTGGAAACCTTGTTAAATAGCCAAGTGAGTCAAACGGTTAATGTACAAATGTTCCGTAATGGCAGCCTGTTTGAACATGACATCAAAGTAGACGACCTATTTGCACTAACCCCCAATGAATATATTGAATACGGCAAGGCCAGTATTATCCCTGTGGGAATTAACCTAGCACGCTTATTTAATATTGCCGTTGAAGGTGTAACGCTAGTTGATCCGGGCCCATTGTTTGGCAGCCAGAATATCGAGCGCTTTGCCTTAATCGAAGAGATTAACAACAACCCCATCAAAACCTTAGGCGATATTGAACAACAGTTAAGTAAGGTAGCCGTGGGTGAAAAATTTAGTGTGCGCTATCGCTACCCCTTTGATATTGCCCAGCAGCAATATAAGCAGTTAACCGACTACACCGATTGGTTTGATAACAAACATTGCCAAGAAATGATTGGTGAGCGCCATTGGGCTTGTACGCCATTAATTAAAAAAGCCACGGCTAACGGTAAGCACCATTTTCAATCTAAACAAAAAGTAACCTCGCCGCTGGTGGATATCGATGTATTTCGCCCGGTATTAGTCAACAGTAGGAACGATGTTACCCGCCAAGGTATTGGTGCCATTATTGATGATAAAGCCGGTTATATTATTACCGACAAGTATTTGATCGACAGCTCGTTAGTGGTAATCGACATTACCTTTAACAACGGCATGACCACTAAAGGCCAAGTAGTGGCTATTCACCCTTACTTGAATTTGGCGTTAATTAAAGCGGATTTATCTTCAGTTAGTTTTGCTAAAAACACCCTATTAAAACGCGGTGTGGCAAGCATCGATACCGAGCAACCCTATCAATTATTAAGTAAATCTTCGATGCAGGATTTTAAAATTGCCGCCAGCGCCGATTGGCCCAGCAGCTTTAATAACGGCATTTATCATGACAGTTTCTCGTTCTCCCCTGCGCCACCTGATTTTGGTATTTACCTGAATAAACAACGTCAGCTGGCGGCGATTAATACTACTTATCGCTATAAAGATGACTATTACGATGATGTGATCTCGGCGAACTTAGTCGACAGTTTTGTACAAGCGGCCAAACAACAACAACAGGGTTTGTATCAGGTTGAAAGTAGCTTTAACTATATCCGTTATGTTGATGCGTTAGAGTTAGGTATTGAAGGCATCCCTGTGGCTAATACTGAGCGCGTGATTAATGTGCAAAGCGTAGAAGCCTTGGAAGGTGCAGAATTAATGCCAGGCGATATTGTACTGGCGGTAAATAGCCAACAAATCGCTACGGTTAATGAGCTTTATCAGCGCATCGTTAAACCCGAAGTGAATATGGATATTTTGCGTAACGGCAAACAGATTCAGGTGTCGGTTAAAACCAAATTTAAAGACTTTAACCCCTTCCATGACGTGCTATTTTGGGGCGGCGCAGTGATCCACAAAATCAACGAAAAAATCTATTTGCCCGAAGGCTTAGTAGATGGCTGTTTGCGCTTAAGTGTTTTTTATTATGGTAGCCCCATTCATGGCTCTGGAATAAATGGCAGTCACTGTATCTATTCGTTGGACGGTAAAAAAGTGACCACCATTGATGATGTTAAAAACATCATCAAGTTAAAAGAATCAGGTGATTACACTAAGGTACAAGTTATTGAGTTAAACAATAACTTCCGCATTGCTGAATACCGTTTACGCGAAGACCCGTTCTACTGGCCACGTGAGCACTGGCGTTTGCAAGACCAGCAATGGAAAAAATTGATTAATTGACTGAGCTTAAAAATGAGCATGAAAAAAGGGCGACTATCACAGTCGCCTTTTTTATTGATTAATGCCTATTCGTTAATACAAAAGGAGTTGACCCATATTGCTCCGTCTTAGAGTTTACTCGCCAGCTCGGGTAGCACGGTAAATAAATCCCCAACTAAGCCGTAATCCGCCACTTGAAATATCGGGGCATCTTCATCTTTGTTGATGGCAACTATTACTTTGGAATCTTTCATGCCCGCCAAATGTTGAATAGCACCGGAAATACCCACGGCAATGTACAACTCTGGTGCGACTATTTTACCGGTCTGCCCTACTTGTAAATCATTGGACACAAAGCCCGCATCCACTGCTGCGCGTGATGCACCAATAGCCGCGCCGAGTTTATCAGCCACCGCTTCTAACAAACTAAAGTTATCGCCGTTTTGCATACCACGACCGCCGGAAATAACCACCGAAGCGGCAGCCAATTCTGGACGTTCGGATTTGCTTAGCTCAGCACTCACATAGGCACTTAGCGCATTGTCGTTAACGGTGCTCAACTGCTCAATACTGGCAGTCGCATTACCGCTAGTGGCCGCAGCAAAAGCAGAGCTACGAACGCTAATTAACTTTTTGCTATCGCTAGATTGTACCGTGGCGATGGCGTTACCGGCGTAGATGGGGCGCATAAAGGTATCGGCACTTAGTACTGCGATAATGTCAGATATTTGCTGCACATCCAGTAATGCGGCCACTCTTGGTAATAAGTTTTTACCGTTGGTGGTCGCTGGAGTCACAATGTGCGAATAAGCAGGCGCTAATGCTAATACCACCTCTGCGCAGTTTTCTGCCAATTGATACTGATAAACACTATTGTCGGCCACTATCATTTTGCTAATGCCATCGATGCTAGCGGCTTGTTCAGCAGCGGATTGGCAATCATGACCGATAATTAAAATGTGACAATCGGCATCCATTTGTAAGGCAGCGGTCACGGTTTTATGGGTATCGATTTTAACCGACTGGTTATCATGTTCGGCAATAATTAATACGCTCATGAGATCACCTTGGCTTCGTTACGTAACTTGTTAATTAACTCATCCACATCGGCAACTTTAACCCCAGCTTGGCGAACTGCTGGTGCCGATACTTTTAGGGTTTTCACTTTAGACTCAAGGGATAATCCCAGACTCTCGATTTCAATCACATCAATAGGCTTACGTTTGGCCTTCATAATATTGGGCAATGTGGCATAACGGGGCTCGTTCAAACGCAAATCGCTGGTGACCACCGCAGGTAAGCTCAATGCTAGGGTTTGTAAGCCGCCATCGACTTCGCGAGTAACCTGTAACTTGTCGCCTTCAAAGACCACTTCTGAGGCGAAGGTGCCTTGAGACCAACCACATAGAGCGGCTAGCATTTGTCCTGTTTGGTTGTTGTCTGAATCAATGGCTTGCTTGCCCAATATCACCAGTTGCGGTGATTCGCTATTCACAACTTGTTGCAATACTTTGGCTACATGCAGCGAATCTAGGTTGTCATCGGTTTGCACATGAATACCACGATCGGCACCAAGGGCAAGTGCACTCCGCAATTGCTCTTGAGCGGCGGCAGGGCCGATGGTGACTACCACTACCTCATCGGCCTTGCCCTGCTCTTTAATACGCAAGGCTTCTTCCACGGCGATTTCACAAAAGGGATTAATCGACATTTTACAATTGGCTAAATCCACCGCGGATTCATCCGCTTTTACTCGTACCTTTACGTTAAAATCCACCACGCGTTTTATCGCTACTAGTATTTTCATCCTGTCCTCTTTTAACTTGTCAATCTGCAGTACCACAGTAGGAATAGATAAAAGTTACTTCCAGTTGACGTAAACGTCAACTAATACTACCCTTCAATGCATTAATAACTGCGCTACTCTTTAGAGCTAATAGCGTAAAAATCTTTACACCTTACTGTAGAACATATCGGGAGAAGCGCATGCAACGAGAATCAATGGACTTTGATGTAGTCATTGTCGGTGCTGGCCCAGCGGGCTTATCCAGTGCCTGCCGTTTAATGCAATTAGCCAAACAACAACAGCAAGAACTCACGGTCTGCGTTGTTGAAAAAGCCGCTGAAATTGGTGGGCATATTTTATCTGGGGCGGTTTTTGAAACCCGTGCACTGGATGAATTGTTTCCCGAATGGCAGCAAATGCAGGCGCCGGTCACCACCAAGGTCAATCAAGATCATATTTACTATTTAAATAATGACAGCAAGTCAGTACGCATTCCTGCCCTATTTAGTCCTAATACCATGCACAATGAAGGCAATTATATTGTCAGCATGGGTAACCTTTGCCGCTGGTTAGCCCAGCAAGCGGAAGGCTTAGGGGCAGAAATTTTCCCCGGCTTTAGCGCGGCAGAAACCTTATTCAATGAAGATGGAAGTGTTGGCGGTGTCATCACCGGCGATATGGGTTTAGACGCCGAGGGTAAGCCTAAAGATGGCTATATACCCGGCATGGAATTGCGCGCTAAGTACACTATTTTTGCCGAAGGTTGTCGTGGTCATTTGGCTAAATCGCTTATCAGCCAATTTAGTTTGGATAAAGACGCCAGCCCACAACATTATGCCATTGGCTTTAAAGAAATTTGGGATGTCCCCGCCGAGCAACATCAACAAGGATTAGTAGTGCATAGCGCTGGCTGGCCGTTGTCCGATAAGCATGGCGAAGCCAGTGGTGGTGGCTATTTATATCATGCTGAAAATAACCAGATTTGGGTGGGGTTAATTGTTGATCTTAATTATAGTAATCCACACCTTAGCCCCTTTGATGAATTCCAGCGTTTAAAACATCACCCCATTTATGCCCAGTATTTACAAGGCGGCAAGCGCGTAAGCTACGGTGCTCGCGCTATTGCCAAAGGCGGGATTAACGCACTACCGAAAATGACCATGCCCGGTGGCATTTTGGTAGGTTGTGATGCTGGCACCCTAAATTTCTCTAAAATAAAGGGTAATCATACTGCGATGAAATCCGGCATATTGGCCGCTGAGACGATCTTTTCTGCCGTTAATAGCAATAACCAGCATACTGATTTAATCGAATTTGCAGAGGGATTTAAGCAATCTTGGATCTATGACGAGCTTTATCGTGGACGCAACTTTGGTGCGGCAATACATCGTTTTGGTACAGTGCTGGGCGGGGCTTACAATACTCTTGATCAAAACCTGTTTGCCGGAAAACTGCCGTTTACGCTTACGGATAAAGACCAAGACCATGCAAGTTTAACCTTAGCCAGTGCGGCAGCAGTGATCCACTACCCCGCCCCAGATAACAAACTGAGTTTTGACAAATTATCCTCGGTGTTTGTCTCAAATACCAACCATGAAGAAAATCAGCCCTGTCATTTAAAGTTGAGCAACCCGCACATTCCTATTGAAGTAAATTTGACTCAATTTGCTGAACCCGCGCAACGTTACTGCCCTGCTGGGGTTTACGAGTTTGTGGATAATGCCCAAGGGGAACAGGTATTTCAGATTAATGGCCAAAACTGTATTCACTGTAAAACCTGTGACATTAAAGATCCTAGCCAGAATATTCAGTGGGTAACCCCTGAAGGTGGTGGTGGGCCGAATTACCCCAATATGTAAGCTTATGGACGACAATAATAAAGGGCCGTTAAAAATTTAAACGAATTCAAACAATCACCCTCGACAATTCTGCCGACGCTGATAGTATTCGGTTTATCTAACAGATAAACCGAATACTATGACAACTTGCCTAGTGCGCTTTTGCTCCATTACGTTTTCATTATTATTGCTTTGTAGTTTTTTAGCCCAAGCCGCAAATAAAAACGCGACTTTAATTTTTGCGGCGGAAATGAACAACATTGAACACACTGATGAGGGCAGTTATCCGGAATTAGCTACGTTACTAAAAGAATATCGGCAACAACCACAACCGACGTTCTTTATCTTTGGGGGCGGTAGTTTAGGCCCAAGCTCGTTAGCCTCTTTCGATCGCGGCGCGCATATCATTGATATCCTTAATACCTTAGAACCCAATGCGTTAGGCGTCGCTAAACGTGAATTTAGTTTCCATGAAGATGAATTATCTTTACGCGCCTATGAAGCGGCTTTTCCGGTGGTTGCCAGTAACATTTATGACCCATTGAACCTAGGCCAACTCGATGGTCTAGCCACAACGGCGGTGTTACAACAAGGTAATATCAAGATCGGTTTTATTTCGGTACTGGATAAATCGGTAGTCAGTGAATATGCGCTTAAGCGCGTGCAGATATCATCTTCCCAACAGGCCATTGAAAAATATGCACAACAACTAAGACAGCAACAGGTTGATCTCATCGTTGTGCATTATTCCAACCCACTAGCGGTTATCGATAACCTACTTACAGAGGGCATTATTGATATTGCGATGCGTAAAGACGAGCATTTTCATTTATTAGAAATCGCTAAACGGCCCTCACATCCCAACAATATTTTTCTAACCGAAGCCACCAATGTCGCTGTCATCGACATTAAAATATCTAACACGCCGCCCAAACTATCGGTGGACTGGCACATCAAGTCATTGAATAACATGACTAAAGATCCAGCCGTCAACCATCAGGTTTTAAAATATTCGGCTCACCTGAGTAAATTACTCGATGAACAGATTGGCACCCTGACTACCGAATTAGATACAACCCGCTTGAACGTGCGCACTCAGGAAAATCCTTTAGGGAATTTTATTACCGATGCCTTAAAGAGCTTTAGTGGTGCGGATATTGCCATTATTAACGGCGGTACCATTCGTGGTGAAGCACATTATGACGCCAATCATATTTTAACTCGTAGAGACATTGCTAAGGAATTGCCCTTTCGCAATCGAGTGGTGGTAATGGAAGTGACCGGAGGACAAATTATACAAGCGTTAGAAAGTGGTTTAAGTCAAATTCAAGACGTTAAGGGACGTTTCCCGCAAGTATCAGGATTAGAAGTGACATATGCCGCGGATCATCCCCCCTATGAACGCGTCACTGCCGTTAAAGTAAACCATCAACCTATCGACACCGATAAACTATATAAGCTTGCGACTTCCGATTACATTGCCGGAGGCGGAGATGGCTATGCGGTTTTTAAACAAAGTAAAAAGCTTAACTACAACAATCAAATGACTCGCCTAATTGCTGACATTGTCATTGATACAATTCGTCGCCAGAAAATCATCTCACCAAAGTTAGAAGCGCGACTCGTTAACAGCAACGCAACAGTGGATCCCATGGATGACTGAACCATCAAAGGTTGCGCAGGACGCGCCGAATTCAACTAATCCACGACCCAGCCGTCGTTACTCGCTGATACGGGTTTTAATCCTGAGTTGCTGCTGTGTATTGGTGTTATTTTTTCTATTAACCTCGATGGCTTATTACCGCTTAAACGATTTTGAAACCGCATTGTCGGGAATAGCTACTCGTTCACTACCGGAAATAGTACGCACGGGACAAGTATATAGTCAGGTAAATGAACTGTCTTATTTAACCGAACGCTTAGCGAATACTTCCACTCAAGCTTCACGGCGCATTGCCTATCAGGAAATTCAACTTAAAACCGATGGACTGGTAGATGACACTGTGAATAAGGCAATGGACAGTAGTACCTCAGGCTACTTACAAGCGATAGTATTAGAACTTGGCTCACTCAACAAACTCATTGAACAACATTTACAAACCCAACATGAACTGAATATTCACGTTGTGGATATGTATGAATTTTTAGATTCTGCGGTGGCAGAATCACTGCAAGCCAATCAAACCAGCAACGCTAACGATAAGAATCAAGCTGCAGTGGATAATTGGGCATTAGCCGCTTCGGAAATTATTGCTCTCGCCGGTAAGGGGATGACTTCTATGCGCTTGAATCAGATCCGTAATCTGTCACAGCAATTAGCTCAAAGGTTAGATAATTTATTAATTGTCAGTCATCAATTACCCGCCAATTACGCTTTGCGTAGCGAACAATTACGGAAAATGCTGCTGGATAAAAACGGCTTGTTACCATTAAAGTCTGAACAATTAAGAATTATTGGTCGCACTACCGGACATAGCAATTTTGTGCGAAATCTCATTCTTGATTTTGCCCAGCTTATGGAATTTCAATCCTTTGAATACCACCGAAAGGTTATCGCTGAGTCGGAACGCATTAGTCAGCAGGTTAGCCAACAAATTCGGTTACTTGGCCTAGTCTCCGTCATCACTTTATTGCTGCTGATCGCCGTTATCTATTTTGTACAACAACGCCTTATTAAACGCCTAAAATTATTGAATCAAAACGTATTGAGTAAGCTAGTTGGTCAAGATCTCCACGAGGAAATTACTGGCAATGATGAAATTACTGATATTGATCATTCGTTTCAGTTTTTTACCGAACAAATTGATGCACAGAAACGCTCACTACAATTACTGTCACTTACCGACGGTTTGACAGGTGTCGCCAATCGGCGCGCATTGGATGAGCGCCTTGAAAATGAAATTGTCATCGCTGCCAGAAAGCAGTGGACTTCATCAATATTATTGCTGGATGTGGACTATTTCAAAGCTTTTAACGATCACTATGGCCATTTGAAGGGCGATGACTGCCTCAAACAAATTGTGCACATACTCAGAGAGTGTAAACAACGTAATACCGATTTTATCGCCCGCTTCGGTGGTGAGGAGTTTATTTATATCTTGCCCGATACGGCTTTAGAAGGCGCCAAACATGTTGCCCAAAGTATTTTAGAAGCTTTCAGCAAGGCAAAAATACCTCATGCTAAAAACCCTCAAGGCCCTTTTGTGACCGTTAGTATCGGCATTACCACGTTTAATCATAATATCCAAAATGAAACTAACAGCATATTAATCAATGCTGATAAAGCTCTATATCAGGCTAAAACCAAGGGTAAAAATCAATTCCAAATTTATCTCAATAATAACAATCCAGACAGCGTTATTTGAGTTCATTCATACCTATGCCTCAACACTAATATTTACCCGAGCGCTGATGTTTGTCTAAAATGAAGTATTAGTTTGCTCAAGTTCATCTTATTTTAGCTTTAAAGGGAAATTGGTATTTTGACCACACAACCATTGCTCCAAAGTCTCATCAACAGTCTCGATACCGCCATTATTGGCAAGCAACAACAAATTAAACTGGCATTGGCCTGCATATTGGCCAATGGCCATTTGTTAATTGAAGACTTACCCGGCATGGGCAAAACCACCCTTGCCCATGGTTTAGCCAATGTGCTGGGTTTGAATTTTTCTCGTCTGCAATTTACCTCTGACTTACTGCCTGCGGATGTATTAGGAGTGAATATATTTGATGCGCAGTCGCAACAGTTTGTTTTTCACTCGGGGCCGATTTTCAGCAACCTGATATTGTGCGATGAAATAAATCGCGCCAGCCCTAAAACTCAAAGTGCATTGCTAGAGGCAATGGAAGAACATCAGGTAAGTATCGATGGGGTAACCCATGCATTACCTTCGCCATTTTTTGTTATTGCCACCCAAAATCCACTACATCAATCGGGCACCTATCCGCTACCAGAATCCCAATTAGATCGTTTTTTAATGCGTATTCAAATTGGTTATCCGTCGGAACAAGCGGAATTAGCCATGCTCAAAGCGCAATTTGATGACTCACCCCAGCAATTAACCCCGTTGTTGACGCAGGAACAATTACAACAAGCCCAGCAACAAGTCATTAAGATAAAAGTATCCGACGCTATTTTGAACTATGTACTACGTTTGGTGACCCACAGCAGAGAGTCCAATCAATTTGCTAATGCGTTGTCGCCACGGGCTTCAAAAGCCATTATTCGCAGTGCTAAAAGTTGGGCCTTCGTGGAGGGTAGAGATTTTGTGGTACCCGAAGATATACAAGCCATCTTACCTGCAGTGGCGGAACACCGATTGCGCAGCGCCCAAAGCGATTTACTCAATAGCCAATCTCTTAGCGCCTTATTGCTAGAAAGTGTTGACCCGTTAGCAGCTTGAGTTGGAGCACTGCACCATGATGGCTCGAATTAACCAGTGGCGTAACGCACGAATTCAACATTGGTTGAATAAACGCATACCAGCAAAAATTCAGCATGTATTAAACCAACGCAACATCTTCATATTGCCTTCACGCTTCGGTTTTATTTATCTAACCTTATGCTGCTGTTTGTTTATTCTTGGCAGTAACTATCAGAATAATTTAATGCTGCTACTGTGTTACTTTTTATTAGCGGTATTTTTATTACACCTGTTTATGAGCTTTAGTAATTTTGCCGGGTTGACCATTCAAATTGGCAAAGTGAGTTCGGTATTCTGTAACGAACAAGTGCAATTGCCCTTGTGGATCACCAACGGTAGTTCATCCATCGCTCACGGAAAGTTACAGCTGCATTTATTTAAAATGAAAAGCATTGATAAAAAAGGCTTTGCGGCTAAACAACAACAGATCATCGATTTAGATAATTTTGATAATCCGGCCAGCTTAAGCTTTAAAGCCAGCCAACGGGGTGTAATGCAACCACCGCGCATTACCTTGAGTTGCTACTTTCCCTTAGGGTTGATCCGCTGTTGGACGCACTTAGCCATGGACAGCGAGATTGTGGTTTACCCCTCCCCCTTACCTTGTGCTTTGTCGTTGTCCGAGGAATCAAGTGATGATCAACAAGCCACTGGCAATAGCAGCGGCGTCGGCCAACACGAATTCGACCGTTTACGTCCCTATACTCAAGGCGAGCCACTCAATCAGGTAGCGTGGAAACAATATGCCCAAGGTCGAGGACTTTTCACTAAAGCCTTTACCGGTGAACAAGGTCGCGTCCGTTGGCTGAATTTTAATAATGTCAGTGCCATGGATGTTGAAACCCAATTAAGTCAACTTTGTTATATGGCAGTAACCCTAAGCCAAAGCAATCAAACTTTTGGCCTACGCTTACCTAATCACACTGTTGAGCCGCAATCAGGGCAACTGCATTTGCAAGCCTGCCTTAATGCGTTAGCACGGTTCTAAGCATGCACAGTAGCCACTCCACACTACGTCGTAACGGCTCTCACATTGCGTTAAGCATAAGTTTACTGCTCAGCAGCTTATCGTTATTTGAGCCGTTACAGGGCTGGATTATATCCTTAGCGACTATTGCGGTGATGGTTCGCTTGGCGTTAGCGTTACATTTGCAAAAGCTTCCCCCCTCAATGCGCACCTTAAATTTATTGGCGGTACTATCTGCTTTAGCGCTGGCGTATTTTGGTTGGCAGCTCGGTTTACTGCTAGCCATGGTGAATTTACTCATATTAGCCGCAGCCCTAAAACTCATGGCCATAAGAACCGAACGTGATTATTTTCAATTAGTCACTGTGGTTTTATTTGTTATTGGTTGTGGCTTTATTTTTAACCAGAGCATTGCCTACAGCGTGTTTTATTGGTTATTAACCTTTAGTGTTTTGCTTTCTCTAGCGTTATATATCAGCCCTTCATTACCCTTAACGTTCATTTTTAAGCTACTGAGTAAATTGTGCTTAATTGCACTGCCTATTGCCATAATGTTATTTTTATTGTTACCGCAAATAGGTCCTTTGTGGCAATTACCTACGGCTAAGGGTGCGCAAACTGGACTCTCAGAAAAAATATCCCCAGGGGATATTGCCCGTTTGTCGCAATCCAGTGATTTAGCTTTTCGCGCTAGCTTCGAAGGGGCCATGCCTGACCCAACACAACGCTATTGGCGTACCATAGTGATGGAGCATTTCGATGGTCATAGCTGGCAAATTCACCCACAGCGTAAGCGCCAGCAAGAACGTTATTTAAGAGCCAATCAAGTATTCGACATTGCATTACAAGGCCCCTACTTTGACTATAAGGTGATAGCGGAGCCGAGTCATCAGCATTGGTTATATGCTTTGGATATTGGCTCATCTAACGATCCTCGCGTGTGGCAAAACCAAGATTACACCTTAACCAGCAAGCGACCGTTACAATCTACAATGCAATATGTGCTGCGCTCTTATTATCAGCAACCCTTAGATCAAGGCTTATATCAGCTAGATCATTTTCTCAATTTACAATTGCCCACCGAAGGCAATCCACAAACTCAACAATGGGTGGCCAACTTACGCGCTCAACATCCACAAAATGGGGCGTTTATTGCCGCACTCAATAGTTATTTTACCGGCAATAACTTTAAATACACCTTAAAACCCTCCCCTATGCCAGTGGATATGGTGGACCGTTTTTTGTTTGATTATCAGGCAGGGTTTTGTGCCCATTACGCTAGTGCCATGGCTTATTCCTTACGCTTAGGCGGTATTCCAGCGCGTGTTGTTACTGGTTATTTGGGTGGTGAGCGCCACGAAGGCAATTATTTCAGCGTCTATCAATATGATGCCCATGCTTGGGTAGAAGCATGGTTAGATGGCAAAGGCTGGGTTCGTTACGACCCGACATCTTTGGTTTCCCCCGAGCGTCAACTCTATGGGTTAGAGCGTGCAGTCGCCTATGAAAACACTTTTTTGTCTGATCAACGTTTTGCGCTAGTTAAACTCAAATCCATTGCTTGGCTGAATCAATTACGTTTGCAGTTAGCAGAGTTGGATTTCCTATGGAGTCGTTGGGTATTAGGTTTTGACCAACAACAACAACGTGACTTGTTAAAACAGTTGTTAGGTCAATTAACCCCACATCGGATCATGTTATTTACCTTTGCCTGCTTTATGGGGGTATTGTTGAGTTTGTCGTTATATTATTTTAGGCATTGGTGGTGGCCGCAAACCGACCAACGTCAGCGATACTATCGACAGGCCTTATCCTTATTAGCTAAAAGTAAAATTCATAGGGACTCAACATTAGGGCCACAGGCTTTTAGTCAGCATGTTAACGAGCATTACCCAGCGACCATTAGTGCACCTTTTATGCAGATCACTAATGATTTTATAAACGTACTGTATGCGGGCAAAACCCAACAATCGACTAAGCAATTAAAGCAGCAATTGCGACGATTGCGGGCGGGCTTAAGAAAATTTAAACGCAGTTGATAACAACGCTAATACTTAGGCTAATTGTAAGTGCAGGGTAATTTCTTCACGATCATGATACAGGTGCTTAGCCTGCAATTTAAACTCGCCGACTCCCTGTTTATCCATAACCTGCTTAATAATTTCCTTGGCCTGTAAGTATGACTCAAAGCGTTTTTTCATAGGTAGCTTAAGATTAAAAATAGCTTCTTTACACCAGCCTTCGGCCACCCACTGGGCCATTAACCTTGCCACTTTATCGGGCCGCTCAATCATGTCACAAACGAGCCAATGCACGTTTTTCTTTTTAGGGCGGTATTTAAAGCCGTCTTCCTGATAATGTTTTACTTGACCGGTTTCCATTAGGCTATCCGCCATCATGCCATTATCAATGGCCTGCACGAATAAGCCACGTTCTACGAGCTGATAGGTCCAACCGCCGGGGCAAGCACCTAAATCAACCGCATGCATGCCGGGTACAAAACGCTTTTGTTGCTGTTCTTTGGTTAGAAATAAATGAATGGCTTCTTCGAGCTTCAAGGTTGAACGGCTGGGCGCTTGATGGGGGAACTTTAAACGGCATATGCCCAGCTCTAGAGGCGAGTTATTTTGTACAAAGCTAACGCCCACAAAGGCTGAATTTGTTGATGTGAAAAACACATGCAACACCGGCTTTTTACGATGGGGAGTTTTAGCTAACTTATTATGCTTACGCAGCACCTGACGTAACGGCACCGTGAATTTACGACAAAACTTAGACAATTCTCGGCCTAGGGTGCTATCGGCATGTTCAACACGCAGATCACCAATATCATCAATGGTTAAAATATGCGCCAACAACGGGCCAATGCGATCATCGGTATCCAACTCGTCAAATTGTGCTGAATAGGCAAACCACTGGCGTGCAAACACCATTTCAGTAAAAGGTAGCTTCTGTACGATCTGCTGTGCATCATCAGCTTGATAGCATTCAAAACACACAAAACCACTGTTTGCTTTGGTTTTAACAAAACCGTAGTAGCCTAATTCTGCGGCTTTATGTTGAATTTCATTGGCGGCATCGTTTTCAAAACCGGCGCGGCAATAAAGTAATACTCCACTCATGCTTTATCCTTCACTACACCGACTAACAACCGTAACCAGCCTGTTAATAACAATACACCGCCTAAGGGAGTCACTGGCCCTAGCCAGCGCCACTTAAGTAGCAATAACAAATAAAGACTACCGCTAAATAGCAGCGTGCCTGCCAACATTAAACCGGCGCTTTGACTTAAATAAGACTGTGCTTGTTGGCGATATAACACCACTAAACCTATGATGCACAAACCATGGAACATTTGATATTGCACCGCAGTTTTCCAGCTAGCTAATTCAGCGACCGATAACCACTGTTTTAATGCATGGGCGCCAAATGCGCCGAATAGTACCGCTAAAAATCCAAGTACGGCGGCGGCGATTAAGTAATGTCTCATAGTTGTCTCTGAATAAATTGCTGAATGATATCGGCGGCGCTAATTAGGTGTTGTTGCTGGGTATAACCACTACGTTTAGTGGGTTTAAAACTATGGTCAGCGGCTTCTAAGAAATGGCACTGAATATTATCCGGCAAGCCGTAATCCAGTACTTCTTGCTGACGGCCAAAGGTGTCTTTTTCGCCTTGTATCACCAACAATGGCTTAAGCAATGGATATAAATGTTCGGTACGTAGTTTTTCTGGTTTAGCCGATGGATGGAAAGGATAACCTAAGGCAATACCACCAATGGCCGTTGACTGTTGCAATACTAAGCTTGCTACTCTGCCACCCATGGATTTACCACCAATAAACAGTGGTAAATCAGTTTGGCGATTAGCTATTTTAGTTTCGAAGCAAGCTTGTAACTTTGGCATTCTGTCTGGTGGACGACGCTTGCCGGTTTCGGTCATGGTTTGCATATAATCAAAGTTAAAGGCGCTGACTAAAATATGCCGTTCACTAAGTAATAACGCCATATCTTGCATAAATTCACTGTCGATACCGGCTCCAGCGCCATGAGCAAAAATAAACTCGGCAATGGGTTTATCAACCGAAGATATTTTATTAATAGACAATATCATCCCCTTGGGGTGCCGATGCTACTTGCTCTAACAACCAATCTCTAAATGCCACTATTTTTCCTTGCTCCGCTTGAGATTGTGGACAGACAAAATAATACGCCTGCCGACTGAGAGCTTTTTCTGTAAAGGGGCAGATCAGTCGCCCAGCTTCAATATCCGGCCTTGCTAGTACACTAAGACCTAGAGCCACGCCCTGCCCTATACTCGCAGCTTGTAACACCAACATTGAGTGACTGAATATCGGCCCATGGCTGGCATGGACATTAGTCACATTAAATATTCGTAGCCAATCCTTCCAGCCTTGGCGAGAAAAGTCATGGAGTAAAGTGTAATGTTCTAGATCTTCGAGCTTCTTTAAGGGTTTGCCCGATTTCAACAACAATGGCGAACACATTGGTGTTAGGAATTCCGTATGCAGTTTTTCAACATAAAGGCCCTTCCATTTTCCGCGGCCGTAGTAAATCGCCACATCGACATCGTCACTAAGAAAACCTTCATCAAAGTCTACCGCTTTAATACGCACATCAATATCTGGATGTTTGCTGCTAAAGTCATGAATACGCGGTACTAGCCACTGTGTGGCAAAACTTGGAGGCAAACTCACGGTTAACGTGCCTTTGTCACCCCGCGCATGTAAACGTTGTGTGGCGTCCCGCAAGTTATTAAATAATTCGCGGATATCCAGATAATAATCTTGGCCTTGTTCGGTTAAAAACAAACTGCGGTTTTTACGCACGAAAAGTTTAATACCAAGATGATCTTCAAGGGCCTTAACCTGATGACTTACCGCCGCCTGAGTAACAAACAACTCCTCAGCCGCGCGAGTGAAGCTTAAATGCCGTGCGGCAACTTCAAACGCCCGGAGTGAATTTAACGGCGGTAAGCGAACTGACATAATTAAACTTAACCCTAGTTAATTAAACAGTAACCGCCTTAGCTGGCGCTGGTATCAAGTGGTGGAAAGCTCTTCACTAATTCATCAATAGCTAACATTTGTTGTAGGTACGGCTCCAACTTATCTAATTGCAACGCACAAGGGCCATCACATTTAGCTTCATTCGGATTAGGGTGGGCTTCAATAAACAAACCAGCAATGCCTAATGCCATACCGCTACGAGCCAATTGTGCAGCTTGAGCACGACGGCCATCGGCAGAGTCTTCACGACCGCCAGGACGTTGTAATGCGTGGGTAGCATCAAAAATCACTGGTGCCATGGACTTCATTTCATCCATAGCCAACATGTCCACGACTAGGTTGTTATAACCCATGCAGGAACCACGCTCACATAAGATGATCTTATCGTTACCGGCTTCCATAAATTTATTAATAATATGCCGCATTTCATGAGCAGCTAAAAACTGCGGTTTTTTGACATTAATCACCGCATTAGTTTTTGCCATCGCTACCACTAAATCGGTTTGACGAGCTAAGAATGCGGGCAACTGGATAACGTCCACCACTTCGGCTACAGGGGCAGCTTGATGGGCTTCATGTACGTCGGTAATTAATGGAATATCGAAAGCAGCTTTGAGTTCAGCGAAGATTTTTAAACCTTCTTCCATACCCGGACCACGGTAAGAGTTAACCGATGAGCGATTCGCTTTGTCAAATGAGGCTTTAAACACATAAGGGATCCCCAACTTAGTGGTGACCTCTTTATAATGTTCGGCAATACGCATGGCCATATCTCTGGATTCCAATACGTTCATACCGCCAAACAACACAAAAGGCTTGTCATTGCTTACCTGACGCCCTGCTACATCAATTAACAACTGGTTATTCACTATCCTGCTACTCCTTTCATTAGAATTCCGCAAATATACGCCATATAGGTGCCTAAGGCATAGCCCATAACGGCTAATAACACTCCAACCGGCGCTAAAGACGGATGGAAAGCTGCGGCAACCACGGGTGCAGATGCTGCACCGCCCACGTTGGCCTGACTGCCCACCGCCATATAAAACACCGGCGCTTTAATAAACCATGCTACCAACAACATTAAACCGGCATGGATTGCCATCCAGATAATGCCCAGTAGGAAATACAAAGGTGCATCAACAATTTTACTGACGTCCATATGTAAACCAATGGTAGCCACTAAAATATACACAAACACGCTACCGACTTTTGAGGCACCAGCAGCTTCGAGTTTCGACACTCGAGTAAAAGATAATATAAGACCAAGGGTAGTGGCTGTAACCACCAGCCAGAAAAACGGACTGTGTAAACTGTATTCTTTACCGGCAGGGAAATGTTCAACCATCCACGGCGCGACGTTATCTGCCAGTAAATGGGAAAAGCCCATTGCACCTAGGCCTACAGCCAAAATCAACATTAAGTCATTTAAGCTAGGAATACGTGAATGCTCTGCTTGATAACGTTCTATGCGCTGTTTGATATTATCAATGGCACTGAGATCGGCACCGGTTCTGTCATCGATACGCTTGGAGTTAGCCGCCATGACTAACAGCACCGCCATCCATATATTAGCCACAATAATGTCGACCGTGACCATAGTTGAAAATACGCCATTGCCTACTTCAAAAATTTCTTTCATCGCGGCCTGATTAGCACTGCCGCCAATCCAACTGCCTGCCACCGTAGTTAGACCACGCCAAATGGCGTCAGGCCCTTGGCCTCCAGCTATTTCAGGGAAGAAACTCGCCACAATCATTAACGCTATGGGACCACCGATGACAATGCCGACGGTACCGGTCAGAAACATAATCAAAGCCTTAGGGCCTAAGGCAATGATGGATTTGATATCCATACTCAA
Organism: Alteromonadaceae bacterium BrNp21-10; assembly: GCA_030418115.1. Taxonomy (GTDB): domain Bacteria; phylum Pseudomonadota; class Gammaproteobacteria; order Enterobacterales; family Alteromonadaceae; genus Neptunicella. The sequence goes on along the minus strand of JAUHQD010000001.1, from coordinate 572,088 downwards.
CGTTAACAAGACCAAGCAGGCAGGCAGTAAATAACGCGAGGCCACAAAATACACTTGGGAATTATGGCCATCGACGATATGAAAGGTATTCAATAATGAGGGCAAGAAATAGCACAGTAACAGTGCCGGGATATATTTAAAAAAGGCTTTTAAAAAGCGATGTTGACTATGTGAAGCAAAAAAAACCGCACCTAAAATAAGCGCAAGAATTCCGATTACTACACCATCATTGGTTATCAATGCGTCTGAATGCATAGAGTGTCCTTTATTTTTGTGTAGGGATTTTAGATCAATAGAGACGGTAGGGTTTATTGATTAATGCAGCGCATATTACTTGCTGCCTAATCATTATATTGTTGTGCATGATGGACTTAACCACCCTGCCCCCAATTGACGCTAATGTAATACCACAGGTAATGCCTGTACGTGGCGCAACTGCAATTTTAACAATTGTGCGGCCGGATCTGCCGGACAGGATTTTATAAAATGATGATAATCCTCTAAGGCCACTTTATGGCATTCCATCTGATGAAGCAATACACCGCGATCACGTCGCTCATAAGGATCGTCAGGACATAATTGCACTAATAGATCAACGCAGGATAAAGCATGATGAAATTGCTCTTCATACAGAAACGCAGATTTCAGATTGCTTAACAGACGTACCACGATGGCTTGTGTTGAAGCTGGCAGTAACACCTCTTCTTCAAGCTCTTCTTCGCCGGTAATATCTTGATATAAAGTTTCCAACTGACGAAAGGACATGCACTCAGCGGTCAATGGGTCAATAAAATAACTGCGGGTTGCGGTGTGTTGATATCGCAAAATAAAATGTCCAGGAAAATTCACGCCTTGCAGGTCGTAACCGAGTTGACGTGCGATGTGGATCAACAGGATCCCCATGGTAACCGGTAAGCCCCGACGAAAATCAACAACATGATTCATTAAACAATTTTTTGAAGACAATATTTGTGTGGGATCGGCACTAAATAATAATTGCCGATGAAAACCGCAAATTAAATGTTGTAAACGTTTAATTGAAAGTACTGTTGGTTGGTTATTCGGAGACGCCGAATCAGCATGGGTAGCGGCAAGACGTAATTCTAATTCACTAATTTTTGTTTGATATTCCACCACAGACATTGTCGGGGTAAATATACTGGCAATATCCAGCGCCGCTAATAGGGCATCATTTTCGGCTATTGCCTGACGCAGTTTAATCACTGACACACCCTCAAGTACAACTAGGAAAGAAACAACGCTTGTTTAGAGGTAGCAATACGACCGATCAGTAATATACAAGCAATAGCCAAACCAAATGCAGACCATCGCACCACCTTTGACTTATTTATATTCAACGCCGATAAGCCAAAGATAATGTAGCCGATGACTAAAATGACTTTTTCAGTAAGCCAAGCATTTGCCAAAGGGTATTGAGCAATAGTGAAACACAAACCAATGGCACTCACTAACAAGATGGTGTCAATAATATGGGGAGCAACCTTAACCCACTTTTTCGACATTATGCTTGATTGGGTATTTTGCCAATAAAACCGAAACGCGAATAGAAAAACACTAAAGGCGATGGCAACAAGGTGAATATGCTTAAGTAAGGGATATAAAGATGACATGGTAATTCCTACTACGGGCGGATACGAATACCGCTTCTTATAATTATGGGTCGCATTCTACTGCGATGAACTAGGAAAATCGAGGGTTTAACACTCATTAAAGCTAAACAATTGAAACATAGCTTGATTTAACTTAAATAAATACATCCACCCTTTTTATTAAATATTTTTACAAAGCTGATTGCCCCCACAGTACCGCTAGTCATCTCCATACATTTGTATAATATTTTCAATTGCATCAATCTGTTGCTGAAATAAATCAACCAATTGTGGTTCAAACTGCTTACCGGTTTGTTCGGTAATCGCTTGCAAGGCTTTGTCTTGTGACCATACCTCTTTATAGCAACGTTTAGAGCGTAAAACGTCATAGACATCGGCAATTGCGGTAATACGACAAAATAGATGAATTTCTTCACCCTTTAAACCACGGGGGTAGCCGTTACCATCCCAATGTTCATGATGGTCACGTGCCAATAATGCTGCGGTGCGAATAATTGGCCGTTTGGAGTCTTTAAGTAATTCATAACCTAGTTCTACATGTTGGCGGGCAATTTCAAACTCATCTTCGGTTAACCCTCCAGGCTTGCGTATAATGTGCGCAGGCACGCCCAATTTACCCACATCGTGTAATGGCACCGCCACCCGAAGATGATCAAGTTGCTCTTCATCTAAACCATATTCACGGCCTAATAATTCGCATATCAACACCACACGTTTAACATGGTTGCTCTTAAGCACTGCATTTTCGTCAATCGCTTGACCTAAACGCTCAATAATCTCTTTTTGCGTGTCTTCGATATCCCGCGCCATCAACACGTTATCAAAAGCGATTTGCACATTTTGCGCAAAAATTTCAATGAGGTTGCGATCAAGATCGTTTAAATGCCTAGGCAGACCCGACATATACAATAAAGCCCCCCGTTGGGATTTACTATTACAGTAAGCAACAACATGGTCTTGGCCGTAAATAACGTTTTTATTGGCTAATGCCTTTTTACAACTTTCGAGTTTTTCACCGGTTAGAATCTCAATCAGTGAGCGACCTTCGTACTTTTTATAATCGCCACTAGCGGAAAATACATAAAATTGCTCTGATTCAATATCTTCAATAGGTACAGGCCCAGCAACCGCGGAAGTCAAATACACCGCATCGTCGGTACCACCTAATAATGACGATAATTGCTGCACAATGCCTTCAATAAACTTTTCTAGAGATTTAAGGCTAAATAAGTCAGCAGAGGATTGAATGATTTTTTGCAGACCACGACGGTTTTCATCAATCACCACAATATCGCGATAAGAACGTAATGACGAAATCACTACGGTAAATAATTTTTGCGCGGTTAAATCGGTTTTCGGCTTATAGTCATTAATATCGTAATTAATGATGACATCTTTTTCTGGTGCCTGACCAGGTTGACCAGTGCGTAAGATAATACGGGTATAATGATTGTGTAACTCTTCACGGATATAGCGTGCCACTTCCAAGCCAGCATGGTCGGTTTCCATCACCACATCTAACAACACGATGGCAATGTCACTATGTTCAGCAAAGATTTTTTTAGCTTCTTCACCAGTATAAGCACTTATAAATTCTAATTTGCGATCTTGGAATACAAAATCGCTTAGTGCTAAACGGGTCACGGTATGAATTTCAGGCTCATCGTCGACAATTAATATTTTCCACGTACAGATATTAAATACTTCCTGAACATCTTCGTCAGTTTCTTCCGCAAATAAAAAGTCGTCGGACATCCTTCACTCCTAGCTATGTATACTGCGTCAGCTACACGTAGCTTTGGCTGAAATCGGTTTGATTATATAAAAATTAGTATGTATTACTAAAGTTTGCAACGCTTATTCGCGCAAAGTTGGCAAAATCTTGTATACAAGAAACATTCGAAAAACCATTAATTTCCAATAAGTTATTTACTGATTGCTGTTGTAAATGACCATGTTCTAAAAGGATATAGCCCTTATTATTTAAAAAGTGTGCTGCCTGCTCAACAATAAGGCGAATGTCTTTAAGCCCCTCTTCATCAGCTGTTAACGCCGACAATGGCTCAAAGCGTACATCTCCTTGAAGCAAAAACGGACTATCCGGCTCAACATAAGGAGGATTGCTAACGATCAAGTCGAATTGCTGCGCTGATAACGCCGAAAACCAATCACTTTGCATAATCTGTACATTGGTTATTTTATTTGCATGAGCGTTAACTTTTGCCAACTGTACAATGTCCTCATCAAAATCCACTGCAGTCACCGACCAATTCGGGCGCTCGCTAGCCAAGGCTAAAGCAATTGCTCCAGTGCCTGTGCCCAAATCAAGAATGTTGGCGTTATCTGGCAAAGGTAATGCTAACGCCTGTTCCACTAATAATTCTGTTTCAGGTCTGGGGATCAGTGTTTTAGGACTCACCTGTAAGGTCAATGTCCAAAAATCACGCTCACCTGTAAGATGGGCAACCGGCTGGCCTAGCTGACGTTTATTTACCAATTGTTGAAATTGCAGATTTTGCTCTTGAGTGAGTAACTTTTCTGGCCAAGTATGCAAATAACTTTCACGACACTGCAAGCAATAACAAAGTAACACCTTGGCATCTAGTGCCGGGCTTTCTCCACCTTGTAAATGCTTTTTGGCCCAACTAAGAGCCTCAGCAATGCTAACTTGTTGCAGCATGGGATTAGCTATCTGTTGTTACTATTCATCTGACAAGGAGGCTAATAGATCAGCCTGATGTTCCTGACGGATAGGGTCAAAAATAGGGTTCAAGTCACCGCCAATAATTTCATCTAATTTATATAAGGTTAAATTAATGCGGTGGTCGGTAACGCGCCCTTGAGGGAAGTTATAGGTACGAATACGTTCTGAACGGTCACCACTGCCCACAAGTGTACGACGGGTCGATGCTTCTTCAGAATCACGTTTATCTTGTTCCATTTGGTTCAAACGCGACTGCAATACTGACATCGCTTGCGCGCGGTTTTTATGCTGTGAACGTTGATCCTGACACTCGACCACCATACCTGTGGGGATATGAGTAATACGAATGGCTGAGTCGGTTTTGTTGACGTGCTGACCACCTGCACCACTGGCACGAAAGGTATCTATACGTAGATCACCGGCGTTAATAGCAATGGCTTCAGACTCTGGAATTTCGGGTAGCACCGCAACAGTACAGGCCGAGGTATGAATGCGACCTTGTGATTCAGTTTCAGGTACTCGTTGCACCCGATGACCACCGGATTCAAACTTCATGGTACCGTAAGCGCCCTCGCCGCCTAGTCGAGCAATCACTTCTTTATAACCGCCGTGTTCACCTTCATTGGCACTGACTACTTCAACACTCCAACGTTTGGTTTCAGCATAACGGCTGTACATGCGAAATAAATCGCCAGCAAAGATAGCCGCTTCATCACCACCCGCGCCCGCGCGGATTTCCAAAAAGCAGCTGTTGTGGTCGTTAGGATCTTTAGGCAGTAATAATATTTGTAACTCTATTTCCAAATCTTGTAGTTGTTGCTCTGCAAGTTTAACTTCGTCTTTCGCCATTTCCTGCATTTCAGCGTCGTCTTCTTGCAGCATTTCTTGCGCTGAGGCTAAATTTTCTAACTCGCCCTGAAAACGTCGAAAACACTCCACTGTGGGTTCGAGTTGCGCATATTCTTTAGATAATCCGCGAAAACGGTTTTGATCGGCAATAACACTGGGCTCACTCAACAGCGCTTGCACTTCTTCGAAGCGTTCGACCAAAGATTCTAATTTGCGGGATACTGATTCTTTCATAGTTTTCCTGAGTTAATCTAAACCGAGTACTTGGCGGATCTGCTCAATAGTATCGGTGTCTGCTTGTTGTGCAGCGTGCTTAATCGCTTTTGTCGGCGAGTGTATAAGGCTATTGGTTAACTTGTTAGCTAATTCTACAATAATCTGTTGTGGATCTTGACCGTCAGCCAATTGATTCAGTGCGCGTTCCTGAAGTTTAACTTTGACTCCATCACTTTGCTCACGATATTCACGTAATACATCAATGGATCCCTTTGACCGCTGCCACTGCATGTAAATGTCAGCTTGATGGGCAGCCATTATTTCAGCTTCTTCAGCAGCCTCTTGCCGTCCAGCCACATTTTTTTCAACGATTTGTTGTAGATCATCAACGCTATACAAATAAGCGTCATTAAGTTCGGTAACTTCGGCTTCAATATCCCGTGGCACCGCTAAATCCACCAACAACATAGGTTTATGACGGCGTTCTTTAAGAGCGCTTTCGACCACGCCTTTACCTAAAATAGGCAATTGACTAGCAGTAGACGAAATCACGATATCGGCTTCAATAATCTGCGATGGTACCTGCGCCAAGGTAATAGTATTGGCACCTAATAATTTAGCGGTTTGCTCACCGCGGCTAATGGTACGATTGGCAACGGTCATTTTCGCAACATTTTGTTCTTTTAAGTGACGCCCCACTAATTCGATAGTTTCACCTGCGCCAATCAACAACACATTACTTTTTTCTAACGAGCCAAATATATGCTTAGCCAACTGCACTGCAGCATAAGCCACCGATACCGCATTAGCGCCGATGTCGGTTTCGCTACGCACACGCTTAGCGACCGCAAAACTCTGCTGAAATAAACGTTCAAAATGTCCTTCAATATGGCCGGTATTGCGGGCACTGGAATAAGCTTGTTTTAACTGGCCTAAAATTTGTGGCTCGCCCAACACCATGGAATCTAATCCACAGGCAACTCGCATAGCATGGCGAACGGCATCTACCTCTTGATGTGCATAGGATGAGTCTTGGATTTCCTGCTCGTCGAGGCCATGGTAACGAGCCAACCATTGGTTTATGGCTGCAATACTAATATTCTCGCCGTGGGTATAAATTTCGGTACGATTACAAGTAGACAAGATCACCGATTCACTGCAACCCACTTCAGTATGTAAACTTTGGTATGCATCAATGAGCTGCTCAGTCGAGAAAGAGACTTTTTCTCTTATCTCCACTGGAGCTGTTTTATGATTAATTCCAAACGCGATGAGACTCATACTGCTTATTTTGACTGCCAAAGGGTAATTGAATTCTGACCAAAGCTACGCAAGGTCTAGCTAAAATCCAACGTTTAGCTTGCGTGGCATCATGCTCAAAGCCATTAGTTAACTTATACAGCCGGATAAATACTGCGGCTATAACCAACGAGCCAACAATGCTGACTTAAAACAATGTTAACTGCCATAAGCACTTTTTGAGCGCGGCAATTGTACGCAAAAGCTAAAACTATTGAAAGCACCTAGCAGTGTATGTTCCCATAGCCGCTGCACATTAAAAACTGACGAACAACATGAAACTGATCATTTATGCCATCTTGATGATGCTGGTAACGGCTTGTGCAAGCAAACCACCTGCTATATTGCAGCCCGTTGAAAAGCAGCGACATCAACAACATTTAGCCGATCTGCAAGACTGGCAATTCCAAGGGCGCTTGGCCTATATCGAAGGCAAACAAAAGCAAAGTGCCAGCGTACAATGGCAACAACAACAAAAAGACTTCTCGCTTTCTTTAACCACTTTTATTGGTATTCAAATATTGGCTTTGTCACAAGATGAAGAACAGGCCATTTTAGAAATCGATGATCAAACCCATCACGCCGACAATGCCACCGCCCTGCTGTATGAGCTGACCCAATGGCATATACCGGTTAATCAAATGAGTCGTTGGCTAAAAGGTCAAAAAACTGCCGGTGATATTGTTAATTACTCGCCGTCAGGATGGATCACATCACTGACCCACGGACAGTGGCAGGTCAATTATCAGCAATATAAACAAGTAAATCAGGTTGCTTTGCCCCACGAAATTGTGGTCAAAGGCCAAGGGCTCACCATTAAACTAAGAATCAATAAATGGACACTACATTAATTAACTGGCCCTCCCCCGCCAAACTGAACTTGTTTTTACATATCAACGAGCGGATGGCCAATGGTTATCACCACTTACAAAGTGTGTTTCAACTTTTAGACTATGGCGACACATTACGCTTCGACACTAACGATAGCGGCAAATTACACTTAGCCAACCCTATTGAGGGTGTGGCCAACGCAGACAATCTAGTGCTTAAAGCCGCAGTATTGTTACAACAACACTGCCAATGCACACAAGGCGCCACCATTTATTTGCACAAAAAAATGCCCATGGGTGGCGGCTTAGGTGGCGGATCTTCCAATGCTGCAACTGTATTGCTGGCATTGAATTATTTATGGAAATGCAATCTACCTTTAACAGAGCTAGCCGCACTAGGCTTGAGTTTAGGCGCCGATGTGCCGATCTTCATCCAGGGTAAATCGGCCTTTTCTGAAGGGGTTGGCGAACTAATTCAACCGATGGAACTGCCCGAACAAACATACCTGGTGATCAATCCAGATTGTCACATCAGTACCGCTGATATTTTTAACCATCCGCAGCTGCCGCGGGCAACTCCACGTATAAATAAACAGCAGTACAGTTTTCAAACAACTGTAAATGATTGTCAAAATTTAGTTTTTTCACTGCAACCTAAAGTTGCAAAAGCGTTACAGTGGTTGATAGAATACGCGCCGTCGCGGATGACAGGCACAGGGGCATGTGTGTTTGCTGTATTCGATGATGAAAACACAGCTTTGGCTTGCTTAGAACAGCTACCCACTGAGTTTTCAGGTTTTGTCGCCAGAGGAGTCAATACTTCAGGTGTGCATGAGCTGCTTGCTACGTTGCAACATCATGAATAAAGCACAAGAACACCACCTAGCCATTTATTTTAGAGATATTGTTAAGAAGCAACGGTATTCAAACTCGTACTTAATATTTTAAGTCGGCTTCTAACAATAAACTCAGTTAGAATTTGGGGTGCAGCCAAGAGGCAACGGGTAATCAAAACTCGTACTTAATTAACATTAAGTTGGCTAATTGTTGCGTTCCACAAAATTTGGAGTACAGCCAAGAGGCAACGGGTATCAAAACCCGTACTTGAATTATTAAGTCAGCCTTAGGTATTAGACTCAGTAAAAATTTGGAGTACAGCCAAGAGGCAACGGGTATCAAAACCCGTACTTGAATTATTAAGTCAGCCTTAGGTATTAGACTCAGTAAAAATTTGGGGTATAGCCAAGCGGTAAGGCAACGGGTTTTGATCCCGTCATGCGTTGGTTCGAATCCAGCTACCCCAGCCAAATTGTTTTATCACCTCCGAGGATCCTATAGTGCCAGATATGAAGCTTTTTGCAGGTAACGCTGTACCCGAACTTGCTCAGAAAGTGGCTGACCGCCTTTACACCAAATTAGGACAGGCCAGTGTGGGACGTTTCAGTGATGGTGAAATCAGTGTCGAAATCCATGAAAATGTACGTGGTTCTGACGTTTTTATTATTCAATCTACCTGTGCACCTACCAATGATAACTTGATGGAATTGATTGTAATGATTGATTCCCTACGTCGTGCGTCCGCCGGTCGTATCACCGCGGTTATCCCCTATTTTGGTTACGCTCGTCAGGACAGACGTGTACGTTCAGCGCGAGTTCCGATTACTGCCAAGGTAGTAGCCGACTTCTTATCCAACGTGGGTGTCGACAGAGTATTAACTATCGACTTACACGCTGAGCAAATTCAAGGTTTCTTTGATGTGCCAGTAGATAACGCCTTTGGTACACCGATTCTATTGGAAGATATGCGCAAGCAAGATTTTCATAATCCTGTAGTGGTATCGCCAGATATCGGCGGTGTTGTGCGAGCTCGTGCTTTGGCAAAATTAATGAATGATGCGGATTTAGCCATTATTGATAAACGTCGCCCTAAAGCCAATGTTGCTCAAGTAATGCATATTATCGGTGATGTTCAAGACAGAGACTGTATTATTGTTGATGATATGATCGATACCGGCGGCACTTTATGTAAAGCCGCAGATGCACTTAAAGCCCAAGGGGCTAAACGCGTAATAGCCTATGCGACTCATGCTATTTTCTCTGGCAATGCTGCAGAAATTATTGCCAACTCGGTTATTGATGAAGTGGTGGTTACCGACAGCATTCCACTGTCTGCAGAGATGCGTGCCTGTTCTAAAGTACGTCAATTAACCTTGTCAAATATGCTAGCCGAAGCTATTCGTCGAGTAAGTAATGAAGAATCAATCTCGGCCATGTTCGAATATTAAAATCCATATTCAATAACCAGTAGAAAGGCGAGTAGAATCTCGCCTTTTTTATTGCTTGTTCCCCTATATGCAAAATGGTAACATGCGCCGCCCTTTTTTGAGGGCTCGAGCTGATTTTGGTCGCAAAAATCAGCAACATTCATTTTTTGGAGTAATTTATGCCTGAAGCAATTTTCAATCTGGACGCAACTGTACGTACAGACCTAGGGAAAGGTGCGAGCCGCCGCCTACGTCACGCAGATAAAGTACCAGCTATTATTTACGGTGCCGGTAAAGAAGCCATTTCTTTAACACTTGATCACAGCAAAGTATTGCAAGCTCAAGAATTCGAAGCATTTTATTCTCACGTTTTAACCTTGAACATTGAAGGTAAAAAAGTAGAAGCGCTAGTTAAAGACATGCAACGTCATCCGTTCAAGCCAAAAATAACGCATATCGATTTCTTGCGTGTTGATGCGAAACAAGCGGTAACCACTAACGTGCCTGTTCACTTCATTAATGAAGACAAAGCCAACTCTATTAAGTTTGAAGGTGGTCATGCTGAACATCACGTTGTCGATGTTATCGTCAGCTGTTTACCAAAAGATTTACCTGAGTTCGTTGAAGTAGACTTGACCAATGTTGAATTAGGTCAAACGTTGCACTTATCTGATCTTACCTTCCCTGCAGGTGTTACATCTGTAGAATTAGCGAAAGGCGAAGGCCATGACCTAGCGGTTGTTACCGTTAAGTTAGCTAAAGGTACAAGCGCAGATGAAGAAACAGCTGCTGACGAAGAAGCAAGTAACGAAGAATAAGTTTAGGCATTTTAGAGCCTCTAATGTCTGACATAAAACTTATTGTGGGCCTGGGTAATCCAGGCCCCGAATACCAACACACTCGACACAATACCGGTTCATGGTTTGTCGAAGCACTCGCCCAGCGTTATCAAGCTCAATTCAAATTAGAAAATAAATTTAATGCGCGCATTGCGAAAGTCACTATCGCGGGCAAAGACGTTATTTTATTGATCCCTACGACTTTTATGAATTTAAGTGGCCAGGCAGTAGCTCCCTATGCGAACTTTTACCGTTATGATATCGACAATATTCTTGTGGCTTTTGATGAATTAGACCTCCCTCCCGGTATAGCAAAATTTAAAACCGGTGGCAGCTCCAGCCAAAATGGTATTCGTGACATTGTTAGTCGCATGGCTAACCAAAAAGACTTCCACCGTTTGCGTATTGGCATCGGTCATCCCGGACATAAACAAAAAGTCACGGGACATGTTCTAGGTAAAGCCCCAAATGCTGAACAGCAATTGATTGAGCAAGCCATAGACGAAGCAGTGCGTAGCACTGAAATATTATTAACAGACGGTATGGTATCTGCCATGCAGCGTCTGCACTCTTTTAAAGCGGAATAATCACACGCTTCAATACAACATAATGAATTTGAGGATACTTTCATGGGATTCAAATGTGGCATAGTCGGACTGCCCAACGTTGGTAAATCAACGTTATTTAATGCTTTAACCAAAGCTGGCATCGAAGCGGCTAACTTTCCTTTTTGTACTATTGAACCCAATACTGGCGTGGTCCCTGTACCCGACCTACGTTTGGATGCACTGGCCAAAATCGTTAACCCTCAACGTATTTTACCGACAACGATGGAATTCGTTGATATTGCCGGTTTAGTAGCTGGCGCGTCCAAAGGTGAAGGTTTAGGTAATAAGTTCCTAGCCAACATTCGTGAAACCGATGCAATTGGTCACGTTGTACGCTGTTTTGAAGATGACAACATCATACATGTGGCTGGCAAAGTAAATCCTCAAGAAGATATTGAAGTGATCGACACCGAGTTGGCTCTGGCCGATATGGATAGTGTCGAAAAGGCCATTTTTCGAGTCAGTAAGCGCGCCAAAGCCGGTGATGCGGATGCTAAATTTGAATTAAAAGTACTAGAAAAAATACTGCCACAGCTAAATGAAGGCCACCTTCTGCGTGCATTAGAATTAAGCAAAGAAGAAAAAGCCGCCATTAGCTACATGAATTTATTAACCCTTAAGCCAATTATGTATATTGCTAACGTTAATGAAGATGGCTTTGAAAATAATCCTTACTTGGACATAGTGAACGCTATTGCTGAAAAGGAAGGCGCCGTCGTAGTGGCCGTTTGTGCAGCTATTGAATCAGAAATTGCCGAACTAGACGATGAAGACAAAAAAGAGTTCTTAAGTGAAATGGGCTTAGACGAGCCCGGACTGAACCGCGTTATACGCGGTGGTTACGAACTTCTTGCCTTACAAACCTATTTCACGGCTGGCGTAAAAGAAGTGCGCGCGTGGACCTTCCCTGAAGGCTCAACGGCACCACAGACAGCAGGCATTATCCACACCGACTTTGAAAAAGGCTTTATACGCGCCGAAGTCATTGGCTATGATAATTATATTGAATTTGGTGGTGAGTCCGGAGCTAAAGAAGCCGGGAAATGGCGCTTAGAAGGTAAAGAATACATTGTTAAAGATGGCGATGTAGTGCATTTCCGTTTTAACGTCTAAGCCATTATTGGTTCTAACACTGCCCTTTACGTGGCATTTTAAAAGCGAATTACTCTTCTGGTAATTCGCTTTTTTGTTTATACAACCTAAGCACGCGCCCTACCAATCTCATTTTTTGTTTAGAATATGTCAGAATTGTTTAGATACTGCGCAGTCAGTCTTTTTTAGCATAAAAAGGGGTTGACGACCTATGGGCAGATAAGCATAATACGCGCCACTCAAATGGCTACGTAGCTCAGCTGGTTAGAGCACAGCACTCATAATGCTGGGGTCGCAAGTTCAAATCTCGCCGTAGCCACCATTTGAGTAATATTATGCGGAAGTGGTGAAATTGGTATACACGCTGGATTTAGGTTCCAGTGCCTTAGGGCGTGAGAGTTCAAGTCTCTCCTTCCGCACCATATTTTAGAGATTGTCTTAAAGGCGAACTCTAAGAAGTTTAGATGTCACTAATAGACATTGGGATAGTGCCAAGAGGCAACGGGTATCAAAACCCGTACTTGATTTATATTGAGTAAGCCAATTGACAGTAGTCCACAAAATTTGGGGTATAGCTAAGAGGCAATGGGTATCAAAACCCGTACTTAATTTAGATTGAGTAAGCCGATTGACGGTAGTCCACAAAATTTGGGGTATAGCCAAGCGGTAAGGCAACGGGTTTTGATCCCGTCATGCGTTGGTTCGAATCCAGCTACCCCAGCCATCTTTTAGATATAATAAATTGGTTTACACTAATAATTATATCTCAACGCCGACAGGCGCCGAGAGTTATCTCGAAACATGTAAAAATTGTGGTATAGCCAAGAGGCAGCGGGTATCAAAACCCGTACTTGAAATATTAAGTAAGCTAAAGGAAGTACACTCTAAAAAATTTGGGGTATAGCCAAGCGGTAAGGCAACGGGTTTTGATCCCGTCATGCGTTGGTTCGAATCCAGCTACCCCAGCCATTTAAAAATAAAAACACCCGCAATTGCGGGTGTTTTTATTTGTATTACAGCTTAAATAACGAATATTCTCCGCTGACTAGACAGCAGCGCGAACAACCGCCATTATCAAACCCTAAAAACTATAAGGGCGCTATTGTGATAGATAACCTAGTTTCAGCCGTCAACTCTCTACTTTGGAATTACTACGTACTATTAGTAATGTTGGTCGCTGCAGGGGTTTGGTTCTCTGTACGTTTAAACTTCATTCAATTTCGTTACTTCGGCCATATGTTTTCGGTAATGCGCGGTAGTACTCATAGCGATAAATCCGGCATCAGTTCTTTTGCAGCACTTTGCACTAGCTTATCTGCCCGTGTCGGCACCGGGAATTTAGCCGGTGTCGCCGTTGCTATCTCCTTGGGCGGTGCCGGAGCGATCTTTTGGATGTGGGTTATTGCGCTGTTAGGCATGGCCATCGGCTTTGCCGAAAGTGCTTTAGGCCAACTGTATAAAATTCGCGATGACAACGGCGAATTTCGCGGCGGACCTGCCTATTACATTCAACAAGGTTTGAATAAAAAGTGGCTGGCGATCAGTTTCTCGGTTTGCATCTTCTTAGGCTACGGCCTGATATTCAGTTCAGTACAAGCAAATTCCATTACCGATGCGTTGAATCACGCCTACGGATTTCCAGCGTTCTACTCAGGGTTAGTTATTTGTGTTGTCGCCGGCATCATTGTTATGGGCGGATTACGCGCCATTGCTAATTTTTCACAATGGATAGTCCCTTTCATGGGGCTGGGCTATGTCATCGTCGCGCTAGCCATTACCTTATGGAATATCGAAGCCGTCCCAGGGGTGCTGTACAACATCGTCACCTCCGCTTTTGGTATTAATGAAGCTGTGGGCGGCACAATTGGTGCGGCCATTCAGCATGGCATAAAACGCGGTTTGTATTCTAATGAAGCGGGTTCTGGTAGCGTTCCTCAAGCTGCTGCGGCAGCCACTCCTAACCCACATCATCCTGTGTCTCAGGGCATGGTGCAGATGTTAGGGGTATTTATCGACACCATTATTTTATGTACCTGTACGGCACTGATCATTTTGTTAGCTGGCGGTGGTGCTGGCGAGCAAATGGAAGGCATTCGAATGACTCAAGATGCCATGACCTTTCACATTGGTAGTGGCGGTAGTGATTTTGTGGCCGCGGCAATTTGTTTATTTTCGTTTAGCTCGGTGGTAGCTAACTACGCCTACGCTGAGTCTAATCTGCATATGTTCAAACTTGATAACCGCGTAGGCAGAGCCTTTTACACAATCTGTTATTTATTAATGGTATTGTGGGGTTCATCGGCTTCACTGCCCAGAGTTTGGGCAATGGCGGATATGGCCTTAGGATTAATGACGGTGATTAACGTCATTGCTATTGTGTGGCTTACGCCAACTATCGTCAGCATTAGCAAAGACTATTTTGCCAGTATCAAAGCCAAACAAACCCCTGAATATAAAGATGGCCAATGTCCTATTCAAGGCAAAACTGAAGACGGTATTTGGTAGTAATATAATTCATATTTTTAAATTAAGTCCGTTCAATTAAGACAAGAGGTGACATGTTGTATTGGTCAAAGATAATGGTAGTCATGAGTTTTACTATGCTGTTGTTTTCTGCAAATAGCTTTGCAGAATCAAAGTATCAAGAACTTAGTGACAATTTTCGTGACCATTTCAGGCACCAATTAGCTGTAAACAAAGTACCCGGTGGCGCACTAGTCATTTTAGAAAATGACCAAATCTTAAAAATGTCGACTTATGGCAAGCGCGACAAAAACGGTAACAAGATAATCACCTTTGACACTGTATTCCGCTTAGCTTCTGTATCAAAGACCTTTGCTGGCTCACTAGCGACAATGATGGTTCATGAAAATAAATTCCAATGGGATGATCCATTAATAGGCTACATGCCTAAATTTGCCCTGCTCGACGCGAATATTACCAAGCAAATTAATCTAGGCCACCTTATTGGTCACAGCACCGGATTAATGCCCAATACCTATGACAATATTTTAAATGCCCACGGCAGACTAGATAGGATAATTCCTAAATTTGCCGAACTTAGCCCTATATGCACACCAGGTACTTGTTACAGTTATCAAAATATAGCCTTCTCTTTTATTCAAGAAGCCATCGAGGGAAAGAGTGGCAAGGACTATCAACAACTCATGCAAGAACGTATCTTTTCACCGCTGAATATGAACAACGCTTCGGTGGGCATGGATGACTTTATTGCTAATAAAAATCACGCTAGCCCGCATATAAAAACAAAATATGGTTTTAAAAAAGTGAGGGTGAATAAAGACTACTATCAAGTAGAGCCCGCCGCGGGAGTGAATGCCAGCATTCGAGATATGTCTAAATGGATCATCGCCAACTTGGGTAATAATCCAGAGGTATTAAATTCAACTCTACTGGACGAAATTAAGCAAAAAGGTATAAAAACCACCAGAGAACTCCGTAAAAGGAACTGGGGAGCGCATCTAAAAAGCGCCCATTACGGCAAAGGCTGGCGAGTTTATGATTTTGATGGCCATGAGCTTATTTATCACGCTGGTTGGGTGTCGGGATTTGTCGCAGAAGTGGCTTATTCGCCGGAGCTCAAAATCGGCATGGCCATTTTATTAAATGGCGAGTCTGCGGTTATCAGTGAGTTAGGGGCACATTTTTGGCAAGAAGTGTTTAGCCAGTAAACTATATTCGCGCCATTACTTGGCCAACGCCAAAAAATAATCGCGGTTAGTCGTTTAAACCTTCACAAGCCAAAGCTTTCACCAATGGCATAACGCATGATGTTTTGCTTTAACCATGGTGACTTATCGCAAAGCTGCAGCGCTGCATTACGTGCTAGTTTCAGTATAGGGTTAGTATTGCTAAAGCCGGTATACAGCGCGTCCATTGCCACCATCATGCGTAAATTATCGGCCTTACGCTGTTTTTCATATTGGGCAAAAGACTGTTGTAATGTGCTGAGTTGTTGATAATCAACTTGCCCTTCGGTAAGGCTCAACAAACACTTCACGTCACTAAAACCTAGGTTCACTCCCTGCCCCGCTAACGGATTAATACTATGGGCGGCATCACCAATCAGCACCGAACGGCCACTAAAGTAATGCTTAGCGTGCAAACGAGTCAGCGGAAAACTAGCCACCTGCAAAATATCAAAATCGACTAGCTCATCTGGAAAGTGCTGTTGTATCTGTTGTTTTAATGTCGAATGGGGCAACGACTTAAGGCGTTGTACATCTTGTGCTTGGTGGTACCACACCAAGGATGCATAACCATCATATAACGGCAAAAAGGCCATAGGGCCAGTGGCACTAAATTGCTGCCAAGTTATATCTTGTTGTGGCATTGAGGTTTTCACATTGACCGCCAAAACCTGTTGCGCATATTGCCAGCCGTCACAGGCAATATTTAATTGCTGACGGGTTTTCGAATTGGCTCCATCGGCGGCGATAAGGCATTGGCCCTGCAGCATAACCTCAGTTTCAGATGTGGTCTGCATTGTTACCTTAGGCAAGTCATTTAACGACATTGACTGGATCTTGCCATACAGCACATCGACGTTGTCTAATTCAGCCAAGCGCTGATGGAGTGCTAACTGAATAATACGATTTTCAATAATATGACCTAAATGTGATGCTTTAATATCCGCCGAATTAAAATCAGTTCGACCGAGCCCTTCCCAAACCGATAAACGGCGATACACGCAGCTACGCATGGATTGAATGGACGACCATGCCCCTAGGCTTTCCAGCAATTGTTGTGATTCGATATTGATAGCAGACACCCGCAAGTCCGGTGGCTGCACAGCATCAAAGGCTTGTGGTTGGTGTTGTTCTACAACAGCGACGCTGGCGCCTTGTTGCGCTAAACCCACCGCAGTAGCCGCACCGACCATGCCCCCCCCCACCACTATCACATCATAATTTTGCATTAAACACTCACGCCCTAATATCTCTTGCCTTGTACGACCATTTAGCCTGCGGTAAACAACGTTTGGTCAGGTTAAATCACATTAATTAAAACGAATGTAACAAGCTAATGCTAAACACCACTATCGACACAAAGTTTTACATCAACTACACAACTTTTTGTGCTTTTGGCGCTACTACTATAGTGACGATTAATTCAAAGACGCGAAACGCAGCTCGCTCTTAGCTCTTAGCACCTAACATTTAACATTGACGAGTAATAAATATGAAAACATCAATTCTAGCATTAGCCCTAATAAGTAGCCTAAGCACTTCCGCCAGTGCCATTGAAGATCAATCCACTAACCCAGAGTACATCCAGTATTATATCTTTAATTATGATTTCAATAATTTACAAGATCCTACACTACGCCAAACCCAACATCTATTACAGAACCTAGAATACAAATTAGTGCGCGACCTTCAACAACAGCGTTATCAAGCTTTAAGTAAAATTGAGCAACAAGTCGCCATATTTGCAGACGCGGATAATGAACTACTAACGGCACAACAATATTTTTAACCATTAATCTCTTCTAACCTCCTCCCTGGGCCACTGTGACTTGATGTTTTATCACCGTGGCTTTTTTTATTTCCTCATCTGTGGCTATGGCCATATTTAAATCAGCAACAACCGGCATACAAACGCTCAGGATAATTGTGTTTAGCTGTTAATAGCGGTAAAATCCGCGCCCATTTACGTACCGTTTTTTGGTACGCAGCGTTATTGAAACAAGGTTAAGACGGCGTTATATGAGCAAGAAACTATTTATCAAAACCTGGGGCTGCCAGATGAACGAGTACGATTCGGAAAAAATGGCCGATTTACTCGATTCAACTCATGGATTTCAACTAGCTGAAACCGCTGAAGAAGCCGACGTGATCCTTCTTAACACTTGTTCTATTCGTGAAAAAGCTCAAGAAAAAGTATTCCACCAATTAGGCCGTTGGAAAAACCTTAAGAAAACCAACCCCGACTTGATCATTGGCGTTGGTGGCTGTGTAGCTTCTCAAGAAGGCGATCACATTCGTCAACGTGCGCCTTTTGTAGATATCGTTTTTGGCCCGCAAACATTACACCGTTTGCCGGAAATGATTAATCACGTACGTGGAGAGAAATCCTCTATCGTTGATATCAGCTTTCCAGAAATTGAAAAATTCGACCGTTTACCCGAGCCCCGTGCCGAAGGCCCCACCGCCTTTGTGTCCATCATGGAAGGCTGTTCTAAATATTGTACCTTCTGCGTGGTGCCTTATACCCGTGGCGAAGAAGTTAGCCGCCCAGTAGACGACGTATTGTTAGAAATCGCTCAGTTAGCCGAACAAGGTGTACGAGAAGTTAATCTACTTGGCCAGAACGTCAATGCTTTCCGAGGCCCCCATCACGATGGCGTGATTTGTACTTTTGCAGAATTGTTAGAGTTGGTCGCGTCCATTGATGGTATCGACCGCATTCGCTACACCACCTCACATCCGGTGGAATTTACCGATGATATTATCGATGCTTACGCCAGTATTCCGGAATTGGTTGATCACTTGCACTTGCCGGTACAATCAGGCTCAGATCGCATTTTAGCGCTGATGAAACGTGGCCATACCGCCATTGAATACAAATCTAAAATTCGCCGTTTACGTAAAGTACGTCCTAATTTAAGTATGTCCTCAGACTTTATTATTGGCTTCCCTGGCGAATCCGATGATGATTTTGAAGCGACCATGAATTTGATTCAGCAAATGGATTTTGACATGAGCTTTAGTTTTATTTACAGCTCTCGTCCAGGTACACCCGCTGCGGATTTACCCGATGACATTACTGAAGACACCAAAAAACAACGCTTACAATTATTGCAACAACGCATTAATCAACAAGCGTTGCGCATTGCCCGCAACATGCTCGAAACCGAACAACGTATTTTGGTAGAAGGCCCGTCGAAGAAAAACCCCATGGAGCTTAATGGCCGCACCGAGAACAACCGCGTGGTCAACTTTGAAGGTTCCCCAGACATGATTGGCCAGTTTGTAGATGTCAAAATTACCAATGTGTTTGCTAACTCATTACGTGGCGATGTGATCCGCACTGAAAAAGATATGGATTTACGCAGTAGCATTGCCCCCCAAGCCATTTTGCAAAAACAACTAGTAGGCCAACCCGATGCCCTCGGTGTGGTTAAAGTCGCCCTTTAAATTCCAACATTAAGTAATACAGGAGAGCCGTTTTTTGGCCAACCAATTAGTCAGTAACGACATAGTATTAGAGCCTTCAGACAGCAAACGCTTGTCGAGTTTATGTGGCCCATTAGACGATAACATTAAACAAATTGAGCGCCGTTTGGGGGTAGAGATCAGCTACCGCACCAATGCGTTCACTATTCTTGGCCCTGCCCCGCAATCGAATGCGGTAGTGGAATTGCTCAAGCTTTTGTATATCGAAACTCAGCCCATTAAAGGCAAAACACCAGATTTACAGGCTGAACAAGTACATTTGGCGATTCAAGAAGCCAATTGTTTAGAAAACAATAAAGGCCAGCGTTACGGTAAAGAAGTACAAATTAAAACTCGTCGTGGCGTTATTAAGCCGCGCAATCCAAACCAAAGTCAGTACGTAAAAAATATCGTTAATCACGATATTACTTTTGGTGTCGGCCCTGCCGGTACCGGTAAAACCTATTTAGCCGTGGCTTGTGCGGTGGATGCGTTAGAGCGCCAAGACATACGCCGTATATTGCTTACTCGACCAGCAGTAGAAGCCGGTGAAAAACTCGGTTTTTTACCCGGTGATTTGTCACAAAAAGTTGACCCTTATTTACGCCCCTTGTATGACGCCTTATTTGAAATGCTCGGCTTTGAAAAAGTTGAAAAACTCATAGAGCGGAATGTCATTGAAGTAGCGCCTTTGGCCTATATGCGCGGACGTACACTCAACGATGCATTTATTATTTTAGATGAAGCGCAAAATACCACGGTCGAGCAAATGAAAATGTTCCTCACCCGTATTGGCTTTAATTCTCAAGCGGTGATCACCGGTGATATTACCCAAGTCGATTTACCACGCGGTGCTCGCTCTGGCTTACGTCATGTTATTGAAGTGCTAAAAGATGTGGATGACATTTCATTTAACTTCTTTAATGCCCATGATGTAGTGCGCCACCCTGTGGTAGCACGTATTGTGCAAGCCTATGAAGCCCATGATCGCGAAGTGGAACAACGTCAGCTGAAAAAGGATAGCGAGTGAGTATCGAACTCGACCTGCAAATCGCCACCAGCAATAATGACAACTTACCCACTGAAGCCGATTTTCAACTGTGGTTAAACAACTGCTTAAGCGCACTAGACATTGATGATGCGGAATTAACCATCCGCATTGTTGATGCAGACGAAAGCCAGCAACTTAATCATGATTACCGCCAACAAGACAAACCCACTAATGTGTTGTCGTTTCCCTTTGAAGCACCACCGGGCATTGAACTAAATTTACTCGGTGATCTAGTAATATGTGCTGAAGTTGTCGCCAATGAGGCACAACAACAAGGTAAGCAATTATTTCACCATTGGGCACATATGGTTAGCCATGGCACCTTGCATTTATTGGGCTATGACCATATTAATGACGACGATGCTGAGCAGATGGAATCCATCGAAATTCAGCTATTGGCAAAATTAAACATTGACGATCCCTATCAAGATCAGGAATGATTGAAAATCCTGTATTTAAATGGCAACAGTTTTAACAAGTATTGCCGCTAAATACGCCCCTGTTTTGATATTAAAATTCATTACGAGACATACAATTAGGATACCATGAGCGACGACAACCCCCACTCTAGTAACGGTTCTTCGAAAGGTTGGATTGAGAAAATCTTGAACACCTTCGCAGGAGAGCCGAAAAACAGAGAACAACTGTCAGAGTTTATTTCTGAAGCAGCACACAACGAAATAATTAACCCCAGCACCCGAGAAATGATTGAAGGGGTACTCGAAGTAGCCGAAATGCGTGTACGCGATATCATGATCCCTCGTGCACAAATGATCACCATCAATATCAATGAAACGGTGGAAAAATTTCTACCGGTATTGTTAGAGTCCTCCCACTCCCGTTTTCCGATTATTAGCGAAGATAAAGACCATATCGAAGGCATCTTACTCGCCAAAGATTTG
Organism: Alteromonadaceae bacterium BrNp21-10; assembly: GCA_030418115.1. Classification (GTDB taxonomy): domain Bacteria; phylum Pseudomonadota; class Gammaproteobacteria; order Enterobacterales; family Alteromonadaceae; genus Neptunicella. The sequence continues at coordinate 550,625 of JAUHQD010000001.1, read as the reverse complement.
CTGAAATTCGCTTTTAATCCCGAGATAAAACTGGAACTGAAAGAAATTCTGCGTCCAGCGATCATTATTCCTGAAAGTAAAAAAGTCGATGTGTTGCTCAAAGAGTTCCGAGAGGAACGTTATCATATGGCGATTGTGGTTGATGAGTATGGCGGCGTGTCCGGCTTAGTCACCATTGAAGACATCTTAGAAGAAATTGTTGGCGAAATTGAAGATGAAACCGACGAAGAAGAACATAACTCCGAAGATATTCGCCCCTTAAATAAAAACACCTACACGGTTAAAGCTTTAACCGAAGTCGATGATTTTAACGAATTCTTCAAAACCGAGTTTGATGAAGAACAAGCCGATACCATTGGCGGCATCGTACTCAATGCCTTTGGCCACATGCCAGAGCGCGACGAAGTGATCGAGATTGATGGTTACGAGTTTAAAATTACCAACGCAGATAAACGTCGGTTAATTCAACTTAAAGTCACCGTTCCCAAAAACGAAACAGAAGACGACGCCGAGATCTAACCTTTGAATTTGTTGTTGGCCTTAGTGGCCGGAGCCAGTTTAACACTGGGTTTTGCCCCTTTTTCCTTATGGTTTGTCGTGCCGGTAGGCGTAGGCCTATTTGCCTATTTGCTACAACTGCCCAGCACGCAAAAACCCGCACTGTTAGGCTGGATGTTTGGCTTAGGTTGGTTTGGCGCCGGTATTAGTTGGATCCACGTCAGTATTGCCACTCATGGTGGCTTACCTATTATTTTATCCTTAGGCTTAATGCTGCTGTTATGTGGCTACTTAGCGCTGTTTCCAGCGCTGTTCAGCTTTATTCTTAAACGTTATTTTGCAATAAAGCATTGGCCGCTAGTCGTAGCCGCACTCTGGCTATTTTGCGAATGGTTACGCAGTTGGCTATTTACCGGTTTCCCATGGTTATCCTTAGGTTACAGCCAATTACATGGCCCATTAGCAGGATGGATCCCAATAATAGGTGAAACCGGCGTCAGTGCCTTGGTGATGTTAATTGCTGTCAGTGCAGCATTGGGTATCGCAAACAAACAATTCAAAGCACCATTAAGTTTAATAGTAATTATGCTGTTAAGTGGCTGGGTACTGAATCAACATGATTGGGCGACGCCTACGGGCAAAGTGGCACAGGTCAGTATGGTGCAAGGTAACATCAAGCAAGAGTTACGCTGGGTGCCAGAACAAGACCGCCCGACCATGGAAAAATATCTAAAAATAACCGAATCATTATGGTCGAGCGATATTATTATCTGGCCCGAAGCGGCTATTCCCAAGTTAGAGCCGTTAGCACAAGAATACCTAATGCTGCTTGATGCCAAAGCGGCCGAACAGCAAACCGGCCTCATTACCGGCATATTGAATTACAATTTTGAAAACCAGCAAGCCTTTAATGGCATGGTAGTATTAGGCAGCAAGCAAGCTGGCTCAACCACAGGCAGTTATCAATATAATCATGACAATCGTTATGCCAAACATCACTTATTACCCATTGGCGAGTTTATTCCGTTAGAAGATTGGATAAGAGGCTTAGCGCCTATTTTTGATTTACCAATGTCGTCATTTACTCGTGGTGACTTTTTACAACCCAATTTACAAGCCAATGGTTATTTATTAGCTGCTGCACTTTGTTATGAAATTGCCTTTCCGCGCCAGCTCACCGCTAATTTACATGACAATACGGATTTTATTTTAACCGTGAGCAATGATGCTTGGTTTGGTGCCTCTCACGGCCCCCACCAGCATTTAGAAATTGCACAGGTTCGCGCTAAGGAATTTGGTTTACCGGTGTTACGTGGCACTAATAACGGCGTGACTGCCTTTGTTGATCATCGTGGACAAATCATTCAACAAGCGCCGCAATTTGAAGCAAGTAGCATCAGCTCACCCATTGCTGTAGTAAGGGGTAACACCCCTTATCGATTATTTGGCGACAACATTATTTGGATCATCGCCATGATAGGTCTGGGACTGGCTAATATCCTAATACGCCAAGAAAAGTCAAAGAAAGCTCAAATGACCGAAGCTGATAGCAACGATTAATCTTCACCACCACTGACTATGCCAGCAATGGTTAACAAACGTCTAATGGCCATGTAGTTAATACTACCTCGTGGATAACGGCCGCGGCTGGACATCACGCCTACGTCTTTACCCATCAATACTTGTAATGCTTGGTCGACGGTTTCCACTGTATAAATATGGAATTGCTTGCGTCTAACCGCTTGGATCACTTCTTTATCCAGCATTAAGTTAACTTGATTAGATTTAGGGATCACTACGCCTTGTTTACCGGTTAACCCACGGTGTAGGCATAGCTTAAAAAAGCCTTCGATTTTCTCGTTAACGCCACCAATACTTTGTACTTCGCCGTACTGATTTATCGAGCCGGTTACCGCTAGGCCCTGATCCACTGGCAGTTCAGTTAATGCCGACAATAACGCCACTAATTCACCTAACGAGGCACTGTCGCCATCAATGTGACCATATGATTGTTCTAGGGCGATATTCGCCGATAACGTCAACGGAAATTCTTGGGCGTATTTATGGCCTAAATAACCGGTAAGTAACATAACGCCTTTGGAGTGAATCGAACGCCCGAGTTCCACTTCTCGTTCGATATCCACCACACCATTGGCACCTACGCAAACCGTTGCGCTAATTCGTGCTGGTGTACCAAACACGCTATCCCCAATTTCAAGTACGGTTAAGCCATTCACTTTACCCACGGCAGGGCCTTGGGTGGCGATGAGGATCTGCCCTTCTTTGATATCATCTAACAAAGATTGACTAATACGCCCGCTGCGCAAGGTTTTAGCATTTAACGCGGCTTCGATATGGGTGACATCTAATTCGTTACATTGTTCTAATTGGCAAAAATAATGCGCTTCATGTACCAATTCAATAATATCCGCAAAACGTGCTGACAACCGATGTTGATGCTCGGCTAAACGTAACCCGTGTTCCACCAAGCGATACATGGCTTTGGCGGAAATACTATCCAAATTAAGTTTGACTATTTGATGGCGCACGCGACCAACAAAATCAAACAAGGTAGTTTTATCCAACGGTATTTCATGGTCGAAATCCACTAATACGCGGAATAGCTCATCAAACTCGTCGTCATAATCCTGCAAGGTGTAATACAGGTCGCGAGAGCCCATCAGCACGACTTTGACTTGAATAGGAATGGCTTGTGGATTGAGCGTCATGGAATTCACCATGCCTACATCTGCTTGCGGGAGGTCCATTTTTAATTCACCGCGTTTTAATGCCAGTTTGAGGGCATCCCATACATAGGGCTGCTCAATCATTTTGTCTACGTCTAACAACAAAAAACCGCCATTGGCTTTATGTAACGCACCCGGTTGGATCATGCGGTAGTTGGTATATACCGAACCTTGCATGCTGGTGTATTCAATACGGCCAAATAAATTCTGATAAGTTGGGTTAGCTTCATAAATGACTGGTGCGCCACTATTTAAACCGTGAGCAATCAGAATATTCGGCAGGTACTGTTCTTCTAATGTGGCACGACGATCGTATTCATCTAATTTATCGTCTTTTTTATCTTCGGCGAGCACTTCCATTACCGTATCTAATAGATGCGGTTTTAGCTGTCTTAAAAATTTTAATATGCCTAAATCGGCAGCGTACAAATGCTCTAGGTCTTTGAGTAAAGGTTTAATCCCCTGCTCTGCGGTATCGCGCTTTAATTGGCGTAATTGCTCAGAACATTCGCGCTTCCACTGGGGTAGTTCAATTAATTGCTCGCTAAGGCGGTTTTCAAGTTGCTCAATAAGCTCATAAAAATGCAGCCGTTGCTCTTCAGGCATTTGCGCAAATTCATCATCCTTAAGCGGTTGACCATCCACTATGGGTAAAAAGCTAATGGCACCATCGTCTTCATACAAAGCGATATTATTGGTTTGCGCGTAAATTTCGAGCTCAGCAATCGCCTGTTCGTATTTTTTATCAAATTGTCGATTAATACTGGCTTTTTTACGTTGATAACCTGGGTTATCAAAGGCCGCAGGAAAAGTGTCTAACACTTCATCAAGCAGTGACTCTAAGGTTTCATTCAGCTTTTTACTTTCACCGGCTTTAAGACGCAGCGCCATTGGCTCGCGTTCTTGTTCGAAGTTATTTAAATAGCACCATTCATCCGGGGTAGGAATATTCGCCACATGCTTGGCAATATATTCATGCACTAAGGTATAACGACCGGTCGCAGGCTCACCCATTACATACAGGTTATAACCGTCAGCATTAATCCCCAGACCAAATTCCAATGCGGTACGCGCCCTCTCCTGACCGATAAAGGTAGACGTTAATGCGAGATCATCTTTAAGCGCCTGATTAATTAAGCGGCGACTGGGCTTAGCAGAAAGTTGATGAGGGGTTAAACCGCTGATTTGATGGCCTGATTCTTTTAACATAATGCCTTTTTAATGTAGTAAAACGTAAATCCTGAAATTCAATTTACGGTAACCCGAAAGTGTTATTAACAAAATGATTTTATTGATCAACCGCTGAATTAACTCAACATCCAATAGGGATTGAACTGACCAAGCAAAGCATTCCAATAAATACAGAAATAAAAAACAAGAATTATACCATGTCTTTTCAAGTTACGGTCTAGGGCGGTTGATCTTTGCTGTAGGTTTTATCGCTATTAAACACACCACTAAGATAGGTTACAAAATCAGCGACTTAAGGCAATCATTAACACTAATAACGAGTAGAGTAAAAAACAGACAATCGGAAAGTTGTCTGATAATCTCGATGTAAGTCGGGTTTCGACCCAAATCGGACGAAGTGTAGTTATTTTGAACATATTTAATCGATTTAACAATAACCGTAGAATTATAACAATATCCAGAACTGATAAAAAACTAGGAATTTACTGGGGTAGTCACCCTATTAAGTATCCGCCTGATAGATTATGCAAATCAAATTCATATAAAACATGGACATTTTAAAATGCGTGGAATGCTACCAATTATATATACATCGTTATATATACTCGCCCAATATATTGGTAAAGAAGGTTGGTTTAACTATACAAATGAACCCCCTGAAGAATGGTTTGCCCGTTCTGGAGCGCTAATGGTTTTGGTTGCAGTAATGGCGGAATTTCACTTTAGTAAAAGGTCTAATTGGCATGTAAAAACAGCTAAATATTCACCTGATGAATTGATGGCCAGAACCGTTCGATTAGCTGACTTAAGTAAAGGATTAAAAAAAATCAGATTGACCATTAGGTACTTTGCAATGTTGATTTGCACTACCGAACATTCAAAACGCGAGTTAACTATATTCTGGAGCATTATGCATATAGCTGTTGTGTGGGGCACATTTATTTGGGCATACGGGGATATTTATTATCTCCGAGTATATGGGTAAGGTATTTCAATCAACGGGGTTAGAGTTATTGATATTTCAATGTCCGCTTATGGCCGTTCTCAAACCCAATTCAAACTTGAAGACACAAATTAAAAGTTGATTATAGATTTCATGGATTTATATACCACAATAAAAACATTCCACATCATCAGCTCAACCATAGTATTTGGTACGGGTATTGGTATCGCTTTTTTCATGTTTAGATCTTGGTTTACGGATAGTATTCAAGAAAAGTTATATGCTTCAAGGAATACAGTTCTTGCAGATTACCTATTCACGTTCCCAGCAGTAATCATTCAGCCTTTGTCTGGCATAGCACTTATTTATATGGCGGGCTTTGATTGGTCGGCTTATTGGCTAATGGCCACCTATGTTATTTATGTTATTGCAGGGTTGTGCTGGTTGCCGGTTGTCTGGATTCAAGTTCAGCTTAAAAACATGTGCATAGAAGCTTCAGAAAACGGCACTGAATTACCAGATAGATATAATAGGCTCTTTAAAATGTGGTTCTTGCTCGGATGGCCAGCTTTCCTAGGGCTGGTAGCGGTGTTTTATCTTATGGTAGCTAAACCTGTATGAGCGATTTAAAGGAAAAGAGCGGAGTCTGGTTTGTGTATGATGGAGATTGCCCTATCTGTACCCGCGCCGCAGAGGCGTTACATATTAAGCAGGAATTCGGCTCCCTATCTGTACTTAATGCTAGAGAATCTAACAATGATCCATTGATTAATGAGATCAATAGACGGGGTTTAGACCTTGATGAGGGAATGGTGATCTACGCTAATGATCAGTTTTATCATGGAAAAGATGCTTTAAAGTTTATGGCTAAATATGGGGAGGCCAATAATATCTTTATGTTGGCTTCTAAAGGATTATTCTGGTCTGATACTCTTTCACGGTTTATTTACCCTTGGATGAGAGGGGCGCGTAATTGGTTACTGCTCCGAAGGAAAGTTGGGCATATTGATAACCTCAGCCTTAAGAAAGAGCCAATGTTTAAATCTATTTTTGGCGAGGACTGGGATAGCTTACCGCCAGTTATGAAGAAGCACTATGCAAACCGCCCGTATTCAGATGAAGTTACGACCGTAGAGGGTGTATTGGATGTTTTTTGCAAGCCGCCTTTGCTGTGGCTCTCTCCATTAATGAAATTATTAGGGCAGATACCAACATTCAACGAAAACAACGTTCCTGTGACCGTTCGCTTTGAGAGCGACTTAAATTCAAAAGCATTTCACTTCAACAGACGTTTTAATTTTCCAAATCGAATACCCTATGTTTTTTATTCTCGAATGCTTCAGATTAAAGATAATGAAGTTATTGAGATTATGAGGTTTGGGCTAGGGTGGAAAATGAAAATTTCATGGGATGGGGAAAAGGTTGTTTTGTCTCATAAAGGCTATGCAATCCAGCTTTTTGGCCATCTTATTCCATTGCCATTAACAATGCTCATGGGTGCTGGCAATGCGACAGAGTACCCCGTTGATGACAACACGTTTGATATGGAGGTGAGCATTGTACACCCTTGGTGGGGTGAGATGTATGGCTACAAAGGACGTTTTGAGGTGTCGAATTGAAACGTGTTCTTATCATTGGCGGATACGGTAATTTCGGGAGTTTTATTTCAAGAAGCTTGGCGAAGCAAGCGAACATAAATCTTGTTATTGCAGGGCGCTCTTTGAATAAGGCTCAATCTCTTGCGGAAGAAATTAGCGCTGAAGCGGTTGTCATGGATATTCACGATAACCTTGAATCGCGATTACAAGAAATCAAACCTGATATTGTTATTCATACATCTGGTCCATTTCAATCGCAAGGTTATGATGTTGCCGAAGCTTGTATTCAATGCGGCGCTGATTATATTGATTTAGCGGATGGTCGGGAGTTTGTTTCAGGGATTGATAGCCTTGACCAAGAGGCCAAGCAAGCTGGAGTGTTAGTCGTTAGTGGGGCTAGCTCAGTGCCTTGTCTTACCTCAGCTTTGATTGAGCATTATAGAGGGGAGTTTGAAACATTAGAAAGCCTTGATTACGGTATAACTACAGCGCAAAAGACAACACGCGGTGTGGCAACCACTGCCGCAATTCTTAGTTACACCGGTAAGTCATTTAAAACCCTCGTTGATGGCAAAGAGCAAAATGTTTATGGATGGCAGAGTTTGCGTGCACGCAAATACTCTGGCCTAGGGTGGCGGTTACTTGGAAATTGTAACGTTCCCGATTTAGAGCTATTTCCAAAAATGTATCCTGAACTAAAAACCATAAAATTTTATGCGGGATTAGAGCTGCCTTTTATTCATGTAACACTCTGGGCTTTATCATGGCTGGTGCGTATTAGTCTAGTGAAAAGCCTAGAGCCATCAGCGCCGCTTTTACTGAAGTTATCTTTTCTGTTTGACTGGCTAGGGAGCGCGAGCAGTGGCTTTCATATGGATTTAACAGGTAAGGATGAGATTGGTAAGAGCAAAACCATTAGGTTTGAATTAACAGCCCGTAGTGGTGACGGCCCATTTATACCCTGTACGCCAGCAATTTTATTGGCTAAGAAACTAGCTAATGATGAAATCAAGGATAAAGGTGCAATACCATGCGTCGGAATTATTTCTAAAAAAGAGTATCTGGATGCACTTGGCGAGTTAGATATTAGCTGGACAGTAAGTCAATTATAAAAGTCCGCTTGTAGCCGATAACCACTTTACTATTAATAAACTGCCATTAGCACAAACTGAAAATTCAACCTTATTTGTTGCTTACTTCGAAACTGAGTTATGGCTTTGTAAGTTGAGCTGCGGCGTCCATTCGTTTGTGTAATATGCGAACAATTTCAATGTCAGATTGATTTACACTGCGGTAAAAAACAATATAGCTGGCAGCAGGAAACTTCCGATATCCTTGTTTAATAAAATCACATTTACTTCCGACAACGGGGGTTTCTGTTAGCATATGGAAAGTATCGTCAAATTGTCGCAAGTAAATCTTACGTTGTTCCCTACCCCATTTTCTCTGGGTATAGATAGCAATTGATTTCAAATCAGCTTTAGCTTTATGGGTAAGTTTAAAGGCGCTCATTAGCCAAGTTCGTTATCGAGTTCATTCATAAGGCTCTCGTAACTATACTCAGCGGTGCCGCTTTGCTCACCTTCTTCAAGCAGGTATCTCAGAGTTGCGATTTTCTGTTCATTGTCTTCAAACATTCTAAGGGCGGCGCGCACTACCTCACTTGCAGAGGCAAACCTGCCTTCGCTGATTTGATGAGCTATAAATTCATCAAAGTGCTTACCTAGGGTCATACTCGTATTTTTGGACATAAAGACACATTAAATATCAATAATAGGTACTTAATGGTATGTATCCATAACAAGTGCGTCAAGTGTTGGCTGAACATGGACGACAATAGATATGCCAACGTTTGCCAGATAAATAGAGTCAGAAAAAAATGGGTAAGACCAATTCAATCTCACCCATGCAATACGCTGTGATTATTTGGTAATGGGGAATCCCCTATCGCGCATTAATGCTTCTACTTGTGCATCTCTGCCGCGGAAGGCGCGATATGCGTCTGCAGGGTCAACGGCGTTACGCACAGAGAACAAATGCTCTACTAATTTAGCCGCTACGTCTTTATCGTAAAAACCGCCCGGGGCTTCGGCAAAGGCTTCAGCTGCGTCTGAAGTTAAGACTTCGGCCCACATGTAACCGTAGTAACCTGCAGAATAACCTTCGCTAGAAAACGCATGACCAAAGTGTGGTGTACGGTGGCGCATGACCATTTCTTTAGGCATATTCAAACTCGCCAAGGTTTCCCGCTCAAAGGCATCCACATCAACCTTGGATGGATCATCCAAGGTGTGTAGCTTCATATCAATAAGCGCAGAGGCCAAATATTCAGTGGTTTTAAAACCCTGATTAAAGGTGGCTGCCTGTTTGATTTTGGCAACCAATTCGGCAGGAATAGGCTCGCCGGTTTGGTAATGCACTAAGTAGTTGTTGATGACTTCATCGGTAGCTAACCAGCGCTCTAATAACTGCGATTGGAATTCGGTGTAATCACGCACGCCTCCCCCTAAGGTAGGATAAACCACATTCGACGATAAAAAATGTAAAGCATGGCCAAATTCATGGAAGTAGGTTTCGGCGTCATCCCACGAAATTAACGTTGGCTCGCCATCTACCCCTTTAGAAAAGTTAGAGTTATTCGACGACAGCACATTTTGTTTACCATCAAAGGTAGAGTAACTCCGGTAAGAAGTCGCCCAAGCGCCGGAACGTTTACCGGTGCGTGCAAAGGGGTCTAGATACCACAAACCAATATTGTCGCCAGTGGTTTTATCGGTCACTTCCCATACTTTTACATCGTCGTGGAATACCGGCACCGAGCCTGCTGGTACGGGGGTAAAATTAAAGTTAAACAAGCGCCCTGCCACGTAGAACATGGCTTCACGTAGTTTATCTAACTGTAAGTACTGTTTTACTTCATCAGAATCTAAATCGTATTTTTGCTTACGTACTTTTTCAGCATAAAAGCGGTAATCCCAAGGGGCGATAGTAATATCAGCGCCTTCAGCAACCGCCAACGCCTGCATATCCGCCACTTCTTCATGCACACGGGCAATGGCTGCTGGCCATACCGCTAACATCAGGTTCATGGCATTCTCTGGATTTTTCGCCATGCGGTCTTCTAAGCGCCACTGGGCATAATTGTCGTAACCTAATAAGGCGACGCGCTCATCGCGTAATTTTAAAATTTCAGCGATAAGCTGATTATTGTCGAACTCATCACCGTTATCGCCACGGCTGTAATAGGTATTCCATACCTTCTCGCGTAAATCACGTTCGGTTGAAAAAGTTAAAAACGGATCCATTGAAGAGCGTGTATTGGTAATGGCATACATGCCCTCTTTATCACGCTCCGTGGCAGCAGCGGCTGCGACATTGATCAGTGAATCCGGTAAGCCACCAAGCTGTTCGGCAGTAAGATACAGCACATAATTTTCTTCATCGGCCAATACATTATTACCGAACTGGGTTTGTAACTTAGCTAGTTGCTGGTTGATATCCGCATAGCGTTGTTTGGCGTCACCACTTAAAGTGGCACCGTTTCGGGCATAACGATCATAAACCAAACCGACTAGGCGCTGCTGATGGGCACTTAAAGAAGTGACTTCATCGCTTTCATAAACCGCTTTGACTCGGGCAAACAATTTATCATTTTGGGTTAAGCGTGAATTAAACGCTGATAACACCGGTACCATTTCTTTTTGAATGGAACGAAATTCAGGACTGGATTTATTACTGCTCCAAATTCCCCAATAACGATATACACGGCTTAATACGTCACCTGCACGCTCTAATTCCACGATAGTGTTTTCAAAGGTTGGAGGTTCAGGGTTATTAGCGATAGCTTCTATTTCGGCCTCGTTTAATACCATGGCTTTTTCTAATGCGGGTTTAAGATCCGCTAAGTCCATTTTATCAAATGCCGGAACACCGCCATAAGGGCCAGTAAATTCGGCCATTAGGATATTATCTTGTTGAGATGTGGCTACAGCGGGTGCGGCTGAATTGTTCGATGATTCAGGAGCAGGACTACAAGCAGTTAAGCTTGCTGCCATCAGTAAGGCTATTGCGCTGGCTAAAGGTGTGTTTTTTATCATTATTAGATCTCTATTTTAGTATTTGTCGAGTCTAAGGGAATCACTTTTTCGATCAATGCTTCGGGTGCATAGCATAAAACTTCAATGTCAGAAAAAGTTGCCACTTTGATAAGTGCTCAGAATATCGCCACTAATCCACTGAAAATACGATTATATCTACCCTCAACTATTGTGACCGACCTTGCCACTGGGGTATTCTATGCGGCTTGTAAATTGATCACATCACTAGCAGTTGGAACCCTTTTTAATGGAAAAACAGTACAATCCCCAGCAAATAGAACAAGACGTACAACAATACTGGGAAAAAAATCAGGTTTTTAAAGCCGTAGAAAACCCTGACCAAGAAAAATTCTACTGTCTTTCGATGTTCCCCTATCCAAGCGGTCGCTTGCATATGGGCCATGTTCGCAACTACACCATCGGTGACGTGATCAGTCGCTTCCAGCGTATGCAGGGCAAAAATGTAATGCAACCTATGGGTTGGGATGCCTTCGGCCTACCCGCTGAAAATGCCGCCATTGCTAATAATACTGCTCCGGCAAACTGGACTTACTCCAACATTGACTACATGAAGACCCAGCTTAAATCCTTAGGTTTTGGCTACGATTGGGATCGTGAAGTTACCACCTGTAAACAAGACTACTACCGCTGGGAACAATGGTTTTTCACCCGCCTGTTTGAAAAAGGCATGGTCTACAAGAAAAACGCCACTGTTAACTGGGATCCCATCGATCAAACCGTATTAGCCAACGAACAAGTTATCGATGGCCGCGGTTGGCGTTCAGGCGCTTTAGTCGAGCAAAAAGAAATTCCCCAATGGTTTATTAAAATTACCGATTATGCCGGTGAGTTGTTAAGCGAGCTGGATAATCTTGATGAATGGCCAGAGCAAGTGGTGGCCATGCAGAAAAACTGGATTGGCCGCTCAGAAGGTGTAGATATGACCTTCCAACTGGCCGACAGTGATCAAAGTTTTGATATTTACACCACCCGCCCCGACACCTTAATGGGCGTGACTTATGTGGCCTTAGCTGCCCAGCATCCGTTAGCTTTGCAAGCGGCAAAAAATAATACTGAGTTACAGACGTTTATCGACGACTGCAAAAACACCAAGGTTGCCGAAGCGGATATGGCGACCATGGAGAAAAAAGGCTGTGCTACCGGCTTGTTCGCTATTCACCCGATTACGGGCGATAAAGTACCGGTTTGGGTCGCCAACTTTGTACTCATGGGTTACGGATCAGGTGCGGTGATGGCAGTACCGGGGCACGATCAGCGCGATTGGGAATTTGCCACTAAGTACGGCTTAGACATTAAGCAAGTTATTGCTCCCGCGTCTGACGATGTTGCATGTGACTTGTCCCAAGCGGCTTTCACTGAAAAAGGCCCACTAGTTAACTCTGGTGAATTCGACGGTTTAGCGTTTGAACAAGCCTTCGAAGCGATTGTGAATAAACTCGCCGCCGAAGGTAAAGGCAAGAAGACGGTTAATTATCGTTTACGTGACTGGGGCGTATCTCGCCAACGTTACTGGGGCACGCCAATCCCAATGTTGAATTTGGAAAATGGCGAATCTGTGCCAGTGCCTGAGCAAGACTTACCGGTAGTGTTACCTGAAGATGTGGTGATGAACGGTGTTATTTCGCCAATTAAAGCCGACCCAGAATGGGCCAAAACTCAATATAACGGTCAGCCTGCCCTGCGTGAAACCGATACCTTCGATACCTTTATGGAATCCTCTTGGTATTACGCCCGCTATTGCAGTGCCAATAATACCGATGCCATGCTAGACCCAGCCGAAGCTAACCATTGGTTACCGGTTGATCAATATGTTGGCGGTATTGAGCACGCGATTTTGCATTTATTGTATTCACGCTTTTTCCATAAATTATTACGTGATGAAGGCTTAGTTGAATGTAACGAACCCATTAAACGCTTACTGTGCCAAGGCATGGTATTAGCCGATTCTTATTTCCGTACCGATGATGCCGGCAAAACCACTTGGTATGCGCCAAGCGATATTGATGTGGAAAAAGACGACAAGGGACGCATCATTCGTGCAGTTCTTGCCAGTGATGGACAAGAAGTTCAACACGGCGGCATGACCAAAATGTCGAAATCGAAAAATAACGGTATCGACCCACAACTAGTTATTGAGCAATACGGTGCCGATACCATTCGTTTGTTTACCATGTTTGCCGCGCCACCAGAACAAACCTTAGAGTGGATTGATTCCGGTGTGGAAGGCGCTAACCGCTTTATAAAACGTTTCTGGCGTTTGGCACAAAGCAATATTGCATTAGGCGATGTAGCTCCACTAGATAAATCACAGCTTAACGGCCAGCAAAAAACCTTACGCCGTGAATTACATAAAGCCATTGCCAAGGTCAGCGATGATATTGGTCGTCGTCAAACCTTTAATACAGCGATTGCTGCGGTAATGGAATTATTAAACCATTTACAAAAATCCCCACAAGAATCAGCCCAAGATCACGCCGTAATGCGTGAAGCGGTTATTGCTTGTATTCAGCTGTTAACGCCGTTTACGCCGCACCTTTGTCATGAACTATGGCAGCAATTGGGTAACACCAAGGACGTTGAATTTAGTGGCTGGCCACAAGTCGATGAAGCGGCCATGGTTGAAGATGAAAAACTCATCATTGTGCAGGTCAACGGTAAATTGCGGGCGAAAATCACGGTTGCTGCTGATGCCAGTGATGATGCGGTTAAAGAAACCGCCTTAGCCGAACATAACGTTCAACAGTTCACCGAAGGCGTAACCATCCGCAAGGTGATCTACATTCCAGGTAAACTAGTTAATATTGTGGCTAACTAATGACCCAATCGAAAGTTGTTTGCCTATTACTAACCGTGGCGCTGAGCATAAGTCTCAGCGCGTGCGGCTTTAAGTTACGTGGCGATTTTACCTTGCCAGATAACTTGCAAAAGATAGAGTTATTAGGGGTATCTAACAACGACCCGCTTTTTCGTGAAGTAAAAAGCCGTTTACAGCATTATAAAATCAGCGTCACCGATAAAAACCCATTGAATGGCCGCGACGAAATAAGCCTGCCCCGCTTAACCTTGCTGCAAGATAATTTGGAACGCCGACTGTTGTCGCTTTTTGCCACCGGTCAGGTTGCAGAATACGAACTGATTTATACGGTGTCTTACACTTTGCTAATGCCCGGCGAGAACGATACCCGCCATATTAGTTTTGATATTGTCCGCGAGCATCAGGATGACCCCGATGCAGTACTGGCAAAATCTCGTGAGTTAAATCTAATCTTAAAAGAAATGCGTCGTCAGGCCGCTGATAAAATTATGCGTCAGCTTACTAACCTTAATCAGTTAAATTGATGCGCTGATGCAAGTCTATCCCAATCGATTCCAAGACCAACTAGGCGGCGAACTTAAGCCTTTCTACTTGATCTTTGGCGATGAGCCTCAACAAAGAATTGAATGTATCGAACTTATTCGACAAGCCGCGCGCAAACAAGGTTTTGATGAGCGCCAGTCTTTTACGGTCGACAATCAATTTAGCTGGAACCAGTTACTGGATGCCAGCCAGTCTATGTCGCTGTTTGCTAGCCGTGAAATCATAGAGATCAATCTGCCCACCGGTAAACCCGGAGCCGAAGGCAGCAAAATGTTGGTCAACATTGCTGAGCATACTCACCCCGACACTATTTATATCCTGCATGGGGATAAAATCGGTCGAGATGTTACCAACAGTAAGTGGTTTAAAACCCTGGACAGTAACGGCATTTATGTTCCCTGTTACCCGTTAGAGGGGCGTAATCTGCAACAATGGATGGCCAATCGTTTACGCCAACATCAACTGCCAACCGATGCCAATATTATCAAATTGCTATGCGATCACTGCGAAGGTAATTTACTCGCTGCACAGCAAGAAATTGATAAGCTGCCGCTACTTTTTCCTGATCGCAAAATTGATATTCCGTCGCTGCAAAAAGCCATATCTGATCATTCCAAATTTAATGTATTTCAACTAGTAGATGTATTACTTGCTGGTGATATGCAAAAAACCGTCAAAATGCTGTACCGCTTAGAAAGTGAAGGCATTGAGCCAGTAGTGATCCTTTGGGCGCTCAGCCGTGAATGGCAAACGCTACATGAACTGAAATTTGCTCAACAACAAGGACAAAACATTAGTCAGTTGTGGAACTCAATGCGCATCTGGAAAAACCGCCAATCTCTATACAGCAGTGCCTTACAGCGCTTAAGTATGAAAGATTTACGACAGCTGCAACATAAACTTGCGCAGCTAGACGCGGCCTTAAAGCAAAGTAGTATTGCCCGACCCTATGTTGAACTTTGTCACATTTGCTTGTTGTTTATGCCCGCTGCATTACAACCCATTGCTTTAGATTATGCCTAATTCTGATTCTGCTGCTGATACGCCGAAAAATACTATTCTGGGTATTTATGGTGGCACTTTCGACCCCATCCATTTAGGACATATTCTGCCGGTAGAAAAGGCAGCAAAAATCATCGGCATTGAGCGCGTACATTTAATTCCTTGTCATATTCCCCCTCATCGACAAATGCCTGCAGTGACTGCCGAACATCGTTTAGCCATGGTGAAATTGGCTTGCGAAGCCCATCCGCTGTTTATGGCTGATGACTATGAATTAAAACGTCAGCAGACGTCCTATTCCATCGACACATTACGTGCTTTTCGCGCTCAATATCCCAACAGCTCGCTGGTGTTTTTTATGGGTTATGATGCCTTTAATGGCATACAAAGCTGGCATCAATGGCAACAGCTACTGGATTATTGCCACATTGTGGTGTGCGCCCGTCCGGGCTATGAGTTAGATAAAAACACGACACTAACCCAATGGACCCATCAGCATGTCACCCTAGATATTGCCACGCTGCAGCAACAGTTAAGTGGTTGCATATATTTTGTGCAATCCGATAAGGTGGACATCTCCTCCACCCAACTTCGCCAACAACTAGGTCAACAACGTTCACAAATTGCGTTATTGGATCCTAAAGTGGCTGAGTATATTCAAAATCATGAGCTTTACCGGCATTCAGACTATTCGTGAAATAGCCAGTTCGTGATAAACTATTAATTGACACCACACGCCAAGGAAACCCTGTTGGAAAAAGAACTACTGATCAATTTTGTCAAAAATAAAATTGAAGACCTCAAAGCCGTCGATATTGTTATTCTCGATGTTACTGGTAAATCCACCGTCACCGACTGCATGGTTATCTGTAGTGGCAACTCTAAACGTCATGTTAGCTCTATAGCCGACAATGTCGTTGTCCAAGCTAAACTAGCCGGAGAACAACCCCTTGGCGTTGAAGGCCAAGATACCGGTGAATGGGTATTAGTGGATATGGGCGATGTGGTATTACATGTAATGCAGCACGATACCCGCGAATTTTATCAGCTAGAGAAGCTTTGGGCTTAGTCTAGCAACCGCAAAATATTAATGCAGGTTAACTCAGCATCTAAATGGTTGTAGCGTTATGCGTATTCAAATGATTGCCGTAGGTAGCAAAATGCCTGATTGGGTAGAAAAGGGTTATCAAGAATACGCACGCCGACTTAACAATGATATCAGCCTGCATATTACCGAAATTCCCGCAGGTAAACGTGGTAAGAATGCCGATATTACGCGCATCTTGCACAAAGAAGGTCAATTAACCTTAGCTGCCATCCCCAAGACCAATCGAATTGTTACTTTAGAAGTCACCGGTAAACCTTGGACAACGCCACAATTAGCTAAACAGCTCGACCTGTGGCAGCATGATGGTCGCGATGTCAGTTTATTGATTGGCGGGCCGGAGGGCTTATCACCGGAATGTATACAAGCGTCTGAGCAGAAATGGTCGCTGTCGGCATTAACCCTCCCCCACCCCTTAGTTAGAATTGTTGTCGCAGAAAGCTTGTATCGGGCATGGTCTTTAAATAATAATCACCCCTATCACCGAGAATAATAAGAAGCACTGTGCCGCCAAATAGAATAACAATAAAAGACCACACTGCTGAAGCTAATCTATTTGCTCGCCGATCGATTATTGCGCTGGTCATTGTGTCAGTGTTGCTGGGCATTCTCATCAGCAATTTATATTACTTACAAGTTACTCGCTTCAATGATTACCAAACCCGCTCAAATGGTAACCGCATCAAAGTACTGCCCGTGGCCCCCAATCGTGGACTGATTTACGACCGCAATGGGGTATTACTGGCAGAAAACCGCCCCATATTTAGTCTTGAGCTGATCCCCGAACAAATTGACGACTTGGATGAAACCCTCAGCAAACTTAAAACCTTGCTGGGTGTTAATGAACAAAACTTAGAGCATTTTAATCGAGAACTTAAAAGTAAACGGCGCTTTAAGCCCGTTAGTTTGATTAACAGAATGACCCAAGAACAGGTCGCCAAGTTTTCGGTCAACCAACATCATTTTATTGGTGTCAGTGTTGAGGCTCGCCTTAAGCGATTTTATCGTTACGCTGATGCGCTAACTCATTTAGTCGGTTATGTCGCCAAAATCAATAAACGGGATCTACAAAAACTAGCGGAATCCGGTGAAGAAGCCAATTACGCGGCTACCTACGATATTGGTAAACAAGGCGTAGAAAAATATCATGAAAAACGCTTGCATGGACAGGTAGGCTATCAGGAAGTGGAAGTGAATAGTCGAGGACGAATTATTCGTACCCTTAAGTTTGAGCCACCTATTCCCGGCCAAGACATCATCCTGAACATTGATATTAATTTACAGCTGAAAGTACAAGAGGCATTAGCCGATAAACGCGGTTCAGTGGTAGTACTTGACCCTAAAAGCGGTGGTGTATTAGCGCTGTTTAGCAACCCCAGTTATGATCCCAACTTATTTGTGCATGGTATTAGCAATAAAGAATACAATTACCTATTAAATTCCAAAGACAAACCGTTAATTAACCGCGCCACACAGGGTCAATACCCGCCTGCTTCCACCGTTAAGCCAGCCTTAGCGTTAATTGGTTTAGATGAAGAGGTCATTACCGAAGCCAGCCGAGTTTTTGACTCCGGTACCTATAAGTTAAAAAATGTTGCGCATACTTGGCGGGATTGGTACCGCTGGGGCCATGGTTGGGTGAATGTGACCCATGCCATAGAAATATCCTGCGATATCTTTTTTTACGACCTTTCTTATCGCTTAGGTATTGATAGTATCAGTGATGGTATGGCTAAATTTGGTTTTGGTGAATATACCGGCATTGACCTCTATGAAGAATCCGATGGCAACATGCCCAGTCGTGGTTGGAAACGCGCTCGCCACAATCAGCCTTGGTATATTGGCGATACCATATCCGTTGGTATTGGCCAAGGTTACTGGACCAGCACCCCATTGCAATTGGCATTATCGGTTAGTGCTTTAGTTAATCGCGGGAAAAATCATGTACCGCAAATTATTCGTGGTCATAAAACCAATAACGGTGACGTGATTTACCCAACCAAAGATTCAATGCCAATTATTATCAAGAATAATAAAAACTGGGATGTGGTATTGGATGCCATGTACGGCGTAGTAAACCGACCTCGTGGTGGTGCCTATAAAGCATTCAGAAATACCCATTATGTATCCGCAGGCAAAACCGGTACCGCACAGTTAGTGGCTATTGCTGAAGATGAAAAATACGATGCCGAAAAAATTGCCGCCCACCATAGGGACAATGCCATGTATGTCGGCTTTGCCCCCTATGAAAATCCAGAGCTTGTAATATCTGTAGCACTTGAAAATGCCGGTGGCGGTGGCTCTAATGCAGCGCCTATAGCCCGTCAAATAATGGACTATTACTTCCCTAAACCTGAAGAGCCAGAACATGTTGCGAAATAATTTAAATAGCAATAAGCAAACCACTCTGCAAAAAATACATATTGATGGTTGGTTATTGTGTGGCTTATTGATGCTAATGGGAGTGGGCTTAGCGGTCATATACTCCGCCGGCGGTCAGGATATAGATCTCATCAAACGCCAGTTGATTCGCCTGGCCTTTGCTATTTTAGTCATGATTGTCGTCGCCCAAATTCCGCCCTTAGCCTATCGCCGTTTATCCATTCATTTTTATGTTATTGGTATCGCCATGTTAGTCGCCGTATTAGTTGTAGGCACTATAGGTAAAGGTGCTCAGCGCTGGCTTGATCTGGGTTTCATGCGTTTTCAACCCTCTGAAATTATGAAACTGGCAGTACCAATGATGGTGGCATGGTATATCAGTCGCTTTAACCTACCTCCGCGTTTTCGGCATACCTTCATGGCTTTTGTACTAGTCATAGTGCCGACACTACTTATTGCTAAACAACCCGATCTAGGTACTTCATTATTAATTGCTAGCTCTGGAATTTTTGTTATTTTCCTAGCGGGGCTTAGTTGGAAACTGGTATTTGGCTTTATCAGTGTTGTTTCGGCATTTGCCCCAGTAATGTGGTTTTTCCTGATGCAGGATTATCAAAAACAGCGAGTGTTGACTTTCCTCAATCCGGAAACCGATCCATTGGGCTCCGGCTACCATATTATTCAGTCGCAAATTGCCATTGGATCCGGGGGCTTGCAAGGAAAAGGCTTTTTACAAGGCACCCAATCCCAATTGGAATTTTTACCGGAGCGTCATACCGATTTTATTTTTTCAGTCTTCAGTGAAGAGTTTGGCCTATTCGGTATATTGGCACTGTTAACCTTGTACTTATTTATAATTATCCGTGGCATGATCATCTCCATGCGCACCCAAGAAGCCTATAGCAAATTGTTGGCAGGCAGTATTACATTGACGTTTTTTGTCTATGTCTTCGTGAATATGGGTATGGTCTCTGGCATTCTGCCGGTTGTGGGTGTGCCACTGCCGTTAATCAGTTACGGTGGTACTTCTATGGTGACCCTATTGGCTGGCTTTGGTATTTTAATGGCCATTAGCACCCAAAAGCGTTTGATGTTGCGTGAATAAAATAAGGGCATTTTGAGCTTTCATATAAGCCCTAACTTACAAAGAGAGATATTTGATGTTAAGACCACTACTACTTGGCCTTTTATTAACCTGCAGCTTTAGCCTAGCGTTGGCCGCCCCTCCGTTTACCAAAGAACAACAAGCTTTTGTCGACGACTTGGTCAATAACCACCAGTTTGATGAAACCTATATCAAAGACGTGCTGGGCAAAGCCAACAAAAGCCAAAGTATATTAGAGTCTATTGCCCGCCCTTGGGAGGCGAAACCTTGGCATCAGTACTATCCGATTTTTCTTACTGAAAAACGCCTGCAAAAAGGCCTAGAGTTTTGGCAAAAACATCAGCAAACCTTAGCCCGTGCCGAGCAAACCTTTGGCGTACCCGCTGAGATTATTGTTGCCATTATTGGCGTTGAAACCTTCTATGGCACCTATAAAGGTAAATATAACGTACTCGATTCGTTATATACCCTCGGTTTTTATTACCCACCCAGAAGTAAATTTTTTAAAAGCGAGTTGAAGGAAATGTTTCTTCTTAGTCGTGAAGAAAAATTTGACCCCACTGAACTCATGGGCTCCTATGCTGGCGCCATGGGATGGGGACAATTCATTTCTTCTAGCTATCGCCATTATGCGGTTGATTTCGATAATGACGGCATTCGTGACCTGCTTAACAATGCCGAAGACGCCATTGGCAGTGTGGCTAATTATTTTAAACAACATGGTTGGCAAGCCAATCAGCCAGTCGCCTTTAAAGCTCAAGTTGAAGATCCAAAAGCAAATAACTTGATTACTAAG
Source organism: Alteromonadaceae bacterium BrNp21-10 (assembly GCA_030418115.1). Classification (GTDB taxonomy): domain Bacteria; phylum Pseudomonadota; class Gammaproteobacteria; order Enterobacterales; family Alteromonadaceae; genus Neptunicella. Next base: position 529,782 of record JAUHQD010000001.1, on the reverse strand, counting down.
GGTTTAAAATTCACTCAAAACTGGCAACAAATTCAAGCATTAGGTGTCAGCATTGAAGGTGAGGTGGCGGGTAAGGTTGGGAGTAACGTTGACGGCAATGCCAAAGCAAAACTCTTCGCGTTTGAGTTAGAACAAGGACAAGAATACTGGGTAGGGTTTAATAATTTTTATAGCATTACCCGCTATAACCACAGCCCTCTGTATGCCATGGCGGTGTACCAATTCAGTCAACAATTGAAACAGCAACGAAACTGAACCAATGCGCTATCTGACGTTATTGTGTCTTGTGTTATTGTTGGGAGCCTGTGCTAATCCCGGGCGTTATAGTCAGCGCAATGATTCGGCGCCCCAATATTTACCGCAAAATATTACTGAAGACGATGCCCAACCGCGTCATGAGAAACATCATAGCGCTACCTTGCGCACTTACAAAGTGCTAGGTAAAACTTACACCCCGATGCCGACCAATAAGGCTAAACACTACACCGCCAAAGGCCAAGCATCATGGTATGGACAAAAGTTTCATGGTCATCTAACCGCTAATGGTGAGGTGTACAATATGTACACTATGTCAGCCGCCCATAAAACCCTGCCCTTACCCAGCTTTGTTCGCGTGACCAATTTAGACAACAACAAACAAGCGATTGTACGGGTTAATGATCGTGGCCCCTTTCACGGTCACCGTCTGATTGATTTGTCTTATGCGGCAGCTAAAAAACTCGACATACTTAAAACCGGCGTGGGTAATGTGCAGATCGATGTGATCACCGTCGATGAGCAAGGTCAGCTGTATATTGCGGGTGAGCCAGCCCCCTCGGAAAATTCCTCACCAACCTCTGCGCCTTCCAATAAAGCACTGTTTATTCAGGTTACGGCCTTACAGGATGGTAACAAAATTAGCGACCTCGCCCGTGGCTTAAATCTGCTTTATCAAATTGATACCCATACCCCAACAGAAAATGGCATTTATCGTTTAAGACTAGGGCCATTTACTGATGAGTTAACGGCGCAGCAATTACTTAAACAGTTAAGGCAAGACGGTTACTCAGAAGCCTTTACCTTGTATGCCCCCCATTAAGCAAGGGCGAGATACAAACACGTCAACATGACGAAACTTTTATGCCAGCCTATAGTCACAACAACATAACTGGCAGCATCTATAAGTTGTTCAATAAAACATCATTGTTTGATGAACTTGTAAGCAACGGTTAAAACCCCTAAAAAAATCGATGAGAATACGCCAATTCTTATTTTATCAATGATATATTAGGGCGCGTTTTATTCATCGTGCCTTATGTGCACAAATTTAGAAATTGCCGTCAAAAATGGAAGGATAATGCAAAAAATAACCTCTCTTCTCGCTCGCATCGTTACGACATCGCTTATTACCCTGATTAGTGTTCAAGCTATGGCGGTAATTGTTCCTCCGTCGCCAACGATCAGTGCCAAAGGTTACATTTTAATCGATGCCACAACCGGTAAAGTGATTGCCGAAGAAAATGCCGACGTGCAATTAGCACCCGCCAGCCTAACCAAAATGATGACCAGCTATATTATCGGTAATGAAATTAAGTCAGGTAATATCAAACCAACAGATTTAGTGACCATCTCTGAAAATGCATGGGCGAAAAATTTTACTGACTCCTCAAAGATGTTTATTGAAGTCGGTAAAAAAATCTCTGTGGAAGATCTTAATCGCGGCATTATTGTGCAATCAGGTAATGATGCTTGTGTGGCCATGGCCGAACATATTGCCGGCAGTGACGGCGCATTTTCAGATATGATGAACGCTTATGCCGACCAACTCGGCATGACCTCCAGCCATTTTATGAATAGTCATGGGCTCGACAATCCGGAGCATTACACCACGCCTCGGGACATGTCTCGCCTAGCGCAAGCATTGATTAGCGATGTTCCTGATGAATATGCTATTTATAAAGAAAAAGAATTTACCTTTAATGATATTAAGCAGTACAACCGCAATAGCCTATTGTGGGACAAGAGCCTGAATGTCGACGGTATTAAAACCGGTCATACTTCCGGAGCCGGTTATAGCTTAGTGTCCTCTGCGACCCAAAGCGATATGCGCCTCATCGCAGTGGTGATGGGTACCAGCAGCGAACGCGCACGTAAAGTTGAAAACAAAAAACTACTTAAATACGGCTTCCGCTATTTTGAAACCATCGTGCCTTATGCCGCTGGCGAGAGCTTTGTTTCCCAACGTATTTACATGGGTGATAAGCAAACCGTCGACTTGGGTATTTTGAACGATACCCCAATTACCATTCCTCGTGGTCAGCGTAAAAATTTAGAAGCTAACTTCAAGCTAGATAAAAAACTCGAAGCGCCGCTTGCCAAAGGCGAGGTCGTTGGTACATTACATCTACAGCTTGAAGGCGAAACCATTGCCGAATATCCCTTAGTAACCTTGCAAGAGGTACAACAAGGTGGCTTGATTGACCGTTTAATGGACTACGTGAAATTGCAATTGGGCATGGAAGAATAAGCCCACAAAAGAAAATATTATTTAGCCCATGTGCTTGGAGAATTTGTGGAAACACATTTTGATGAATTATTAGAATTTCCCTGTTATCAAACCTTTAAGGTAATGGGGGTCGCCCACCCATCGTTAGTCGATGTTGTTGTATCGCGATTACAACAGTTGGCACCGGGTGATTACAGCCCCAGTATCAAACCCAGTAGTAAGGGGCATTACCATGCGCTATCGTTGAGTGTAAGAGTGACGAGCAAAGAGCATATGGAAACCATTTACACCGAGATTTCGGCACTCGAACTTGTTCGAGTCGTACTCTAAGTCAACCTGTTGAATTCAAGCACATTGCAACAACCAGTGATTATCCGCCAGCTGCACAATCGCGATTATTCGCCGATTTGGCAGGCAATGCAGGATTTTACCGATAACCGCGATGATCAAACCGCCGATGAAATTTGGCTGGTGGAGCACAACCCGGTATTCACCCAAGGCCAAGCGGGTAAAGCAGAACACTTGTTAGCACCCGGCGATATTCCAGTGGTCAAAGTCGATCGCGGTGGTCAGGTTACTTATCATGGTCCCGGCCAACAAATGCTGTATGTGCTACTGAACATTCGTCGGCGTAAACTTGGGGTGCGAGCTCTGGTTACTGCGTTAGAGCAAAGCATTGTAAAGCTATTAGCTGACTATCAGATCCTAGCCTACCCAAAGCCCGATGCACCTGGCGTGTATGTGGACGGTAACAAAATCTGTTCAGTCGGTTTACGCATTCGTAAAGGATGTTCGTTCCATGGCTTGGCCTTAAATGTTAATATGGATCTCAGTCCATTTTTACGCATTAATCCTTGTGGATATGCCGGATTACAGATGACGGATTGCGCCAGTTTAGGCGGTCCGAAAAATTTGAATGAAGCAGCTGAATTACTTATTCGTCACTTTTGTGGGCTGCTAGATATACAACAACTTTCATTTCGGGAAAATTTTGATGAGTAAAGTGCGGGTCGAGGCCGGAGTTAAACTGCGTGACGGTAAGAAAGTAGAGCATATACCCGTTACCATAGTGCCGATTGAACGCGAAGCGATGCTGCGTAAGCCCGCTTGGATCAAAATAAAATTGCCAGCGCAAACCGACCGTATTGATCATATCAAAAAGACCTTGCGTAAAAACAATCTGCACTCTGTCTGCGAAGAAGCCTCCTGCCCTAATTTGGCCGAGTGTTTTAACCACGGTACTGCTACCTTTATGATCTTGGGCGATATCTGTACCCGTCGCTGCCCATTTTGTGATGTGGCTCATGGTAAGCCTTTACCGCCCAGTGCTGAAGAGCCGATCAAATTGGCGAAAACCATCGCCGAAATGAAACTTAAATATGTGGTGATTACTTCCGTGGATCGCGATGACCTACGTGACGGTGGCGCCCAGCATTTTGTGGATTGTATCAATGCCATTCGCGAGCACAGCCCAGCGACTAAAATTGAAGTACTAGTACCAGATTTTCGCGGACGTATGGATAAGGCATTAGAAATTTTCAAAAATGGGGTGCCTGATGTGTTTAACCACAATCTGGAAACCATCCCTAGCTTGTATCGTGAGTGCCGCCCTGGCGCTAACTACAAGTGGTCATTACAACTATTACAAAAATTCAAACAGCAACATCCCCATGTAGCCACTAAATCTGGCCTAATGATGGGTATGGGTGAAAATAAAGAAGAAATTTTCGAAGTCTTAAAGGATTTACGTGAGCACGATGTAGAGATGTTGACCTTAGGCCAATATTTGCAACCTAGCCGTCATCACTATCCTGTAAAACGCTATGTGCACCCTGATGAATTTGATTTCTTACGTCAACAAGCCGAAGAATTAGGCTTTGAGCATGCGGCCTGTGGCCCACTGGTTCGCTCCAGTTATCATGCAGACAAACAAGCCGCTGGCGAAGAAGTGAAATAACACCTTGTTTTGGCGTGGTCTGCAGAATTCCAACCCGACCGCGCCGGAGCGCTCTTTATCAAAAGTACGATCTACACCAAAAACATGCTCACCTAAGCAACTGCAAATTATTGAACGCGTAGAAGACTGTTATTGTCGTGCTGAAACAAAGCTAAAACATTCATTTAGACGCCCACAAATTGGCTTCAATCAACGGGGTAAAATCGCTGGAAGTGCCAGATTACAAACCAATGAATTACGTTTTAATCCCATTTTACTTGAAGATAATTTCAATGATTTTATCAACGAAGTAGTACCCCACGAAATCTGTCACCTGTTAGCCTATCAATTGTATGGCAAGGTTCGTCCTCATGGCCCTGAATGGAAAGGCTTAATGGCAACACTATACGAGCTAAGAGGTACGAGTAAACACCAAATGGATGTGACCAAGGTACAGGGGAAAACCTTTACCTATCAGTGTCAATGTCAGCAACATTCTCTGAGCATTCGCCGCCACAATAAAATCACTCGCGGCATGACCTACCAATGTCGACTTTGCCGGTCACCTCTACAACCGAGCTAGCAAAATAAAACCAAGCAACGATTATTGACGGCGAAAGTGCGCTAAGCGTTGCCACCAATAATCAGCTAAAGGTTTATCCTTGGCACTTTCTGAGGCTTGTGCCAAGTTAATAAAAGCAGGAGTTAGTTTTGCAGGTAGTGCTAATTGCCGTTGCCAACTGGTTATATAGTCAGCCGGAATAGTCCCTTCATCGTAAAACTCCATAAAGGTAAAGCTCTCAGCAGTTTTGTACGCCTGTGCCGAACCATTATTACAAGTGCGAGCGGCAACCAACTGTGATTCATCCTGTATTTCATCTGTGCTTGAAGTGTGTCTGATTAACAAATTAGGGTAACGTCCATCTTCCTCACAAAATTGCATAGCCAAGGTTTTAGACAACGGATATTCATCTATAAAGCCAGAAAAGTGCGCCAGTTCATGAATAAATACATCATAACTATCGGCGCTATCTAAATGCATCATGCCATTGACTACATTAGCCTTACCACTATTGGCAAACACTACAATGTGGCTAAACTGAAAATTCGCTAAACGTTGCGCTAGCAGATAATTGTCACAACCTAAACGGCCATTTTGTGATTCTTGCGCCATGCACTTCAGCTGCGCTTTAGGCAAGCTTACAAAACCACTAAAACAAACGGGTAAGTCCTGCAGGCGAGGATCGCTAATTAAACGTTGATGGAATTGCTGGGCTTTAGCTAAACCAGCCAACGAGTCCGTTACCGCTAGAATAGGTTGTTGGCACCCCTGCTCTGCTCCTTGATATTGCTGACTAAAATCCAGTGCTTGTAAAAACTCAGCGGCTTGCATATTACCTAAGTGTTTGGCCTGAACTAACCAATGCTTAAGCGCCGTAACATCTTGCTGCCGCCAGCCTTCTTTGGCCAGAAGTAATGCGCTATTAGCATCTTGAGTAGCCGCACGCTTCAGCCAGCGTAACGCCTCTTCAGGAAAGGTTAATTTCAAATGATGATATAAGGCATTTTGTGCTAACGGCTCTTCGTTTTCAGCGGCCTTTTGCAACCACATTAAACGTTGCTGGGGATCCGTTGTCAATTCCGACAATTGCCATTGTGCATAAGCATTACGATGCTTAGCAGCTAGGGTTATCCAGTGTAATTGAGTGCTTTGGCTTAGTTTAGCGAGAGCAAGTTGTGGATCTTGAGGTAACAATGCCGCCCAGTATCTTTCCGGCTGCTGAGATTGCTGGGCTAGTTGCAGTAATAATGGCGGATAAACTTGGTTGTCGGCACGTAGGCATAGCGCAAACAGTAAAGCCACACCCAGCAAAAAATAACGTTTTTGCCGAGTATGTTCGGGCAGCCTATTCAATAACGTTATCGTCCTCAAAGGTACGCTCACGTAATAAGTTTAATTCTAAGCGCGCATAACGATGCTCAACAAATTCATAAACATTGGTGCTCAGTGCCAACTTAAAGTAATTAGCGGCAACACCAGCCTGGCCTTGATCACGATGATACTTACCAAGGTAAAAATACGCTTCACAGAGTTTATCCGTTAGCTGTTTTTGATTGCTTACGCCTTGGGTAAGCATCGACAAAATGAATGACTCTTTGACTCTGCCCAAATAAAAATCCACTAAGGATGTCGCCCAGTGTGTATTATCCAAATGTTGGCGGATCTCAGCTAAATGCTTCAATGCAGCTTTGTTATCTAGCTCTTTCTCGGCGATGTAAGTCCACAATGCACGATAAGGATCACTCTGATCACGCTCATAGAAGGTACCAAAATCTTGAACTGCCAATTCGGGACGGCCACCGTAATATAAAGCGATGCCGCGATTCAAAAATACGTAATCGTGATCAGGATTAATATCCAGCGCGGAGTCAAACTCATCATAAGCCTGAATAAAGTTCATCTGCTGGGTGTAATGAATACCCAAAAAATTATGGGCGTCGGCCATGCTAGGGTTAAGGCGTAATGCGCGATTAAAGTCATACTGCGCCATGCCATTTAAACCAACACTGTCGTACAGCACTCCACGTTGAAACAATAACTCGGCCCGTTGCATACGCATGCGGTTATTGTCGGTATCTTCTTCATTGAAATCATCACTTAACGCCAAAATTTCACTTAATCGCGCTAATGCCATTTGGCTACGCAAATTAACCGGTAATGGCTCAGCTAAAATTAGATCCCCCATTTGTGCCGAAGATTTTGAGTGAGAAGACAGCACAGTACAGCCTTGGCTTAGGATACTGAGCAAGACGACAACAAAAATTGGCTTTAAGATCATGAATAGTTGAAATCCAGTAATGGGTTCATTGATGGAACTGACGGAAGGTAGGTCCCTATTAAGCGTACTATAACGAATAGCTAGGCTAGAATCATCAGATCTGTATATTATTTGTTAATTTAACTTAAGCAATGTAGGTCAATGTTAAGATTAAGGCTGAATTTTGCTACATTCTTTAGCTCACATAGACAACCAGAGCAATCTATAGGTTCATAAAAAAGCCGCTTAAACAGCGGCTTTTTAGATTTTAACAGTCGAGTATTAACGACTGAGGCGAAATAACACTTTATTGAATGGTGACATCATCTAAAGTAATAGTGGCATCACTCTCAGAACGTAAAGTAATGAAAGAAGTCGTCGTTGCCGGTAGACCATCTACTACATAAGTTTGGCCCGGTACTAATTCACTTAAGGCTTTAGAGTAAAACTTCGATGCGCCCCCATGGATAGAGTTGCTACTACCGGAGGTATTGTTATCCACATAAATTTGGAAGCCCTTATCAGTGTTACCTGCCACGCTAATGACTTTAAACGACACTTGATAGTTACCGCTTAAATCAAATACCCCCGTTGTAGTGGCGTCGTCACCTGTAGTGCTCACGGCCCCAGTCGTATTACCAATACTTACGCGAGCGCCAGTAATGGTTAATTCACCATTACTGACTTCTACAGAACCGGTCACACGATGATACATCGGTGTGCCGCCACCAGCGGAGCCAGATAAATCACGATAGCTATTGCTTAAAAACTCATCGGCATTGGCTGCAGAAAAATTCTCGCTATAAGGCAAGCTCACATCAGACTGAACAGGTGGTTCTTGTGGAGTAGATTCTTCCACTTCTGGAATGTCTAATTCACTTTGATCCAATTTACCTACACCTGCATTGGCGATAACCTTAGATTTAACCTCATCCGCATCATCCAACGTGTAATCATAAGGTACAACGTAACTGCTTGTTGGCGTTTGATCCGCTCCTGCTGATGCATCGGTTCCTGAAGGCGTTGTCCAAGTTACCCCTTCACCAAATAGGTTACCTAGGCTATTCCAATAACCAATTTCGTCTGAATAAAAAGACACAATTGGGTTCTGTGTATTTTCAAACACATTGTTTTCAATCAATAGCTCCGCCCCCATACGCGAGTTAATCGCCGTCGAGTGAATATTGTTGAAATAATTGTTATATAGGTGGCCATAACCAAATCTGAACAACGGCACACGAGATTCTAAATCTTCAAAGCGATTGTGGTGAAAAGTAATATGACGGTTTTTATTGTCATTACTGTCGTCATCGCTATGGCCATGCAAAGAAGTTTTCCAGCTATCATGAAGATAGTTGTAGGAAATAGTAATATTTTCCGCACCCGACTTAGAATCTAACAAACCATCGTAGTAATCCTTATCCACCTCTAATGATGAATACAGTTCGTTGTGGTCAATCCAGATATTACTAGTAGTAGAGCCATCATCATCACCTTCAATGGAAATTCCATCTTTACCACCGGTTAACACTTCGTGAATGGTCAGGTTTTGAATAATGATGTTGTTAGCACGACGGATTGAAATGCCAATACCATCGAATTCACCACGGCCCGCAACGCCGATAATAGACACATTATCCATATCTTTGATATCGATAGAATTACCGGTGTTACCACTGTTGGCGTCGGTAATAGTGCCATCAACATAAATGGTAACAGCAGATTGGGCATCACTGGCCTCTTCAAGGGCGGCGATTAAATCCAAACCATTATCGACGGTAACCACAGTACCATTAGCGCCACCGGTAACATCAAAGTTGTAGCCGGCAAAGCCTAAATCAATAACTATGGACTCGGCCTCCGCTGGCTCATCAGGCAAGCTAGGCGTACCTAATGGTTGTGGATCCCAACCAGCATCGCCGAAAGCGCCGAAGATACTGGCTCTATCCATCAAGTTAGCCGCTTCATCCGCAGATAATGCATAACCACCAACGCGGCCAGAAATATCTAACGGATTACCGTCCATATCCATGCTGCCATATTCTCTCCAGCCGCTAGTTGCGGTTGGGGCAACAGGGTTTGGTGCTGGCTGACCATTAACACCTTGAACAGCCCAGCCCACGGTAGCGATATGGGTATCAAATTTATTATTGATTAAGGTCACATTATCAAACGCATCTGACTTACCTGCACTACGCGCAATATAAGTAGAATTATCCAAAACCGTGTTACCAATTGGGCCTGGGCCATTAGTAAATTCACTGTTTAGGAACACAAAGCCTGGGTCACTTTCAACCGGTGTACGTGATTGCAATATGTACCCGCCTGACGTTCCAACATCGCTCGGACCATCTTTAGAATCGCCAAGGGTACGGATTTCACTGTTCTCAAACAGCGCTACCGCAGGATAACCCCAAATAAAGTCAACGTTACCGGCCACTAAGCTGTTATAAAACCAAGAGTAACCTTTCACCAACAAGGTATCTTGTTCACTAATGAAATTCATATTATTAGCGACTAAACGATCCTGATTACTGTTGGAATTAAAGTAAATCGCTTCTGCTTGATTTGAATAGGCATTATCACGGATATGTGAATTTTTAAGAGTGAAGTTATTCAGTACTAACATGTCAGCACTTTCAACTAAGAATACCGGACGACCACTAGAGCCACCGTTAAAGGTTTCATAGTTATCATACTGAACAATAGTATTTTCGCGGCTTTCGCCTTGAATGGTAATGTTATTTTGATTGCGCAAATATAACATTTCAGTGTAAGTACCATCCTTAATAGATACCGTTGCGGCAGTGTCTTTATCCACATTAGCCATAATGTAGGTTAATGCACCCTGTAGGGTTCTAAAGTCCGCAGCACCGTCATCATCAACAAGAATATCTGTGCCTGCTGGGCCAGTGAACTTGGTAGTAAAGGTCCAATCACTGTTATCACCCAAACCAACAAAATCTGTACCATTGAGTTGGGCCCCCACCACTACATCTTCGCCAATAACCACGTAATAGCTTTCACCATACTCTAGAACATCATTACGTGGGTCGATGAGTAAGGTTTTGCCATCTTCAGCAATATTGATTGGTGTGTAGTTAACCGAGCGCGTTTTATCTGGTGCTAACATTACATCAACATTAGTACCCACTTTTAACTGATCAACAATTGAATCGTCAGACATTTTGTAGATACGTACTTCACCTAAACTACCTAAGGTAATGTCGTTATCAAAGGTAATGCTTAAGTTGGTATCGGTATATTGACTGGTGCTGCTTACCATTGGCGTAACTAAACCACTCAAACTACCGTAATCCGCACTTGGCATAACAAAACCAGAAGCGATAGACACGTTAAGTGTACGCACTATTGATGAATCAGAACCTGAAACGAAGGTCACTGTCGCCTCACCTTCTCCAGTTGGAGTTAAGGTAACCATGCCGCCATCTTGGGTAACTGAAACTACATTAGGATTGTTTGAACTAACCACGAAAGTATCAACGGTCGCGCCATCATTTTGCAAAGCGGCAACGTTAATCACTAATGGATCAGTTGTCGTGGTGCTGTCCCAGCTTGGCTCTTTATAATCCAAGGTTAATTGAATCGGCTTAACAGACGGGTCACCGACTTTAACGTCGTCAATTTCAAAGGAGCGGTTGTAGGTAAATAAACCAATTAGCCCTTTGGTGGTATAGGTTGAATCGTTAGTGGTCCCCATGTTTTCACCGTTTAAGTACACGGTTAACGCATCACCAATCATTTCGAAACGAACCGTATACCAAACCCCATCTACACCGTCTTTTTCACCAAGTAAAATCGGTGATTTTTTCTGAACTGGACGAGAGATTGAGCCGTCGGTAGTTACCGCCACTTCAACCTGAGTACTACTAGATGAGTTTTGCACATTCAAACCACCAGCGTACCAATTACCTTCAGACTGATAACGAGCCATCATATAAAGCTGCTTGTTAGCAGTAGTGCTGTTTTGACGCGGGCGAATACGCGCTTCCACAAAGTAGTCAGCACCATCTGGCACGTTAGCCATTGCCGATTCTTTGATTAACAGCAACTCGCCGCCTAAACCACCGGCGTTATAGCGTAATACGTTGTTTTTCTCTTCATCATTTAAGATATCAAAGTAACCAATAGCGCCATCAGCGTTGTCAGAGCTAGCTAAAATATCCCAGTTGTCAGTGCTGCCGTCATTAAAGTCATCACAGAAGTACAACTCTGGCTGAGTGCTACAACCAAATACACCAGCAGGAAGCTGTTCCTCTTCAATATATTCAATGCGTAGGTTATCAATGGTAACTATGCCGCCACTTTCAGTACGTAACTGTAAGAACGAGGTTTCTGTTGCCACAAAGCCTTCAATAGTTAACGTTTGACCCGGTGTTAAGGATAAAATCTGCTCACTATAGAATTTAGAATCGCCGCCATGGATGGACTTAGAGCTACTGCTGGTATTGTTATCCACATAGATAAGGAAGTTGTTATTGGCTTCTTCATCGCTGATGCTAATAATGTCCATCATGATGGTGTAAGGACGACTTAAATCTAACTCACCGCTTGTTACCGTATCATCACCGGATGTTTCAATATCAGCGGTCGTATGACCAAGACTAAAACGAGCACTGTCTAAGGTAATTTGTCCATCAACGATGGTAATACCACTACCACCGCCAGTAACGTTATACATTGGCTTAGTTTCATCAGAAGCTAAGGCACTGTATTCAGCGGTGAATAATTCTTCGACAGTGGTGTCGAACGTCTCTGCCAGTATTAGGTTGGTTTCAATATACTCAATACGCAGGTTATCAATAGTCACCACACCACCGCTTTCAGTACGCAATTGCAAGAAAGACGTTTCAGTGGCTAATAAACCTTCAACCGTAACCGTTTGACCTGGGGTTAAGTCTAAGATTTGTGTGGCATAAAACTTAGAGTCGCCGCCATGGATAGACTTAGAACTGCTGCTAGTATTGTTATCCACATAAATAAGGAAGTTATTGTTACCTTCTTGATCATCAATCGCAACCACATCAAAGATCACCTTATAGGGCTTGCTCAGATCAAAAATCCCAGTCGTGGCGGTATCATCACCGGATGTTTCTACATCCGGCGTGGCGTTACCCCAGCTGAAACGTGCACTATCTAAGGTTAATTTACCATCGGTAATACTTAAACCGCTGCCACCGCCAGTAATGGTGAACATTGAAATAGCATCATTACCCGGAATCGACTTATATTCAGGCGTAAACAATAACTCAATGGTAGTTTCGAATGTTTCTTCTGCAAGAATATTTTCGTTAACGTATTCAATGCGCAAATTGTTCACGACTACCGTACCGCCACTTTCAGTACGTAATTGAATGAAGGAGTTTTTGGTTGCTACTAAACCCGATACCGTTAAAGTCGTACCTGGGGTTAAGGTGTTAATCAACTCACTATAAAATTTAGAATCACCACCATGCATCGACTTGGAGCTGCTGCTAGTACTGTTATCCACATAGATTTGGAAGGTATTGTTCCCATCAGGATCGCTGACTGAAACAATATCCATCACCACGTTATAAGGGCGACTTAAATCAAACACACCTGTCGCACTCGTATCATCGGCAGTAGTATCCGTTCCCGGAGTTGAATGACCAATAGTAAAGCGGCCACTGGAAATTTCTAAACCATCTGCAACTACGCCAACTGAACCACCGGTACGATTGTATAAAGGTACGTCAGCACCCGTTGCATCAATTAAAGATTGATAAGCGGTAGAGAAAATATCTTCAGTCACACCAATATAATCGGTGGTGGAAGGTAAGTTCACGCGAGGAATAGAAGGTACTTCTGGCTCTTCCGGTTCCTCTGGCTCTTCCGGCTCGACTACATCAACACCATCCGCGACGGTTTCAATTTTCAAATTATCAATAACAATGGTCGCGCTGCTATCGGTACGTAATTGGAAAAAGGAATTCTTAATGGTGGTATTTAATACCCCTCGTGCATCGGGAGAGGTTAAATCCGGCCCAGTGACAACATCTTCACCGGGAATATAGGTATAAACAAAGCGCTGTCCTTGAGGAATGTTTTCATCATTGATAGAGAAACCATAGAATTTCGAAGCATCACCATGAATCGAATTACCTTGGCTAGTAGTGTTGTTGTCTATATACAATGACAGCGAACCGCCACTGTTATGGGATATAACATCAAAACTAATAGTAAAACCTTCGCTGATATTATAAATACCAGTGCCAAAGGTATCATTAGATGAGGTTTCTTTATCTGGGTTACTGGCAGCGTTACCAATACTAAAACGAGCACCGGATAAGGTTAATTGGCCTAAGGTTGCATCAATTGCAGGGCTACCACCGGTTTTCTTAAATAATGCGCCACTGTTTGGATCATCCGTTAAACGCTTATAACCTGAGGTAAAGAACGTATCGGTATCAGTGTCGAAAGCTTCGTCCAATGCCGCTTTAACGGTATTGGCTTTAACAATCAGCTCTTCTAATTCAACATCCGCTTGCGCTTGAGTAAACACCAATAAATCATCTTTGGCATCTTCATCGGCATCACACTTAGCTACTGCTGTAGCTAAGCCTTGGGTAGCATCGGCTAAACACAAACTATAAACTTGATTAACCGTATTATAAGAACGGGCAATAATGTAGTTAGACTCGGTATCCGTGGTCAATTTAATCGCACGACGGCCAAACTGAAATTCATAAGTACCCGAAACTTCAACGCCATCTAACGTTTGAACAAAAGTACCGCTGGTTTCAGTAGCATCTGTAGGAGTGAAGTTTAAGGTTTCTAGCAGCGCAGATTTGCCCTCTAGAAACGGGTTATATACCGTTCCGGTAAATTGTGACACATCAAAAGTGTTAGAAAACAACGTACCGAACTCGGTTTCTAAATAACTAACAAAGTGTTCAATGGCTGCATCAAAAGGCGCTAATGTGGCACTACCACCGGCATTAGGCAGCCATGTTTCTACATCCGCAGCAAACACATCAGCTGGACGACCAAAGTAATCTTCTATGGTTTGACCTTCAGCCAATACTTGACTGGCAGCAGTTGCAGCGGCCGAACTAATTTCAATACCGTTCGAAGGGTCGCCATCCACATCCAGCGCTTGCAATAAACGCAATGTATTAGCTACGGATTGTTTGAACGGGGTATCCGCTTTAAACATATCCAGCGGCGTTAAAATACTCGAAGCAGGCACAGCAGGGAAGGTGAAATTACCAATAGAGAAGGTGATCAAGTCACCACGAAAATACTGATATTCACCATTGCCGCTAGTGGTTCCGTCAGGAAAAGATTCTGAGCTATAGCTCAGACCCGATACTGGGCTATCGATAAATTGCCCCGTCAATGCTGGTGCTGGAGCTTCTTTAACATTAGTAGTACTTTCGGCACCACAGCCTGCTAAAACAAGGGCACCTAATACACTGGCCGCTATTTTATTTTTATAATGCATGTCACCCTCCTAAGGATGAAAACTTTTATCGTTTAGGGCACAACACCTCATTGATGCGGCGCCCGTGTCGATGTGCTTATTTAATTCTATTTCTCATTTTCAATCTGGCTAAGCTACTAATTAAATTAATAAAACTTGTAATTCATACCCAACTGGAATGTGCGTCCGTAAACTTCTTTTTGATAAAGAATGTTACCGTTGCTGTCGTTATTGCCTTCAAAGTAACGTAGGTCATAATGGTCAGTTATATTAATCGCATCGAAATACACCGACAGATTGCCACTCACTTTATATTTAGCTTTAAAATCAACGGTAGAAACTGCATCTTGATAACGGTCAGACCATGTCTTACAAGCTGTCACTTCCGAGGCAGCTACACCAACAGGACACGTCCCTACTTCCTCAAGAATTTTTGAGCGGTAGTTACCAATGATGCGCGCGGAAAAGTCTTCGTTTTCCCAACCTACAGTCAGGTTAAAGGTTGTATCGGCTTGATCAGGCAATGGCACTTCATCAGCACGAATGGTTGGATCTAAGCGTGCTGTACTATCTAATAAGGTCGCATTACTTTGTACAAACAGACCGTTTTCAAAGTACTGGCTATAACTCATCTCAATACCTAACACCGTGGCTTTCTCACCATTTAAAGTGATATTGACGTCGTTAAGTATTAAATCTTGTGGAATAACAAACTCTGTCACCTGCGAAACAGGTAATGATAGTGGCAAGTCTTGAATCGACATGGTGACGCCATTGACATCAACAATGAAATTATCGATATCTTTATAGAAAATCGCTAATTCCATAAACAGGTCTTCACTAGGATACCAACCAATAGAGGCATCATAGTTAACCGACGTCATGGCCAATAAATTGGGGTTACCCACTTCCAACTTGTTGTTAGAGCCTAAAATGTAATCCTGCAATTGGCGTATGCCAGCACCGCCTTGTGCATCGTCACAGTTGTCACTACCAGGAGGACAAAGCTCAATATCATTATCAAACTTAGCAAAACCACGGGCTTGCTTAAACGAAGGGCGAGTAAAACTGGTCCAAATCGCACCACGCACCAAAATATCGTCGCTTGGCTCGTAACGGAAATGCACGCTCGGGAAGAATTCACTGTATTCAATGGATGCTTCAGGTAATGGAACGGCAATATCCAAACTACCAGCGCCTGCGCCATTAAATTCAAAATCATCATTTTCTAAGGATAAAAAGCCATCAGAAGCAAATTCGGTTTCCGCATAACGAACACCGGTGATCATAATCAAATCATCATTAATTGGGATCTCAGCCTGAATAAAAGCCGCAAAGGTATCTTCCGTTAAGGTGTAATCCTCTTTAGTACTATCAATGGATAATTCACCTTTGGTTGCTGATGCCACTGTTTGCCGACCGGTTTTGGCGATATATTCAATTAGTTCACGATCTACGAAAGGAATTGAAAAGAAGTTTCCAGCAGGCAGTCCACTGTTGTAATCGGCATGGTTTGAATTAACCACATCGATACATTCTTGGTTACCATCGCAATCACTGGCCGATGGGTCAAAGCTAGAACGGTTTTTATCGCGAACATGCACTCGCTCTGAATAAGCTGCACCCACTTTAATGTAACTTAGGTGTTCAAAATCAAAGGCTTTTTTAAGGTTGATTTGACCGTTTTTAATTTCATCGGTACGAGAACCGTCTTCTAAAAACAGGTTATCAAAATCGTAGTTAGCTAAATCAGAACCATTGCCACTGCCCGAAGTACCGAAAATACTGTTTGCAGGATCGTAATCAAAACCGCCCATTTGCGCTGCGTATTCGGGGGTAACGATTCGGCCGGTAATGTTATCTTTTTCGCCTTTACCGTAAACAATCAAGTCACGTTCACGAAATTGCACTCTGCGGTCACCATTACCTAAATCAATGGTCTTGGAGTTGGCGTATTCATAATCCACTGTCCAGTCTTCACCGATTTGATTCTCGCCACCGACACTGAATGATTTTCTTTCGGTTTCACCTTCTTGGATAAAATATTGATGAAAAACATCAATATCGGTCACTATAAATTCGTTGGTTTGTGGATTCACATAAGCGATTTCGCCACTACCTACGCTACCAGCATCTTGAAAATCAAAAAATTCACGTAATGCCACATCGGAATCATCATACTGAGTCATACTGCCTCTGACGTAATAATAGCTACGATCATCTGGCTTAAACTCAACATTTAATGAAACGGCTTTACGATCTCTATCGGCAATTTCACGACGATTTTCTAATTGCACAGGTGCTAGCATTTTAGGGCCTGCGGCAATTTCAGCATCATCCGCCTTGCCAATATCGGCCTGCAAATAACGCATTTCAGTGGTGCTGTGATGGCGTGTTTCATCTACCTGAGAAGCACGACTTTCAGTTGAAACAGCGAAGCCAATGCCGAGCTTTTCATCTAAGAAGAATTGCGTGCCATCGAGACTGAATTTTGGCGAGTATTCTTCGCGTAAATCACTATAAGAACCTTGCAGCTTCATTTTTAGCCCAGACTTTCCACGGTCATAAGCAGAAATAGCATTAACGTTTACCGTACCACCGATAGAGTTTAAGTCTTGATCTGGTGTTAAAGTTTTTAATACTTCAATAGAACCTAACATGTCGGCGGGGATAGCATCCAAACCGACTTTACGATCATCGCCGACACCTGATAGCTCAGAGCCGTTCATGTTTACCGATACAAAACCAGGGCCTAAGCCACGCACACTAACGAATTTACCTTCACCTTCTGAGCGCTGTAATGTCACCCCCGGCAAACGGCGTAATGACTCTGCAACGTTTTGGTCAACGAAGTTACCAATATCATCGGTAGCAATAATTGAACTAAAGCCATCTTTACCGCGTTCAAGGTCGCGGGCTTTCAAATCAGCTTGACGAACCCCTGTAACCTGTACAACTTCAATGCCGTCTTCACTGGCATTTTCAGCCGCTTGTGCGTCATTTGTGGTTGTGTTTGCTGGTGTGTCACTTTGGGCTGGTGGCTTCTGCTCAGCATTTTGCTGTGCGTACACCGGTAAAGCCATCGCCATTGCAACAACTAAAGCCTTCATTTGAAAACTTTTCATATCGGATTTTCTCCTGGCATTTTTATTATATTTCTCTATTTTTCACGTCGTCGATGTGCAAACTAAATCATTAAGCAACTTATTATTGCCACCGGTGGCATTAAAAGCTAACATCGCCTTAATATCTTTGTCAAATATTTGTTAATACAAGATGACTAAACTGTTAGACACTTTAGTTAATGTTGTTACAACTCCCATTTAAATGGGAAGCGAATAACCTGCTAGCGACCAATATAGTTTAGGTGTTAAATGACAGAACTGACGAAAGTCTTTAGAACCAGAGGATGTAGCTTGATATTGAAAATGATAAATAATCGAAAAATAGCACTTAAACAATGGTTGGTGTTAGCCAGCTGTTTACTCTTGGGTTGTACCACTCAAGCTACTCCGCAACTGGCCTTTGATTCCGCCAAAGGTTTCGGCCAATACACCCAAGGTGGACATAACGGTCAGCTGTATATTGTTAATACGCTCGAAGACGATCCTGATGATCCTAAAGAGGGCAGCTTACGCCATGCATTAAAACGTAAATATCCGCGCACCGTAGTATTTTCGGTATCCGGCATCATTAATCTTAAAGCGCCTTTGATTGTAAAAAGTGGCCACTTAACCATTGCTGGTCAAACTTCCCCTGGTGGTATTACTGTTACTGGCGCCCCCGTTAAAGTATCAGATGCCGAACAAGTTATTATTCGTTATATGCGCTTTCGTTTAGGTACGTTTACCTTCCCTGAAGATGCAATGACAGTGCGTGACAGCCAAGATGTGATTATCGACCACTGTTCGTTTAGTTGGTCAGTGGATGAAGCTGCCAGTTTTTACAACAACAGCCGTTTTACCTTACAGAATTCCATTATTTCAAACAGCTTGAATGATTCTATTCATCCCAAAGGTAAACACGGCTACGGCGGCATATGGGGCGGCAATCAAGCAAGTTTTATTAATAACGTGATTGCCCACCACAATAGTCGAACTCCACGACTAAATGGTCACCGTTTAAAGTCCCCATATGCACAACAATATGAATTTGTCGAAGTTGCCAATAACGTCATTTTTAACTGGGGTAGCAATAACATTTACGGTTCGGAAAACGGTCGCTTTAACTTAATTAATAACGTATTTAAGCCCGGACCAGCGAGTAAAAAGCATCAGTTTGCAGATATATGGCATTCCCCTGAGCTTAAAACCGCTCAAGCTTATGTCAGTGGCAATTATTATGTTGGCGGCCCAGATTTTACTGCTAAGAATTGGCTCGGAGTTAAATTTCGCAGCAGTGAAAAAGGCAAAGCTGTTACCGCCAAACAAAACAATCCCCGTTTAAGCCCTACCCCACTAACACCGGTAGATAAGCAAGACTATGTAGGGAAATTCGCCAGTGTGGATAACATCTACCAACAGCTGATTGTGGATAAAGATAGCGGCGCTAACCGCAATGCTAACGGCTTATTTTGGGACAGTGTAGATAGTTTAGTGTTGGCTCAAATTGACGGCGAAGCAGCAGTAGAGGGTAAAGGTCTGATTAATCATGAATTTGAAATGATCGGCAATTGGAAAAATTACCAACAACAGTTTGATAACTTCCCGGCTGTTATAGATGCTAACCATGATGGTATTAATGACGCATGGGCCGCTGCTCACCCAACACAATCCAGCGATCTGAACGCCTACCTAGCTGACTTAGCAAATTAATATCAATATTATTTAAACAGAGTAATTGGCCTACAGACTTTTGTGGGCCAATTTATGGGCGTGTTGTTCCCAATGTTGACCATCAAAATCGACGATGGACACTATTTCAGGGCGAGTATCTAAACAGCGCAGGTTAACATCCACACCATCAGGATTAGAGCGTGGAATATAAAACGCTTTAACCCCGCAGTTCTTACAAAAATGATGTTTAGCCACGCCGGTATTAAAAGTATAAGTACTTAGCTGCTCTTGCCCTTGTAATAAGCGGAAATTCGCCTTGGGTACAATCAGGTGAATAAAACCTGCTTTCTCGCAAATAGAGCAATTACAGCGTTCACATTCAACCTCAGCTGCTGCTTCAATTTCAAACTTAACCGCCTGACAATGACAACTCCCTGAGTAGATCATTTGCTTAGAAGTTGTTTTATTTTAGGCTCTGGCTGCCAATAGTTTGGCCCTTTGAGGAACTTGTCATTCTCATCATAAATGGGCTGACCATTAGCATCGAGTTTGCTTTCGTTACTGTCCATAATAATATCCAGCACGGCCTCCAGTGGAATACCATATTTCATCGCCTCTGAACGACAATAAACAATGATGTCACCTAGTACATCGGCAATGGCGGTCAACACTTCGCCGTTATCGGCACCCTGCTTTGTCAGCGCGATAATGTCGTCAATTTCATCTACTTCATCGGCTAAGGTCTTTTTAAACTTCTGTAAGCGCAAGGCCACATCGTCGGTTAACTGCGGCGCAACCAAAACCGGTAATTTATACATTTCGTTCATGGCTTGAATGCGCTGGGCAAAATCTTTATTCATTTTTTACTATTCCACTTCTTGCTAATATCTAATTTCACTAATTAATTCAGCTTTTCGTCGATCCAAAATTTCATGTGATTTATTGCGGGGGACGGCACCAACACATCATCTATAAACTGATAAATCAGCACACTTTTAGCTTCATTAGCGGGTAACGAGGCAAACCACTTACCAAAGGGCGCTGCTTGCACATTACTCCAATCTTGAGTAGCAAAGCGCTCATAGCTGTCGGAAGTGTTAAAAATAAAGATAAGCTTGAAGGTTTTGTCCTGATCACCAAATTTACCTTCAGTATCCTCTATCAACATATAGGTGGTATCGCCACTGCGAACATTCTTGACCACACCATAACCTTCGGAAGTCGCCAATATTAGGTTAATGGCATCATTATTAAACACCGCATAACCATGGGCATTTTTCATTAAGCCTTTGACACTAGATTTTGCAGTGTACAACTCCGCCAATACCTTTTCAGACATGGAATCAATAGCCGCACGCTGTGCCTTTACTGATACATCATCGGCAGCAACTGCAGTAAATAACGGCAACCAACAAAGTAGTATCAACCAACGCATTTTTTTTATGAAAAACAACATAATATAATTCCTTCAACAAGCTATCTTAAGCGTAGAGTAACGAATATTTTCAGCAACACAAGAAATGTGTAACTTGAATTTAGTAGTCTCAATATAGATGTTCATATCCACGTTATAAATATTTCCAGAACTTAACCCCTTTGTTAATCAACATACTAGAGAATACTAGCACTTTGGGTTATGTTTAAATCAACTTCACTATTAGAGGACCTTATGCACCCGTCAACTTCATCATCTTCATTTATCGACCGCTTTTTAGCCCTAGAATCTGCCGGCGGTATTATTCTAATATTTTCTGCCTTACTCGCCATTGTTTGCGCCAATTCAGTTTTAGAACCCTATTACCAACTATTATTATCCACACCAGTAGAAGTACGTGTTGGAGCATTAGAAATAGCCAAACCACTATTACTATGGATAAACGATGGTTTAATGGCGGTATTTTTCTTATTGGTTGGTTTAGAATTAAAACGTGAACTGATTGAAGGTGAGCTTGCCGATAAACGCAATATCATCCTACCAGGCGTTGGCGCCATCGGCGGCATGCTAGTACCGGCTTTGATCTACGTCTATTTTAATTATGACGACCCCATTGCCCTTCAGGGCTGGGCGATACCAGCCGCTACCGATATAGCCTTTGCCTTAGGAGTGTTAGCGTTACTCGGCTCCAGAGTGCCAATTTCTATTAAGATTTTCTTAACCTCGCTGGCCATATTCGACGACCTAGGTGCCATTTTAATTATCGCCTTTTTCTACACTGCGAATATCTCATTCGGCGCTTTAATAGTGGTCGCCATCTGTATTCCCATTTTGGCTATCTTGAACAAATACAATGTCATCAGTAAAAGCCCCTACATACTCATTGGCGTTATCATGTGGATAGCCACCTTAAAATCAGGCGTTCACGCCACCTTAGCTGGCGTAGTGTTAGCCATGTTCATCCCGCTACGAAGTAACGAGGATGAAAACGTCTCGCCCCTAAAAAGTCTGGAGCATGACCTGCACAGCGTAGTCGCATTCTTTGTGCTGCCGGTTTTTGCCTTTGCCAACGCCGGTATTAACTTAAGTGGCGTAACCATGAACCAAGTGCTGCACGACGTACCAATGGGCATTGCCGTCGCCCTGTTTGCCGGAAAACAAATCGGTATTTTCGCTTTCTGCGGGTTGTTTATTTTACTCAAAGTCACCGTATTACCCAAAGGCATGAACTGGCTCAGCCTCTACGGCACCGCCGCACTCTGCGGCATCGGCTTTACCATGAGTTTATTTATTAGCTCCTTGGCCTTTGAAGAAACGGGTGTAGATATGTTATTTGATGATCGTTTAGGGATTATCCTTGGCTCAATAGCCTCTGGTATTGTGGGGTATTTGATACTACGTAAAAGTTTGGGGCAACCACAAAACGTCTAACGGTTTTGTGGTTGCAGAACGATGTGTTGGCTGCGCCAAATAGCTTTTATTTTATTGGCTGCGCCAACTAGCATCCTGCTCTTTTTCACGCGGCGTCCTGCCGCGCAAGGGTATTTGGAGGGAGCCAAATACCCGAAAGCTCCTTTTGCTCCAACAACTTTATGAAGTACATCCTGTACTTCACTCTTCGAGCCAGCTAAAGCTGTTCAAAAGTTTTCCAGAAACTTTTTTGTCTGATTCCGAAATTAATGGTCATTCTATCGCCAAACCGGCACGAGGTAGCATCCTTGCAAGGCACGCGCCTTGGCAAAACGTCCCTGTTTGCCATTCGACGAATAGCCATTAAATTCGGGAAAGTTGAGTCGCAGATAAACTCACCAATATTGGTTTGTTAGTTTGCGTGTACTTTTGAACTAAATTCAACACGTTGGTTGAGAGTGAACTCCTTATTTGAGTCACTTCTTCCTCGAGAGATTATCTCCATGTCACCCTCGCCTTGAATTTTCACTTCCAATTCTTCTGTTTCGCTAACCTCGAAAAATACTGAACACTTTTCATCCACAACCTTCCCTTCAACCAGGCTATTATAAGGTTCTGAAACACCATTCGTATGATACATATAAAACTTTTCAGTCGTTAAATCTACTGCAAAAATAAATGCATTTCTCTCCCCTTTATAAGGAGTTAAAGGCTCTAAACGTAATGCCGTAAATTTATCCGTTAGAGGGAAACTTGTAACTGGTCCAGCAAATGGCGGAACATCAGAGTGACCAGAATATGCAACAAATGATTTAACAGCTATCAAACTTTTAATAAATGTTATGGCGCTATCCAAGTACTTTGGCCCAAGGAGGCATTTCGACTGAGCTGGTAAAGTCATAACTGAGAAAAGTATAAAAATAAGAAACCTATTCAACGAGAATCTCCGAAAGAATCATTTAGCAAATCAACGCTTACGATAAGCAGAAAAAACTAGCGATTTGGCGCAGCCAGCTAGTTTTTTCTGCCTTAATCGTTTTGTTAGGTGTTGATGTAACATTATCCAACTGAGCTACAATTTTTTGGATTTCAGGATCGTCATGGCGACCTTGAACTACATGAATGAATTTGTACCATGCACTTTCCAAACTTTGACAATCTGATGGTAACGTTTCACTGAAACATCTGAATGGGCCAGCTGTATATTGCAATGTTACATAATCTGTAATGCTACCACTTTTTATTTTAGGAATTAACTCCAAGACTTCTTCTGTAAGTGGGGCATTTGCATGTTTATATCCCTTTTTTTGCGCAATCTCTATTTCACTTAAAAGATTGTTCAAAGCTAGCCGTATTATCTCAATATCCATATAAACACCTAACAATTTAATAGAAGACGTGACGCCTGTTTTCCTACCGAGCGTCACGCCTTTTAGTTTTTATTCGATTTCTTAAGTTAGCGCCAAATAGATTTAAAAACAAGCAGTTAGAGTCATCAGTTAATAATCGAAAAAGTGAAAGAAGGCGCTACGCCTGTTAGTTATTTAAGACTAACAGGTCGGCAAACTGCGACTCAACTTTCCCATATTCAAATTGTTCTGCATCGAATGGCGAAACAGGATGTTGAGCAAAGGCGTGCACCTTGCACGGATGCTGCATCACGCCGGTTCGATATCAGCAGAATGATTTGAATATGGAAATAGAAAGTTGCCGGAGCGAAAGGACCTTTCGGGTATTTGGGTCCCTCCAAATACCCTCGCGCGGCAGGGAGCCACGTGAAAAACGTCATGGATGACGGTTGGAGAAGCCAATAATTCTCTGGCTGCCGTCGCCAGCGCGACACCCAAATATCAGTTAATGACAATGGCTATTTAGCGCAGCGAAACACACCGAAATAGAAAATTAACTCGGGCGGCATGGAGCCGCACGAAAAAAGGCAGGATGCCAGTTGGCGTAGCCAATAAAATAGTGGATACCTGCCTCAGCAGGTACAACAAAACAGCCGTCGCGCCAGCGCCTAAAGTCCCCCTTTCCCCACGCCATCTACCAACTGCCTGACAAAATAATCAAACCTTTCCAACACTTGGTTTAGAGTATGGGTCGCCAGATTAAAATATTCATCTGCTGCCACATCCGGTTTATCTAATAAAATATGCTGATTAATCGCTTTAATCAGCTTGTTGATATCCCCTTCCACGCTTTGCAGTTCTGACGTATTTAGTAACTCTTGAATACGGGTTTGCAAAAAATTAAGCTTAATACGCTGTACGCTCGTAGACATGCCCGCTGCGGCTATCCCGGTGCCAATTGCCCGTGCCTGACCAATATATTCGGCAGAATACAACAATTGTTGCCACAAGAACGCGGCGGGTAAGTTGGGGTTTATCGCCAGCTCTTGTAGTTGATGGTTCTCTGCGCACTCTTCAATTAAATACAGTAAATCGCTAATAATACTATTGTGCTGATTAAGGTTACTGCTGCTATCGCCATGTTTAAAATGTACCGATAAGCGTCCCCAGTGATCCTCAATGCCCATCCATAATTCATTATTACGGATCCATGCAGCGTCCGTTTCACAATCAAGAATAAGTTTAATGTGTTGGTCTATATTGCGCTGCAACGATTCAATGCGTTTTAACAACGATGTATCGCCATTTAAATAGCCATTACACAAGCCACGATGTTGTTGCATGGCCGCTAATAAATGCCGAAACAAGCTAAGGCGCTCAAGCCCTAAGTGGTAGCGCAATATTTTATTTTTCTTGTACAAACGATGATTAACAAACGCGAATAACGCCAATACGGCTGTAAGTCCCAAGGCAATTGGCCACAATGTTAATAAGTCCAAATTCTGTTACTCCTCAATGATGGCTTAATTTGCCTTAGATATTTTCTTCAGGTAATCCGCGACTTCTGCGGTTTGCTTGGCCATATGTACATTTACAACGGCGTTATCGGATACATTCTTCATGGCATCGGATATCTCTTTAATACCGGCGGTCTGCTGGTCGCAAGCAGCCGCAACGCCGGCCATTTCCTCAGATACTTTACCGCTGGTATCAACGATTTGGGTGAGTGCCTGCATGGCTTGACTGACGCTCACCTGACATTCATTGGCCACTTCCACAAACTGCATCATATGTTCACCCACTTCATTTTTATTGGTGCTGATAGTGGAGGTTTGTTGGGTAATAGCATTAGCGGATTCGTGACTACGGCGAGCTAAGGTACGGACTTCATCGGCAACTACGGCAAATCCACGGCCATGTTCTCCGGCTCGTGCGGCTTCAATGGCAGCATTAAGTGCCAGTAAATTAGTTTGCTCGGCAATTTCGCGGATGACTTTTGACATTGACACCACGGTAGAAAGGTTGTCATCAAGCGCTTGTAGTTTAACCGCGGTGTTATTGGCTATAACCACCACTTGGTCGACGTCATTCTTACCTTTTTGCAGTGTATTAAAGCCCTGCTCTGACACCGACTTATTGTCTTCTGACATTTGTTGGGTGATATCAATACGTTTGAATACTTCGTCAATACTCTGGCCAATCTGCTCAATAGCAGTGGCGGTATTAATAGTCGCGTCGGATTGTTGCTGAGAACGCTCGACCACATTGTTGGCATTATTCGCCAACTCCTGAGATGAAAAATTCACCTCGGTGATAACGCCAGACAACTCACTGTTTCGATGATTTTTACTGCGTAACATGTCCACAATGGGACCCTGCAAGTAACACAGCGGCCCTTGTAGCCAACGATCTACACTGTTATCAAAATTACCTTCCAGCGAATGCATATAACTAGTCAGTGCATGACAATCCTTATCGATACTACGCAACACCAATAAGGCGACCAGTACAGCTAAGCCCAGTAAGGCCACGGTAATTTCAATCAAAGCGAAGAACGACGTCAGCAGCGCAAGGGTTGCCAATATAGCGACAACATTAAAATGTCCGCGAGGGGTGATCTGTGACAAAAATCGATTAAGCATAAAACAACCTGTTCAACTGCGAATATTGCTAGCGATTAACCTAAACGCCAACACATTCTGTGCACTGTTTTGCTTAGTGAAGAGCAGGTCTTGTGCCACAAAGATTAACACTTTGTTTTATATAGATTTAATGATTAATTGGTGACTAAAAATGACAATATATTGCAAAGCATAAGATGCAAATTAGACCATTTGCACCAATTGTGCGCACAGGGCACTAGATTAGGTATGGGATTAAAGTAGGTTTAAATATGGGTTAGCTGCTGGCGAAGAGAGGCCAACAGCTGTTGGATTAGTTATATCCGCTCGATCACCAAGGTAAAACTTCACCGTTGGCATGCCAAAACGTACCGGTATTCGCCATAGTTAAACCGTCAATTCGCGCCATTAGGTTAACTGCAGATTCACTGGCGGTAACATCCCCTGCTCCACCAACCATATCGGTTTGCACAAAACCGGGATGCAAAATAGCAACTGCATGACCTTGAGGCTCAAGATCCCGCGCTAACGACACTGCACCAGCATTCAGTGCTGCTTTCGACATACGATAGCCGTAATAGCCACCAGAGCCATTATCGGCCATAGAGCCCATACGACTGGTGATCACGGCGATTTTAGCTTGTGGGTTTAATTGCGCCAGCAAGGTTTGGCTAAATAAAATTGGTGCCAAGGCATTAATTTGAAATTGATACTGGATGGATTCTGGCGACAAGCTAGATAGTAATTCAGTGGCCAAAACACCGGCATTATTGATCAATAGATCAATTTTATTATCACCTAAAGCGGTAACCACACGTTTGAAACTAGCGGGTTCAGCCATATTCACCGCTTCAATCTCATGGGCACCACTTTGTTCGAGGGCGTGTGAAGACTGACGGCAGACGCCCCAAACCTTATCGCCTCGAGCTATATAAGCTTTTGATAGAGCTAAACCAATGCCGCGATTGGCACCGGTAATTAATACATTCGCCATGGTTTACTCCTGTCTTTACGCTAACGCCAATAAGCGTTGTAAATCTTCTGGTGTATCTACACCAGCGGGTGGATTCTCTGCAGCTAAAGCCACGTGAATTTTCTCACCGTGCCAAAGTACCCGTAGTTGCTCAAGAGATTCAATTTGTTCCAGTGCTGATGGCTGCATTTGAATATACTCTTTAATAAAACCCGCCCGATAAGCATAAATGCCAATATGGCGCATATACCAGTTACCGATATCTTTAACATGCTCATTATTCATAAAGCGTGCGCGATCATAAGGCACACTAGCGCGACTAAAATACAGGGCATAACCTTGAGAGTCGGTAACCACTTTTACCGCATTAGGGTTAAAGACTTCTTCAACATCGGTGATATTAACCGCTAAGGTGGCCATTTTCGCCTGAGTATATTGGCTAAGGTTTTGTGCCACCTGCAGAATATTAGACACCGGAATAAAAGGCTCATCACCCTGCACATTCACCACAATATCATTAGCAGACAACTTTAGAATATCAACCACTTCGGCAAGGCGTTCGGTGCCGGATTCATGACCTTCGTCGGTCATACATACCTGACCACCAAAGTTTTTCACAACTTCAGCGATACGTTCATCATCAGTTGCCACCACCACTTGTTGAGCACCTGACTCTACTGCGCGCTCATACACATGTTGCACCATGGGCTTACCATGGATATCGGCTAAAGGTTTACCGGGAAAACGGCTAGAGGCAAAACGTGCGGGGATAATAACGCTAAATTTCATCTTAGTGACTCTAGTTCTTCCATTTCCACATGTCGGGCTTCGGTTTCTATTAGCACAGGAATACCGGTGTTAATGGGATAAGCCAACTTATCAAAACGACAGACTAACTCGTCCTTTTGAGCCACATACTGCAGTTTTCCTTTGCACGCTGGGCAGGCCAGAATATCCAGTAAACTCTTATCGAATGCCATTTTTCACTTCCTTCACTTTTGCTAAAAACTGCTGTTCAAATTCTGCGGACAAGGTTGCACTCACTGGTAAATACCACCAGTTATCCTGTGCAAAGTCTTTACATTTCACCGCATCTTTTTCGGTCATGATGACGGTGCCTGTTGGCATATCATCGGCGCTAAACAAATGATGATCACTAAACGGGATACATTGTTTTATTGCAATATGTTTGCTTTGTAATAGTTTAAAAAATCGTTGTGGGTTACCAATCGCGGCAATTGCGGTAACGGGCTCCTTGAGATCATTTACCGACTGACTAAGAGTAGATTGTTTAACATTAATTAAACGCCCCGATTCCAAGCCCATGGAAAACTCACGCTTTTGGGTGTTACCACCATTAACGATCACAAAATCCACTTCGGCCAATCGCCATGGGCCTTCACGTAGTGGTCCCATGGGTAACAAGTAACCATTACCCAATCGACGTTGACCGTCCATTACTACAATCTCTATATCCCGCTGCAGGCGATAATGTTGTAAACCATCATCACAGATAATTAAATCACAAGAAAACTCTTCGCGTAAAAAGCGTGCACCGCGCACGCGGTTTGGATCCACCACAATCGGGCATTGAATATGTTGGCGCATTAACACTGGCTCATCACCCACTTCGGTGGGCTGGCTGTCTTTAGTGACACTGGCAGGGTAATGTGTTTTACCGCCGTAACCACGACTTAATACCCCCGGATGATAACCATGCTGACGTAATAACTTTACCAAGCGGATCACTAATGGGGTTTTGCCATTGCCACCAACGCTCAGGTTGCCGACAATAATCACCGGTAAGGGTAAGCATTCGGTATCAGCCCAAGCAGACTTTAAACGCTGACGGCGCATATGGCTCAATAAACGATACAATAAGCTTAACGGCCACAACATCCATACTAACTTGCTACTGGAATACCATTTTTTTTCTAACCAGGTCATGCATCTTGCCCTTCAACAAATTGCATTTTATGCAGTGAGGCGTACATGCCATCGGCGGCTAATAACTGTTGATGATTGCCCCGTTCAATAACCGCGCCTTGCTCTATCACCAAAATCTGATCGGCTTTTTCGACAGTCGACAATCTATGGGCGATAACAATGCTGGTTCGGTTTTGTTGGAGCTTTTCTAAGGCGTCCTGAATTAATCGTTCTGATTCGGTATCCAGCGCGGAAGTGGCTTCATCAAGAATAAGTATCGGCGCATCCCGCAAAATAGCCCGCGCAATAGCGATGCGTTGGCGCTGGCCACCGGATAGCATTAAGCCATTTTCGCCCACTTGGGTGTCGAGGCCATCGGGCATATCCTTTACAAACTCCATAACATGGGCGGTAACCGCGGCTTGCTCTATCAGTTCACGGCTAACCTTACCTTCGGCGCCATAGGCAATATTGTTGGCAATGGAGTCATTGAACAAGGTGACCTGTTGGGATACCAATGCAAACTGCGCGCGTAAGTCTTTCAAGACGATGTCATTCAAATTGCCGCCGTCGAGCAGCACTTGGCCCTGTTGCGGCAAGTAAAAGCGCGTGAGTAAACTGGATATGGTAGATTTACCACTGCCAGAGCGCCCCACTAGGGCTAATGTAGTGCCGGGCTCTACAGTGAAACTTACCGACGATAGGGCGTTATGGGTTTTACTGGGATAACAAAAATCAACCTTTTCAAACTGAATATGGCCAGTGGCTCGAGTTAAGGATTTACTGCCACTGTCCTGCTCAATTTGTTCATCAAGCACCGCAAAAACACTGACGCAAGCGGCCATACCACGTTGAAACTCACTGTTAATAGTAGTGAGTTGTTTGAGTGGCTTAAGCAACATGGTCATACACACCACTACTGTAGTGAATACGCCCGGTGTTAGGTGTTCAATCATTTGTGGCACGCTGGCAATAAACAGCACCGCGGCCAATGCCATGGAGGCGATAATTTGAATGGAACTAACACTAAGAATTTGCGCCACTTGCAACTTCATTACTTGTTGACGGTTGTGGTTATTACGCTCAGAAAAATTGTCCGCTTCTTTATCTTGACCGCCGAACATCAACACCACTTTATGGCCTTTAATTACTTGCTCGACCGTTGAGGTCAAACTTCCCATTGACTGTTGAATGCTTTGGCTTACCTGACGAAAACGTTTACTGACCACTGACACAATGATTGCCACCAGCGGCCCAATTAGCATAAATACTAGTGACAACTGCCACGAGTTATAAAACATTACGCCTAGTAAGCCCAATACAAAGGCACCTTCTCGCACTAGGGTTAACAATGCTTTACCGGCCGCGTTGGCGACTTGCTCGGTATCGTAAATGACTTTGGAAATAAGATTACCGGGGGAATGCTGATCGTGAAATCCAACCGGTAAGTACATATAGTGCTGAAACAACTGCTGGCGCATATTCATCACGACGTTATTGCCGATCCAAGATAACGTATAAGCACCAAGAAAATTAAACACCCCACGCAGCACAAAGATCGGCACGATAAAATAAGCGGCAAGCCGTAAAAATTGATATTCCCCTTTGCCTAAACTGTCATCGATCATCGGCTGTAATTGGGAGATCACTAACGCATCAATAATCGAATAGCCAATCATGCCAATAGCAGAAAGAACAAAGGCGAGCTTATAGTTTTTGAGATAGTTTAAAAAGCGTAGAAAAGGTTTTGAGTTCGTCATATTTTTTTATATTTTGAGTTCTAGGCGCATTGTAGCCCGAGCGACAAAATTACCCAACTATCAATATTATATCGACATCAATATTAAGCGTTTTTGATAACTAGAAACCTAAAAAATAAATACAAGCAAACGCTGACGATTGAGCGTAATAGCTTAAAAGCTTGATCCCGGCTGTTGTAAAAAAGCGATTTCTTCTGCGGTTGATTCCCGCCCCAACATTTGATTACGATGAGGATAGCGACCAAAACGGTCAATGATGTCTTTATGTTTAATCTCAAAGTTCAAATTGGATTGCACACCATTGTCGGTATACAGCTGCATAGCCACTTGATGGATGGTCGCTGATTCACTATGCATAAAAGGTAAGTACATAAAGCTACGTTGAGTTGGGTCTAATTGCTTGTCCATGCCTAAACTTATGGCCTCTTGTGCCAGCGCTAAGGCTAATGCATCTTGAGAAAAGGCTTGAGGGGAATCCCGATACATATTGCGTGAAAACTGATCCAATACTATCACTTCAGCTAAACGCCCTTTCGCCGTATTGCGCCATGAATACAGTTCACAGCCGCAAGCCTGCTGATGTAACGAGGCAAATTTATCGCGGATAAGTTGATCAAATTCAACATCTTTTACCCACCATTTAGATTGGTCGATATCGCCAAACCAAAAACTAATTACCTGCTGATACATAAGGAAGTCCTTTTAAAGCAATAACCTAAAGGTAGACCATATTACAATCAGCTGTTTCTAACCACTATTGATAACTGTTAACTTAATTAATGCTGGCTTAAAAATTAGCATACCAAAATGGATACATGTCCTGCCGATAAGTAAGCAGTTGAATACCATTACCGTCCATCACAAATCGAATTTGACCTTGCTCGGAAGTTAATAGCGATTGCACGTTCATCGCTTTATAACGTATTAACACTTCAGCTTTGGGGAAACCCCAGCGGTTATAATAGCCTTGGCTAAACACTGCATACTTCGGCGATACCGCTTGGATAAACTCCGCTGACGACGAGGTTTTACTACCATGGTGGGGCACAATGAGAATATCCGCCAGTAATCGCTGTCCATAAAGAGCAATAAGTTGTTGTTCGACAGAGGTATCGATATCGCCAGTAAACAATACAGTAACCTTGCCATCTGTGATGCGTAACACGCAAGAACGGTTGTTTTCACTAGCGTATTTTTGCAACGCCTGCGCTGTTGGCCATAACACTTCTAACGTTAATCCTTGCCATTGTTGTTGCCAACCCGCTAGACATTGATCTTTTGAAGTTAATACTTGCCCGATGGTAATTTGTTCAGCCAAGGCGTTAAAACTGCCGGCATGGTCTAAATCACTATGGGATAAGAAGAGGGTTTCCACTTGGCGAATCCCGCGACGACGTAGAATGGGCGCGATAACCGAATCGGCCATATTGAATCCAGAGTCATAGGCTGGCCCCACATCGTATAAAATAACCTCCGAGCCTGACTGGATGATCGTAGCCAGTCCCTGCCCGACATCTAATACATCCAATTGCCAGTGCATTTTTTGACCTTGGAAGGCGTAACTAATCAACGGCAGTAATAATAGCCATGCCCATTTACGCATTGCACCAATGTTAGGCATGGCTATAAACAACAATCCAGCCAATGCCATTAACCACACCGATAAGGGCAATCCGGGCACGTTAGTGGCGCTTATAGGTAAATGACTTAAGTTTTGTAGTCCAGTAAAAGCACGACCTACAAGCCAATCGACCTGAGATAAAACCCACGCTCCCGCCGCTGGCAACAACACTAACAGCAATAAACCGAATAAAAGCGCAGGCACAATTAGTAAGGTCACTAAGGGTACTGCTATCAAATTCACCAATGGCGAAATAAACGAGGCCATGGAAAACTGCCACGCGACCAGTGGCAACATCAAAACACTTAAAGCAAGCTGTATACGCAGCATCACCACTGTGGCCTGTTTAACACGCCCTCGGCGGTCAAAAACAAAGCTTATTGGCCAGCGCCAAAACACCCAACAAATAATCGTCACCGCCAAGAAACTTAACCAAAAACTTGCGGTATAGATACTAAATGGCATCAGCAACATGATCACCACTATACAAAAGAGTATGGCATTCACCGCAGACCAACGTCGCCAGCAACACATCAGGCCGACAACAATAACTAACATGATCCAGGCGCGTATCGTGGGTAAGCTAAATCCCGCCAAAGCAGAATAACCTAATGCCACTGCCACACTGGCTAACATGGCCAAACGATGCACATTAACCTGCTGAGGAAACACCCTAACCAATATATTTGCCAACAACCAATAGCTAAGCGTGCTGACAATGCCCAAATGCAATCCAGAAATGGCGATCAAATGGGCAATGCCAGTACGCTGTATTAATTGCCAATCATCTGGCACCAGCATGCCACGATAACCAAATCCTAAAGCCGCCAACCAGCGTTGATTAGGTAGTGATAATGCAAAAAATCGGTCGGCTAATTGCTGACGCCAACTTACTGCAGAGGATTCAATACGATTATTTTGATGAGTCACCACAAATCCACTGGCGCCAATACCTTCAGTGAATAGCCATTGCTGATAATTGAATCCAGCTTCATTGGCTAGACCATGAGCAGGTTTCAGCTTAACCAACAGCGACAACTGTTGACCTTGCTTTAAGCTAAAAGGAACTTGCTTCCAACTTAGACGAATACGTGGTTGATTGATCCAAAACGATTGCTGTTCAAAGCGCTGTAATTGCAGATTGAAGCGTGCATCAGTGCTGTCCGTCATTAACGAGGTAACCTGACCTTGCACCCAAATAGGTTGATTGATGCTAGAAAATGGCAGTTGCCAATTGAGTGCTAGATGACCTGCCAGTATATACCAAGCAATGCCAGCGAATGCGCCGGACATTAGCATTTGCCGTCGATACAGCAATAACGCTATGCAACCCACTGCAGCCAATATTGCCCAATAAAACGGCGGCAATTGTGGCCACAATAAACTGCTTAGTCCACCAACAACAAACCCACTAAACCAATAATGCATTGAGTGCCGCTCCTTGCGCTGAAGATAAACCGCACTCTCAGCTTTTTATAGCCGTCAACTAGTCACTAAATGAATGTGACATTGACGTTAACTTGTTTACCCCTTCGTTAACTTCTCCCGCTACTTGTTCAACAACATCGGAACTATTAGATGTATCGTCGGCAATATCTGAAATTCTCACAATATTTCGTTCTATTTCTGCACAAACCGCCTCTTGCTCTTCTGAAGCAGTTGCTATCTGCACAGTATTGTCTGTCACATCATTCATCATTTGAAAAATGTCATTAATAGCCACTGCTGATTGTGTGGCATTTTCTGCACAATTATCCGCCTGTTGTTTACTGTCTTGCATCACTTGCACCCATTCTTGAATTGTTTTGTGCATATCATTTAAACTTTGATTAATATGCTTAGTCGATTCTTGGGTGCGTGATGAAAGTGCCCTAACTTCATCAGCTACGACAGAAAAACCACGCCCCTGCTCTCCTGCTCGCGCCGCTTCAATAGCAGCATTTAACGCTAACAAGTTTGTCTGCTCAGCAATAGCTTCAATTTCAGACATTGACTTAGCCACCTTATCTGCCTCGTCAACTAATTTATTGGCCGAATTCGCCGCATTTTCTACAGTCTGCGCTAGCGCGTTAATTTGCTCACTTCCCTTAGTGATCACTGATTTAGTTTCGGCACATTGGGTCGACGTTTTTTCTACGATCTCTGATGTTGCTACTGTATTTTGTGCAATTTCCTGAGAGGTTTTTGTCATTTCTGTAATAGCAGCAGCTATTTGTTGTACTTCGTTATGCTGACTTTCAATATTTGCTTTGGCGTGTGCCGCGGCTTTCAGCATCGTACTGGCACTTTGTTGTAACTGACGACCTTCATATTGCATCATGCCTAATGCTGTACGCATTTTTGCATTGGCAATTTTACTTTGAAAATCAAATACTGAACTAACACCAGTACCCGAATATATATGTCGGCTCACACTATCGTAATCAGCCATAATTTGTTGTGAGCGCACGGGTATATCAAAAAGCTCTTGTTTGAATACGCCAAACATCACCGCAAGCATTGCCAATAGTGGCACCAAACTATCCCAGCCGACAAATAGCCTCGCTAAAATACAGACAACCACCAACGCGATGCCAGCAGTACCCCATTTTACCAGTGGAGCTGATTTACTACTCGCACTTTTGCCTTTGTTCAATGACCCATATAATTGTGTCGCTTTATCTATATCAGCCCTGTCGGCGACCACCCTAACTGATTGATATCCAATAATTTGACTATTTTCAAAGATAGGAATAACAAACGCATCCACCCAATAATACCGGCCATCCTTACAACGATTTTTAACAATACCTCGCCATACTTTGCCCGCTTTCAGTGTTTGCCATAAATCGGCAAACGCAGCCGATGGCATATCTGGGTGACGCACTACATTGTGATTTTTCCCAATTAATTCTTCTCGACTAAAACCACTTACACGAACAAAGTCATCATTTACCGACGTAATAACGCCACGTAAATCAGTTGTTGACACCAGTTCTTCAACAAATTTCACTTCTTCATTTACAACATGTTGATTTTTTCTCATTGACTAATTTATTTCCTATTTCTTATTATTAAATTAAAAGGAAGTATAGACTGTAAAAGCGTTAGCTAACCAATTGCATTAAAAGTATTTATAGGACACTTCGTTTTTCCTAGTGTAATTGATAGTGATCTAAGCCACTATTGAGACAGAACATGAGAAACTAATTATTACTATTTTATGGTGGTAAATACTAGATTTAGCGTTTGATTAATGTAAGCTGAGCGCCATTAAGTGGAATTATTCCTGCGTAAAAATGGATCAGTAGTAGCTAATAGCCATGCCAAAGAAATTTATAAAGCGTTTTATTCCCAGCCATCAAAGCATTAAAGATAATAAATTTATTTCGTTATTTGGCACCTTATTGCACGACCCTAATTTATGGCAGTTAAATCGTCGTTCCGCTTCCGGCGCCTTTGGCATTGGTTTATTTTATGCGTTCTGGCCGGTACCCTTTCAAATGTGGTTAGCCGCAGCCACCGCAATACCGCTGCGGGTCAACCTCCCCCTATCAGTGGCCACTGTTTGGCTCACTAACCCCTTTACTATGCCGCCCATTTTCTACGGCGCTTATATTGTCGGCACATGGATTTTGGGCAGTCCAACCCAACTGTTTGAATTTCAATTAAGTTGGCATTGGGTAGTGCAAAGTTTAGAAACCATTGGTCCGGCGTTTATTGTAGGCTGCGCGGCTTGTGGTATTTTTTTTGGTTTGGTTGGCTATTTCGGTATGCAACTATTGTGGCGCTTATCAATCACTAAAGCGTGGAAACAACGGGCGTTGAAACGTTCGCAACGTTTGTAAAAAGATCAGTAAACACTGATATTTTTAATGACCTAGCACATTCGCCGGATTCACTTTTGCAGCTTTTATTGCTGGGAATAACGTGGCTAACAGAGTCAAACCTAAGGCAATAGTTAATGTTACCGCGACATCATTCCAATGTAATTCCGAGGGCAAAAAATCAATAAAATAAATATCACCAGACAAAAACTGTACGCCGGTTAAATGCTCCAACGCCTTGGCGATTGTGCTCAGGTTTAATGACACCACAATCCCAGCTAGCGCCCCCAGCAATGTACCGATAATGCCATTGACCGCCCCTTGATAGACAAAGGTTTTAATGATGAGACGATCTTCAGCGCCCATGGTTTTCAACATGGCGATTTCTGATTGCTTCTCGGTCACCGCCATCATCTGCGCAGATACAATATTAAAGCAAGCCACGCCAATAACTAAGGTCAACACTACATACACCACGGTTTTTACCAACAAGATATCCTGATATAAACTGCCTTGAGTTCTAGTCCAGTCCGACATATACACATGCTGAGTCATGTTATAACCAATTTTGCGTATCTCGGTGGGTGCCATAAAGGCATCGACAAAATGAAACTGTAACCCTTGTGCGCCCTCTTCGACATTGACGATATCGGCAGCATACGAGATATGCATCAAAGCAAAGAGTTTGTCTATTTCACCACCAAGTGATAATTCACCGGCCACGGTTAACCACTGACTTTTAGGGGCCAACAATTGGTTGCTCTCACTAAATTGCGGCAACATTAATTGCACCTTGTCGCCGACGGCTAAACCCAGTTCGGCGACAATGCCTTTACCCAACAAAATACTATGGTGATCAGCACTGAACTGCTGCCACGCATCCACACTAATTTTGGGATACAAACTGCCCTGTTTGAATAACTCACTATCAACCGCAGTCACTTCCACCGCTTTCATGATTTTGGCTTGTTGTAACATGCCGGTAAGCTTAATTACCGCCTGAACTTGAGAAATATTACTATCTTCTTTGAACGTGCGGATAAGTTGCGGCCAATCTTGGATACCTTGCGGCGAAACGGCGGTTAACTCACCATGGGGGAGAATACTTAACAATTCATCTTTAAGCGCACGTTCGAAGCCGTTCATGACAGAAAGGATCAATATGAGCGCAAAGCAACCTAATGCAATGCCGGCCATTGACGAGCCAGAGATAAACGAAATAAAACCATTTTGTCGCCGCCCTTGGCGAAAACGCCAAGCTAATTGCCAACTCAAACTTGCCATTATGCTTGCTGTTCCTGTATGGCACCGTTGCGAATTTCCCACACTCTGTCAAGCTTATCTGCCAAGCGAGTATCATGGGTAACCACCACGAAACTGGTGTTCATATCATGGCGAAATTCACGAATAAGCTGATAAATGTTTTCGCCGGTTTTGTCATCTAAATTACCCGTCGGCTCATCGGCTAATACCACAGCGGGGTTGGTTACTAGTGCGCGAGCGATGGCCACCCGTTGACGTTCACCGCCAGATAGCTGACTAGGTCGATGACTTAAGCGGGATGCTAACCCTACTCGCTGTAAAATGCTTTCGGCACGCTGCATGGCCTCACTTTTTGCACATTGACCAATTAACAGCGGCATAGCGACATTTTCTAGCGCTGAAAACTCTGGCAGCAAATGATGTAGTTGATAAACAAAACCCAGAGACTGATTACGAAATGCCGCCTGTTGGCGCGGCGAGAAAGAAAAGATATTTTCACCTTGAAACTGCACTTCGCCAGAACTTGGGGTATCTAATGCCCCGAGTAAATGTAACAACGTACTTTTACCGGAACCGGAATTACCTAAGACGGCGACCTGCTCCCCTGCATTCAATTCAAAATTAATATTCTGCAACACGTCCACATGGTTTTCTCCTTCCACATAGCTTTTGCACAAATCAATACTTTTTAATACCACTGTCATGCTAAATACTCATCATTTGTTTATTTATGGCGCAGCTATTTGATGCCACTAGTCGACGCTTTTGTTTGAAGTTTATAGTCAACATTTCTTACTCATACCTAAGCGCATCGGCCGGTGCCACTTTAGCGGCGCTGTAAGCGGGATATAAAGTGGCTAAGAAGGTTAATAGCAACGACAATAGTCCAATAGACATTACCTGTTGCCATTCAATGAGAACAGGTAAACCCGCACCTGCAGGGCCGGGTAAAAAACGTAAGCCAATAAGTTGGATGATGGCATCTAGCTGAGTAGCTAATAACACCCCACCCACGAGTCCCCACGCCACGCCCTTTACCCCGTTGTATAAGCCATTCACTAAAAAGATACCGGTAATATGGCTGGTGGTCATGCCCTGAGTACGCAAAATGGCAATATCGCCACGCTTTTCCGAGACCACCATAACCAACGCAGACACTATGTTAAATGCGGCCACAGCCACGATCAGTAATAGCATTAGCGACATCATGTTCTTTTCCATTTTAACCGCATCAAACAACGGCCCCTGACGTTGCCGCCAATCGATAATCTTGGCGTCGGTAAATTGTTGGATATTTTGCATTACTTGCTGGTAAGCAAAGGCATCATCTAAAAACACTCGGGTTTGGGCAATGTCGCCGCTACGTTGGCGCATTAAGCGCGCGGCGTCATCAATGTTCACCAACACCACTTTGGCATCCAGCTCTGAACTTAAATCGAAAATACCGCTGATAGTGAATTTACGTTGGCTGGGCATTGCGCCGAATGGCGTATACATGGTGGCGCCCGCTATCATAAGGCGTATTTCGTCACCTACCTGCACATCTAATTCACGGGCCAATGCTAAACCAATAACAATGTTATAAGAGCGCGAACTTAAATCCGCTAACAATCCCATGCGCATATGGCTAGCAATTTCTGAGTAACGCTGCATGGCATCCGCATCAACACCTTGTATAAGCACCCCTTTTAAACCACGGGCACCTTGCACTAGACCTTCTTGCTCAATTTGTTGCGCGTGACCCATTACGTGGGGTAATTGCTGTAATTGCGCAAAAAAGTTAGCTTGAAATTCTTCGGCTGATTTCTCACTTGATTCATTAGCAACAGAAGGGGCAATAAGTAAATGGGGCACAATACCTAAGATACGTTGTTTAAGCTGACCTTCAAAACCATTCATCACCGAGGAAACAGTAATTAACGCGGTAATACCAACAGCAATACCCATTACCGAAAAAAAGTTGATAAAGGCAATAAAATGACTGGTTTTACTGGCGCGTGCGTAACGTAAGCCGATAAACATGAAAGCAGAATGAAACATCATATAACTAATTGAGGTCAACTTAAGTGATGCAATATACTCAGCGACTTGCCTGTAAACATTGCATATGGTTTCCTTATTGAACAAGATGATACGCGCAAATAAGCCAGCGGCACAAGCGGAGAGACAATGAACAACCTGAGCCTTGAACAAAAGCAGCAACAATTTCATGAATTTTTTATGATTAAACATCCATTACTGGTGAATATGACCGCCATGGCTGCTGATTTTGAGCTCCCCTCACCCCAACAATTTATCGACAACATGCCCCATGCTTTTCGTATTGCCACCGAAGTCTCTCAGGTGGAAGCCAAGACCTTACGACCTTTACGTAAACTGGGTGAACATGCAGAGGAACTAGTGGCTTTCCTCAACCAGCAAAGTCGAAAAATAGACTTAATTATGTCAATTGTGTTGCAACAACAGGACGACCCTCAACACCGTTTTAGCGCTGTTGAATTTGGCGGTGGTGGCGTGGTTCTAACTTGCCCCTCAGCCATAGCTGTAGGCACCATAGTCGAGTTAAAACTATTTTTGAATGAAGAAGCGTCCGCTGTCTACTGTTTGGGTGAAGTTATTACTTGCGAAGCCGCTGGGGATCAGTACCATGTCTCATCAATTTTTACCCGTATCCGTGACGAAGATCAGGAACAACTGGTAAGAGCCACATTACATTTACAAACACAGCAATTAAAAAAGCGCCGGACAACTGAATAATATTACTCATCGATGAATACTATATTTGCTCCCGCCCTGCCCAAAGGCACGGGCGACCATATCTATTGGGGAAACCTACAGGGCAGTAGTTTGGCCATGGCGATCGCAAATGCTGCGAAATCACGCCAACGTCCACTGCTGATTGTTAGTAAAGACACGCCCTCGGCGGTCAAGTTACAACAAGAGCTCGCCTATTTTTTAAAGCCCGGAAAAATGGATATCAAGGTCTTTCCCGATTGGGAAACACTACCCTATGATAACTTTTCTCCCCATCAAGATATTGTTTCCCAGCGACTCGAAACCTTGTATGGGCTAACGCAGGCGCAATCAGGAATATTTATCGTGCCGGTAAATACCTTATTAATGCGCTTGGCCCCCATCGATTTTCTTGGTAAATATTTATTATTATTTAGCTTGGGGCAAACCCTCAATATCGATGACTTTCGTAGCAAAATGCAACACGCTGGATACCACGCGGTTAATCAGGTTATGGAGCATGGCGAATTTTCCATTCGCGGTAGCATTGTTGACCTGTTTCCCATGGGCAGTAAGCAGCCGTTCCGCATCGATTTATTTGATGATGAAATTGATAGCATCCGCCTGTTTGATACCGACAGCCAACGGGGCGGCAAACAGATAGACGAAATTCGCCTATTACCCGCCCACGAATTTCCTACCGACAAAGCCGCAATCAGCTTGTTCAAACAACAGTATTTAGAACGTTTTGATTCCGGTACTGGTAAAGAATCGATTTATCATCAAGTGAGTCAGGGTATTATGCCCAGCGGTATCGAATACTATTTACCGTTATTCTTTGAACAAACTGCCACGCTGTTTGATTACCTGCACAATGACAGCTTAATCATCAACATTGGTGATTTGAAACCCGCTATAGAAATGACCTGGGCCGATCTTATCGAGCGCTACGAGCAGCATAGGTACAACACCGCCAGACCACTATTGCCACCTTATGAACTATTTTTACGCCAAGAAGAGTTATTCGCTGCGTTTAAGCAATGGCCACGAGTGAGTTTGTATCAAGATGCTTTGGAAGATAAGGCCGGTCGCTTTAATTTTGCCATTGCCGACATCGGCGACATTGCGGTTAAAACCAATTTAAAAGTGCCAACCGCATTGATTCAACAAGCCGTCAAAGACTGGCAAAAGAATCACACTAAAGTGATGTTCAGCGTTGAGTCTCAAGGTCGACGTGAGAGCCTGTTAGAACTTCTTGGCAATAAAGGTATTCAGTTACCCGAGTTTGCCAGCTTACAGGCCTTTATGGACAGCGACGCGCCATTAGGCATTAGTGTTGGCTGGGCCGAACATAGCTTTATTTTGGAGCAACAAGGTCAGCGCTTAGCCTTTATCACCGAAACCGAATTATTAGGCCATCGAGTATCCCAGCGCCGCTTAAGGGAACAACGCCAAGCCACCGATGAAAGTGCGGTTATTCGCAATTTAGCCGAGCTGTCCGTTGGTCAGCCAGTAGTCCATTTAGACCATGGTGTGGGACGCTATTTAGGCTTACAAACCTTAGATGCAGGCGGTGTTAATACCGAATATCTCTGTATCGAATATGCCAAGCAGGCCAAATTATATGTGCCGGTGGCGACACTGCATTTAATCAGTCGTTATAGTGGCGGTAATAGTGATAGCGCACCGTTACACAATTTAGGCACCGATACTTGGAGTAAAGCTAAACGCAAAGCTGCCGAGAAAGTTCGCGATGTTGCAGCACAACTACTTGACGTTTACGCCCAACGGGCAGCGAAGCCCGGTTATGCTTATCCCATCAACTGGGAAGAATACCGCCAATTTACCGATAGCTTTCCCTTTGAAGAAACCGCCGATCAACAACAGGCCATTAGCGCCGTCATTAACGACATGGGTACCGCTAATGCCATGGACCGTTTGGTTTGCGGTGACGTTGGCTTTGGTAAAACCGAAGTGGCGATGCGCGCGGCGTTTATTGCCGCCAATGACGGCAAGCAAGTGGCGATATTGGTACCAACGACCTTGTTAGCCCAACAACATTATGAAAACTTTAAAGATCGCTTTGCCAACTGGCCGTTCAAAATAGAAGTCATTTCTCGCTTTCGCTCCAGCAAAGATCAAAATCAGGTGGTTAAAGACATTACCTCTGGCAATGTGGATATCATCATTGGCACCCATAAGTTGTTACAGGATGACATTAAATTCAGTAATTTAGGCTTAGTGGTTATTGATGAAGAACATCGCTTTGGAGTACGCCAAAAAGACAAATTTAAAGCCTTACGCGCCGAGGTTGATATTCTTACTCTGACCGCCACGCCGATTCCCAGAACATTGAATATGGCCTTTAGTGGTATGCGCGATTTATCTATTATTGCCACACCACCCGCCAAACGTTTAGCGATTAAGACGTTTGTGCATGAGCGTCAAAACAACCTGATCCGTGAAGCCATCATGCGCGAAATATTACGCGGCGGTCAGGTGTACTTCCTACACAATGAAGTCGATAGTATTGAGAAAACCGCCAAAGAAATTAGCGAAATTGTCCCCGAAGCACGTATCGCCATTGGTCATGGGCAAATGCGTGAAAAAGACCTCGAACGGGTGATGTCAGATTTTTATCACCAGCGTTTTAATGTGTTGTTGTGTACCACTATTATCGAAACCGGTATCGATGTGCCCTCGGCCAACACTATTATTATGGATAGAGCCGATCATTTGGGCTTAGCTCAGCTACACCAATTGCGCGGCCGCGTAGGACGTTCGCACCATCAGGCCTATGCCTATCTACTGACGCCGCATCCCAAACGTGTTACTAAAGATGCTAGAAAGCGCTTAGATGCCATTGCTTCGTCCGAAGATTTAGGCAGTGGTTTTACCCTTGCTACTCATGATTTAGAAATTCGTGGGGCTGGTGAATTGCTCGGTGATGATCAATCAGGGCAGATCGCCACTGTTGGTTTCTCGTTATACATGGAAATGCTTGAGCAAGCGGTGAAAAATCTTAAAGAAGGCAAAGAGCCATCATTGGATGAAGTGCTGGCAACTCAAACCGAAGTAGACTTGCGTATACCGGCGTTATTGCCAGAAGATTACATTGGTGATGTGAACTCACGCTTGTCCTTATACAAAAAAATTGCCAGTGCCAAAGATGAACACCAACTCAAAGATATTCAAATTGAGTTAATAGACCGCTTTGGATTGTTACCCGCGGCGGCCAAAAATTTATTCCATATCAGCGAATTAAAAATGCTGGCGCAAACTATTGGTATAAAAAAGGTGGACGCCAATGACCGAGGTGGCATCATAGAATTCAGTGAAACTACTAAAGTAGACCCTGGTTTTATCATCCAGTTAATTCAAACTCAGTCGAATCAGTTTAAATTGGAAGGACCGCAAAAGTTGAAATTCACCATCGATAGTGCAGACACT
Organism: Alteromonadaceae bacterium BrNp21-10; assembly: GCA_030418115.1. Classification (GTDB taxonomy): domain Bacteria; phylum Pseudomonadota; class Gammaproteobacteria; order Enterobacterales; family Alteromonadaceae; genus Neptunicella. The sequence goes on along the minus strand of JAUHQD010000001.1, from coordinate 485,955 downwards.
CAGCAACGAGTTGATATGGTCAGTCAACTATTGCATAACTTTGCCAACAACTTACAGGCAGCCTAATGAAGTTCAATTGCTCATTTTTAATATTATTACTGAGCTTGCTCACTACGCCAGCCATGGCCGAAGACGATTGGTGGTTTGATGTTGAAGTGATCATATTTAGTCGTGATCACAGCCAAGTGCAGGAAAAATTTTCCGAAGTAGTCCATCCCATTGATGTGCAAGATGCCACCGATATACTCTCACCTTATTTGTGGCCAGATATTTCGCCATTTCAGCAAATGTTACCTATCTGCAATCAACTACAGCCGGTCGAGCCTCCCCTTTTTACACCACGGTCGTTAGATGATCTAACAACAAGTGCTATCGCCAATACCAACGAACTACTAGCGGGTGAAATGTCCACGCCCACCGCAGATCTCGACCCAGTCGTTTATGACTTTAATGTTAGAGACTGGCAACAGCTGCTGCGTGTGGACTGTATGCCAGAACCTAGCATTCAATCACTTTTTGAGCCTGCGGCACCCCATGCATTTATTGCACAAGTGCCCGTTAAAATTAATAGCATTGGCCACCGTTATCCTGCAAGTACGCATTTAATTTCCCAACAAGATCTGCAGTTAGCAAAAATCTATCAGCAAATTTATCGCCAACGAGACTTGCAGCCAATGCTGCACCTTGGTTGGCGTCAGCAGGTTGTTTTCGGTAAGGATAATGCCAAAAATCTAAGACTTTTCGCCGGCAAGAATTTCAGTGAAGAGTTTAATTATTGGGGAAAGCCCTTACCCAAAGCAACTCAAGATGACCCAACCATTCTAGCTGAGCAAACAATGAATATGGGTGAAACGGATATTGATGTTAACCGCTTAGCCACTGAGCCCTTGGATGTGATAACTCGCATACAACAAGCTTTGGCCGCTCCTGAACGTTCTGTGGCGATAGAGAAACAAGAGCAGTTTGTACAACAGGAATTTACCGGTAAGTTGCCAGAAGACGTATGGCAATTAGACGGTTTATTTAAAGTCTATTTACAAAATATTAATGGGGTACCTTACTTGCATGTTGATAGTCAGTTTAATTACCGTTATAGCGATGTGTTGTCCCATACTGCCACAGCAATAACACCAAGCTCGACTATTGTAAACAATCCTACGACAGCACCTTCACAACTCATGGCCGCCGATCAGCAGCAACCCGATTTATTCTTGTACAGTGTGCCATTTAATCAACTTCGACGGGTGATCAGCACACAAGTTCATTACTTTGATCACCCCTATTTTGGTATGGTCGTACAAATTCGTCGTTATAACGTGCCCGAGCGTGAGGAAGACGAATAGCTAATCGGCATAGGGTTTATTGCAAGGTAGTCACCATTCAACGCCCAAAATGAATTAACGATTTAAGCCCATATATTAGCGCTCATATTTTTGCAGTATTTTAACTGCAATAACAACACGCCCTATTCAAAAGACTGCGCTAACCGATTGGCTTGCTGCCACTTTGCTGAGGCACTTAGTTGTTTAAAATCCAGAGAATTGGTTTTACGTAGCCGACCGAGACGATCGCTGGCTTGATAATCAATGGGTAAGCCATCCAACACTTGAATAGCACCCTTGGGGTTATTGCAGGCTAAAACCATATCGCATCCAGCACTTAGGGCGTGTTTAGCCCGTTCGACAAAATTACCTATTTCCACGGCCCCTTGCATAGATAAATCATCGGAAAACACCACGCCATCAAAATCCATTTCTTGGCGTAAAATAGTACGGATCCATTTAGCAGAAAATCCTGCCGGTAAAGAGTCAACACTTGGATAAATAACATGGGCAGGCATTACCGCATCCAATAAACCCTGTTGATGAATTTCACTAAAAATACGCATATCAATACGACGAATTTCTTCTTCAGAACGTTCATCTATAGGCAGTGCGATATGGGAGTCTTCTTTTACATTGCCGTGGCCGGGAAAATGTTTACCACAGGCTTTCATGCCCGCATCATGCATACCAGTGATAAAGGCACTGGCCAATGGGATCACCACGTCTGCCGATGAATGAAAACTGCGATCGCCAATCACATCGGATACGCCCCACACATCTAATACGGGCGCGAAACTAATATCGATATCCATCGCTAATACTTCTGCGGCCATCAGCCAACCTAACAACTGCGCATGTTCACTGGCTTTGTCAATATTCTGCCCCGCGTTAGGATAAATCTTACCCATGGCAGGAAGTGCGGTGAAGCCCTCTCTAAAACGTTGTACTCGCCCACCTTCATGGTCCACGGCTAGTAGTAGGTCATTTCGTGCAGACTGACGAATTTGGCTGATTAAGTGAGCCAATTGCCCTTTATCATGAAAATTACGGGTAAATAAAATCACCCCACCAACCAGTGGATGGTCGAGAATATTCATTTCTTCAGCATTAAGTTCATAAGCTGACACGTCCAACATTAAGGGACCCATTAAAACCTTCAATTAAAATAATTAGTTAGCGCAACTATAAAAGATGACAGGCAATAAAAAAAGCCTAGGTGACACTGATTAACTGACTATTATTGAATTATTGGTGTGAATATTGGCTTTGTTCGCAACTACAATATTTAAGAAAACCGTCAATGCTTTAGCAGCCCTTTAAAACCAATAGCTGATGAAATGTAGAAAGCTAAAAACACAATATTACGCTTATATAATTTAAAAAACTGCTTCAAAAAGTATCTAAAAGCAGACTATAATATCGACGATTCTCCAGTTACATGCCTTGAGCGCGCTTTTTAGTGCGCTCTTTTTTTATCTGCCGTTTACTTTCTTTTTTCAAAATATAATAGCCATAAAAAAGCGCCCCAAAGGACGCTTTTTCATTTAAACATTCGGTTAAAAGTAGATACTAAGCCACTGATTTTTGCTTATCGTTAGCTGACATCCCTTCTAACTCACCCGCTTTAAAACTATCAACGTTAATCGCCCTAATCCGCAGCGCTTCAGCACGTTTAAGTTGTTCAACTTCATGCTCCGAAATAATCTCTGCCGACAGTGCATTAACAATAGTCTCTGCAAATACAGTTTTACGCGGAATAGTACCTGCACGTTGCGCTTTAAGGATCTTCTTCTCAATGGCCACTACATCATGCATGGCAACAAAAGCGGCCTCAACGATACCCACAGCGTCATCATCACTTCCAATATAACAAAGGTGAGTTAAGCGCTCACGAGCCACACCGGGCTGCATTAAGGCATCACTGACCTGTTGAGTAATATCATCTTTTGGCATTTGATAGTTAATACCATAAGGAAATACGATGCGTTTTAATACGTTGGCTACAAAACGGTTAGTGAAGTTTTGGAAGAAACCATCAAAGGCCACGCCGATTTTAAACAAACTACGTGATAAGGAATATTCTACAAAAGCAATATCCGCAACTTGACGACCTTCATCTTCATAGCGTTTTAACACACAAGACGCAATATACAATTGACTTAATACATCGCCTAAACGCGCCGAAATCATCTCTTTACGTTTAAGATCACCACCCAAAATTAGCATGGAGAAATCCGCACATAATGCCAAGCCCTTCGACATACGGGCTAATTGCTTATAGTATTTTGCTGTGGCACCAGAAACCGGAGCACTGTTAAATCCACCAGCAGTAAGACCTTGAAATAGCGCACCAAAGAAGTTTTTAGTGGCAAAGCCAATATGCTTCATTAATAACACATCAAAGGATTTTAAGCCTTGCTCAACATCAGGATTAGCTGCGGCTTCCATTTCTGCAAACACATAAGGATGACAACGTGTTGCGCCCTGACCAAAAATCATCAGGTTGCGGGTTAATATATTCGCGCCTTCCACGGTGATGGCAACGGGAGTACCGAAATATTGGTGTGCTAAGTAATTCATTTCACCCAGCTGTACACCCTTACCTGAATGAATATCCATGGCATCGTTAAGTAATTCACGAGACATTTCGGTCATATGGTATTTGGCTATAGCCGTTACTACTGATGGGCTTTCACCTAAATCGATAGCCCCAGCAGTCATGGTACGCATCGCTTCTAGGGTATAGGTTAAGCCACCAATTCTGCCCATGGCTTCTTGCACACCTTCAAATTTACCGATAGATAAACCGAACTGTTTACGTATTGCTGAATAAGCACCTGTGGTACGTGCGCTTAAATGAGCGGTGGCAGTAGCCAAAGCCGGTAGTGAAATACCACGACCTGCTGATAGACACTCCACCAGCATGCGCCAGCCGCGACCAGCGTAATCAGGACCACCAATAATCCACTCTAGAGGAATAAATACATCTTCACCTGTGGTAGTACCGTTCATAAACGCCATGCCCACAGGGAAGTGACGATCGCCCACATTAACCCCTTCGTGAGACGTGGGGATCAGCGCACAGGTAATACCCAGCTCTTGTTTGTCACCCAGTAAACCTTCGGGATCATACATTTTGAAAGCCAAACCTAATACAGTCGATACCGGAGCTAAGGTGATATAACGCTTATCCCAGTTCAGTGTCAGACCTAAAACTTCTTTACCGTCGTGCATGCCTTTACACACAACACCTGTATCTGGAATACCGCCAGCGTCAGAACCCGCTTCAGGGCCGGTCAAAGCAAAACATGGAATATCCGTACCGTCGGCTAAACGGGGTAGCCAAAAATCTTTCTGCTCTTGAGTCCCGTAATGCATTAGCAACTCACCGGGGCCTAACGAGTTAGGCACCATAACGGTTACCGCGCAACTTAGTGAACGAGTAGAAATGCGAGAAACAATAGTGGAGCTGGCAATTGCCGAAAATTCCAAACCACCGAATGACTTAGGAATGATCATCGCAAAAAAACCTTCTTTACGCAGGTAATCCCAGACTTCTTTGGGTAAATCACGATCTTTATGCACGATGTCAAAATCATTCAACATTGCAAGTAAGGTTTCTACCTGGTTTTCCATAAAGGCATTTTCTTCATCACTTAAACGTGGCTTTGCATAGCCGTGCAACGTATCCCAATTAGGATTACCTTTAAATAATTCTCCCTCCCACCAGATAGAACCAGACTCCATGGCTTCGCGCTCGGTGCTCGACATCGGTGGCAGAATTTTCTTAAAAATAGAAAAAATAGGTTTCGAAATTAGACTGCGTCGAATGCTTGGCACAATCAACACAGTAACAACTAAAACCGCGATAATAAGTAATATAGACATAATCACACCTTCAATAAGACGTAGGGTACAGGGTTAAATATAGCTCAGTGTGCGCAATGACCGCGCCGCTGAGATGTTATCGTTATTATTAGTAGACACTAAATATTCACAGTGGGTGCCGCAGCGCCCGCTGAGATGTATGGGATGAGTCGATGAATAATGCCCTCAATATCTTCCGCTTGTTGATAATCCGCTTCTGCGATTTCCAACAAAGCCTTACTCGAAGCCATAGTAAAAACAAAGGTACCGATAGCAAAATGTAAGCGCCAAAAAATATCCGAGGGTTCCAATTCTGGCGCGGCTAATACAACCGCTTCAACAAAGCCTTTCAGAACGTCACCATAATGAAACATGATGTATTTACGTAAATGACCCTGAGATTCTGAATAACCTCGGCCGAGTAACCGCACAAAAATCGCAGTGCCATCTGGACGGGTCTTATTCAGTAATAATAACGGTTGAATCAAGCTCCTGAATACCTGTTGCATATTCGGTTGAGGCGTGGCTTGCAATAACATTTGCAACTCATTACCCACCGCAGGAATAAAGGTATCGAGATAGCGACGTAACACTTCTTGAATTAACATTTTCTTGGAGCCGAAATGATAATTCACCGATGCCAAATTCACACCAGCATGACTAGTGATAGATCGCAATGACGTATCAGCAAAACCATGCTCAGCAAACAGAATTTCCGCTGCATCCAGTATTTCAGTCTTCGTTTTTACACTCATATCAAACAACCATTTCAAACACTTGTTTTAATTTAATCGGTAATATGGATAAATTCAAGCGCTTGTTTGAATTTTTTTAACCTTTGATGACAATATTCAGCTGCAACTACAACGATTGATTTACACAACTTACTGAAGAAGTGGAGTTTTTTAGTTACAGTGCGTTAACGTAAAAAATATCGTCGACACTGCCCTCAAAAGCTTTTTTGTTATACTCGCAAAGGTATTAACAATATGAAAATGAATCATCTTTCAGCAAAGCATTATCAACAGTGGCATGCTTTCCTACGTGCCCTGCAATAAGAAAAAAGGAATCAACATGATAAACAAATCACTGACCTTGAGTGCACTGGCAATCAGTATTGTACTCAGCGGTTGCTCCCCTGCTACCCAACATCAACAATCATCAACAACTCAACAAACTTTAACAGCCGAAGATGCCAAAGACTTTCTTAAGCAATCTCAACGTGAATTAGAAAAGCTACAATTCCCAGGCGCTCAAGCAGCTTGGAGTTATGCCACCAATATCAATTATGATACCGCTGCTGTTGAAGCCTACATGAGTGAAAAATATTCCTCTAAAGCGTCAGAACTAGCCAAAGAAGCCGCAAAGTTCAACAGCGTCGAGGTCGACGATGACACCCGTCGCCAATTGAACTTATTACGTAATTCATTGGTTATGCCACCGCCTGCCGATGCAGATAAATCAGAACGTTTAGCTAAAATCTCCTCTGAACTAGGCGGAATGTATGGCAAAGGCACCTACTGCCGTAACGAAGACGAGTGTTTTAGCTTACCGGATATGACAGCGGCCATGGCCACCGAGCGTGATGCTGACTTACTCCTTGAGTATTGGAAAGGCTGGCGTGAAGTGTCACCACCGATGAAAGATATGTTCGTAGAGCAAGTTGCATTGGCCAACGAAGGTGCTAAAGAACTAGGATTTGCCAACGTCAGTGAGCTCTGGCGCGGAAAATACGATATGCCCGCCGATGACTTCCCCGCTGAGCTTGACCGAACTTGGAATCAAGTTAAGCCTCTTTATGACGCACTACATTGTCACGTTCGCGCTGAATTAGGAGAATATTACGGCACCGATGTGGTACCTCAAGACCAACCTATTCCCGCACATTTGTTGGGTAATATGTGGGCACAATCCTGGGGTAATATCTACGATTTGGTTAAACCACAACAAGAAATGCAAGTACCAGATGTGACCAAAGCGTTAGTTGACCAAGGCTATGATGAAATAAAAATGGTCAAACAGGCTGAATCTTTCTTTTCCTCATTAGGATTTGAACCACTACCTGAGACCTTTTGGGAACGTTCACAATTTACTAAACCTGCTGACCGCGATGTGGTTTGCCATGCTTCAGCTTGGGATTTAGATGATAAAGACGATCTACGCATTAAAATGTGTATTCAAAAAACCGGTGAAGAATTCAACGTTATTCATCACGAATTAGGCCACAACTACTATCAGCGCGCTTATAAAAACGAACCGCTGTTATATCGTAATTCGGCCAATGACGGTTTCCATGAAGCTATTGGCGATACCATTGCACTATCGATTACCCCTAAGTATTTGAAGGAAATTGGTCTAATTAATGAGATCCCAGATGCCTCCAATGATATAGGCATGCTACTGAAAGTGGCATTAGATAAAATTGCCTTTATCCCGTTTGGGTTAATGGTGGACCAATGGCGTTGGAAAGTATTGACTGGCGAAGTCAAACCAGAAGACTACAACAAAGTATGGTGGGAATTACGTAATCAGTACCAAGGTGTAATGGCACCCGTCGCCCGCCCTGCGGATGCATTCGACCCTGGCGCAAAATATCATGTTCCAGCAAACACGCCTTATACCCGTTATTTCTTAGCGCATATATTGCAATTCCAATTTCATAAAGCACTTTGTGAAATTGCTGGGGACGAAGGTCCAATTCATCGCTGTTCTATCTATGGCAGTAAAGAAGCGGGAACAGCGTTGAATAACATGCTAGAAATGGGCATGAGCAAGCCATGGCAACAGGCGTTAGAAACCTTAACCGGTTCGCCCAAAATGGATGCCAGTGCGGTTATTGATTACTTTGCACCTTTGCAAACTTGGTTAGATGAACAAAATCAAGGTAGAAGCTGCGGCTGGTAGGCAAAGAAGAGACATAAAAAAACCGGCAATGCCGGTTTTTTTATGTCTGCAGTTTATATACTAAGAATGTCGCAGTCGTTGCCTAAGGTGCTTAGCCATGCTTCAAATTAATTAATGACGAAAGTTATACACTTTAGGCAAATAAATATCTTCTTTCTTTTCCAATTGGGTTTCAACAAACTCGAAAAAACCCTGCACCGAAATACCATAGACCTTTTGTGTATTTAACTTCTGACTTATATCTTGAATAAAACTTTCAGAAATATGATGGGCACATTTAATCAGCATCATATCGGCCTCATCACCATGATCAAAGTAATGTTGAATAAAGCTATGTAAATGTGAGATGCGAAACACCACTTTCATGCTTGCTGGATTCCAATATTTAAAATCCATTTGTGGGTGGTCAGTCATCGCCACATCAAACTCTCTATCGCCAATCCAAGGCAGACAATGCACTTCAAAACCATTTTTGGTAAATAATTTATAAATAGAAATACGCGGTTTATTTTCGCAATGGATGTCACCAATCTTATCTTCACTGCCACCGAGTTTATTCAAATTCCAGTTGCGTTTGTTCATTAGCACATCAAGGGAGTTATCAAAGCCGTATTTATACATCCCTTCGGCAAGTCCAAGGGACGTCGACACCGCGTGATAAAAGTTTGAAACTTCACCAAAATTAATCTTCTTCTTTAAACGATTTATTTCTCGAAGATTCTTCTCTAATTCTATAATTTCAGAATTCATGTTTCTCTAAATTAATTCACTAACATTAAAATGGATTCTACACGGAAAATATCAGGCAATACACCAATGAGCGTTCCGTAAAACATTGAAAAGTTGTTAAGCAAGTAAATCTATTTAAATTGCTTTCAAATAGTAGATTGAATTAGCAGTTTTTTAACATCCAACCTTCATAGTGTACGATTATTGTGCTAAAAATAGCTATCCATGTTGTTGGCTTTGAATTCAGGAAATATATTTTGACTGAAACTGAATCTTTTGACGTTAGCATCACCTACATGTCGCCAAATAATTATGTGGATATATACTTTGCTGGATCGGCATCTCCAGAGAAAATCAAACAGGTATACCAACAGGCGGCAAAGTTAGCATCAGAGCATAATGTAACAAACGTCCTTTTCGATGCTCGAAACATCAGTTTGCCCTACGATGTGGAAAAACTTTATAAGGTAGTAGAATTTATTGCTCAGCATGTAGGACACTTACGCATCGCACGTATTGCTAGCCTTAACGACTTTAAACAAGATTTAATTGAAGACATAGCGATTGAAAAAAACCTCGCTTTACGAAATTTTGAAAGCAAAACATTAGCACTAAAATGGTTATCTACCGCAGAATTACCCGCTTAGCTTACAACTATCACTGATTAACCCTTGGTGTTTCGGTTCGCGGCACCCATTCCCACCACTGTTGTTCACCTTCTTGCTTTTCACCTTTGGTTTGATGAATATCCCAAGTAACCAAATATTCAGGGTTAACCATCTTAACCCCCTCTTGTGAAGTATGAAACTCGCCTTTGGGAGCGCTAAACCAACAACTTAAATTAGCCGGAATAATAAACTGCGTTTTATTCTCATCTTCCATTACTAGTGCAATGCCATTTTCCACATCGACGCTGGCCACTGTGCCACCGAGTAGGCTTTGCTTGACCATTTCGCCGTTCACATCAAAATAGCTTAAACCCACTAAACAACGTTTATGTAAGGCATCTTGTAACTCTTTAATCATGGGGAACCTGTCAAAAAAAGCGCCCGTAAATGGGCGCTAGTTAAATAATTATTAATACTCAACGCTAATGGGCTAAAGGAGCGACACCCGTTGCCGGGTTATTGGCTAAGCCAATGTCACGGGCATGTTGTTCAAAGCCTTTATTCTTCCAGAAAAACGCGCCCGGCATAGTGGTGGGTATTACTAGAATATAGAATAACGCTCGTCCAATTGCCGCAGTAAACCAGTTTAGCAAACAAGGAATCAACGCTGCTAATGCAATTAAGTACGGGTTGTAGCTGAGTAAACTTAATAGCAATAACCCACCGGCCATTAACATGTTAAACGCTAATAACCAGTTGCGGAACAAATAAGTTTTACCAAAGGTAGTACATTGAATGTAATGAGCGGCGCCACCTTCGTTCTCACTGCGGTTCAAGTCATGATTATGGAAATATAAACCAATGGCTTCCAAGGCCATACCCAGTATAAACACCGCAAGAAAAACATTTAGCGCCGCATTAATTGGCTCGCCCATCACCGCTAACGTAGTCAGTACAATCACACCACTCACTAACGCTCCTAATGACAAACTGTTACCGGCAAACGAGCTGGCAGTTTGCCAGTGATTCCAAAACGGTCGAGCCTTAATTTGATAGCACTTGTTCATATAGTACAAACCACCAAAACCAGCGACTAAGGCAAAAATACCAGTACCCGTCACCAATTGTGACATTGGCAAACTGCTGGTAAGGGTAGTTAAATCTATAGCAAACCAGTCCTTTGCGGTTGTTGCCATCCACTGATTACTCGGCAAGGCGAATAATGAAGTGATGCCAGCGCCCGCTGAAAACATCGCCAAGCCAAAACCTTCACGGGCCATTGGCGAATGCCGTAAATTATTAAAGCCACGGTAAAAGCGCATCGGTTTGCCTAAATGGGTCACACTCATCAATAACGCAAAGGCCGTCATAGCTACTGACAGCGCGGTTAATGGCAAAAACATATCCGATGCCATAAAACTATCAAATCCTGCGACACCCAGTAGGGCAGCAATAAACGGAATGGCAAAAGTGCCATAAGCCGCCTGTGCAAACAGAGTAAATATGACTAACGGGTTTTCGCGACTGTTAAGCTTAGTGAAATTCCAGTGCTTGTCTTTACCCGCCTTTTGGTCAATCACCGGACGATAGTTTCCTTTGTCATCCCGATGATATTTAACCGGCATTGAATCAGTACGATTCATTTCAATGGGTAACGACTTGGTTTGTTGAAAACGTATATTCGGATGAGTGATTTCAGGATCCGGGAAACCGGGGATATTAGTTTTGCACTGTTCGCGATTTTCTGGGGTGTTTTCGATGACACCAAAGTCTAGAGCATTACCCACACATGCTGAAACACAAGAAGGCTTCAAGCCAACTTCAAGGCGATCCACACACATATTACATTTAGTCACCTGCCCCTTAATTGGGTCAAGCTGTGGTGCGTTGTAGGGACAAACCCAAGTACAATAACCGCAACCAAAACAAGTTTCAGGATCTTGTAGAACTGCACCGTATTCCGCATGCTTGGTATAAGCCCGTGTAGGACAACCTTTTAAACAAACCGGATCATCGCAATGGTTACAAGCCATGGAAATATTCATGCGCTTATAATCAGGATAAGAGCCGCCCTCAACATAACCAACCGAACGAAAGGCGATATGGGCTGGGTTTTCATTCTTTTCAGAACAGGCGGCTTCACAAGCATGACAACCGATACAGTTGTCAGCGGTGAAGAAAAAGCCATGTTGTTTATTACGATTAGGGTTGCTGCCAATCTCGGGGTTATCGTTGATAAACATTGAACGCTGTTTAGGCAATCCGGTTAAATCAACTAGATCTATTTTTTGACCATAGCGATTGGCTTCAGCAATGGGTTGGTCTGGTAAAAACGAATATTTTTGTTCCTGAGTACGTACTTCCCAGTGATTAGAGCGGCCTTCTTGCTCTTTGCCCTCTTCAATCGGATTAAAGGTATTTACACCATTAGACATCTTATTCTCCACCCTTAATACGTGCGACGTTCAACATTCAGGCGTGCAGCTTCGGCCTGATCAACGGGTTCAATTCTTACTGAGCATTGTTTAAATGCCGGTTGCCTTGAGTACGGGTCTAACAACCCTAAAGACAAACGATTCACACAGTCATGGAAATGGAACGGGATAAACACCATGTTGCGCGGCACTCTATGGGTTAATTGCACCATCACCACAGCATCACCACGGCGGCTGGCTAAGCGCACATAACTTTGATGAACCACCCCCAGTTCCGCTGCCGCATCAGGATTCATTTCCATATAAGGCGTCGGGCTAAATTTATTACAGTTACCTATTTTTCCGGTACGGGTTCTGGTGTGAAAATGCTCTACCACACGGCCACTGTTTAGCCAGAACGGATAATCATCACAAGGTTGTTCATTATTGTTGTAGAAATTCACCGCAATTAAATTGGCGCGTCCGGATTTGGTTTGAAACTTACCATCGGTATATAAACGCGGATCGCCTTTTAAGCCTTCCGCACCTTCACGATAAGGCCATTGAATACCGCGGGCAGCGATAATTTTTTCGTAACTCATGCCCGATATATCCAAAGTGCGATCTTTGCCCTTAGATAAGAACTTCATCTCGTCAAAGACGTCTTCGGGTTTTTCTGGAAATTTAATTTTCTGACCATTTTCAAAACGTTTGGCCATTTGATTAAAGATCCAAAAATCCGGTTTTGAGTTGGCATAGGGCGGCAGTACGTTACTAATTAAATTAACCCGACGTTCGGTATTAGTGTGGCAGCCTTCTTTCTCGGCCCATACCGAAGCAGGGAAAAACACATGAGAATATTGATTGGTTTCAACGTCTTCATAAACGTCTTGTACGACCAAGAATTCAAGATTTTCCATGGCTTTACGAATACGCGGAGTATTGGGCATAGAAGTCATGGGATTAGTTGCGACTAACCAAAGTCCTTTAATTTCACCGGTTTCGATGGCGGGGAAAATGTCGGTTTGTGCCATGCCGCGCTTGGTTGGGAAAAAATCTTTATCAATTCCCCAATAATCCGCGATCTCCTGACGGTCAGCTTCGTTTTCCAAATAACGATAACCAGGTAAACCTGAACAAGACGACCATTCGCGAGTACCCATGGCATTACATTGACCGGTAATCGATAAGCTAGTACCACCGGGCTTGCCGATGTTGCCGGTGATCAAGTTTAAGTTGTTGATATTCGCTACACCATCAGAGCCATGGGTGGATTGATTAATTCCCATGGTCCAAATGCTCATGGCTGCGGGTGCTTTAGCATATATGCGCGCCACGTTACGGATAGTGTCCTCATCGATACCACAGGTATGCTGAGCAACTTTGGGGTCGTAGTCCTGTACTAAGGATTTTAACTCGTCATAGCCTTGGGTGTGAGCATCAATATATTCTTGATCTTGCAAACCTTCGTTAAGGATGACAAACATCATTGAGTTAATCAGCACACAATCAGTACCTGGGGTGATGGGTAAATGAATATCGGCAAACTGCGCCAACATGGTTACTCGTGGATCGACCACAATCAGCGGGAACTTGCGTTTTTCCAACGCCTCTTTTAAGCGCCAATAAATGATCGGGTGCTGCTCTGGTAAATTCGAGCCAAACGCCATAAAACAATGAGTGTGTTCAAAGTCGTCGTAACAACCGGGAGGTCCGTCCGAACCAAATGAGCGCTTATAACCACTGACCGCTGAAGCCATACACAGGGTAGTATTACCATCGTAGTTATTGGTGCCAATGCAACCACGAGTTAACTTACCTAAAGTGTAAAATTCTTCAGTGAGTAATTGCCCAGTGGACACCACGGCGAATGAATCTCGGCCATACTTTTCTTGAATTTCTTTAATTTTGTTCGCGGTGGTATCTAACGCGGTATCCCAATCGGTTTTTTGGAATTCATCATAATGCTTATTACGAATTAATGGCTCGGTGCCACGTCCAGGACTTTCGAACAGTTCATGTTCCAATAATCCCTTAATACATAATTTTCCACGGTTTACATCCGCACCGGCATGACCCCGTGAAGTAACAATTTTTTTGTCTTCATTGAGGCCGATTTCAATTGAGCAACCAGTGGAGCAGTAATTACAGGTGGTGTATTTCCACTCCTTTACTTTCTTACTAGGAATGACGATAGGTTTTCTATTTTTTCTTCCAAAAAGCATAAATGCATCCTGATTTTTTGGATTTAAAAGGGCATGAAAAAAGCTTCCAACAGCACTTTATCAATACAAATTGTACGATTTTCTTCAATGGATTAAGTAAAAGCAATTATCAAGCCAATGAATTAACCTTTAAATTTCAATAAATTAAGTAATTAATGAATGTTTTTTTTGGGCTATTTAAGTGCTAGTGATTCATTTTGGTGCAGAGGAGAAAAAACCTTATAAATTAGCGACTTTAACGCTGTATCACGTATAGTTTTAACCACTACAGAATGAGAAAAGTTGAGGAAAATTAATGAAAGTTTTATTTATTGGCGGAACCGGAAATATCAGTACAGAGACCAGTCGCTTATGTGTTGCTAATGGGATTGATCTTTACTTGCTCAATCGGGGCACACGAAAAGTTTCAATCGTTGGGGCGACCAGCATTGTTGGTGATATTAACGATCCTGCAACCCAGAAAAAACTGCAGTCTCACCAATGGGATTGTGTGGTCAATTGGATCGCTTTTACCCGTGAAGATGCAGAGCGGGATATTCGTTTATTCGCTAATAATTGCAAACAGTACATAGTGATTAGCTCGGCCTCTTGTTATCAAAAGCCCGTCAGCCACCCTATTATTACCGAATCAACCCCCTTATATAATCCTTTTTGGGAATATTCACGTAACAAAATCGCCATTGAAGACTGCTTAACCGAAAGTTACCGCCAACACGGCTTCCCGATGACCATTGTGCGCCCTTCCCTTACTTACGATACTGTTATTCCTGTGCCTTTTGGCGGTTGGACTGAGTACAATATTATTCAACGTATTAAAGCTGGGCTACCTATCATAGTGCATGGTGATGGTACCTCTTTATTTACGATTACCCACGCCAGTGATTTTGCCAAGGGATTTGTTGGACTTATTGGTCATCAACAAGCCATCGGCCACGCCTTCCATATCACTAGTGATGAAAGTTTAACTTGGGATCAAATACACATTGCCATTGCATCCGCCATCGATTGCGAAGCCAATATAGTGCATATCCCCTCTGATTTTATTGCCAAGGTTGACCCTGATGCTTATGGTAGTTTACTTGGGGATAAGGCTCACAGTGTGATTTTCGACAATAGCAAAATCAAACAGTTTGTACCTGATTTTTGCGCCACCATACCCTTTTCTAAGGGTATAAAACAAACCCTTGATTGGTTTGCAGAAGACTCCAAACGACAACTATCAAATCCCAAAACCGAGGACAATATTAACAACATCATTCAACGATATGGGCATATAGCAAAATAATCCCTGTAGCAATAAGCAAGGCTGCTACAAGCCTTGCTAGCAAACGCTGTAAGTGATTTCGTACAATTGTCCCTAGGGAAAGATTATTCTTGTATTTTAAGGCGAAATATTAGACATTATGCCCGCATCAACTGGAGTACATGTAGGCTGTTAAATCTTTTAGAAAGTAAAACTACTACATGGTTGTGATGTGAATATTCAATAAGGACGTTTTAGTATGCCAACTGCTTTAAAATCTTTCCATCCTAGTTTCCGAAGTTGCTTCTGCTTTTTCGGCCTATCACTTTTGTTCACACTAATTTTAGTTACCAGTGGTAGCTACGGCAGTTTCGTCAATATATTACTATCGAGTTTTGTATCAGGAATGGTCGGTTGGATAATTTGGATGCTAATTGGCATGATCAATATGCCGCGCCATAGCCAATTACGTTTAAAACATATGTTGTCTGGCGGCTGCTTTACTCTATTACTGTTCAATAATGTCAATCACCCCTTCCTCAACATCTTATTCCAAACCCTGTCACAAGGTACTGGGCTACCTATTACCCAAATAAATGGCCCAGTCATGTTTATGTTTGGTGTGATTTTAGGGTTTATTATATATATTTTTAACAGTGAAAATGAATATAAGCGCCAACCTGACGCTTGAGTCCATTACTTACCAATAACTTATGACTTACCAGTTCAAATCATCAGGTATGTCATAATCAGCATACCAATCCTGTTCTTCTTCGCTAAGCTTAGACACCTCTTCCACTTGATCGACTCGATACACTACGAGCGAGGCATCACGCTGAGCAATTTTATCGGCAACAGGCATTGGCACGAGCTGATAGCCACCTTGAAACTTAACAATCGCTAAACGACCTTGGCTAATATGCTTTTGGGTTTTCTCATTCACATACATATGTTTAATTTTACCGTTATCAGTAAAATTACAGGCAATATCGCCTTTACCCTTAGGTTGTTTATTAACGTCAATAAGCTGTTTGATTTGCGCGACAACTTCTTTTTCAAAGGCTTTCGCTTTAGCCTGCTGATTTAGCGCTAAATCTTTTTGGCGTTTATCCGCCAGCGCTTTATCAGCAAGTGCTTTAGCTTCATCCACCACTTCAACTTTATGGTGTTGTTGCTGCTTTTTAACCTTATGCTTTTCTTTGCTTATTTGGTTGGCCTTTTTCTTATTGGCCAACCCGGCTTTTAATAACTGTTCCTGCAATGACGCCATTACTTACTCTTTTTACCTTTACGTTTATCGTCTACAACCCATTTGTTATTTTCATACCAAGCTGACCAACCACTGGCTTTACCTTCAACTTCAGACATGACGTACTGTTGCTTAGTTTTGCGACTGTAGCGTACCAATGTAGGGTTACCATCAGGGTCCTTCGCCGGTGCATCTGCAAGATAATAGAACTTCTCGGAAATACGATCGCGAAAACGTGCTAATTCTTCCACCAGTGGCGCTCGGGTTTCCCGGGATTTAGGGAAATTATGCGCAGCCATGAAGATACCAGAGGCACCATCACGCAGCACAAAGTGCGCATCCGACTTAATACAAGGCAATTCAGGTAGATCCACAGGATCTTCTTTAGGCGGAGCAACGTCACCGTTTCTTAATAATTTACGGGTGTTTTTACACTCTTCATTGGTACAACCGAAATACTTGCCAAAACGACCGTTTTTAAGCTCCATATTGGACCCACAGCGGTCACACTCAATAAGAGGACCGTCGTAACCCTTAATTTTAAAGGTGCCTTTCTCGATTTCTACACCAGGGCAAGTGGGCGTATTACCACACACGTGCAACTTGCGCGTTTCATCAATCAAGTAACTGTCCATCGCCGTTTCACAAATACCACAGCGATGTTTAGCACGTAATGCTTCGGTTTCTAATTCTTCATCATCTTCAACCTTGACCGTTTCTTCACCCGGCGTCAGATTCATGGTGTGGGTACAGCGCTCTTTAGGCGGCAAGTTATAACCAGTACAGCCCATAAATACGCCAGTACTAGCAGTTCTTACCATCATATGGCGTTGGCACTTTGGACACTCAATATCGGTTTCCACCGCCTGATTTAGACGCATACCGCCATCTTCAGTGGGCTTTTCTGCGGTAATTAAACGACCGTAAAAATCTTCATAGAACTCATTCAGTACTTGCTTCCAAGGTAGCTTACCTTCAGCAATTTCATCCAAATGTTGTTCCATATTGGCAGTAAAGTCATAACTAAGCAGGTTACTGAAATTCTCCACTAAGCGATCATTAACAATTTCACCCATTTTCTCCGCATAAAAACGGCGGTTTTCAATACGTGCATAACCTCTGTCTTGAATAGTGGAAATAATACTGGCATAGGTAGACGGACGGCCAATCCCACGCTTTTCTAATTCTTTAACCAACGACGCTTCATTAAAACGCGCAATAGGTTTAGTAAAATGCTGTTTAGGATCAAGTTCATTAAGGACCATGCTGTCGCCTTGTTTAACATCCGGCAACAACACATCTTCTTCCCCTTTTTTACGCACCTGAGTTTGTACACGCGTCCAACCATCAAACTTCAATACGCGACCTTTGGCTACTAGCTCAAAATCACCGGCTTCAACACGGATAGTTGAAGCATCATATTTAGCGTTAGTCATCTGACAAGACACAAATTGTCGCCAAATTAACTCATATAAACGTTGCGCATCGCGCTCCATTTCCGATAACGAGTCTGCCTTAACAATGACATTCGAAGGGCGAATCGCTTCATGAGCTTCCTGCGCATTGCCTTTGCTACCATACAAGATCGGGTCGCTTGGTAAATAGGCTTGACCGAAA
Source organism: Alteromonadaceae bacterium BrNp21-10 (assembly GCA_030418115.1). Lineage (GTDB taxonomy): Bacteria > Pseudomonadota > Gammaproteobacteria > Enterobacterales > Alteromonadaceae > Neptunicella. Next base: position 467,774 of record JAUHQD010000001.1, on the reverse strand, counting down.
TTTTTGTCGATATATTCACGGCAATTGGCAACCGCTTCAGCACTCAAGTTAGTAGAATCGGTACGCATATAAGTAATATGCCCGCCTTCGTACAATCGTTGGGCCATCATCATGGTTTTTTTAACACCAAAGCCTAAGCGAGTACTGGCTGCTTGCTGCAAAGTAGAAGTAATAAAGGGCGCAGAGGGTTTGCTTTGTGTCGGTTTTGATTCACGACTTTTGACCGTATAAGCGGCATTTTTAAGTAACGTTAGTGCCGCATCTGCTTGCGCTTTATTAACTGGTTTGAAGGCTTTATCAGCCTGTTTACTCACCAACATGCGCAGCGCTTGTTTTTCTACGGTGGCAAGGTCGGCATGAATGTCCCAAAATTCTTCGGGAACAAAAGCTTTAATCTCGCGTTCACGCTCGACCACCAGACGTACAGCAACCGATTGCACGCGGCCTGCGGATAAACCTCGAGCTATTTTTTTCCACAATAATGGGGACACCATGAAGCCCACCACACGGTCAAGAAAACGTCTTGCCTGTTGAGCGTTCACGCGTGGAATATTCAGTTCGCCAGGATGAGAAAAAGCCTCTTGAATGGCTTTTTTGGTGATCTCGTTAAACACCACTCGCTGAAAGACTTTATCTTTTTCACCAATAATTTCACGAAGGTGCCACGCAATGGCTTCCCCTTCTCTATCCAAATCCGTTGCTAGATAGATGATGTCAGCATTTTTAGCGAGTTTTTTTAACTCATTAACGACTTTTTCTTTGCCGTTCAGAATATCGTAATGGGCATGCCAATTATTTTGTGGATCTACCCCCATTCGGTCGACTAATTTTAAATAGTCGTGTTTACGTAAATATTCCTGTTGTTCCTTTTCCGGCAGCAATTTAAGTTCTTTTGCTGGCATTTTAGGCGCAACTTTGCCCAATGCTTTGGTTGGCAAATCGCGAACATGACCGACACTGGACTTAACGATGAAGTCACTTCCGAGATATTTATTGATTGTTTTGGCTTTAGCCGGTGACTCTACTATGACCAGAGACTTTCCCATAAGACTTCGCTAACACCTTGAAATTATTATAATTACTGAAAAAAGATAACCTACCCTAAACTATGAGGATGGGCAACATGCCGATTCGTGGACTTTTTAAGGTATATCTATAATCCACATAGAAAACAAGAAATTATTTCTACACGGAAATAACGGCGCACATAATAGGCAGGCTTTAAATAAACTGCAATGCCAATGAATTCAGCCATATAATGGCAAACCACCATATGGTGACTTACCCTACATTCTACAACCCTGTATTGCAGATTAAAAATATAAAGGAAAACAATGAATCATTTTGAAGTCAATTTTGATGGGCTGGTTGGCCCCACCCATAATTATGCTGGGTTATCTTTTGGCAATGTGGCCTCATTGAGTAATGCCCAAGCCGCCAGCAATCCCAAAAAAGCAGCAAAGCAGGGCTTACAAAAAGCTAAAGCATTAAGTGACTTGGGATTAACTCAAGGAATATTAGCGCCACAAGAGCGCCCAGATGTACTCACATTGCGTCGTTTAGGATTTACTGGCACCGATGCTCAAGTTTTAGAGAAAGCCGCCAAGCAAGCGCCTCAGGTGTTTTTAGCTTGTTGTTCTGCTTCCAGCATGTGGACCGCTAATGCAGCCACGGTATCACCCAGTGCCGATACTGCCGATGGCAAAGTGCATTTTACCCCAGCTAATTTAACCAATAAGTTTCATCGATCACTTGAACCCACCGTTACTGGTCGGATATTACAAGCCACATTTAATAACGATAAATATTTTCAACACCACCGGCATCTTCCTGACAATGAACATTTTGGTGATGAAGGCGCAGCCAATCATACTCGCCTCTGCAATGATTATGGTCATGCTGGGATTGAATTATTTGCTTATGGACGTTATGCCTTTGACGGTAGCAAACCAGCGCCGCAAAAATATCCTGCACGACAAACATTAGAAGCCAGCCAAGCTATCGCGAGGTTGCATGGCCTATCAGATGATTCTGTGGTGTATATTCAACAAAATCCGGATGTGATTGATCAAGGTGTGTTTCATAATGATGTGATTGCCGTGGGTAATCAGAATGTATTGTTTTTCCATGAACAAGCATTTTATCAAACCGAACATGTGCTGGCTGAAATTCAACACAAATTTGGTGATGAAGTATTACATTTCATTCAAGTTGCCAGTGCCGATATACCAGTGCAAGAAGCCATTAAAACCTACTTATTTAATACTCAGATCATTAATCAGAGACATGGTGAAATGGCTATTATCGCGCCGATAGAGTGTCAGGAAAGCGCCATTGTTTCTGCGTATTTAGACAATCTAGTTCAGCAAAATACCCCCATAAAACAAGTGCATTATTTTGACGTTAAACAAAGTATGCGTAATGGTGGTGGACCAGCCTGTTTACGCTTACGCGTGGCGTTAAATGGTCAAGAGCTGGAAGCGGTTAACCCCTACACCTTGTTAACGGAACAACAGTTTACAAGGCTCAATATGTGGATTGATAAACATTATCGAGATGAATTGTTAGTCACAGACCTGCATGATCCGCAATTGTTAATGGAGTCTCGCAGCGCTTTGGATGAATTGACGCAAATTTTAAAACTAGGTTCGGTTTATCCATTCCAACAGGAATAACGTTTACTTGGTGGATAAATAGAAAAAGCCCTGCATTACAGGGCTTTTTAATCAATCTGATTAATCAGTATCGGTACAATTTGGGCCACTGCCATAAGGATTAGCTGGTGGTGGGATGGCCTGCGTATTGATGTCAATAGCCGCAATAGGCAATGTATATTTTTGTGTTTCTTGGCTTTCACTTCCTGTAGAGCTACCTAGAACAGTAATGACCATATCCGTCCATACTGCAAATTCTTTGGGATATTCCCACTCCAAAGTTGCGCTACCACTAATATCGGTGGACGAACTGCCATTTTTAAAACGAATTACACCTACAATCCCTGGTGTTAAGTCACCATCTTGGTTGATATCTTCATCCATGGGAGTGCCTTCACCATCACGAAGTCCGTTATCATTCTGATCTTCGGTTACACAATGGGCGGTTACTATGGCTTCCCAAATTTCAATAGTTGGGTTCCATTGCCAATAGCCTTTTCTGAACTCACCGTCATCAACAAACTTCTCAGGCGACAGAGACACGGTTAAATTAACGTTATTCACCGCGTTACCATCGGAGTCACTCACATACACAGCAAACTCTTTAATGTAGCTTGAAGGTTTATCCTCCGGAATTTGAATAGTACTGCCCGTCCCAAATGAAAGATCAAATGCTCGGTCAGACACAGTCAAATAGGTTTTTCCAGTAACTGACGGCTTATCTTGTACGGTAGCGATAATTTCTACACCATCTATTTGAGTAGTGCCAACAGAAGTAAATACTGTAGAGGCAATGCCGCTACTATTAGTAACGCCGGTACTAGGTGATAACGAGCCGCCACTAACATCGGTGACCTTAAATTCAATAATTTTACCTTTCACTAAGTTACCATTGATGTCTCGTACTACAGCAGTAATCGTCGTACCTTGGCCATCAGGACCAATTGAATCAGGATTACCATCAACAATAATGTTATCAGCTTCGGTAGCAATAAATTCAATGTTAGCTCTGGCACTCACAATATTGTCATCACCATCCACACCCGTCGCGGAAATAGCAGAGAAACCCGCATTAGTAGAAGAAATGGTAAAGCTAGCCTGCCCCTGTGCATTAGTAACGGTATCTGCACTGGAAATTTCACCACGAGGAGCGACAAAGCTAATACTACCATTGGCATAGGCTGCACCATCTTTTTCCCAAGTCACGGTTAACGTGACCTCTTGATTAAGTGGTATTTCACTGATCGGTACCGAGCTAAATGCAAAGTCATCTTGCTGCACTGCAATATTAAATGCACTTGCAGCATTAAGGCCGCTGGCAACAATAACGTCCGTGCCCGAAACCATGGAGGTATAATCCACCATCACCAAACCTGAACTGTTTGTGGTGGGCGAAGTATTACTTAACACACCCGTTTCGGTGGTTAATGTAAGTTGTTCATTAGGAATAGGCCGACCATCTGAATCTGCCAACAGAACAACGTATTCTGCCGTAGCATTGAGTATCACTGAAGTCGGTCCATTGATAGAAACTTGAGTACCAATAACCTGTATTGCAATGGTTTGCGTAATCGGGTTACTGCTACCGGTTACTGCAGTAATTAAAATAGTGCGATTTTGCGGGTTTTCACCCGTAGTTAAAATGGTACGTGCTTTACCATCAGCACCGGCCACGACATTACCATCCAATAACGCCGCATCACCTTCAACAGAAAAACGCACTTCAACGCCTTGCATCAATACCTGCTGCTCATTCTTAACCAACGCAATTAACTCTATTTCATCTGAGCCACTGGAAGCTAATTGCAATGAACTCGCAGATAACACTAAAGAGGCAGGAATCAATGTTGTTTGATCACCATCACCCGCAGAGTTAAAAGCAATCTGTGCCGTTGTATCAGCGTCTAAAGTGGCAATGATCTCACCAGCTCCACTGACTATATCGACAAATAAGCCAATCGTCGCGACACCTTCAGAATTGACTACAGCACGGCCGTTCTCAACACTAAAAGTAGCCAGTCCATCTTGATCAAAACTAAAAGAAACAACCTTACCCTGAGTACTTGAACCATCGGAACTGGTTACTGTGGCATTCACCGTTAAGGGAGTTGATGCACTCAGTTCGGTAGCCGCAACACCGCTATCAGCGTCGACGATTTCTACAGCAATGGAATAGGTCACAGCTGTTGGATTACTTGGTCCGCCATCTGTTGTTCCAAGACTACCGCCACCACCGCAAGCAACTAAAAAAGCCACTAATGGAAAGAGTATAAGGTGTTTAATTGCTGCCTTCATGTTTACGTCCTGTTGGTTTAACTTGATAAGCATTTTCACATTTACCCGATGAATAAGGTTATGCTTATCTAACAATATTGTTAGGCTTAACTATACAAAAACAATAAATAGGAATGTAAATGTCCAGTTCATCGAAAAAATATAGCTTAACTGCGCAAATATTTATCGGCATGGTTGCCGGAATACTTGTAGGTTCTTTACTAAAATGGTTATTTGATGATAGCGGAGATTATGCCTTTAGTGTATTCGGTGCGAGCATATCTGCGTATACAATTTTAGTCGAAGGTATATTTACCGTTATAGGCCAGATATTTATCGCCAGTTTAAAAATGCTGGTAGTACCGCTGGTATTTGTTTCCTTGGTATGTGGTACCTGCAAGTTAAGCGATCCATCCAAATTAGGTCGACTAGGTGGCAAATCTCTTGGTTTATATATCGGGACGACCGCTATAGCGATTACATTAGCGATTTCATTTGCGTTGCTTGTGTCTCCCGGCGATGGCATTAGCTTAACTACTGAAACTTCTTTTTCTGCCAATACACCACCGGGATTAGCTGAGGTTATTATCGGTATGGTGCCTGCTAATCCGATTAGTGCAATGGCCCAAGGTAACATGTTGCAAATTATTGTTTTTGCGGTGTTATTTGGTATTGCAATGGCGATGTCCGGCAAGGCTGGCAACCGTCTCAGTGACATCTTTGAAGACCTTAATGTCGTTATCATGCGCCTAATCGGCATATTAATGAGCCTAGCGCCATATGGAGTATTTGCGCTAATGGCAAAACTGGCTGCCACCATCGATTTGGCGGTGTTTGCTAGCCTAATAAAATACTTTTTCCTAGTTGCTTTTGTACTGATTTTGCACGGATTAGTAAGTTACAGCGTTATCTTCAAACTATTCACTGGTCTCAATCCAATAACTTTTTTAAAGAAAATGCGCGATACCTGCATTTTTGCCTTTAGCACCTCTAGCAGTAACGCCACCCTACCAATTACTTTAGAAACCGTGACCAAAAAAATGGGTGTGAATAACTCGGTCGCTTCTTTTACGGTACCGCTGGGCGCCACCATTAACATGGACGGCACAGCTATTATGCAAGGCGTAGCCACGGTCTTTATTGCACAAGTGTATGGAGTTGACTTGTCACTGGCTGATTATTTAGTGGTCATACTTACCGCTACCCTCGCTTCAGTAGGAACCGCTGGAGTGCCGGGAGTTGGCCTTATTATGCTTGCCATGGTACTACAGCAAGTGAATTTACCAGTGGAAGGCATTGCATTGATTATCGGCGTCGACCGCTTACTGGACATGACGCGCACTATGGTTAACGTTACCGGAGATAGTATGGTGGCATGCATCGTCGGTAAGAGCGAAAACGAAATGAATGTCGATATTTTCAACGACCCCAATGCCGGTAGTGAAATTGAAAATGTTAACTTCAAAGACTTAGAAAAGAACGTCTAAAGCTGAATAGTAAAAATAAAAAAGCGAGGTTATACCTCGCTTTTTTTATCTTTAAATAAGAACCAGACTACTTGATCACTTGTTGTGAACGTTGCCACAACTTCATCAACGTTGCTTCAACAGATTTAAGCGCAGCCATGGAAAAACGTTCAGCAATATTTTTCTTAACACTATATTTCACTGCGTAAATTTCTTTGTTTTCATTGGCGTCAATTAAATAATCATCGGACGTTTGAATTTTATCCACTAGTCCCAGTTCAAGAGCTTTTGCACCATACCAATACTCACCCGTAGCAACTTGATTAATATTCAGTTCGGGACGATTCGTTTGCACAAAATCTTTAAACATTAGATGAACTTCTTCAAGCTCTTCGCGGAATTTTTCACGGCCCTGATCGTTGTTTTCACCAAACATAGTCAGGGTACGTTTAAACTCACCAGCGGTATGTTGCTCAAATTCTACGTCGTTCTTTTTCAACAATTTATTGAAGTTAGGAATTTGAGCAATTACGCCAATTGAACCAATAATTGCAAACTTAGATGACAAGACGTTATCCGCTACACAGGCCATCATATAACCACCGCTAGCGGCCACTTTATCCACTGCAACGGTTAGCTTAATACCTTTATCTTTAATACGTTGTAATTGCGATGCTGCCAAACCATATCCATGGACCACGCCACCACCACTTTCCAAGCGGACTAATACTTCATCTTTATCATTGGCAATGGTTAAAATAGCGGTGATTTCTTCACGTAAAGAATCCACTTCATGGGCATCCATAGAGCCATCAAAATCGATAACATATAAATTGCCTTGCGCCGGATCTTTTGACTCATCTTTTTTAGCTTTATTTTTCTTTTCCGCTTTAGCGGCTTTCTTTTGTTCTTTATCGAGTTGTTTTAATTCTGCCTTGTCTAAAACATAAGCCCGCAGCATATCGCGAACGTCTTCTAACTTGTCAGACAATGAGGTGATTTCCAATTCACCTTTACGTTGTTTTTGTTTACTGGCGATCCCAGCAATACCACCAATGGCTAATAGAATAGCGATCACTAATGTCACGGCTTTGGCTAAAAACAGCCCATATTCAAATAAAAAATCCAAATTTAATAACTCCTACATCTATTTAACTTGCCTATATTGGGGCAGATAAAAAAAAAGCCAAGTTAAACTTGGCTTTTTTGAACATTTTATTAACGGTTATTGAGCTACGACCGACGTATCTTCAACAACAATCATCTGACCTTGAGTGGCTAAAAATGTTGCAACTTGTTTTTGCATTTCAGTTGTTACCGCTAGACTAGGGCCCGGATCGAGGATACTGCTATGAGTACCTTCTAAGAAACGCACAAACCCTGAGCCTTCAGTAGTTGAACTTACCGGCGACAAACCAATCAGCGCTGCCAGTGGCTCTGTCCCAGCTAAGGGAAAGCCAGTGGTATTAGGAATAACCTGATCTGGTAAAAATGTTCCGCCATCCATATCTGGGTTACCACCTACGACCTCAAACATATGCACTGGAGTTGTCGCACCCAGTAACGCAGCATAATTATTAGGATCGCCAGCGTCCAATATAGTCTGTGCAGCAAAGAAGAATGAATCAAAAGTCGCATCCACTTCAGCCTTTTGCACAGCAGTTAATTGGGCGTAAAACGCTGGGAAAAATCCTGCTAATACTTCACCTGTCGCTTCTGGAATTTGGTTGGCCTGCATATATTGGGTTAATGCGGCCTCAAAATCCTCTGAGGCTGATACCATTAATGTGCCTTTAATTAAATTACCAAATGAAGGAGACTCACTTAAGAAAGCCGCCACTGAACCACCAGGACTAGCCAAAGAGGCCGCTCGTACGGAATACATGCCATCAAAAGCGGCAAGCTCACCGCCTAATGTATTATTGGCCAATGCAACTGCGGAAACACCGGTAATCGCTCCTAAGGAATGACCTAAAAAGGATACATTGGTACCATCTAATAATGGCTCTGCCGGATTACTAGTATCGACAACGGCGTTCAAACCTAAGCGTAAACCTAAAATATCTGCAATGCTTTGACGCTCATTATCGCGGGCCGTTAATAAACTCGCTAGATTAAGATAATCGGTAGCTGCCCCGCCAAATCCACTGGAAGCATTCACCACTTGATCACCTATCATGAAACCACGACTACCATGTAATGGATGATCAATAGCAACTGTAGCAAAACCAGCTGCCGCCAATGCACTGGTAATCGCCAGCATGTCTTCTTTTTTAGAGGTGATGCCGTGTTGCATAATAACCACAGGCCAACCACCAGCTGGTTTACTCATACCGACAACCATTTCACTGGGCGTTGTAATTTGCACATCCAAGGTTTGAATTGCGGTAGTTACAGGAACAGGACTGTACTTAGTTAGATTTCTCGGGTCATCAATACCAATTGCCGCCAAATTGAGATCATATAACTGACCACCGGTTGCAGCTTCACATAAAGGCTGATTAGCTCCCAACGCGCCATTAGCAATCAATGATTCTACATTTTCTTGACCTAAGGATTGTAATACCGAACCACCGGTACAGGCTGCTCGCCACCAATCTGCCAGCGGATTAGTGGTACTTGAATAGTAAGGTAAATCAATGCTGCCTTGTTTCAAATTAGCTGCACAAAAACTCACCACACCTTGAGCAGTACCTGCTATTAAGGGGTTATCTGATTGCAAACCGGCTAATACTGCGGGGCAGCTAGTTAAACCTAATTGCGCTAAGCCAGCACTTTGCTCCGCGCTAAATACACCACCACCTAAGAAGGCCGTGAATACATCTGGCGCGGCGGCATCACCTACCATAATTACCGGTAAGTAAGCAGCAGCGGCTTGTTGTGAAGCAGCAATATCACCACCAGTTTGTGCCATTACCGTCGCAAAAACTTGCGCAAATGGACCAACTTGTAATTGCTTAACCGTACCTAACACGGTGCCTGCGGACTGAGTAGAAAAATAAGCAGCATAAGACACCTCTTCACGATCAAGTCCTTCACCACCTAGCAATGTCATAAAGAAATCGAGAATACTTTGTAATTGTTTCTGATCTGCCGATGCCAAGGGGTGAGTATTGGGATCTTGTCGAGCTAACTCCCAAGACGTTGAACCTTTAACCGAACGGCCTTCCGAATCCATTAATTCATCGGTGACCACCAACATATAACCTTGACCCGGTTTAAGGGGTTTTAGCGGGGCAACCGTAATAGTACCTGCAGCAGATTTTTGCGTAATAAAATCAACACCCCAGGTCAATTGTTCTCCCAATAGACAGGGTAAACCTGGTGCTTGTACTTCTGCAGCGATAGCCTGACAAATAGGCGCATCGCTTTGTAGTACTTGTTCGGCTTCATATAAACGAACTGCGCCCGCACTGCCTGCGCTCGCATCATCAATTTCAACACCATTAGGTACATCGATACGAATCACAAAGGGATGCTGGGTTGACCAGCCGTCTAACGCGCCAAGAGCATATTGTGGGTCACTAGGGTTAACCACATTATCCGGCAGAATATTCAAGGTAAAATCAAATAAATCCCCATTGGGGATCATTAATAAATCATTAGGGATATTTAAATCTGAATTACTGGGGTCAAATACAACGCGGGCAAAAGGTTTAGCCTCTGGTGTACTACTGTGTACGTCATCTAAAGTTTCACCTCCACCACACCCGCTTAAACTCATCACTGCGGCTAAGGTGGAGCTAATTAACAATTTCTTCATTTCAACTCCCATGAATCTCATCATATTTTTATTGATATCGTAATTGTAGGGGTACAAAATTTTATAAAAGCGTCACCTTTAACAAATCAGCGACCCAACTGATACGACCAGTTAAGGATAGTGCAATATATTGGCTTTGTGGGAATTTTGCAAAGATTTGTTAACTATTTGTAACTAACTCAATTTTTACACACCTTCACCAAGGTAAATGTTAAGATCCTCTGCAATTACCAATTAATTAGTATTCAAGTATGAATGAAGAAAGCTTTACCAATGCATTGAAAAATAAAACTATTTTAATCACAGGAAGTGGTTCAGGCATTGGCAGACAGGCTGCCATTGACTGCGCTAAACAAGGTGCTACCGTGATCCTATTAGGTAGAACCGTAAGTAAACTGGAAAGTATTTATGACGAAATTGTTAATAATCAATATCCAGAACCCGCGATTGTTCCCTTAGACTTGTTAGGCGCCACTGAAAAACACTATATCGATATGGCGGCAACCATAGAGTCACAATTCGGTCATCTTGATGGATTATTGTTAAATGCAGGCATTTTGGGCGATTTACGCCCTTTTGCACAAATCCCTGAAAAGCAATGGCAAGAAGCCTTACAAACCAATGTCACTAGTCAGTTTCTAATGACCAAGGCACTGTTACCGGTATTAAAAAAAGCCCCTCATGCTTCGGTGTTATTCACCACCTCAGGTTTGGGTCGTCAAGGCCGTGCTTATTGGGGTACCTACTGCGTTTCAAAATTCGCCACCGAAGCGATGATGCAATGCTTAGCCGATGAATATAGCAATAGCACCATACGCTTTAATGCTATAAATCCAGGACCAACCCAAAGTGCCATGCGTACTAAAGCCTACCCCGCTGAAGATGAAAGCAGCTTAAAAACACCTGCCGATATTATGCCGCATTACATACATTTGTTATCGGATGCCAGTATTGGCACTAATGGCCAATCCGTCGACGCGCAAGCAGAATAATCACCATTGGAGTGAAGACGATGTTGAAAAAATGGCTACAGGATTACCGGACATTTCGTCTCAAGATGGCAGGTTTACAGCGACTGCAACATATAACTAGGGAATCATTACAACAGGTTACTGACGACTGCCTTAACAATGGTTGGGAACAGAAATATATTTGTAATGCACTAGGTGCGCGCTTGTCGGATGATCGCTTTATATTGCGTAAAGGCCAGTCAGAATTATCTTTTGACTGGCATCCGCAACATGGCGGGCAAATAACCGGCCCGCAACGTATTGTTAAAGGAATGGCAGCTCAATTTGATCTACCACTCTAAGGCTCAGTAACCTAAACGAGGGAAAAGTATTCCCTACAAATTTGTAATCTCGTTATCTAACCACTGCAATCGTGCGGTTAGCCACTGGCTTAAATAAGTCACTTCTTCTGCATGTGTTTGACCAACATATTCATTCGGCCACACGTAAGCACCTAAAATATCCCAACGCTGAAAATTGCGCTGTACTGCACCGGTATTATCTAGTTGTTGCTGCATAGTATTGATACGCTGAGTAACAGCAGCGTCACTTAAACTCCCTGCACGCAGTGCCGACCAGCGAGCTTTTACTTTATCCGCAAAATATGGGTCCTCTAACAATCGATACCACCAAAATGGCACGCCAAACACGCCACCTTCACAACGCTCCTCGGATAAATAAACCCACAAGGTATTAGACCCACCGTCACAATAATCAGCATTACCGAATGCCAAGTTATAATCCCACAGTGGCCCCATGGTTAATTTGTCATTTTTGTCTTTATACAAATAGGTGCTGAGGCGATAACCATCGACGTTGCCGGAAATCTCGGTAGCCAGAAAATAATCAACAAAGCTATCTACCTCAATAAAATTACGATAACCGGCCGTTTCATCTTTAAATTGGTCACTTGCCAACGCATCTTCAAAATCACCAACATATTGCTGTATATAGGCTTTTTGTTCATCGGTGATGTCGTCAGATTTAGGGGTATGGTAAATAAAATGATGAATACTGTTAGGGTTAATGCCTGAGCCATGAGCCGAGATAAAACTCATATTATCAGTGTATAAGTCATAAGCCCCAGGATCACCTTCATGCTCACCATTGGTTTTATCTAATTTAATAATATAGCCACCAGTGACATCTTCGCCGCTGTTCTCATCCTCTTTTAATTTATTGATGTTAACTCGGTTATCATCACGTTTGATTTTCTCTAGAAGTACATATAAGCCGTTATATTCTTCATCAACATACACTTCAACAAACTGCCAACGGGACGAGTAACGATCAAATGCGGCAGCCATATCAAACATCAAGGCGTTGCGCATTAAGCTCTTATCACCAAACGGGCCATGTAATACCCAATCCTCTTCTTCAGGAAAACCTAATAAAGAGACAGATAAGTCCTCACCTTCGGCATCACGAGTTTCGATGCCAAAATTTTTCTTTTCATAATAATACTGTGAACTGGAGCCGCGATATTCAACGCCAATAAAGCCGTCGTAATTGGTGATGGGTAGTTCACCAATCACATATTGAGTGACCTTCATATTGGCCGTTACTTTTGGCTCATCGACAATTTCACCTTCAATATTATAAATATCGATGCGCGGTAGTGTCTCTTGAGTAACCGCAATGGGTTCCTCTGGCTCTGATATTACCGGCTCTGGCGTTGTTACTGAAGGTACCTTGGTTGTTGGCGGTGTGTCAGAAGTACTAGCACCACCACAACCACCTAAAATAAATATAACCAGTAATAACAAACCTGTGTTGAGTGTTGATCCATTCTTATGCAATAGCATTGACTATCCTTTGTACGGTTAATAAAAATAATGTTAATTATTAGTTAATTACATGTTACGCACAATACAAGCGCAGACACAGCTCTTTTTAGTCCAACATATGCGTATTTAGTGACAGAATATACTATTGAAATCGTTATACTTATGTATCGAATGGCAGGATCTACTCCAGTTGCCACCTCATTGTGAATATGAGCCTAAAATAAACTCAGCTCATTTACATGCAAGATAACCGAGCTAATTTAATGATTGAAATTTTTTCCTATTCCCTTAGCTATCACACCTTAGCGCTATTATTTTTGGTGGCCTTCTTTATCGGCATGGCCAAAACTGGCGTGCACGGCGTATCGATGTTTTCCATTCCATTGTTGGCAGTCATTTTTGGTGGCAAGGCATCATCAGGGTTAATGCTCCCCATGCTGATTATGGCCGATGTATTTGCGGTGATTTATTATCACCGGCATGCCAATTGGCACTATTTACTCAAGCTGTTTCCATCCGCCGCTGTCGGCGTTTTGGTCGGTACTTGGTTAGGTAATTATATCGATGACGAACTGTTTAAAATGATCATGAGCGTGATCATTTTTATTAGTTTGGCGATCATGTTATGGATGGAAAAAGCCAATAAAGACAATATCCCCGATTATATGTGGTTTGCGCTATTAATGGGCTTATTAGGCGGTATAACTACCATGATTGGCAACCTTGCGGGGGCGGTTATGGCGTTGTATTTGCTCAGCATGCGCTTACCTAAAAATGAATATATTGGCACCGCTGCCTGGTTCTTTTTAGCCATTAACCTGTTTAAAGTGCCGTTCCACATCTTCTTTTGGGACAGCATTAGCCTCAACTCCTTCTTACTGGATCTGCTCGGCCTGCCATTTATTGCTATTGGTGCTTACTGTGGTGTTTGGATTGTTAAACGTATCCCGGATAAACAATACCGTTGGCTGGTATTATTGATGACTGCATTAGCGGCTATTTTTATGCTGCTTTAACTACACTAACTACACTGAGGTCAACTGCCGCAATATTATTGTGGAATGATAATTTTATTGAGTATGACCCACGCTGAACATCCTTGTTCAGCGTGTTTTAAATGATATCTAAGTTGGTAGACTTTTAACTTTGTCCTTGACGGGTACGTGCTTTGGGTTTGCCACGACGAGCGCCCGCTTTTGGCTTAGGTTTCGCTGCAGCTGCTTTTTTAGCACTTCCATCAGAGGCAGCGTTTTTACTGGCAATTACACTGTGTTTTTTCACCGAACGGCGCATGCGACTAATACGCACATGGTCGAGTTTATTTTTCTTTTCATCAACCACCGTATTCAGCTCAACACCGAGTTTTACGGACTTACGTAAATAGTTAATCGCTTCTAGTTCCAGCTCAATCCAGGCGCCCTGAGGTAAACGATTTTCTAAATGAATATCACCGTAACGCACGCGCATTAAACGACTCACCTGTAACCCTTGTGATTCCCACAAGCGGCGTACTTCACGATTACGCCCTTCGGTAAGACTAACGTTATACCAGCGGTTAATACTTTCATCTTCACCAGAGCGAGCCACGATAGTATTAAATTTGGCTTCGCCATCTTCCAACTTAACGCCCTTTTTAAGGCGACTAAGCATAGCGTTCTCGACTTCACCAAATACGCGTACTGCATATTCCCGTTCGACTTCATGCTTAGGATGCATTAACCGATTCGCCATCTCGCCATCATTGGTAAATAACAATAAACCACTGGTATTAATGTCCAATCGACCTACCGCAATCCAACGACCATGGTTCATTCGGGGTAAGCGATCAAATACCGTTGGCCGCCCTTCTGGATCATGACGGGTACACATTTCGCCTTCAGGCTTGTTGTACATAATAACTCGGCAAATTTGCTCTGCTTCGGGTTTATCCAGCAACTTACCATCCACGCGGATTTGCTCGTTACCTTCAACACGATCGCCCAAAGTGGCTAATGTACCGTTAACCGAAATACGCCCTTGCTGGATCCATTGTTCCATTTGGCGACGCGAACCTATGCCAGCTGTAGCCAGCACTTTCTGTAATTTTTCACTCATAATTAATGTATTTGCTTCTCATCTGCTTGTGGTTGCATATCGAATTCCGTCTGCGGTAATTCAATTGAGTCATTATCAGAAATATGCCCTTCATCGAGCTTTTCGAATGCCTCAATGCTGGGTAACTCTGCTAAACCCGACAACGAAAAATAATCTAAAAAAGTTTTGGTGGTGGCGTATAACGACGGCCGCCCAGGCACTTCTTTATGCCCTACTACTTTTATCCAGCCGCGCTCCGACAACGACTTAATAATATGACTACTCACCGATACACCGCGGACATCTTCAATTTCACCGCGGGTAATAGGTTGACGATAGGCAATTAACGACAATGTTTCCAACATCGCCCTTGAATAACGTGGTGCCTGTTCCTGCCACATTTTTGCCAACCAAGGGCCAAGGCTATCCTGTGACTGAAAGCGATATCCAGATGCCACTTTGACTAACTGTATTCCTCGAGGTTGGTAATCTAACTGCAATAACGCCAACACCTCTTTTAAACGCTTACGGCTAACACTGAGGCCTTCGAGCACAGTTTCTAATAGAAACTCTTCCGAAGCAGGTTTATCGGCAACAAATATCGCCGCTTCCACTAACTGCTTTAGTTGCTCGTCTGAAATTTTTGCCATCAATATTACCCTCTCGCGAAATACCAGCTCGCGTCTAATTTGTTACCTTAACCATCGGCTAACTTAATATGGATATCTGAAAATGGCTCGGCTTGCACCAATTCCAGCAACGATTCTTTGACCAATTCCAATATGGCTAAAAAGGTCACGACCACCCCTGCCTTGCCTTCATCTGCGGTAAAAAACGCTGAAAATGAAGTGAATTCATCGGCTTTAACCTGATCCAAAATAGCCGACATGCGTTCACGAGTGGATAAAGTTTCAGGCGTAATATGATGATGTTCAAAGGCTTTCACCCTTTGCATAGCCGCTTGCATTGCCAATACCAACTCCTGCATTGCCACTGGCGGCAGCATGCGCTGAGGCTGGCAATCTTCAGTAACCTGTACCTTAGGCAAAAAGATATCTCGTTCTTCCCGCGGTATGCTATCTAAATCCAGTGCAGCCGCTTTTACTACTTCATATTCACGTAGACGACGGATAAGCTCAGCCCGCGGATCGTCTTCTTCATTTTCTTCTTCACGCTTAGGCAATAACATCCGCGATTTAATTTCTGCCAGAATCGCTGCCATTAATAGGTATTCACCGGCTAATTCCAACTTAATGTCTTTCATTAAGTCGACATATTCCATGTACTGCCGGGTAATTTGCGCCACTGGTAAGTCGACAATTTCAAATTTTTGCTTACGAATAAGGTACAGCAACAGATCCAGCGGACCTTCAAATGCTTCGAGAATAACTTCTAACGCCTCCGGAGGAATGTATAAATCCTCCGGCTTTTCCATTACCGCTTCACCATTTATAAATGCCAGCGGCAGCGGCTGCTGAATGGCTATAATGTCGGCGCGCTCAGCCATGCTAGTTAGTTGCCCTTAACCAAACACATCGGCATCACCGGCACCATGGCGAAGAATTTCCACATTGCCATCAGACATATCCACCACCGTGGTTAAATGTTCACCGAGGAAACCTCCGTGAATAATTAAATCCACTTGTTTCTCTAGCTTGTCGCGTATTTCTTCAGGGTCAGATTCGGCAACAATTTCACCGGGTAATATCAACGAGGTCGACATTAACGGCTCACCAAACTCCTCGAGTAACGCCAGTGCAATCACATTATTCGGTACTCGAATACCAATGGTTTTACGCTTAGGATTTTGTAAGCGATTGGGTACTTCTTTGGTGGCTTTTAAAATAAAGGTATAAGCCCCAGGGGTATTATTTTTAATCTGACGGAAGGCCTGATTATCCACGCGGGCATAAGTAGAAATCTCCGACATGTCTTTACACATCAGGGTAAATTTATGCTCTTTTTCAATTTGGCGGATACGGCACAAACGCTCAAGGGCGGACTTGTCATCCATTTGACAACCAATGGCATAGCCAGAATCCGTGGGGTACACCACCACGCCGCCTTTACGAATAACATCGCAGGCCTGACGTAATAACCGCTGCTGCGGGTTATCTGGATGAATATAAAAAAACTGACTCAATTTACTACTCTACTTTGTGCGGCTAATGCAGCCATATTCCAATCATGCCATATTGGCATAACATTATCGGGAAGCGAAAGATTTTTACCCAGCTCAGTCCAGCGATTAGGAAAGTGAAAATCCGAACCACTGGAGCCTAAAAGCTGATATTCATTGGCATAGGCTGCCATTTGCTGCTTAGCCTGAGGTGATAAATGGCTGTGGATCACTTCCATACCATCACCACCGGCCTGCTTAAAATACTCAATTAAACGGCGTAACCATTTTGCCGATAAGTCATAATGACCGGGGTGCGCCAATACGGCTTGCCCGCCTGCTTGCTGGATCCACGCTACCGCTTCGTCAATAGTGATCCAGACCGGCTTAACATGGGCGCGCTTATCTTTACCAAGATATTTTTTAAACGCCTTGTCCATATCATCCACTACCGCTTCGCGCACCATGGCTCTGGCAAAATGTGCACGGGTAACTTGACCTACACCAGCAATGGCCTGCGCTTTAGCGAACATATCAGGAATCCCCGCCTTCTCAAGTTTTTCACCAATAAGCACCGCACGCTCTAAGCGGCTTTGGGCTTGCTGGGCTAGCCGTTGTTGAAATAATTCGTCATCAATGTCTACATTCAAACCAATCACATGAATATCAAAGCCATGCCAGCTGGTGGATAATTCGATTCCAGGAATAATAGTTAATGGCCGCTTTTGCTGCCGTTGATAAGCTTGCGCTACAGGAATACCCGTCACGGTATCGTGATCGGTGATGGCCAATACATCGACTTGCATATTATGTGCACGATTAATCAGTTCTGGGATGGTTAACTGCCCATCGGAAAAATGGCTATGGCAGTGCAGATCAATTTTCATTTGTGGCTGAATTCCGAATCATCGTCGTAAAAAGGTGAATAAATATACAAATTAAGTGAATAGGTAGTGTTCATAGCGGTTTAATTCAATTAATTATTGACATCAAGGTCAATATGCTTTTTCCTAGAGGGCATTGCAATTTTGCACAGTATACCTGAAACAGGTTAACGAACATGAATTTAAACACAAACATTTCAACAATGATCACTTGGTGGTGGCATATTCCGACTTAGCGGGCGGTATGCTTTTGTGTGTAACAAAGTATCAAGGCTCGCATAGTGCGGGCCTTTTTTATGGTATTTTAAAATGGCTCAACACGGCGAATTTGGCAGTAAAAAATTAGCGCAATAAGAGACTAAAAATGAGTTTATCCCAGTTAAGTCAACAACCCGGCAAAGTGGAAAGCCTGATCCATCAGGTGCCTTACGTTGCCGAGCCCCTCACTTTGTATCGACACCTGTGCGAAGGGCAACCCCATAATATTCTGTTGGAATCAGCCGAAGTCCAAAGTAAAGATGATTTAAAAAGCCTGATCCTCATTGATGCGGCGTTAAGGTTAGAGTGCAATGGCAATCAGGTTATTTGCCAAGCCCTAACCGATAACGGAGCGGCTGTTTTACCCATACTGGCAAGCCATTGCGCCGATGCCAACATCAGCCAAACACCACAGCAACTTATTCTTACCTTTGACATTAACACCACCGACATCGATGAAGATTCACGTTTAAAGGCCCACAGCGTTTTTGATACCTTGCGCAGCATAGTGCAAAACATCACTCCAATACGCCAGCACCCTGAAGCCCTATTTTTAGGCGGTGTGTTTGCCTATGACATGCTGGCCACCTTTGAACAATTACCCGATGTGGCCGATGGCAACAACAGCTGCCCAGATTTTGTATTTTATCTTGCTGAAACCTTGGCACTGATTGATCACCAACAACAAACCACCGAACTGGTTGGCAGCGTATTTAGTGGCCCCGATGTGGCACAACAATATTTCCGTATCAGTCAAAAAATTGAAACCATTAGCCAACAGATTGCTACCTTACCAACCAAGCCATTTGCAACATCTGCTAAGGTCGAAATTGGCCAGCTACAAACCGATAAAGATGATGCCAGCTACATGGCTGACGTTAATCTATTAAAAGAACATATTATCTGCGGCGATATTTTTCAGGTGGTGCCATCACGTACCTTTAGCCTACCTTGCCCAAATCCTTACAAGGCTTATCAACAGCTTAAGATTCAAAATCCTAGCCCTTATATGTTTTATCTGCAGGACAAAGATTTTTGTTTATTCGGTGCCTCACCAGAATCGGCATTGAAGTATCATCAGCAATCTAATCAAGTTGAAATTTATCCGATTGCCGGTACTCGTCGCCGCGGCTTTCATGCCGATGGTAGTATCGATGCCGATCTAGATAGCCGCATTGAGCTGGAATTACGTCAGGACGAAAAAGAAAAAGCCGAACATCTAATGTTGGTTGACCTCGCTCGTAACGATTTAGCGAGAGTTTGCGAACCCGGTAGTCGCTATGTGAAAGACCTTTTACAAGTCGACCGCTATTCACAGGTAATGCACCTTGTTTCCCGTGTGGTCGGGCAATTACGGTCTGATTTAGATGCCCTGCACGCCTATCAAGCCTGTATGAATATGGGCACCTTAGTGGGTGCACCTAAAGTCAGTGCTGCTGAGCTTATTCGTAAAGTCGAAAAACAGCGCCGTGGTAGTTACGGCGGTGCCGTCGGTTACATTAATGGTCAGGGTGATATGGATACCTGCATTGTTATCCGTTCTGCTTTTGTGCAAAACGGGATGGCCCATGTACAAGCCGGTGCCGGTGTGGTCTATGATTCCGACCCACAATCGGAAGCCGATGAAACCCGTAGTAAAGCACAGGCGGTAATACGTGCTATTGTCGCGGCCCACTCACAGGAGCACAGCGCATGAGTACTATTAATAATGCCCAACCTATGAGCAACGCTCCTACGCTATTTTTGCTGGATAACTTCGATTCTTTTAGTTACAACCTAGTGGACGAAATGCGCAAGCTTGGCTTTGCCATGCAAGTTTATCGTAACAACGTGAGTGCCGACAAAGTCATTGAGAAAATGCAGCAGGTTGAAGGTAATGCCATGCTGATCTTGTCACCTGGCCCAGGTACGCCGGCCGCCGCTGGTTGTATGCCGGAATTACTCAAGCAAGCACAAGGCAAGTATCCGGTATTGGGTATTTGTTTGGGTCATCAGGCCATTGTTGAACATTACGGCGGTGAGATTGGTCTTTCTTCAGAGGTAATGCACGGTAAATCGTCATTGATTGCACACAGTGGTGACTTAATGTTTAGCGGATTACAGCAACCATTACCGGTGGCGCGTTATCATTCACTAATGGCCAACCATGTGCCGGATTGCCTCAGCATTTTGGCCAAATTTAACGATATTCCTATGGCGGTTTACCATCCGCAAGATAAAATGCTCGGCTTCCAATTTCACCCTGAATCCATATTGACCAGTCAGGGCGGATTATTACTTACCCAGAGCATTGAATTTTTAACGCAGGATCTGTGACATGTTGAATCTATTTGAACAACTTTATCAAGGACAGTCTCTCAGTCAGCAACAAAGCCAAGATTTCTTTAGCCAGGTGGTTAAAGGTGAGGTCGACGACATTATTCTTTCGGCCATGTTGACTGCATTAAAATTCAAGGGGGAATCCCCACAGGAAATCGCCGGAGCCGCTGCGGCATTGATTGATAACGCCACGGCGTTTTCTCGTCCGGATTATGACTTCACCGATATCGTCGGTACCGGTGGTGATGGTCACAACACGATTAATATTTCATCGGCCTCAGCCATTGTTGCTGCGGCCTGTGGCTTGAAAGTAGCAAAGCACGGTAACCGCAGTGTATCCAGTAAATCCGGCTCCGCGGATTTGTTCAATGCCTTTGGTATGGACTTAATGATGACGCCGGAACTGGCGCGCCAATGTTTGGATGAAGCCAATTTGTGTTTCTTGTTTGCGCCGCGCTACCACGCGGGTATCAAACACGCCATGAACGTACGCCAAACCTTAAAAAGTCGTACCCTATTTAATTTGTTAGGCCCATTAGTCAACCCTGCCCGCCCAACGCATATGATGATTGGCGTATACCATGCTGATTTACTCATGCCTTTTGCCAAAACCTTAGATTTACTCGGCTATAAAAATGCTGTGGTAGTCCATGGCAGTGGTTTAGATGAAGTGGCATTACATGGCCCAACAGAAATTGTCAGTCTACATAATGGTGATATGCAGGTACAAAGTGTTACTCCTGCCGATTTCGGTTTGCATGAATATCCACTTAGTGCCATCGAAGGTGGTGAGCCAGAACAAAACAAACAAATGATTGAAGCGG
The DNA here is from genome assembly GCA_030418115.1 of Alteromonadaceae bacterium BrNp21-10. GTDB lineage: Bacteria > Pseudomonadota > Gammaproteobacteria > Enterobacterales > Alteromonadaceae > Neptunicella. The sequence continues at coordinate 446,343 of JAUHQD010000001.1, read as the reverse complement.
TATTATCTGGCCAAGGCGCAGAAGCTCATAAAGCGGCTGTCGCCGCTAATGTCAGCCTACTACTAAAACTCAACGGCAAGGTAGAAACCTTAAAACAAGGCACCGAATTGGCCATGGCTACCATTGAATCTGGCAACGCTTTAAATACCATCACCCAAGCAGCGGAGATCAGTCGTGGCTAATGTATTAGAAAAAATCTGCGCCGATAAAGCCATCGAAATTGCCGCGCTGAAACAAGAACTCCCCTTAACGAGCTTTATAGATACGCTAACCCCATCGGACCGCAGTATGTTCGATGCGCTCAGTCAGCCCAATGCCGGCTTTATACTAGAGTGTAAAAAAGCGTCTCCCTCTAAAGGACTGATCCGTGAGAACTTCGATCTCGATGAAATTATTGCAGCCTATGCCCCTTACGCGGCAGCTATTTCAGTCCTCACCGACAAAAAGTATTTCTCCGGTGATTTTGCCTATTTGCGTTATGTACGTGAAAACGTCAGCCAACCGGTAATCAACAAAGACTTTTTTATCGACCCTTACCAAGTACATTTAGCCCGTTACCATAACGCCGATGCCATTTTGTTGATGTTATCGGTACTGGACGATGCGACATACAGTGAATTGGCTGATTTAGCCGCTCATTATCAACTGGATGTATTAACCGAAGTCAGTAATGCCGAAGAAGCAGAACGCGCTAATCGTTTAGGTGCGAAAATTATTGGTATCAATAACCGTAATTTACGCGACCTCAGTACCGACTTAGCCACTACCGACAAGTTAGTACCGCTGCTGAATAAAGACTGTGTGCTGATCAGTGAGTCCGGTATTTATACTCACCAGGACGTATTATCTCTGGCAGATAAAGTAGATGGCTTTTTAGTTGGCAGTAGCTTAATGGCACAGGATAATGTCAAAAAAGCCGTAGAAGCGCTGTTATATGGCACAGTTAAAGTTTGCGGTATTACCAACGAAGACGATGCGCAAGTGGTGCAACAATCGCCAGCTCATTACGCGGGGTTAATATTTGCCGAAAAATCACCGCGACGAGTTAACCTCGACCAAGCAAAAATCATCAGCCATAACGTGCCTTTTAACTATGTAGGTGTGTTTGTCAATCAAGCCATTGCGGAAGTCGCCCATATTGCCAATGAGTTAAATTTGGCGGCAGTGCAATTGCATGGTGACGAAGATCAACAATACATCAACAGCCTGCGTCAGCAATTACCCGTAAATTGTGAAATCTGGCGAGCTAAGGGCGTAGTAGATAGCCTACCCGAATTAAATGAAGCCCAGGTTGACCGCTTTGTACTTGATTGCAAAGTCGGCCAACAAAGTGGCGGCACTGGCCAAGCCTTTGATTGGCGATTGTTAGCCAATGGGCAACTGAATTTTTCCACACTGGTATTAGCCGGTGGACTGAATATCGACAACATCCAACAAGCGGCACAAACAGGTGCGGCAATATTAGATGTTAATTCTGGCGTAGAAATAACGCCGGGGGTGAAAGATGCAAATAAGATCAACACCCTGTTTAGCAAATTAAGAGAATACTAATCATGAGTAACAAACTAGACTCCAAATTCGGCCAATACGGCGGAATGTATGTACCAGAACTACTGATCCCTGCGCTAGATCAGCTTGAACAAGCCTTTATTGATGCCCAGAACGATCCTGAATTCCAAAAAGAATTCATTGGTTTGCTAAAAGACTATGCGGGCCGCCCGACGCCTTTAACCAAAGTACGCAATATCGTTAGCAATCCGTTGGTTACTTTGTACCTTAAGCGTGAAGATTTACTTCATGGTGGCGCCCATAAAACCAATCAGGTATTAGGTCAGGCTTTACTTACCAAACGTATGGGTAAAACTCATGTGATTGCCGAAACCGGCGCTGGACAACACGGTACCGCCACCGCTTTAGCCTGTGCATTATTGGGCTTAAAAGCGCGTATTTATATGGGTGCTAAAGATGTTGAACGCCAAGCCCCTAACGTGTTTCGTATGCGCCTAATGGGTGCAGAAGTTATCCCTGTTAATGCAGGTTCAGGCACCCTAAAAGATGCAGTTAACGAAGCTCTCCGAGACTGGTCTGGTACTTATGAAAATGCTCACTACTTGTTAGGAACGGCCGCTGGCCCCCATCCGTTCCCGACTATTGTGCGTGAATTTCACCGAATGATTGGCGAAGAAGTCCGTGAACAAATTATACAAAAAGAAGGCCGTTTGCCTGATTCGATAGTCGCCTGTGTCGGCGGCGGCTCCAACGCCATCGGTATTTTTGCCGATTTTATCGACGACGAACAAGTACAACTTATTGGTGTTGAGCCAGCAGGTAAAGGGGTAAATACCTCAGAACACGGCGCAGCGATTGCTAAAGGCAGCTCTGGCGTATTACACGGCGCTCACACTTATATTATGCAAGACGATGATGGGCAGATTGAAGAAAGCTATTCGGTTTCAGCGGGTCTCGATTACCCCGCAGTTGGCCCACAACATGCCCATTTACATGATATTGGCCGCGCGCAATATGTATCAGTTACCGATGATGAAGCATTGGATGCGTTCCAATTATTAGCCTGCAAGGAAGGAATTATTCCTGCGTTAGAATCATCTCATGCCCTTGCCCATGCGTTGAAAATGGCTGAAGCCGCCGACAAAGAGACCATTATTGTTGTCAATCTTTCTGGTCGTGGTGACAAAGACTTAGACCATGTAAACCGCATTCTTAAAGAAAAAGGAGCACTGTAACATGAGCAATATAAATAGATACGCCGCCCTTTTTGAGAAGCTAGCCAATAACAATGAAGGTGCCTTTGTGCCCTTCGTTATGTTGGGTGACCCCGATCTAGAAACCAGTTACAAAATCATCTGTACCTTGGTGGATAACGGTGCCGACGCCTTAGAGCTAGGCTTTCCTTACTCAGACCCCATTGCCGATGGCCCTACCATTCAAAAAGCCAGTATTCGTGCTCTAAGCCATCATTTCAAAACCGCTGACAGTTTTGCGGTTATTGCCAGAGTAAGAGCAAAATATCCGGATGTGGCGATTGGTTTGTTGTTATACAGCAACCTAGTGTTCCGTCGTGGTATTGAGACATTTTACGCCGAGGCCAAACAAGCGGGTGTGGATTCAATTTTACTCGCCGATGTACCACTGCGTGAAGGAACGCCTTTCAGAACAGCAGCCGAAGCCAATGGCATCAAGCAAATTCTGATTGCGCCACCGAATGCCAACGATGAGGATCTCGCTGCCATTGCCAAGCAAACGCAGGGTTATACCTATTTGTTAGGTCGTGCAGGTGTTACCGGGGCAGAAGCCACCGCCACCACACCGGTGCACGAAATGGTCATGCGTCTTAAACAAAATAACGCGGCGCCAGCGGTGATAGGCTTTGGCATATCCACACCGGAGCATGTTAAAGCGGCCATTAGCGCCGGTGCCGACGGTGCTATAGCAGGCTCTGCTACGGTGAATATTATTGAGAAGTATCTTGATGATGTTCCTGCCATGTTACAAGCACTCGGCGAATTTGTGAGTGTAATGAAAGCAGCAACACGCTAATTTTAGTTACAATTATCCTTGTTTAATCTGAACTCAGTGACAATACGACAGTCCCGAGTTCAGATTAACTGTGTTAATATTTTCTAGACGTATCAATTTCGAGGATCACAATGGCTGCATTAGTCGAGTTTTTACCCTTATTAATCTTTTTCGCCTTTTACAAGTTACATGACATATTTTGGGCCACAGGTGCCTTAATGGTAGCGTTTACGTTACAAATATTAGTCACCTGGATCATCAAAAAAGAAGTTGAAAAAAAGCAGTGGATATTTTTTGCCATCATTATGATCTTTGGCGGATTTACCCTATTCCTGCGTGATGAAACCTTCATTATGTGGAAGCCCACCGTAGTCTATTTGATTTTTGCGGTAACCCTATTGGGTAGCCAACTGCTTAAACGCCCAGTGTTAAAGAAGATGATGGAATCTAGCATTACCTTGCCAGATAACATTTGGGCGCGGGTTAATTTTGTCTGGGGCGTGTTTTTCCTAGCCGCTGCAGCAGTAAATCTATACGTGGCGTATGAATTTACCCAAGAGCAATGGGTTAACTTCAAGGTATTCTGGATGACCATTGCCAGTTTAGTTTTCACGGTGTTAACCATTGCTTATTTATACAAATATATGCCCAAAGAAGAACAACAGGAAAAACCCTAAATGTGGTACATGATTTACGCACAAGACGTTGAAAACAGTCTTGCTAAACGATTACAAGCACGCCCAGCACATTTGCAGCGACTACAAGAACTCACCCAGCAAGGGCGCTTGTTAGTAGCAGGCCCCACTCCGGCTATCGACAGTGAAGATCCCGGTGAAGCCGGCTTCACTGGTTCGTTAGTCATTGCGGAATTTGCCAGTTTAGTGGAAGCGCAACACTGGGCAGATAACGACCCTTATATTGACGCTGGCGTTTACCAGCACGTCACGGTTAAACCTTATAAGAAGGTATTACCCTAAACGTGTTGTGGATTTCTAGTGGCGTACAACTACCCGATGAAGAAGTGGAATTGACTGCCATCCGCGCCCAGGGCGCTGGCGGGCAAAACGTTAATAAAGTCTCATCCGCCATTCATTTGCGCTTTGATATTCACCGCTCTTCTTTACCGGATTTTTACAAAGAGCGATTGCTCAACAGTAAAGATTCGCGCATTACCCAAGACGGTATATTAATCCTAAAGGCGCAGGCTCATCGCACCCAAGATATGAACCGTCAGGACGCCTATGAGCGGCTTATTGCGATTATTCAGCAAGCCGCTATTGTGCAAAAAGCACGACGTCCCACCAAGCCCAGTAAGTCTTCACAAGTAAAACGCATGGATAAGAAGAACAAAGCAGGTAAACAAAAAAAGTTACGTGGTAAGCCCGACTTTTAACGACGATAGATTTTACCTTTCAATATTATTGATAGTAGCCATTGTACTTTAAACCTATCTCCTTCTAATCTAGTACCCGTTATCCAATAATTCAGCTCAAACCTAATGGAGAAAAAAATGAATCGCACAGTACCTAAAGTTACTTTTAAAACTCGTGTTCGTAATGAAGCCCTAGGTGGCCCTAATCCATTTGAATGGAAAGATTTAACTAGTGACGAAATTTTTGCCGATAGCAACGTGGTAGTATTTTCACTACCGGGTGCCTATACACCCACCTGTTCCACCAGCCACTTACCGCGCTATGAAGAACTGCATGATGAATTTGTCGCCCAAGGCGTAGATAAAATAGTCTGTATTTCTGTTAACGATGCGTTTGTAATGTATCAATGGGGCAAGAGCCAACAAGCAGATAAAGTATTTTTACTACCCGATGGTAATGGCGAGTTCACCCGTAAAATGGGCATGCTAGTAGATAAAAGCAACCTTGGATTTGGCATGCGCAGTTGGCGCTATTCGATGTATGTTGAAAAGGGTGAAATTAAACAAACGTTCGCCGAAGATGGTTATGATGACAACTGTCCTATTGACCCCTTTGAAGTGTCTGATGCCGACACTATGTTGAATTATTTAAAACAAAGATAAAAACCTATTCACCGTTTGATCAACTCGGTTAAACGGTGAATTTTTTACACGTCATTCTATGCAAATCATCAAGCGCTTTAACAACTCTCAACTTAGTAGATTAACGTTAAATTTAAGGTACGCAATCAAGTAATCGCTGATCCATATCGGCCATCACTTTTGCTTTGAAATTTTTACCTGAGATAGCACTAAGACTGGCTTTATAGGTCGGTATATCAATAATCTCTAAATTGGCAGATATACATTTAAACAGTTTCGGGAAAATATCACCGGGGCTTTGAATATGGTGTAATCCCCCACTGTAAATAAACAGTATTTTGCCTTGTTCTAATTTCTCAAGAATTTCTGCCACACCGCCGCGCACAGACATCGGTTTTCCGGCTTTGTCTAAACCATTAGCACGTTTCATTCGTCCTTCAGGTAATATTGCGGTAATGACGCCGTCTTGCCCAACCATGGATAAAAAATATTGCCATGATTCATCCTGCTTACGGGAAATAGGAATAACACCGGGTAATAACGCTTTAAGCATGCGCCCAGCTAACGGCCGTCGCATGGTGACATCCGCTCCCGGTACAATCACCTTATGGGCCACATTCCACAACAAACGCCAAGAAGAAAAACGGATAAATAAGGGTTCGAACAAGCTGGTATGATTAAGGAAAACAATTAAACGCACATCTTTATAAGACTCTTCACGCTCTTCACTCAACCACTGCTTATTACCACGATATAAAATGTGGGTAAGAATTTTGACTTTAGCCATTAGCAAAAAGCTTAAAAACTTCAACATTGGCAGTTACTTTCCTCGCATAAAATCCTGCATATTTTAAATAAAAAATTCTACACACACCAGATTGTTAGTGCCTATCAAACAGTATTAGCCAAATTACTGAAAAAAAACAATCCACACAGCAACCACTTAGATTAAATTTCAGACAATGGCTTTAGTTTTTTAAAATGCCGTCGATAGCATTAGGGAGAGTGAAAACGAGGTAATAAATTCCATGATGCATAACATTAACATCAAATCCGGATTAGCAGTCTGCTTCGTTGTGGTTTCATCTTTTATGACCAGTGGTTGTATACAAGGTCAATCTTTTGCCGCGACATTCAATGGCGATGCTCCCTCAGCATCAGTCCCAGACAATACATTAAAAATCGTTAAAGGGGCCTTTTATACCTCCCTGTCCCGAGGCGATTGGTATTTCAAGGGCGCTCACGCAACAAACGGCAACATAAATGCTTATATTCAAGTTCCTGAAAAATTGAATATGGATAAAAGCAATATTAAAAACTATGTCAAACATGTTATTTGCCCCAATGTGGGCGATGACTTTATGTGGCAAAAACTAGAACACATTACCCTCAATGTACATATATATACCAAAGGCGATCGCCGAGGTGTTAAAGAGCAGTGTAGTAATCCGTTAGTCTAGGGTGTGTTTAGAATTTTGTTCAATCTAAATGCTTTCTGATTGCGAAACGAGGAGTGTGGCTTAGTTATTTAGAATGACTAAACTGCGCTCGCTCTGCCTTGTATAATTGCCAAACAAGCTGTTGCAAAAGTGAACTGCAAAGATCAGCACGCCCTAATATTAATTAAAGAACGCAACCCCTTTTTTATTGCCCACACCACCTCCACCAATTACTCCCCAAGCGATTTAAAGCATTTTTAATAAACCAAATAAAATATTTGATAACCGTTTACAATTCTGGCTAATTGTCGTTTCATAGAGCGTGATGTTTATTTCAAATAGGCATTTGCATCAATGAGTTAATAAAAATAAAAACGATACTTGCAACATTGGTCACGAGTCATTAAATGCAGCAACGCAAACCTGAATTGAGTTTTTGGCAAATTTGGAACATGTGTTTTGGTTATTTGGGAATTCAATTCGGTTTCTCATTACAAAACGCTAATGTCAGCCGGATCTTTGAAACTCTTGGCGCCGATTATTCTAATATGGCGATATTATTTGTCGCCGCCCCCATTACCGGCCTTATTGTCCAACCCATCATTGGCTATCTGAGTGACAATACTTGGAATCGCTTCGGTCGTCGCAGTCCTTATTTTTTAGCTGGCGCTATTGCTGCCACCCTCGCGCTGTTTATCATGCCCAACTCACCGGTGCTGTGGATTGCTGTTGGCATGCTATGGATCATGGATGCCTCGATTAATGTGTGTATGGAGCCCACCCGCGCCTTCGTTGGCGACATGCTGCCAAAACAACAACGCCCTATGGGTTATGCCATGCAAACCTTCTTTATTGGCGTAGCATCGGTGGTGGCATCCGCCTTACCCTGGATGATGACAAATTGGTTTGCGGTAGATAATACTGCCGCTGTAGGCAGCATCCCAGACTCGGTAAAGTATTCATTTTACTTCGGCGCCAGCATACTGATGACCGCCGTACTCTGGACGTTTTTTACCACTAAGGAATATTCCCCCAAAGAATTACAACAATTCGCCGATGCTGAACCAAAGGAAGAGCAACTTTCTGCAGACAATTTACCAGTACGCGCGAATAAGGCTTATTTGCGTGGTGGGTTATTTTGGATCATCGCTGGTGTGGTATTAACCCTGATAATTAGCCTCAACCTGCACTGGTTAGATATTGGCTTGTATATCCTCAGTGGTGGCACCATTGCCTTTGGTGTGTGTCAGTTATGGGTTTATGTGTTAACTCAGCGACAAGTGCGTAATGGTTTTACCCAGATCATCCAGGATTTATTTGCTATGCCACCGGCCATGCAACAACTGGCAGTAGTGCAATTTTTTTCATGGTTCCCGTTCTTTGCCATGTGGACTTATATGACAGCGGCAGTGACCTCATACCATTTTGGTAGCTCCGATCCCATATCCGAATTGTATAACCAAGGGGCAAACTGGGCTGGGATTTTGAATTCGGTGTATAACGCCACCACCATCTTTGCTGCATTGCTAATCCCCGTTTTAGTCAGGCGTTTAGGCTTACGTCTTACGCACATGCTGAACTTGTTGCTCGGCGGTGCGGGCTTTATCTCATTTATGTTTATTGAAGATCCGCAATGGTTAGCGGTTTCCATGATAGGGGTAGGCTTTGCGTGGGCATCCATATTAGGTATGCCCTATGTGATTATTTCCAACGTCATTCCGTTTAACAAAATGGGGGTATTTATGGGGATTTCGAACTTATTTATTGTATTACCGCAAATACTAGCAGCAAGTATTCTTGGCTTATTAGTCAGTCGTGTGTTCGACAATGCACCGATTTACACCCTAGTAACAGGTGGTGTGAGTATGGTGATTGCAGCCTTACTCACTTACCGTTTAAAAACAACATAAGGCTGCATACTTTATTTGAACACGGGATAGTTAATCTAACGCAGCAAGCTAATAGCTAAACCACCACCGGCGGCCAAGGCAAACTCCAGCTTATCGCCCGCTTGAATGGTGCGCTCTTCAATAACATAAGCGCCCGGATTGGTTTTATAGTTGGCGTCTACTGCATCGCGATAAATACGCGCCTGATAGGTTTTTCCCGCTTCCAAAAAGCTAAAATCAATGCTTACCTGCCGTGGTTGTTCATTAGTAATAGTACCGACAAACCAGTTCTCGCTGTCACGTTGTTGTCTGGCGGTCACAATAAACTCGCCAATCTTTCCATCAACGATTTGAGTCGTTTCCCAATCTACCGCCACATCTTTAATAAACTGAAACGCATCGAGATGCTTTTCATAATTCTCTGGTAAATCCGACACCATTTGCATGGGGGAATACAACACCACATATAGTGCCAATTGCTTAGCCAAGGTGGTATTCACTTGGTTATTCGGACGTGTCGGTAAACTTAACTCAAAGACACCGGGTGTAAAATCCATGGGCCCTGACAACATACGGGTAAAGGGTAATATGGTTGTATGGTTAGGTGGATTTCCGCCATCGGTAGCCCAAGCATCATATTCCTGTCCGCGAGCGACTTCGCGCGACATTAAATTCGGATAGGTACGGCGCTCGCCGGTGTCTTTGATGGTTTCATGGGCCACCAACATGATTTTTTTATCCGCTGCCATTTGCGTAACCCGATCCACATGTTGCACAAAATATTGACCATGGTGGTATTGACCACTAGTGAGGATCTCGCCGGTTTCAACATAGCCACTTTTAACCGCTTTCATGCCCTTTTCAGCCAACAAGCTATAAGCGTCTGCCAACTGTGCATCGTAATTATCAATTGCTGAGCCGGTCTCGTGATGACCGACTATATACACGCCTTTTTCTTGGGCATAGCGATTCACTTCATGCAAGTCATAATCAGGGTAGGCTTTGGTAAAATTAAACGCGCCACCACCATGATTAAACCACTCGCCGTCCCAGCCTTCATTCCAGCCTTCAACTAACACACCGTCAATGCCGTGCTTGGCAGCAAAGTCGATATACTTTTTAGTGTTAGCGGTAGTCGCACCATGATTATCACCCTGTTTCCAGCTACCCAATTCAAGATGTAACTCCCACCAGATACCAACAAACTTACCCGGTTTGATCCACGATACATCGCCAAGCTTATTAGGCTCATTCAAATTAAGGGTGATGTAGGAGGTTAATAACTCGGTTTCAGTTTTAGCCACACTAATAGTGCGCCACGGCGTATTAAACGGCGCTTTAACCTTGGCTTTAACCTCGTTTTCCGGTGACCAGGGTACTAAGCTGGCATTCAAGGTTCCTTCGTTTTGTTGAATATTCATGGTTGAAAAATCATGTAATGCCGCTTCATGAATGCTTAGCGCATAATCATCAGCAATTAAGGTTAATGGCGTATGCACTAAATCCACGTCGCTGACGTTCGTATTTTGGTACAAGTACTCATACTGGTTACCTGCTTGCGCCGGTGTCCACCACGCTTGCAAATCTTTAGCTACATTAAATTGTGTTAACTCTTGGCTTACCTCAAAAGAGCTGAGATTAGGCTGTTCAGGAAACACATAACGAAAACCTAAGCCGTCATCGAATACTCTAAATTCAATATTTAGTCGACGATGTTGCTCATCTTTTTGCTGTAAAAATAATGTCAGTTGCTGGTAATTATTGGCAATTAAGCGCTGCTCACCCCAGGGTTGTTCCCAGGTTTCTGCATGCTCATTGCGGGCTACTGACATTACTTCAAAATCGCGAGTTAGGCCCGACAGGGAGTGGAGCTTAAAACCTAACTGCGACTTTGAAATAATTCTTTTATTATCAAAAGAGTATTCATAAAACACTTGCCCTTGCTCATCTAAGAATACCTCTAGTTGGGTACTAGCGGAGGGTGAGGCAATGCTATAAACCATTTTATGTTCCTCTTTTGGGGGCTGATGTTGACAACTTAAAAGGGTGAACATCACACATAGTAAAACAACGGTATTTCTCATTATTAATATTCCTTGATAACAGCTCATGCGCCCATTAGTGCTCAGCAGTGCTTGCACAATGGTGTTGAATAAAATCGGTATGACTTGGCAACTGCTCGACAAAGTTCGTCAACGACTCGGCGTAGTCCTGCAGCTGTTCAGTTAATTGGTGATTGTCTTGTGAATTAACCAGCGGACTGTGGCTCTCTGGGGAAAAACCCATGCCCTCACAAACCGAGCGCCAGCTGACTGGTGAAAACAACGGATCCATTTGCTCAGGTAAACTGCCCGAGGCTTTAAAGTAATCCAACGTATGCTGCAGTGAATCAGGCAGTGCCATGGATTTACAATAACGCCAGAACGGTGTGTCTTCTCTTTGTGTTAAACAATAATGCAACACAATGAAGTCGCGGATTTCCTCATAGTCCATACGAATACGGCGGTTGAATTCATTACGCAGCGCCGCTTGGCATTTCTTATTCGGCAGGTTACGCATAAAATGCACCATACCCCTGACGACCAAGTGGATCGCCGTCGATTCCAATGGCTCTATAAAGCCCGAAGCCAATCCCAAAGATAAACAGTTGCCTTGCCATACTTGCTCACGCATACCGGTTTTAAAATGGATCACTCGGGGTTCTGTCAGTAATTCACCATCAAGTTGGGCAAGCAAAGTCGCTTTAGCCTCTTCATCGGTGCAATATTCACTGGCATAAACGTAGCCATTGCCCACTCTGGTTTGTAATGGAATACGCCATATCCAGCCAGCATCACTGGCACTGGCTTTGGTATTTGGCGTGATCTCGGTTGGCCCTTTGGTTTGCGCCACCACCGCTCGATCACAAGGTAAATACTGTGACCAATCAATATATTTCACGCCCATATGCTTATCGATTAATAAGGCGTTAAAACCCGTACAATCAATAAAGAAGTCCCCGCGAATTTCCGCACCATTGTCCAAAGTGACCTTAGTGATGTGTTTGTTTGCTTGGTAAACGTCAACCAATTTACCCTCGGTACGCACCACCCCTGCTTCTAATGCGTAGTTTTTGAGATATTTGGCCACCAATGTGGCATCTAGGTGTAATGCATATCGAGAGTCCGCCAACGGCGTTTGACCTTGTTGAGGCATAAAAAACTTTTGCTGCTGCGCCATCACGCTATTGATAGAAAAGCTCTGAAGTCCTGGCAAGTTGTTCTGCCGTTGTTTCTTTAACCACAATTGATAAAAACTATATTCGTCCATACCTGCAGTTATGCTGCCAAAGGGATGAAAATAAGACTCCCCTTTAACCCGCCAGTCGTTAAATTCAATACCTAATTTAAAGCTGGCTTGAGTCTTTTTGATAAAGTCCACTTCATCAATATTCAACGATTGTAATAACTCTAGAAATGGCGGGATGGTTGATTCACCGACGCCAATGGTACCGATTTGATCCGACTCAATCAGTTGAATACTGCAGGCTTGATCGCGAAATTGATTGGCTAAAACACAGGCAGCTATCCAGCCTGTAGTGCCACCACCAACAATCACATATTTAGAAATACTGTTCATATTATTACTCACTTCATGTCCGGCAATACTGCCGAATAAAGGCGCGATGCTCTACCGTTTCAGCTACTGCGGATTCGATATTCAACTTCATTTTATTCAACAAATTTTGTAGTGTTTGGTTGTTAACCAAGGTCTGGATACGTTGATCAAACTGCTCTGGAAAATGTTGCATACCAAACAGTACCGCCAGCCAGCTGGGCTGATGAAAAATTTCCCAGCGCAAATTCACTACCTGCCCAGTGGCTTGATAGACATCTAATTTATGTTGTAAAGATTCAGGTAATTCCATTTGCCGGCAATGTTGCCAAAAATCATCATGCTGACGTTGATTCAAGGCATAGTGCATGATCAAAAAGTCACGGGCGCGTTCGTATTCCAACGCCGTAGTTTGATTAAATTCATCTTTTACCGCTTGGCTCAGATTAAATGTGGACAATGCCGCGACTAAGCGTTCAATTCCGGTTTGGATAAGAGCAATACTGGTACTTTCCAGAGGCTCTAAAAATCCAGCTGACAGCCCTATAGCTACACAATTTTTCTGCCAAACCAGCTTACGTCGCCCGGGTACAAAAGTGAGTTTTTTAGGCTCTTTAACAATGCCGGTTGTGGCTTGGGTTAATAGCAACTCTAGGGCTGCGGCATCGCTGGTATATTGACTGGAAAACACATGGCCCTGACCAATACGATGCTGCAGTGGAATGCTCCACGTCCAGCCAGCAGGTTGCGCACTAACCGTAGTAAAAGGCGGTAACGTTGATTGCGACTGACATTGCATAGCATAGGCACTGTCACAAAACAGCCATTGCTGCCAATTTTTATAACCGCTGTGTAAGGCTTCTTCTATCAGCAACCCTTTAAAGCCACTGCAATCAACAAAAAAATCAGCCTGAATGTGTTGGCCATTTTCCAAAGCTAGCTGTGCAATGTTGCCGGTTTGTTTGCATAGCTCTACTTGTTGAATGGTTTGCTTAATATGTTTAACGCCATTAGCTAAGGCCTTTTTCTGCATTAACTGGCTAAACAGCCCTGCATCTATGTGCATTGCCCAATCGAATACCGACAGTTCCGATGATGGCTGTTGGTTTGGTAATGCAAAACGGTGGGCTTTAGCTAATTGACTGGCGAGAGAGAAATCCCAAAAATCACTTTCTAAGCCTTCATTTTTGAGTTTTAACCAATATTGGTGAAAATCTATCCCCGCCATTTTTTGTCCGAAAATGCCGAAAGGATGAAAAAAATGCCGCCCCGGTTGGGACCAATCTTTAAATTCAATACCTAGCTTACAGGTAGCCTCGGTGGAGTTGATCAGTTCCTGATCACTAATACCCAGACTATGACAAAATTGCCGTATGGTTGGGATTGTCGCCTCCCCCACCCCCACGGTGCCAATATCCGCAGAATCGATCAAGGTAATATTCGCCAATGCAGAATAATGCTGGCTCAAACTAGCCGCCGTCATCCAGCCCGCGGTTCCGCCGCCGACAATAACAATGTTGAAATGATCCGATTTTTGCAAGCCATTCACCTTAAAAAGTGCGGCGGTAAGGACAACGTACCGCCGCGTTAATAGCGCTAATTCCCCTGAATTAGAACTTCGCTCTTACACCTACTGAATAACGGGCTTCGTTGTCATACACAAATCCCTGTTGCTCAACACCATCGGCTAAACGATAAACTTGCTCATAGTCTTCACCGGTAAGGTTTGAACCTTGCAAATACACGGTGACATCTTCCATTACGTCATAGCTGACATTCATATCCATGTAGGTACTTGATGGGGTGTAGGTAGAAAAACCGTATTGGCCCATAAAGTCGCGATCGAACCGCTCACTACGACCATTGACAGCAATCCGCCCTTGCAACGGCCCTTCTTGATACCAAACCACTAGGTTGTAGGTATGTTCAGAGTTGTTGGCGAAAGGATATTTTTCACCGGTAACACTGGAAGATTCCCCAGGACGTTCACTAGGTGAATAGGTGTAGTTAGCATCAATACCAAAACTACTTAAGAAGCTATCACTGCCGACCACATCGCTTAAGGCCAATTTAGTGCCTAGCTCAATGCCTTTCACTTCACCGCCGTTACCTTCAACAGGCCCGGTACCATCAATAGTGTAAGTACGGCCATTGTAATCAACGGTCATCTGGCTCCCCTGTGTTTCCACAAAGGTATCGATATCGACCCAGAATCCACCGATAGCAGCCATACTCGCTTCACCAAAATAGTATTCCGCTGACACATCGTAGTTGGTACTCAACCAAGGCTCTAAATCAATACTGCCTGACGAGTTCCAGCCACTAGGTACTCGTTGCGTTGCGTCATCAGGATCAGGACCAGTGAAAATAGTTAAGCTGCTACCATACTGATTAAGATCCAAGTCTTGCTTGTTACGTGACACCGCAACACGGAAAGCCCATTCATCATTCGGGGTGTAGGTCATGTTAAAAGTAGGCAAGAAGAACGAACGGGATTTTTCTTGTAACTGACGACCGGAGTAATACACCGAACCACCATTAGTACGGGTGATGGGGGTAGTTTCGTAAATATTGGCGGCAATATCGGTTTTGATATAACGAGCACCAATGCTACCAATAATGCTATCGGTTTCGAAATTAGCTACAAAGTAGGCTGTCGCTTCATCAATATCGATATCGTAGCTGGTACCCGGATTGATAATTTTCTTAATATCGCCAAATACTGCACGGTTATAATCTTCAGCATTATCCAAAGAACGAGGATCAACCGCCCAGAAACCCGGAATGCCACTAACGTGATCACCTAAATCCTCAATAAACACCGCGGTTTCACCCTGATTGGCATCTAAACCTTGAGGGGGCAAAATGAAGTATGGCGTAAATGATGTTGCATCACCTTCAGCACCGACCATTCTTTCACCAGCAGAACATTCCGAGCCACTGCCTCCACCATTAAACAATTGGTCTATTGAGCGCCACTGGGCATAACAACCAACAATATTACTGGCACTAGGAAATTCAGGGCTAGTGATGCGGTTATCTGAATCCACATAGAATTGCGCCCAGTAATCATAATCTTCTTTGCTTACTGAACGGGTGCTTTGACGAACACCAAACTCCACATCTTTGATCATAGAATCATCGAAGGAGTATTTAGCAAATCCACTGGCAGCACGCATCGAAGATTCTGTATCGTTGTTGATCTCCATTTGCAGACCTTCTTTGATCCAGCTGTCTTTATTGGCCATGTATTGCGCTACGGACGCATTACCTAAACCACCATTGATAGTTTGATCAAAGCCACTCCATGCGGCATCAAAGCCGTTATAGGCCACATGCAGATTTGGATCTTCGCCATAACCATAAGGATTGGGTAATACAAAACGACCACCATCAACACCTACCTCATCTAAACGATCCGGATCTAGTGTTAAACCGTAATCTTCAATCGCGGAAACAGGATAAAAGTGACCATTTAATTGCTGCACCGTATCTTGACGGAAATTGTTTATACCGCCCTGTACTGTCGCTAACGTAGAATTGTTATTGGCTTTGCCCGCAACCAAACGTAAGCCACCGGTCAAGGGTGAACCATTGTCAAAATCTAACTGAAAGTTAAAGTTTTTCGATGCAGTTTTGACTTTTTGATTTTTGGTATTGGAATAGATCCACAGCGCTTCGACATCATATTCACTGCCCACTATCCATTGTCTGCCATCGGCACCGGTAATAGTCTCAGACGCGGCGGTTGGCACCGCAATATTAGCGCCACTCCAACCATTAGGATCACTGTAGCGAGAATGCCATAAGGATTTTTGATAATCGCTAGTACTGCCTTGACCTTGCCAACGGTTTGAAATATTTAAACCAACGGAACGCTTGTATTCCAAGGCATCGGTATAAAATCCTTCAACCAATACTTTAATACCATTACCCAAATCAGCCTGTATTGAACCATTGATACCGGTACGATCACGATCATCTTCGGCACTGAAATATTCAAAACCATGACCATGGGTAACCGTCCACTGACCATTAAAATTAGAACCCGGCCCCATTTCAAAACCATTTGGATCGCCACTAGCACGACCAGCATAGTCATTAGCTAAATTACGCACACCGGTCACCGCAGAAAACAGCACACCAATATCATCGTTACGCCACGCAATAAGGCCATTTACCGTATGATCAGTTGTTTTACTTATGCTACCCCGCGACAATTCCGCACCAACGGCGCTACTAAAGCCATCTTTAAAATCTAGCGGTCGGAAGGTTTCAATATCGATAGTCCCGGTAATGCCAGACTGCGCATTACTGACATCGGTACTTTTGTATACCGTAGCCGCCTTTAACAACTGCGCCGGTACATCATTAAAATTAGGTTGCGCCGAGAACAAATTACCTGCCGCTAAGAACTGCTCACCGTTGAGCAATACCGACACCTGCTGCATACCACGAATACTTAAACTACTGCCTTCGCCAGCACTACGCTGAATTTGCACACCGGTGATACGTTGTAAAGAATCGGTCAATGTCGCATCCGGTAATTTACCGATATCTTCTGCAGCAATCGCATCAACAATAGAACTAGCCGTTCGTTTGGTTTCTCTGGCGGTAAATTGTGCGCCTTTTACCCCAGTAATCTGAATAATTTCGGTTACTTCTTCATTGTCATTCTCTGCGGCAATCGCATTCCCTGCCGAAACAGAGACTAAACATGATGCAACCGCAGTGGCTAGAATATTCTTCTTAAAGCCTCGCTGATAACTCATTTTGTAAACCCCATATTAGTTAGTGTAGTTATATGAATAACGATGTAACACCCCGTCATTTGTTACAAAGTTGTGAACAATATAAGTGGGAATTTTCGTTTGTCTACAGGCACTTAGAAATGAAATGGGTTTCATGAAAATGAAATGGGTTTCACAAAAAATGAAATGGATTTCATTTTTCATGAAAATTTAAAAGCCAATTCAGCAGCGAGATTTTAAGGTTACAAAATAGACGTTTTTAACAAGAGATATGATCAGATTGTTGGAAGGTTAGCCGCAATGAATTTTCTTTACGGAGTTAAACCAGCAAATATTTGTCTACAAAAAGACAACTCTGAGGTTTTCGTTTTTGCAAAGAACGTAGTAATCAGTAAACCGGTGCTGGTGCCGTACTTTGCCTAATCACTAATTCATGGGGCAAAACCCGATTACAATCTTGCATCGGCTCGCCATTTAATTGTGGCAACAATAATTGCATACAGGCTTGACCAATTTGTTGCAGAGGTTGTGCCACCGTAGATAACGCCGGATTTAAGAACGGCCCATAACTAATACCATCAAACCCTAATACCGACACTTCTTCTGGTATTTTAATTTTCAGCTTATGCAGGGCACTTAAACAGCCAATGGCCATTTCATCACTAAAGGCAAAAATCGCCGTGGGTCGAGGGCGTAATGACATTAAGTACTGTGTGGCCTCCTCTGCCATATTCAGATCATAGTTACCGGTGCTGATTAGGTTGGGATTGTAATTGATATTGGCAGAATCAATTGCCTGACGATAACCCGCCAAGCGACTCTCAGTACTGGGAGTCAATGAATGCCCTGCAACCACACCAATTAACTTATGCCCTAATGAAGCTAAATACTCAGTCCCCTCACGTGCGGCGGCGACATTATCGATATTGACCTTAGGGATCCCCAACATATCTGTCGATTCACAGGCATGTACCATGGGCGGTAATTGTGTGGCGAGGTCCACAGTATGATCAATATCAAAAGGGAAACGACTACAAAACAGCACAATGCCGTCCACTTCCCGCGTGCGCGCCATATCGGCAAAGGCTTTTTCACGACTTTGCAATGACTGGGTATCCCCTAGTAACACCGAGTAACCATGCTCAATGGCAATATCCTGCATGCTGCGGATAATGACATTGTTGTAGGCGCGGATAACCTCAGGAATGATGGCCATAATCTTGTAGGTTTTGGTATTGCGTAAATTAACGGCGAGATTATTTGGTACATAACCAGTTTGCTTAACGATGGAGTTAACACGATCACGTTTTTCTTCAGAAACCAGATGCGGATGACGAAGTACCCGCGACACTGTGGCCGGACAAACGTCAGCCAATTTAGCGATTTCTTTAATACTCAACATAATTTATACGACCCGCATTACATTAAGAGGGGGAACCAAATAGATGCAGGCATTGTTATGTCTTTAAGAATATTATGCAAGCGCTTACAGGATCCCGTACCAATTCACTACAGACAACGTTAGCCTAAAATGGCTATTATTTACCTCTGTTTTAATTGCGCAACGGACAAGCCATGGATCAGCAACAAGCCCAAACTTACTTATTACAAAAACCTTTCAGCACTTTGGATTACCCCTTCGGTGAAGAGGTAATGGTGTTTAAAGTGAAGAATAAAATGTTTGCCACATTGGCCTTGGGACACCTAGCTGTGGGCACCCACCAAGCCGAGGCAGAAAAGCGCTTTTATTGGATGAACCTCAAATGCGACCCTGACGAAGCCCAAGCATTGAGAGATATATTCCCCAGCGTGATCCCCGGTTACCATATGAGCAAACGCCTATGGAATACTGTGGTATTAGATGGCTCAATCCCACAAGGGGAAATTGAACGCATGATGGATAATTCGTTTAAATTAGTGGTGAGTAAAATGACCAAGAAAGATCAGCAATCCATTTTGCTACATTTGTAAATAATCCCTCTTAATCTTGGCACTTTTTGAAATAATAAATGAAGCAAGCCTATACAATTAAATACATGGCGAACACAGTCAGAATCCATTATTGTTATAAACTAGAGAATAATAATAATGGAATAGCATGTCTTTTTTTGCGGAGTTAAAACGGCGAAACGTCTTCAAGGTTGGCCTCGCTTACCTTGCACTTGGATGGATTATCATTCAAGTAACGTCACTTGCGGTACCCGCATTAAATTTACCCACTAGTTTAAACAGCATTGTTTTCTATATAAGCTTTATTGGCTTCCCCATCGCTTTATTTTTTGCCTGGGCATTTGAGTTAACGCCTGAAGGAATTAAGCTAAGCACCGAAGTTGAAAGCAAGGATTCAAAAGTCTATTCAACTGGCCGTAAGCTCGATTTTATATTGATTGGTCTGCTTCTGCTGGCCTTGATTTTTGTTACTTTTGATAACTATTTTTCAACGGAAATTAATGAGCCGACATTAAATAACAGCAGCTCTGATCAGCAAGATATTTCGATTGCCGTTTTACCTTTATTGAACATGAGTGCAGTGGCCGAAAATGCATTTTTTGCTGGTGGTATTCATGAAGAGATACTCACTAACTTATCTTACATTAAAGCCCTCAAAGTAACGTCACGCACTTCTGCAATGCGCTATAGCACCACTGACTTAAACACCACTGATATTGGTAAAGAACTTAAAGTCCGATACATTGTTGAGGGGTCCGTTAGACGGGCTGATAATTATGTAAGAGTCACTGTGCAATTGATTGATGCGACCACCGACACCCATTTATGGGCAAATAATTATGATAGAGAACTGACCGATATTTTTTCAGTTCAATCTGCAATTGCCAAAGAAATTAGTCAAGCATTGCAATCGGCTTTGCAGCCCAATTCAGCAACCTCTTTAGAGAGTATGCCTACCCATAATTTACAGGCTTATAATTTTTATTTAGAAGCAAAAAGTATTGATCGTGTTGAGCCCGAAAGTGAACTAAGCATGACAAAGCAAATTGCTTTATTGGAAAAAGCGGTAGCATTAGATGGAGATTTTGTAGCAGCTTGGGGCTTATTAAATGAAGCCTACGATCACACCATCCGTAACATTAAATCGAATGGTTGGTTTTCAGACAATGAACGTACAGAGTTGTTAAACAGCTATTCAGCCAGAGCCAAATTTGCGTTAAATAAAGCAATGGCATTAGATGAAAATAATTTTGAAACTCTGATGGCAATGGCC
Organism: Alteromonadaceae bacterium BrNp21-10; assembly: GCA_030418115.1. GTDB lineage: Bacteria > Pseudomonadota > Gammaproteobacteria > Enterobacterales > Alteromonadaceae > Neptunicella. The sequence goes on along the minus strand of JAUHQD010000001.1, from coordinate 425,896 downwards.
AGTGATTCGGTTGCAGAACACAACCCGGAGTTCAATATTGAAAGAAAAAAGACCTTGGATAAGGCCGCGATTCTCTATCCTAATGAAGCTATGGTTTGGTATACCTTAGGTTGGTGGTATCAACTTGCAGGAGAAAATGATTTGGCTGAAGGTCCCTTTTTGAAAGCTCTTGAACTCGACCCTTTAAATGTACGTATAGTGCAAGGTGCATTCCACTATTTCAACCAAGTAGGAGATCAAAAAACATCTGACCTACTTTATAATAGGCTTGATAAAACACTAGGTAAGGTTAACCACTTAGCCAGGTTGTTTAATATTGAAGAACAATTTAGGGCAACAGCAGATGAAGACCTCATTAACGATTTGCAAAAGATGATCAGTTTAAGCGTTGATCCAATGACCAGTGATGGCAGTGTTAAGGATGGTGGAGTTGATTTCAAAGTAGATCTGTTTCAATCATTAAATGACGAGCCTGCAATCATAAAGTTACTAGAAGATTTTAATATTGACGATAGCCCGTCTGTAGCAAAAATGGGCTCATATTATTATTTATTGACACACATTCAAGCAATCTACCTAAATCATCAAGATATAAGTAACGCTGAGAACATTGCACAACAGATAATATCGACCTTCCCAAAACATGAAAAAGAATTGACTGGATTTTGGCTTTTCTTTGCTAAATCAGCCTTAGCTATGTCTTATATTACGGTTGACGAACGCGCTAAAGCTGAAGAATTAATACGCAATATGTTAGTCAGTAGTTCAATTAGGGATTTCGGGGCGGTTATTATTGCTTTGTCACATTTGGATATTGAACAAGCCGTGAATAAAGTGTTGGCCTTTAAACAACAATACCCACAATGGTCTGGGTTAGATGGTATGGCGGCCTCTCACTTAATCTATCGTTTGATTATTACTCATCCTAAAATGATGGCTTACTACCAAAAAGAAGGTAAGTGGCTGAATTATTTAGTTGCGCGAGTACCTGAGTACCAAAAGTATAAATTGGCAAAATAATCCCCCTCTTTTGTGTAGTTTCCTTTGATAGAATTCAGGGCTAAAGCAGTAACGCTAGTGTTAAAATGCTTAACCATCTTTGGAAGACGATTATTCACGACCGCTCAGCCCCTCAATGTAAAATTGAATCCACCATCGATAACTCATTTCAATTAGTCGTGATGCTTTTTACAAAAGAGCATTAGGCATGTTTAAAATTGCCATGAAATCCTAACGGCAGATGATGCGACAACCAAGCTCTCGCCATTGGTCCACTGGCTAAATCGTCGGCTTTAAACACATTCAAACAAGTGCGTTTACTTGGCACATGCAAAGCAGTTCCAATTAAATAGCCCGTGCCTTCAACTTTCTTTGGGCAAACAATGATGTGTTCTTCAACCTGATAGTCTTTGCCAAAGTCAAAACTGTCTTGTTTACCCGTTTCAAGATTGAGTGAACATACCGTATCGCTCCACAAGCTATTGTGCGATGAAGAAAGCTGATACAAGTACTGGTTTCTCAAACCGGTTAAATGATTGCATATTCGCGGGAATTCACTGTTCAGATCCATAACATTACGCATTGCCGTACCATTAGGGTTAAGGGTGAATAACACTGTTTTTGCATCCGTATTGGCATTGTCCATATTCCCCTGCATTATATTTGAGAGGTTCTGCAACACGTCCACATTGGCATATAAACTAGCATCAAATCGAATGGTGCCGTCTTTTTCTTCCCACGCATTACCATAGTGAAACGCAAAACCGGCAGGCAGTTCATATTGTTTTTGGATGGATAAATCAACTTTGCTGATCACCAATACGCGCATTGGCTGGTTTTGATCAAATTCAATCCGAGAAAACAACCCTTGGCGATTTTTATCGGATGAATGACCTACATTCAACGAGGGTAAAATAACGAGCAAGTGTTTATCGGTGATTAAAAAGTCGTGCAACATACCGCCATGATATTCAGCATTGATTAACCCGACATTTTTAACCTGCCCATTGGCGGCTAAATGATACAAAACCACATGGCCAGTAGCGTTAAGACCAAAATTCCAGATGTCACCGTTGGCTTCTATTTTTGGATGTGCCGAAAACGGTAAGCCTTGTAAACTATTTTGATATTTTCCACCGGCCCCTAAGTTAATTTGCCCTTTGTATTCCAAGGTTTGCTCATCAACTTTTGTCGGTGACCCCGCTTCCCACAGCGCCCATAAATCATTCCCCACTGCAATAATATTGGTATTGGCAGTATTTATCATATCCGCATTAGACACCGGCAACGGCTGTTGGATTATTGTCTCGGGCCCAGAATACAGAAAGCGCTGAGCTTGTTGTTCTTTTTGAAATTTAGGCGTAGCAATAAACTTGCCTTGATGCTTAATTTTGCCATCACTGAAGGTAAAGCGTTGCAACATACCGTCCCCCTCAAATAGGTGCTGATAGCGCGCTTCCCCTCTTTCATGCTTTGCTGGCCCATTACGATAAAAAGTACCGACCAGGTCCTTAGGAAGAACACCTTCAATGGACAAAACTTGCGGCTGAAAATTATCTTCAACATTAGCAAAACCAATTAACTCTGGGTGACTTACCAACGCTTGATTAAAAAGTAATTTGAAGTTAACTGCCTGCTGAGGTGAATTAACCTTAGCCAGCGCATTGAATGGCGTGTTCAGCAATAACGACCCTGCGCCAAGCGATACCATGCTCTTTAAAAGTTGTCGACGTTGCATCTGCTTGCCTCCTATTTTAAGTGCCATTAATAAATTACCGTTGTTTGGTTTTTCACTACGCTTTCATTAGCGGGGATAAGAAATTTTATATCGCTGTAACTCACTGGACCAAAATTAGGTTTGGCATTATTTGAAAAACCATATCCTTCAACAGGCAGACCAAATAAGTTAGTTTCGAGTTCACCGCTATTATCTTCATCGTGAAAAAAGCGCACTGCGTATTCACCGGCTTCCAGATCATTAAAGATGATGGTTATTGTGCCTTTGGTGGCGGCCTTAATTAATGCGGATTCGGCTTTGCCTTGATCATAATTTTGTTCACCTTTAAAAAGCTGAATCATTATTTTGCCGTTATCGTTATTAATACCCGCTATCTCAAATTCTATATCGCTGGCCTGAACTAGGCTGGAAGATATCACCGCACAGGCGACTAATAATGGCTTTAATAAATGTTTCATTTTAGGTTCCTTAACTCATTCTGTTGGGTTTCAAAGAGAAATAAGTAAGCTTTCGCACTTACAATTACTTCGGCTTGCAAATAGGATAAAATCTGAAAATTGGAATAAAAAGTGGCATTACGTGAACCGTTGCATACTATTCGTAAAAAACACTAATAAGGATGAATGACCATTGGCGAATCGTGAAATTGTCGATATAAATCAACAAGTAGATACTTTATTTACTAAAGGCACACTGCGAAACGCGCTGATTATTTGTTTAACCGCGGGTACATTTATTGGCTTTTTATCACCATTTGGGATGGACGAGATCCCCATGTATTGGTCGATGTTTTATTGGATCATTACCTGCATAATTGGCTATGTGATTTATTTACCCACCATCTTTTATGGGAATCGCTGGTTAACCAAGATATTACCGATTCACTGGTGCCGAATTGCCCTGTGCGCTTTTGTGGCAAGTATAGTCATGAGCTTTATCGTCCCAATAATCACCTGGCTAATATTCTCAACAAAAATTCATTTAGCGGAACAATTCTGGGATGTTTTCTCAAAAGCGATAGTGATTGGCGGCGTGCTCACCTTTGCGAGCTTGTTACAAGATTATTTAACAGCCCAGAAAGAAGAACTCGCGGCGCAAAAAATGCTGAACGAAAAACAGCAACAACATGCCACAAAACTGATTAATCAAGATGTTGAAGACTTTATGGCGTTATTGCCCATTGATAAACGCGGCGAGTTGATTTGCCTTGAAATGGAAGATCATTATCTAAAAGTCTATACCGAAAAAGGCCACCATTTACTGCTGATGCGTTTTTCGGATGCCCTAACAAAGTTGGCGCAGTATCCCGGGTTACAAACACATCGCTCTTGGTGGGTAGCGTTGAGCGCCATTACAGCAATGAATAAAGAAGGACGAAAAACGACGTTGTCGTTAATTAATAACCTAGAGGTGCCTATTTCACGCACCTATGCTGAAAGCGTAAAAGCCGCCAATATTCACTAATGTAAATAGCGTGGTTAGGGTAAGTAAAATGACAAAAAAAATCAGCAATCTATCTTAATTCAAATAGATTGCTGATAGAGGTAGGAATATTAAGCTAGAACAAAGAACAACCGAGCGATATTTTACTATTTACTCAGCTTATCAGCGTAGGCTTTAACACCAAAATCACGACCGAGAAAATCTTTGACTAACTCACCTGAGCTGCGTGTACCGGTTACGGCTAATACCTTGTGGCGATAGTCGTTAGCGGTTTGTTTGTTACGCAAGCCTTCTTTTTTAAAGCGCGACAACAACTCTTCGGCAATGGCATTCGACCATTGGTAGGTGTAGTACTTAGCGCCGTAGCCAGCTAAATGTCCAAATGAAGCGTATGGATGCGTGCCTTCCATTAGATCATAGTTGGCATACTCAGCATAAATTTTGCGTTCAAATTCGTCCAACTCTAAGCCTTGTGGTGGTTGGTTATAAAGCTGTAATGATAAAGCGGTATAGGTCAGCTGAGTCGCGGTACCTAAGGCTTGACCAAAATAGCGAGCCTTATTCATTTTTTCAACTAAGGCTTTAGGAATAACTTCACCTTTAGCATTGGTAGCAAATTTCTTTAAGGTATCGTAATCCCACACCCACTCTTCTAGCATGGTAGATGGCGCTTCACCAAAGTCGGCTTCACCTTGGAATCGGCTAAAACCAATATCATTTTGCCCTGCAAAGATAAAATGCAATAAATGACCAAATTCATGCAGAAAGGTTTCTACCTGGCCGTGTTCCATTAAGCCTTTGGGGAAATTCATCAACAAGGCGGCTTCCGGCAATTCAACACCTGCTTTGCCCAACTTAAGACCAAACTGTGCTGCATGGGTATATTTGCCGGCACGCGGATGAGAATCAAAAAAGAACTTACCAATCAGCTTGTCATTTTCATAAACCTCATAGGCCTCAACGCTCTCATGCCAGGTTGCTACGGTGACTGGCTTAATAGCAATGCTGAATAAATCTTGGGCTAATTCAACAATACCGTCGCGCACTTTGTCATAATCAAAATACTCACGTACTTGTTTGGAATCTAATTGATAGTCTTCTTCACGGATCAAGTTAGAGGCGTAGCTAGCATCCCAAGATTCAAGGGTTTTAATACCCTTATCCACTTTTTGCATACGTGCTAATAAACGTGCCTTTTCTCTTACCACAGGTGCTTTAATGGCAGCACTTAAAGACGCCGTAAAGGTTTCAACCTTGTTAGGCTCTTCTACCATAGTGCCAACCATATCGAGCTGTGCATAATTGTCATGGTCGAGCATTCTGGCGAGTTCATAACGTTTAGCAATTAACTCCTCCAACACGGCCTTATTTTGTGGGTATGCCCGACTATTGAACATCGTCAAAACGTCTTTGCGTAGCGCCCTGTCATGCACATATTTAAAGATGGGACTAATATCGGAATAACTAGTGGTAATAGTGACCATACCTTTATCATCGACGGGATGACCTGCAATATAATCGGCAGGGGCACCGGCTAGTCGTTCAGCGGCTACCGATATCGAACGTACATCATCGGTAATATTCTGACTGAAGGTATTACTAATATCAGTAATTTCATCCAACTGAGCTTGTATTTTATCCCGTGTAGCTTGGTCTTTACCTATGCCAGAAGCTTCAAATTGCTTCATCCAATAGTTAACAGTGTAAGCTTGAGCAGGCTCTAAACCTTCCGTACTGACTTGCGAAATACGCTCATATAAGGGGCGATTCATCGACATACCATTAAAAATAGCAAAACCTTTTAAGGTACATTCGGTGCTGGCTTTACGTATCGCTTCATCGGTGTGTACATTTTTCATTAAATTGTCGTGCAACAATGGTGCGCCAAATTCCATCATCATGGCATCGAAGGGCCGCATTACCGTTTCATAGGTAGCAGCTTCCTTTGAGGTAGTTAACGCCGTCATTTGAGTATTAAAGGTATCGATATAGCTTTGGCAATGAGTCGCTATTTCTTCAGGAGTTGCATCATAAGGGCTACTTGCAAACGCACTAACACTGGCTAAGCACAACGTGGCTAGGCCTATTCTTTTTATTATCATGTCAATTTCCTTTTAATCCACTTCCTTTAATCTACAAACCTCAATCTAAGAGAAATAACGTAATCAAAGGTTTTTGTGGGACTGTTTCAATATTTTTGAATTTAAAAATAAGTACGCAGCAAAGAATAGCGTCAGTGAGTTTTTAAGCAATGCTATCCAATACTCTTATCTAAAATAGAAATGACACAAAGTTGAAAATAGTAAACATCACTTAACAAAAACAACCATCAAATCATCATATTAACCGTATTATAAACTCCCATTGCCCCTCCATTCCTTTTAAAACAACAGCAAGTTGTCATCTAACATTCATATCGTTGTCATCTGTGCCTACTACCTTATTCCTCAGTTTTATTAAATCAAACAATAATAAGGAACCAGTTTTGAATAAAAGTATGCTCAGTCTTGCGGTTGTTGCCGTATTAGGTTTATCCGCTTGTGCCGATGATGGCGACAATGGTAAAGATGGAATCAACGGTGAAAATGGCACTAATGGCAGTGGTGGTCTTAACAGCTTAATCACCCACAACACATTAAGTACTGGTTCTACGGACTGTTTCTTTGGTGGCCTTAAAGTGCAATCAGGTTTAGACATCAATAGCGACTCGGTACTTGATGAAAGTGAAATTACCGATACCAGTCTTCAATGTAATGCCAATACTGTCAGCACCGCTGGTTCACGCTTACCCTATTCGGTACTTAGTGCAGACATTGATAATGGCCTGATCCCAGGTAGCAAAATGGAAATTCGTAACGGTGGTTACGGCTCAGACATGGTGGCTCACCCAACTAATCCAACACAATTTTACGCACTTACGGATCGCGGTCCTAACGCCAATTTCACTGGCGCATTAGGCTCAGGTAAAACGTTTCCAACACCAGATTACACTCCACGTATTGGTTTATTTGAATTACAAGCAAACGGTGATGTAAAACAGATCCAAGAGATTTTGCTAAAACGCCCCGATGGCACCGAAATAACGGGTTTGCCTAATACATCCGCTTTTGGTGGCACCGGCGAAACACCCTATGATGCTGATGGTAATGTAATTGTCGAAGATATGTCTCAGCCTTATGACGAAAACACCAACCCCATTAAACTGGATAATTATGGTTTGGATGGCGAAGGCTTAGTTGCCTTATCCGACGGTACGTTTTGGGTCAGTGATGAATATGGTCCGCATATGGTGCACTTTGATGCTGAAGGTAAAGAGATAGGCCGCATTAACGCCTTTGCTGATGACCAACGTAATGTTTTTACCTTACCTGCTGAATTTGCCAATCGCCGTGCGAATCGCGGTATGGAAGGCTTAGCAGTTACTCCAGATGAAAAAACCTTAGTCGGTATTATGCAATCCACTATGCACAATCCATCTGGTGCCGTTAAAAACAATAAATTAGTACGTATTGTTACCGTGAATTTAGATGATGGAGCCGTTAGCCAGTTCTTGTACAAACAAGAACTCAACCAAAACTCACAATCCGGAATAGTGGCGTTAAGCGCTACAGAATTTGTGGTTATTGAGCGTGATGGTAAATTTTATAATCAAGATGCCACCGCCATGAAACACCTCTACAAAATTGACATTAGCAGTGCGACCGATATAGAAACCATCAGTGCCAACGGCAACATTGCCCAAGATGATGCGTTAGGCCTAACCATTGATGGTCAAACCCTTGAACAGGTGACATTAGCTGATGAAGGCTGGTCTGTCATCGAAAATGCGGGTATTACCACTGTAACCAAAACCCTAATTGCCGATTTAGTTGACGAAGTCGCTTACCCACACGATAAGCTAGAGGGATTATGGTTAATTAACGATTCGACTATCGGTGTAATTAACGATGATGATTTTGCTACGTGGTCTACCGGTGGTGTGCTTGAGCAGAAGTACCTTGATGCGGGTTATACCAATATTGATGGTAACACCTTATACATTATCGAAAACCTTGAGCTATAACCTACGCGGTTAGCCACTGAACGTTAACTAATAAAAGCGAACCTTAGAGAACTAGGGTTCGCTTTTTTAATTAACGATAAACTTTAACATTAATGCTTCATTGCAAATGAAGGCAAATCCACCTCAATAGCAGCGGTGGTAACCGCCTCGCCTTTTAAGAAGGTTTTAATTACGTCAGTCACCTTGGGCGAAAGCATAAACACATTGTGGCCTCCATTCACTACCATCACCTGGGTTAACGCTTTAAGCCCTGCTGTGGCCTCTTGCTGGCCCTCTATATAAGTTCGACCGTCTAAGGTACCGGTCAACAATAAAGTGGGAATGTTGTTCACTGGCCCTTGGCGAAAGTCATCACCTAAATCTAAATTGGCAATGGCCTTGTTAAGTAGCGGCATTGGGAAGTTTAAAGCCGCACCCAGCAATGCGGTTTTGGCCTGTTGGTTAACCAATGCCAATCTTTCATCAGAGATACCTGACGCGATATCCATCGCCGTCGACATCAGGTTAAGTGTGATAGGTTCATCATTGATAAACCCGTGCTTGAGCATTTCTTGCAGCACCACATCGCTGCCCTTATCAAGAGTAAAGTACAGCGCTAACAGATGACCAACGCCACGATGAGGATCGGCTACCAATGCCGAGGCCATCCCCTGTAAGTGCGGGGTTTGTAATAACAAATCTTTTGAAGCGCCATCTTTTTGTGGCATACCCACCAGCATAGGTTTTTCACCTAAGCGTTTATGCACCCGTTTTATCATAGCGATAATGTCAGGAAACTGCGCCGCTGCTGCTGGCTGGGTATTAATAGCCTGTTGCAATCTGCCAAAATAAGCGTCGGTTTGTGCCGGTAACTTAACGGTTTGGTTCAGTCCTTCGGCACTAGCCATCACTACTTTATCAATATTGTCTGGCATAATTTTCATTGCCGCTAACGCGAGATGACTACCGTAAGAAATCCCCCATAACGTTACTTTTTCAGCTTTAAAGTGCAATCGTAAATCATTAATATCCAACGCGCTTTGCACCGTGGTGTAGCCCAGTACATCAATATCCTTACTCTGCCAAAATGCGACGCACTCTGTTACCGCCTGTTGGTAACGTTGAGTCACCAACGGCTCGGTTAATACATCGGTTAAACCAATCACTTGCGATGAGACACATTTAGGCGTGTCGTTAGAAGCACCGGTGCCACGCTGGTCTAATGCAATCACATCGCCAAACTCGCGCAATGCCATAAACAATGGAAAACGAAAATTAGGATATTTAGCCGTATCAATCCCCGAACCACCTGGCCCGCCGGATAAGTAAATAATCGGTGTTACGTGGCTTTTTCCGGTTGCCGGAAAGCGCACATACTTAACGGTGATCATGCGGCTTTTGGGGTTGTTTCTATTTTCCGGCACCAGCATAAAACCGCTAAAAGCGTCGGTGGTGAGTCCATCCATGGTTTCAAAAACTATGGCTTGCTCATTTGCATAAATCCTTGTTCCGTCTTGTTCATTGGCAATGGCGACATTCATTAATAGGCTGCCGATTAGCATCAACTTCGATAGCTTTATTAGTTTGCTTAACATGGTTTTAATCCTTAGGTAGTGCACTGCATTGTTGCTGGATTAAAACTTACTTGTGGTAGGCAAAGCATGTAATATTCGCTCAAAGGCAGCGTATTTAAAGGCTAAGCAGTTGAGCGGTAGGATTTTTTCGATAAGCGGTAAAGGGATTAAAGATGAAAAGCGTTAGCTGCTCGCTGGCTCGTTTATGTTGGTTAATTTGTTGTTTACTACCAACCTATGCCATGGCGCAATCTGTGCTGTCAATTGATAATCAATCCATCATAGTCTGTGAGTTTTCATCCGCAACGCAATCCATACCCAACTTTAGCGCCGCCGAATGTAACACCACCAACCTATTCAATGTAGATCCTCAAGGTAAAGAAGTTTGGTTTAAAGCTAGTATCAATGTCAGCGCAAATTACTTACAACGAGCACAACCGTCGGCATTGTTTGTATTTGGCAAAATGTCCAGTGAGGTGTTTTTTAATGGCCATGCATTGGGCAACAATGGCACACCGAGTTTTTTAGCCGATGCTGAATTCGCCGGCAATATGGACAGCCGTTTTTACGTGCCACCGGAAATCATTAAGCAAGGCACCAACGACGTTGTTATCCATGCATCCGCCCATCATGGCCTGCTCACCTTAGCCGTACCCATTAATTTTATTGGCCTAGCTGAATATGCAAACCCCAATGCCTTCTTTGAACAAAACCTGTTGGTGTCATTGTGTTTGTTAGGGGCATTATTATTAGGCAGCGCCTACCTAACGACGCTAGTTATCCAATCAGCCAACAAAAAAAGTAGCCTGTATATTTTATTGATGGCGCTGGCATCCAGCGCCCAATTGTTTATGGAAGTCTCCCGCACGCTGTTTAATTACAGCTATCCCTTCCATGATGTTCGCTTGTTGATTATCACTGCATTGGCCGTGGCTTTTGGTATTAGCTTTTTGGCGTTTTCCATTGATAAATTTGCCAAGGCCCGTCAACGCCACTGGTTTTATGCAGGTGTTGCCCTCACCTTAGCGGCAGTCATTATATTGCCCGGATTTGACGGCAAGACCGCCTTAGCCATATTAGTACCGGCCATATTCAGCTTGGTGATTGTTACCCTGCGTTATCTTAAATCACGAACCTTAGTACTACTGGCTTACTTAACGGCCTATGCCCTATTCCCACTGACCATATTGCTGACCTTTAACGCTTTCCATGCCATTTATTTTTACTACATCGTCACAGCGATGATGGCCTTTTTAATTGTCAGTAAAGCCAATGAGCTAGTAGTAGAAAAATCTTTAAGGGCGGCAGAAGAGCAACAAGTACTGAAACTGCAATTTAAGCTGCAACAAATTCAGCAACAACAAACCCCCAGCAAACTGAAAATAACCAGTGCCGGTAAAACCGAATTAATGCCTACGCAGAACATCATTTACTGCAAAGCATCCGGTGATTATGTAGAGCTGTTTCTACGGGATAACAAACAAGTGTTGTTTAGTGGTTCATTAAAAAGTTTAGAGGAGCAACTACCTTCAACCTTCGTCAAAGTGCATCGTTCTTTTATTGTGAACTTGGATGACGTTACCGCCATCACCACATTAAAAAACAACAATAATAGTGCGACCTTAGTGCTGAGTAGCTGTGACGACATCCCCATCAGCAGACGCTTTTTGCCGCAAGTGCGGGAAATTGTTAAGCAGCTGGGTTAGTGCGCACATTTAGGCTTTTAGTTGTAACTTTGGCTATTGGACAAAAGCGGACATAAATGCACTCCTGCTTTACGCCCAAAGCGGACTAAAAAACTTAACGGGTTGAACGGTAAACTTGGTGACAAATAATACGTTTCAGCGAACCTGAACCCCGCAGGTTTCATCACGAATAATTTAACTTTGTTCTGACCCCGATAGTTTCGATTTCTGGCTAAAACGGAGGTTTATAGTGAATGACTTAACACCAAATCACTCTACCATTTCTCAGCCAAAAATGTGATTGGCACCCTGTTTTTAGCCAAACAGAGGGATGTAATGTTGGTCGATTACTATGATCGACCATCAGTTTCCAGTGAGGTTTTACTTCTTGAATAAGCATAATTTCAAGTTTTTTCCCGCATCCGCAAGGACACATGAACCCGACAGCCCAGTCTTCACCACCTTCTCGAGCCAACACTAAATTTCGATAAGGCAAAATATTAGGAGGGGAATCACCCTCCACAACTAATGTTTTACGAGTCGGTAATACAAACTCAATACATTTTAAAAACCACTTTGGTTTTTTCACGCGGCTTCTCCTTTTACCTTTTCAGAGTGAAAACAAGGCATTCCTAACAACGGCTCTTCTAGTCCTCGAGCAAGTAGCTCATCCTGTGAAATATTGGATGTAGTATGTCTGTCGTATTCCTCTTCACTTTCAGCTATAGAAAAAAACAACCTGTTAAACTTGTCATTCTGTTCGTGCCTAAATGGATAACAGCGTGCAATAAACTCCATTACACATGAACTTGCTGCTCGCATATTCAATGTGATAACCGAAGGAGCTTCTTCCACAAGACCTTTTATGTATCCCTCAGCAACCTGAGTATCGTAGTCTTTTGGGGCAACTAGTTTTAAGTACTCTTTCCGTAACCCCTCAGGAGAATATACGCCTCGGTCGAGCAATGTAGAACTACCTGGGTAAACGTAATCTATCCGACCTAAGACGTCTGCAATGGCCGGCTCACCTTTATTAGTCCTTCTTGTAGGAATAGTCACTCCTACATCTAAAAGAGGCTGTAAAAATGCAGAACTGATTCTATCGCAAATTTGCCTGCCGTCTAAGCTATCGACACAACAGAATATTACGTCAGCATCCCCAGTTTCCATGATCGCTTCCCGACAACCAATACTGGAATTGATACACTGAATTTCTATGTCATCACGATATTGTAAAATTTTTGAAGCGAGCATTTCAGTCTTTAATCGACCAGATTTTGCGTCCTCAATTGTTGAATTTAAGATACGATTGAGGTTTTTAAATTCTGTCTTATCGAAATCAATTAATATCAGCTTCCCAATACCCATTCGGGCTAGTTGCTCGGCAACAATTGAGCCTGTTCCTGATACGCCAGCTATACATGCTGTTAGATTATTCAAATCTTGCTGCATTTCAGAGGTAAACGTCATTGGCCTTTTTTGTACAGTCCCCAGCACAGAAGGAGACCAAAGTGATATGTCGTCAGATGCACATGTAACAAACTTAACTGGCTCAATACTCATATTATTTTTATAGATTCGAGCTCGTATAGCTCCGTCTTCGATCATGATAGCCGAACCATGCATAATACCAGACTTACTAACAGCCTGATAAATGCACGGAATAACTTGATGATCACTTTCATCATCATGACTTGAAAAATCAAACATACCGCCAGGATGGGAGTGAATAAGAATAATCGACAGATTTTCTGATTCCGCTACATCTATTGCTTCTTCTATCGCGGTACCTGGCCAATTAATCCTGTCGGGTAGCCGTTCTTTGCATAATTCATAAGGTACAAGCCTTACGTGTTTAACCAATAATCGACTAGCACTGCTTTTAGAACATAGCAAAATTGCGGCTGCCTCTAGCCCGTCACCAGGAAAGAGGTGGTGTTTTAAATGCTCGTGATGGAGCTTGGAAATTGCAAGTCTAGATGATGTTTTCATTGCCCCACCTCCCTTAATAATGACTCTTCTACAACCGTCATCTGCGTGATCACGCTGTCGACTTTTGGATTCCACCGTGTTGAAGGAGCAAGGTGTCGACTCCAGCGCTGATATGAACTCCCGGCGATAGCTTGTTGAGAATTTGTTTGAGCTATTACTGCTCCCGACTTCAAATTGAGTGGTGGATTGCAATAAAACATATCTAACGCTGCATCTGGGTATGCTGGTGGAATATCGATCGCTATATCCGTTTTTTCCTGGTTATAGCCATTAGGCAACTGAAAATCTTTTATAATGAGCCAGCGTCTGGACCCATCCAGCAATGTTTCCCAATGAACCTCCAAAGCATTTAAGTACTTAGTATCCTTGTCTAAGAGCACAAACTCAGAACGCAGGTCTATTGGTTTTTCTCCATTAACGATTTCCTTGCGCATGAGCCTTAACTTCTCAATACCTGACTGAGTTAGGTCAATTTCATCATCTGTAGAAATGGGCTTTTTGGGTTGGCCTTTCACTTTAAGGATAAGATTCCAATCTTCTGATGGGTCGAATCCAGCCTGTATCATAGCTTCGGATGCCAAGATCGTTGGTGTATCCGATGTTATAACTACCCCATGCACATTCAGCTTCCAACTCATAGCTTTTGAATATATTATCTCCAGCCCTTTTTTAGAGAGATTTACCTTGTCAGCGTCATTCAACATTTTATCTTCAGCGCTTCTATCGGTTAACCAAAGAGACTGATTTGAGTCTATGCCACCAAGGATACGCAGAATATTCTCAGTGATAAACTTGTCGCCCCATGGAAGCCTTCTCCCGTTTAGCTCAAAATAAAAGAGCCTGTCAACTTCAAAAGCAATAAACTGTTCCACTCCCTGTTGATAAACATTGACTGTTTCTGATAGACCAATTTCTTCTACGTTTCCTGATGCTTGGCGCATCAGCAACATAAAATTTTCGGCAGGGAAACGATTTGATGCTTCCAGTATTTGTCGACCTGTTGGAACTGGGTCGCTGATACAAACGCTTTGCTGCGTTAAATTTTGATCAGCGATAGACACTTGATAGCTGTCCGCAAAACGTGGCGGTCTCTGTAAACGCACGCATTCAGTAATATCTTCAAGTGGGATTACTGATTCATTTGTTGAACTATTATTACTCATAATTATTAACTCTCTTAAAGTGGCGGACTGCGACATGCAGTTTTATGCCCTTCAAGACGTTAATCGCAATAAATTTTCAAACCGGAAAGAAAAAATTAGATTTTTATAATAACTTTTCCCTTAGGTACGTCACCACAGATAAAAAAGTTAGGACAAGTAGGACAATTTCGACTGGATGGTGATATTGGGTAATTACCTTCCGAAACAGATTTAAGCACATTGGCTGATTTATCAAGACGTCCTTGCCTTTGCTTAGCACTAAGCTTCATAGTCTTCTGCGTTTCACATGTTAAATGCACACTTTCTACTTGTGTTCCTTTACCATAATGCAGCTCCGCCGCCTCTAACAGGACAGAGTACTCTATCCGCTCATGCTCTTTTGAACTCAGTTTACCTGAACGTATTCGCCTAACTTTATGAATACCCGAATCATCTATAAAAACCTCATCTGGTTGGATAACAATGTTTCCATCGGGGAAGGTTACCTTTAATGGCTCTGGCTTCAATAAAGTTTTGCCTTGACGAGTCTCTAATAAAAACTCTACAAATCGAAAGCCAATTTCTCGGTATGTGTCTGAGTATCCATGGTCTATGGGGCCTTTAATAAGCCATGATTTATCAAATTGCTCAGCCACATCACTTATGGAAGGACTAGATTCGGCAACATTCGCTTTTAGCCAGTCTAATACATCATAAACAACGGAATGCATTTGAACGAATGGGCTTTCAATACGCTTTCCCCCTAACTCTAAAACATGAGAATAAAAGAATCGTCTTGGGCACCGATCAAACGAGCTAAGTTGAGAGTCAGTTACTTCTAAATCACTTGCAATATCCATAACGACTTGCTGACTGGTATTTGTTTGGAGTAATTTTAATGGTGGTTTGTCGTTTTGGTTCAGTGAGCCTTGGATACGACTAATATACTTGGATTTACTTCTATTCTTTCCATCCGCCATTTTTGAATATGCATAAAGCATTAGTCTATCTTTAGCTCGCGAAACACCGACAAAAAATTTACATTCTTCCTCTTCATCATGGCCCAGCTTAATTGCTTCTTTACCAGTCATTCCATTTGTTCCCTCAATCATGGAGTCTGGCGGTAAGCATCTTGGTGATCTGTTGGATGCAGGTAGCCCATTGGTTACAAGGCCTGGCATGTGCACAACTTTAAACTCCAGCCCTTTACTCGCATGGATTGTCATTATACGTACGCCTTTTAGAGCATTTGCAGAGTTTGGTAACTGACGGAGACTCCCGTCCTCAGACAATTGGACGATGCGCCTAATTCTAAGTAATAATCTATCTATGAACAGACCTTTACCATGAATTTTTTGATGGCAAAAATTCAATAGTTGCCAGATCGCAACACCTTGCATTTTATCTTTAAGGTTATCAGAAATAGCTATTCTTTCAGCCAAACGTAATCGGTCAATAATCAAAGTTGCTAAGACAGTCCAAGGGGTATCTGTTTTTTTGAAACCTTCAAGTACTCTTGAAATTTCCAGTAGAGCTTCGTGGCCAGCATCGGATAGATCTGACATTTTCTCACTGAGTCCAAGCCATTCCATTGGAGGGGAATCGGCTTCTCTAATTGCTCGACTAATAATCTTAAGATCTTCGAGTGGACAGTTCATGTTAGAAAAATTTGCAGCTCGAATTAGTCCTAGTGCCTTTTTGTCAGTTAATAAGGATAGTAGTGACAGCAAATCTCTAATTTCATCGCGCTCAAACAAGCTTCCTAAATGTAAGACAGGGATGCCTCGTTGTTCAAGTTCTGTTGCTATTGCTGCTAGTCTCGAATTAGAGGTACACAAAACGGCTTGCTGCTCATAATCAAATCCTTGGTCATGATGTTCTACAATTCCAGCGGCAATAGCTGAAATTTCGTCTTCTTGATTATTGGCTATTCGAAGCTCGGGTATTGCTCCACAGCTAGCTTTTTGAGCTTCAAGATTGAGAGGTATTGCGCCTTCGGACGCTTTCATGTCATTCGAAAATATGGTAAATAAGTTAACAATCTCTTTGTGAGAGCGGTAGTTAACATCCAATTGTTTGGCTCTAGCTTCAGGAAAGTCCGAAGAAAAGCGTCGCATGTTTATTGATGAGGCTCCCCTAAATCGATAGATTGATTGGCGAGAGTCTCCTACGACCCATAACCTTTCCCCTTGTCCAACAATAGATTTTAACAAGCGAACTGATGCACGATTAACATCCTGATATTCGTCGACCAACACATGTTGATGTCTCGCAGCAAGCGATTCTCTAACTTCTTTATTTGATTCAATTAGAGTAACCGGCAAACGAACCAAATCGCCAAAGTCGACAGTATCTCGTTCTTTTAGTAAGCGTTCATATAGCTTATACACAGCGGCCACTTCAAGACACTTTTCGGCTTGTTCATGTGCCGGCTCGTCTTGAGCATTAGCCAACATTTTTTCGGCCAAATCCTGATATTGACTAGAGTCAGTGACTTCATCTTTAGCTCTGGATATAGCATTGAGAATATCATTCAAATCAAGGGTAGGATCGTAAAAGTTACGATAATGTTTTAGCTGTAATTTGGCTATTTCGCTTTCCAGTAACTCAACTGCATCAAACTTTCCAATCACCAAAGGATTTTCAGAATAACTTAGAAGTTGATGAAAACGGTGAACAATATCCAAGCCAAAAGCGTGAAAAGTTCCAATCCACAACATTGCTACTGAATCTGGGCGCATGGAAGCAACTCGCTCTCGAAGTTCACCCGCTGCTTTATTTGAAAAAGTCAGGACTAAAATACTCGATGGATCTACCCCCTCATCTAAAAGACCAACAATACGATGGACTAGCGTACTTGTCTTTCCTGTTCCTGGACCTGCTTGGAGTTGAAAAGGAGATCCTCTGTGACTTGCAGCGATTTTTTGGGATGCATCAGGTTTAACCAACTTTTTGGCTTCACTATCTTCTGACGTTTGATGAGGAGGTAAAAGTAGTGCATCTATCAATTGTTGCTGAATGACGGTTACAGGTACACATGTGCGTTTTGAAATGCTGATGGAATTTAGTTTTTCTTTTAAATACCAGTCTCTCAGAACAGATCTAGGCAATAGAAACTCTCTAGCAAAGATGTCCATTGTGACTTCTCTGCGCTCATGACTTCCATAATCCAACACCCGTTCAACTCCAATGGCAGGCTCCTCACTGGACCTTTCGAAATCAACGCTCTCTGAAACAAAATCTTCCTTTCCTCCTTCTAATACTATATGAGCTAATTCATGTGCGATTAGAAAAGCTTCTTCAAATTTAGAATCCGATTTTGAATAGATAATTGTTTCCGCTTGGCTATCGTATACAGCTTTGCCTCCCTTCAATTGAGGATCATCAATTGTGACTTTACTTACCTCTATATCTCGTCGAGCAATCTCAATGAGAACAAAACTAAGGGGATCACATATGTCTCCACCAACTGAAGCTACTTCTAAATGTAGTTGTTCTGCTTTCTTCCTTGCTGATTCGATAGCATCCATCTATCAATTCTCATAATTTTTTAACAATACTTTTTGTACTTCAGATAAATTAGATGCTTCAATAGCTTCATCAAATGATATTTGCGAAGAAGCGGAAGGTTTTCCATCAGCCTTAAAGTTTTCAGCTACAGAAATCCTTGGAGAACCTACTAATGATGCAGATATTTGCTCCATGCTAACGCCAACAGCATTAGACAGTGCTTTAATAAACTTTTGTGGGATGCTTGAATAAACAATTGTTCTATCACGCAAGCGGGTGAGGAACAATCTACTAAGGTTTAACTTCTTAGCTAACTCTTTGAATTGTTGTTTATTTAGCTCTGTTAAAGGATCTGGCAACTCTTCGAATTCTGACGATTCGACAGATTGAGTAAGCATCGTCTGAAATTTTTCCCATGCAAGTTCTGCATTTGGACTTGTTTCTTCTCCTTCTAATGTTTCTTCAGGGGAAGGAGATAGAAACAAATCAATGGATAAATCGACCAATTCTTCACGATACTGTGGATATTTTTCCAGGTACTTATTAAGTGTTAAGTTGTCTTTAACTGATTCAATTGAAAAGGCGCATAATACGTCCTCTTTTGACTCATCAAATTTTGGTGTCATTATTTTTCCTCCACAGGGAGTATTTCCTGTAATTTACCATACGCGCTTTTTAAACGGTTTCTCACTGTTCTTTCGGTGCAGTTTAAAGCTTTTGATATTGTTGGCACTTCAGGATCAATTGATTCGACTTGCATACCTTGCAACATCAAGCCAATAACTCTTCGTTCTTTATCTGGTAGTTTATTAATCGCACCTTTTAATTGAAACCGGAAATTTTCATCGTCTAATTTAGTCGTTGAAGAAGCAAAAAAATCCGCAGCAGCAACTTCTACCTCAGGTGAAACTTCATTTTCATCTGCATTGTCTATTGTCAAAGGTACTGAATTAGAGAGAGGATCTTTATCGCTCGATGGTCCTATTTTCCTAAGTATACTCCATCGTAACTTTTGGAGGGCGTCGTTAAAATTAACTTCATAATAATCTAATTTTAGATTTTCACCGCTGCAATCTAAGACTAAAAACTCAAGTACTTTGCCAATAATTTCTTCCCGTATATGATGGGCATTCAAATATTGTTTTTCAGAAATAGACTTGGTAACACTGAGTTCCAGCCTTGTATAGAATGCTTCAAACAATCTTTTAAAGTATGGAGAATTAGAGTGTTCAGCCTTATTCCTTAGAAAATACAGCAACACCTCTATTGGTATTGGCCTTTCAAAAGCGGTACATTTTTTTATCAACTCATTGAAAGGCAGTTCTTCTAATTCATCAATTATTTTTTCAACAATAGATCGTCTTTTATACGGAGTTCCATGTAGATCATTTTTCCTTAATGGCGTTGCCATCTATTACTCCTTAAAAGTCTTCTACTAAGAGTTATATTCATTTCTTAAGTAAATGTTTTTTAAAACAAAAATATATCTTCTTTAGATGGGTGAATTTACGGGTTGCTGTACATTTTCGCAATGGTTTTTCTGAGTGAATTATCGTCCAGAATTAAAGTGCTTAAGTCTAAAGCTTACCGTGCCCCATCCATTGGTGAGCTTACGACAGCGGAGCTGTGACTTAGGCAACAAATATTTGTCCCATGTGCAAAGCATTAATGGCTGCTTTGGAGCGATAACTCAATCAAAAACAGAATATCTCCAATGTCTGTTGAACGC
This sequence comes from Alteromonadaceae bacterium BrNp21-10, assembly GCA_030418115.1. GTDB lineage: Bacteria > Pseudomonadota > Gammaproteobacteria > Enterobacterales > Alteromonadaceae > Neptunicella. The sequence continues at coordinate 406,042 of JAUHQD010000001.1, read as the reverse complement.
TCATTTTTACCAGTCGTATAGGCGGATCAGTAAGGTCTGCTATGGGTTGACAGCCGACTTTTATCCAGATTATCAGACAACTTTTAAATTATCTGTTTTTCGCTCACTGGTAACTATCAAAATTAGTCGCGTGTTTTTGTAAAAGTACTTTATGCAGCTAACTTGCTGTTATATCTCTACTATCCCAACGTGCTAGTGCTATTACTTACTCAAGTCTCTCAGCCCCATTCAAATTCAATTCAGTTTTGATTCAGGCGTGTGTCCCTACTCTGTTTACCAAGAACTAACGGAGAAACAACATGCGTTCACTATTACTTATCAGTCTAATGTTCATATCCACCACTGCCTTAGCCACGCATAAACGTGTTATTTACGATTACGCCAGAGTGGAGCACGTACAAAAGGTTTATGAGCAGCCATCGAATTCTCGCTATAACAAGACTTGCCACTCAGTTGCTCACCATCGCCAAAATGCGGCACCGACTCTTTTCGGTGTCATACTCGGTGGCGCAATTGGTAATGCTATGGGCCAAAATAGTTCACATAAAAAGCTATCCACCCTAGCAGGTGCGGCGCTGGGTGGCACCCTTGCCCATCAATTATCTACTCGTCACAATCCCTCTACTCATTGCATTGATAAGGTGGATAGAGCGCCTAAGTTCTTAGGATACAAAGTGACTTACCGTTACAAAGGCGAGCGTTTTCATACGATGATGGCGAAACGCCCCGGCAAAAAAATAAAAGTAAAAGTTCATACTACTCATAGTTTTATACGTGGGTAATAACGAGGTAGACTGTGATGTATGTTTACTACATCGAGAGTCTTTATGTTAAACACAAGGTTAAAACTCATATTGTTGATTATCCTCGGCCTTAGCTTTAGTGCTAATGCCAAAGAGGATGACAAACAAGCCGTCGACAGAGCACAGGCCATTGAGCGTGCCAAAAAAGACACCAATGGCCGCGTACTTAAAGTTAATCAAGACAAAGATAAGTACCGCGTTAAGGTGTTACAAAAATCAGGGCGCGTAGTGCAAGTGGATGTGGATAAAAAATCTGGCAAAGTGACACAACCAAAGCAAAAGGATAAGAAGTAATGCGTATATTGCTCGTCGAGGATGACAGCCGACTATTGACCCAACTTGATAGTTTATTGCAACAAAACGGCTACAGCGTTGATTTAGCCGACAATGGCGAGCATGGTTTATTTTTAATTCAAGAATACCCTTACGATTTAGCCATTGTTGATATTGGTTTACCCAAAATTGATGGTTTAGAGCTTATTCAAAAGGCGCGCAAAAATCACGTAGCCTGCCCCATACTTATTTTAACCGCCCGTGATCGCTGGCAAGAAAAAGTCGAAGGCCTTGATGTGGGTGCCGATGATTACCTCACCAAGCCTTTTCATAATGAAGAGTTGCTAGCTAGAACCAAAGCCCTTATTCGCCGTGCTGCTGGCCAAGCTAGCCCACTGATTGAAAAAGGCCCGTTAATACTCGACACCCTCGCCGAAGAGGTCAAAGTAGAAGGGGTGGCGGTGGACCTCACGGCTTACGAATACAAGGTGCTGGAATATCTGGTGCTTAACCCGAATAAGATCGTGTCCAAAACCGAGTTAACCGAACATATTTACGATCAAGATTTTGATTTAGACAGTAATGTTATCGAAGTCTTTGTCGGCCGCTTACGTAAAAAGCTCGACCCTGATAATCAACTTAAACCTATCGAAACCCTACGGGGCCGTGGTTACCGCATTAATCGTCAGCTATGAGTAAACTGTCACTCAAACGGCGCAGTTTTATTGCCGCCATGTTGGTGCTGCTGGTATTTATCCCGCTAACCGCGTTGACCTTAGAAAAAGCCTTTGTAAACAGCTTAACTCAATCGATTCAGGAACAACTGCGTATTCAGAACCTTGGGCTGATCTCCGAATTTGAATTAGTCGACGGCACTATCCATATGCCATTTATTCTGTTTAACGACGCCCTTAATCTGCCTAGCTCTGGCACCTATGCTTTTATCGCTATACACCGTGTACCTGCTTGGCAATCTTCCTCTACCGTGGCATGGGAGGAGCCGCCCGAGCTATCGCGGCCTTCGGCCGGAAACGAACTATTTCAAAGCATTGAAGTAAACGACGAAAGTTATTTTCAGTTTAGTTTTACCGCCGAATTTGAAGACGGTGATTTTGTCTTCCCGATTACTTTTCATATTTTACAAAACCAACAAATTTTTAATGATGAGCGTGACGCCTTTCGCGCCACATTATGGAAGTGGTTAGGCTTAATGGCGCTGATTTTAGTGGTATTGCTGTTATTCAGCCTGTCTACGGCACTGCGCCCCATAAGCAACTTAATTCAACAAATTCGCGCAGTGGAAAAAGGCGATAAACAACGTATTGATAACTACTATCCCTCTGAGTTAGAAAAACTCAAAGACAGTATTAATCACTTAATCGAAGTCGAAGAGAAGCAGCGCCAACGTTACCACAACAGTTTAAGCGATTTAGCCCATAGCCTTAAAACCCCGTTAGCGGTTTTACAAGGGCTTACAGACTTACCAGCGGATGCGCAACAACCCCTGACCCAAATCAATAACCAAATTCAACGCCAATTAAAACGAGCAGTTGGTGGCAAGGGTAGTGGCTGGCAGAAATCCATTGAGGTCGCGCCGATTGCCGAACAAGTTATTAATGCCTTGAGCAAGGTCTATCAATCTCGCCAATTAACCATTCAATTACACAAAGAATATGCGGGGCAGTTTCGCGGCGATAAAACCGACCTAATGGAGTTATTGGGTAATATCCTCGATAACGCCTGTAAAGCGGCGCAATCGAAAGTGGAAGTAAAAATTCAAGGCAGCGCCAAACAACTGGTGTTAATTATTGAAGATGATGGCCCCGGCATAGCGCCAGAGCAACGGGACATGCTTATGCAGCGCGGTAAACGTTTAGACACTTACGCCGAAGGCCAAGGTATTGGCATGGCCATCGTCGCCGATTTGCTGGAGGCCTACGATGCCAGTATCGAATTTTTAGATAACAACACTGGCACCAGCATACGCCTGACTTTTCCGCTATAGGTTTAGATTAAAAAATTAGGCTTGCTGGTCTTTTGCTGCTTTAGATGTCTCAACTTCTTCAACCTCAGAGACAACTTCATCCGCTTTCGCTTCTGCGGCATCTTCTGAGCTCAATAACATGCCTAACCAACGGCTATCCTCGTTACTTTCCAAGGCAATTTTAACAATCATTGTCAGTGGCACCGACAACAACATGCCCACCGCACCTAATAACCAACCCCAGAATATCAACGATAAGAACACAACCAGCGTTGACAAGCCTAAACCGCGGCCCATGTAACGTGGCTCAATCACATTACCCATGACCATGTTGATCATAAAAAAGCCTAAGCCAACAAAGCCCGCAGTGCTGGGGCCAATTTGCACTAGCGCTAGTAACATCGGTGGTAAGGCGGCAATAATAGAGCCTATATTCGGCACATAGTTAAGTAAAAAGGCGGCCGTTGCCCACAGCATAAAATGGTCAACCTCTAAAAAGTATAATAACAATCCGGCTAAAATACCTGTGCCTAAACTGACAACGGTTTTAATGGCTAAGTAGTTTTTAACTGATTTTAAAAAGCGGTCGATGTGCTGAATTTTCATGGTGGGATCAGCCAGCGCAATATGCACCTTGCGCGGGAAGCTATCGGCTTCGAACAACATAAACACCACTGTTAGCAATATCAGCATGAAATTGGTCATCACCCCACCGACGCTGGACAATAAATTACTCACCACACCCATGGCCATGCCGGGGTCGAGATAAGACAGTAATTGCTGTCTATCTATTTTAATGTCTAGCACCGCAAGTTTTTCTGATAACAACGCAAACTTATCGCCGAGTTTTTCTTGATACATCGGCATTTGTGCCGAAAAGTCATTCATCGACTTGCCGACCAAACCGGCTAAAAACAAGCCCATGACAATAATCAGCATGATCACTAATAAAATCGCTAACCATCTGGGCACACGATAGCGGCCTGCCAATTCAATTAAGGGGTAGCAGGAAATCGCAATAAAAATAGATAATAAAAACGGCACTAATACCGTACTGGCAGTTTTGATGCCGGCTAAAATAACCACCACCGACGCCATCACCAACAGTATCCGCGCTGAATTACTGGTTTTAACTTGCATAATAAGTATCCTGTATTGGCAGGGCGATTTGTGACCCTTCCCTGAGAATTGTATAATGTTTAAAAATCAATTTGTTAGCAACCTTTGGATCCCACTAAATGAAACTGGACTTGGCAACAATACGCATCAAAAACCTTCGCCTACGCACCTATATTGGTATTAATGAAGATGAAATTCAAAATAGGCAAGATGTGGTGGTTAATGTCAAAATCCAATATAGCGCAGACCAAGCCACCGATTCAGACAATATGGATGATGCCCTTAACTATCGCACCATAACTAAACGCATTATTGAGTTAGTCGAAAATAATCGTTTCTCCTTACTGGAAAAACTCACCGCCGATGTACTGAATATTGCTGCGGAACACCCATGGGTAAAATTCGCCGAAGTAGAAATCGACAAGCCCCATGCGCTGCGCTTTGCGGACTCGGTGTCGTTGTGTTTATCGTGCGTTAAATAACCTCAACTCTGGATAAGCAACGCCTTACAGCACTGCTATTTTTGCCCCTCTCGGCGTTGCTCGCCTTGGGTTTAGAATAACTAAACAACAAGACAAGCGCCTTGATATGAACAAAAATAGCCGCACTATACCGAATAAAAACCATGTTCGTTTAATATTAAATATATAACCTATTGAAATTAAATGATTATATTTATATCGTCGACATTTCTTATCCAGAGTTGAGGTTAAATAGTGTTATGTACCGTAATGGTATCGTAGTTGCGCTATGAGAATGGTGTTGTCTATTGGTTTGTAGACTATGCGGTGTTCGTCGTTTATGCGGCGTGACCAATACCCTGATAATCCGTGCTTTAACGGTTCGGGTTTGCCAATGCCTTCGTTGGGTGTTCTTTGAATATCTTTGATGAGCAAATTAATACGCTTCAGTACTTTTTTGTCATTGCTTTGCCAATAAAGATATTGTTCCCACGCTTTAGTTGAGAAGCACAGCTTCATTCAAGAAGTGCTCTTTCTGTACCATTACCTGCTTCTAGCTCAGCAATTGATTCCAAAAGCTCTCGCGCATTAGCGGGAGATCTAAGTAAGTAAGTTGTTTCCTGCATGGCGTTATAGTCTTCTAAAGACATCATAACCACAGGCGCTTCACTTTTACGTGTAATAATAATTGGCGCATGATCATTACAAACATTCGCCATTGTACTGGCTAAATTGGCTCTCGCTGCCGTATAACTTATTGCATCCATTAGATACTCCAATATGTTCATGTACGTTTATTTGTACATATTAACTTGATGACAAATAACAAGCAATTATCTCCTATAACCTTATGAGCTTTTTATCTTAGCTAGTCGCATTTACCACTTGCAGCGTGTATGTGATAACCGTAGTCTATTGCGCTATTTTGGTGCACTGGTACATTCTGCTTTATGTCAAAACCGGTATTAAATGAACTTAGGTTACTGATCGGTCTCGATCGGCAAACCACCAGTCACAATGAAAAAATTATCTCTGCCTTCGGTGGCTTCTTAAGTATCACCATAGTCTATTGGCTAACCCAATTAACCTTAGATGTCGGCATTATTGACAGCAATAGTCACTTTTTAATCATCGCCTCCATGGGTGCCAGTGCGGTATTGCTGTTTGCCGTGCCTCACGGGGCATTGTCTCAGCCTTGGGCGGTATTTGGCGGTCACCTTATTTCTGCTTTTATTGGCATCAGTTGTTATAAACTTTTTGGTCAGGCACCTTGGGTTGCTGGATTAGCTGTGGGCGGTGCTATTGGTGCCATGTACTACTTACGTTGCATTCATCCCCCCGGCGGCGCTACGGCTCTCACTGGGGTTATTGGCAGTGCAAGTGTGGTGCAACTAGGTTATGAATTTATGCTAGTACCAATACTCGCCAACGTGGTGGCAATTTTGTTGGTGGCGTTTTTATTTAACTGGGCATTTGGCTGGCGACGTTATCCCGCACATTTGGCGCATAAGTTAAAAACACCAGTTCCCCCTATGCCTATCGATCGCCAATTTGAACTTACCCAAGAAGATTTTGCGGCAGCCATGCAAGAATTAGATTCCTACGTGGATATTACCACCGAAGGTCTAACCGATTTAATGGAGCTGGCCAAACAGCATGCCGAACGTAACACCACCCACCCCGATGAGATTATTCCTGGGCATTTTTACAGCAACGGTAAACTTGGCAGCTTGTGGAGTATTCGTCAGGTAATTGATGCCTCGCCTGCGGGCAGCAACCCGCAAAAAGATAAAGTAATTTATAAGGTGTTGGCAGGTGCGGGCGATTACGAAACCGGCATTTGTTTGCGTAGTGAACTGCACCAATGGGCGCGTTTTGAAGTGATAAAACACAACAATCAGTGGTTAAAAGTGAGTGAGGAAGATTAACCCCAACCCGGTTAATCTTGCCACTATATGACTGTTAAATTATCAAATAGGCTTTAATTCAACATTTAACGCCATCAGCCTTTGCTTGCTGTTCTTTTAATCTTAATGATGATTAGCCAAATGCTGACTCAACAGATCTTTGCCATAATCGTTGCCATTTGGCGTGCGAATAACCACATGAATATGATCGCGAATTGGCACATTTTCTTTATGTAACATGCTGGTGCCAACAGGCACTTGATGATCAAACTCAATCAAAATAACTGGGCTGTGAATGCGGTAATAAAATACGCTATCGTCTTCAACCGCGCCTACCCATGCAAACCAAGTATTGTCCAAATGCTTTCGCACCTCATCCATACGAATGTTCGCATGGCCTTCTTTCATGTTAGCTACATACATCTGAACCAAATCCAATAATGCCTGTTTGTGCGTGGTATCAAGACTAGCGACTTTAAGACCAGCATAATCAAGTACAAGGTTGTCTTTGTGGGCGGCAGCAAGCATATTGTCGTGCGGTTTGCGATGATCTAGAGTGGCTGATTGTTGCTGCGATGACGTTAGTGATTGCATGAAGGCCATTCCCATATCTTGCTCAGCCTGTAGCACTTCGTTACCGCTATATTTTCCGCTTGTTGCCACAGCGGGCTCTGCACCAAGAAAAGTGGGTGTCATCACGACTTGGTCACCCACAACGAAAAAATTAATCACAAGGTGGTGGCCATCCAGTTGCCAGCCCCATGGCTCTGTTTCAGAGGGATTTCCCATGATCGTTAAGAAATACAAATCTTCATCGAGAAATTGACTGTTATTTAACTCCGCGAGTGTGCGATCTGTATGCATAATACGCTGACTCAAATCTACACCTTTGGCACTCAGAGACGCCTCCAGAATGCTCCACGCTGCTGTGCGTTGCTTATCCGTCATTTCCTTTAAACTCAGGCCTTGGCGTACATAAATACCGTTATCAACATTGAACCAGCGGCGCCATTCAGGGTCGTCTACGGCAAACTGGCTACGGATAAGGTCAGGTGTACTAAGCAATTCTAGATATGCCTTGGCCGCTGCTACAATCGGTGCCGTTGTTACCCCAGTTTTACGAAGAGGAAATAATCCAGTTTCCTTTCCCTTAGAAGTTCTTACGCCTTCAAAGACTTGAGCAAGAGCCTCCACTTCCATATCAGAAAAGAGTTTTTTAACCGCAAGAAAATCATCTGAATAAGCGTCTGGCTCAGCTTGGCAAGTTGCACTGAATATTAGTGTTAGCATCACCATTGCGAGACTTCGTATTTGAATTGAGGTCATGATCTCTCCGTTAATTTAAGCGCTGATAATGTGGGATTTAAATGAGTTTATCGTAGGCTACTTAAAACATCATTACTCACAAAATTGCCACTTTAAAGTAGCCATAACGAAGCAAATTAGATAGCTAAAACAAGATACTCTGTTGTCAGTATGTGTGTCCATACCTCATCGTCTAATAACAGGAATTCGGGCTACTATCAGGGTTGACATCGCCATCCACTTCTTCTGGATCGATATCGTTTAGCAACAATGCTTCGCGCACCGTTTCGATGTGATCCAGTATCCGTTGATAATCATCACCATATTCATACTTAGTGACTTCAATGGCTTTAGGCATATAACTAAAAGCGATTTTCAACGCATTTAGGGTTTCTTGTTCAATATTATGACTCACAGACACTCCTTGCAAAATGTAAAATCGGGCAAATGCATCAGAGCATTTGCCTTAGTATAGCCGCAGTATTTAAGCGCAATAAACGCCAGCAACTAACAGCACCTAACACGCCAACAATAGCCGCGCCCATCAAAGGTGATAATAACCAAAAATCCCAATGCATGTTGGCTTCCATGTTGAAAATCTGGGTTTGTAATAAGTACAAGGTTAACTCATTGGCTATTGCGGCCATGGCACCGGCAACCACACCAATGATCACAAATTCAAAGATAACGCTTAAGCGAATCAGCCGCCCTTTAGCACCTAAGGTACGCAATATGGCTAATTCTTGCAGACGTTCATCCATACTCGATTGCACCTGTGCAATGAGTACCAGTGAGCCAGCCGCTAGCACTAGGATCAAGATAAACTCTACGGCCAGTGACACTTGATCAATAATCTCCCGCAGTTGATTTATGCGCGCATCAATATCAAACAAACTGACACTGCTAAACGGTGCCATCAACTGGGTTAACTCGCTCTTACGCTCTGGCGGTAAATGAAAGCTAGTTATGTAGGTCGGCGAGAAATCTGCCATAGCTGCTGGCTGCAATATAAAGAAGAAATTCGGCCGCATGCTTTGCCAATTAACTTCTCGCAAGCTGGTGACTTTGGCCTCCATGGTTTGTCCGCCGATATTAAAGCTCAGCATATCGTTTAATTTAATATCTAAACGCTCTGCAACCCCTTGTTCTACGGAGACTTCCGGGCCATTGGTGATATCGGCACTAAGCCACTCACCGGCAATAATGGTATTGCCCTCTTGCAAAGTATCGGTCCAGCTTAAATTCGCTTCGCGGCCTAGCCCGCCTCGGCCATTATTTTCTTCTTCGTCTTCATCCTCTTTACTCACGGCAGTGCGCACGGATTCCTGATCAATAGCCGCTAAGCGACCACGCACGATGGGATATAGATCACCGGTCTCAACATTGAGATCGGCAAAATGCTGTTGAAAATTGGCCAGTTTGTTATCGGTAATATTGGCAAGGAAATAATTTGGCGTACCTTCGGGTAATTGCTGACGCCACTGGCTGACCATATCATTGCGCATCACCAATACCACTAATAGCAATAATAAGGTCACCGAAAAGCTGATCAGCTGTACTGAGTTATCCATCGCACGGCGACGAATTCGCGCCCACGCCAATTGCCATGGCCCTATATTGCCCTGACCCAATTTGCGGCCGACACGTATCAACCCCATGGTCACCAGCAATAACCCCAACACCAGCAGTACACCACAGACAAACAAAATAAGGCTAATACGCAAATTGCCACTATAAGCCCACATCAGTAAAAATATGGCACTACCTGAAGCTAAAAACTGAATAAATCGAGCACTCATTCCTGCACCTAAGTCACGGCGTAAAACACGCAGCGGCGGTACAGAAAACAACTTCATCAACGGATATAACGAAAATAACACCGCGCATATAAAACCGGTAAACACGGCAACCACTAAGGGTCGCCAATGCCAGCTATCGATACTCACCGGTACTCGCTCAGCCACCAACCAAACCACTAGCTGTTGAATGCTATAGCCAACAATGACGCCGAGAATAATACCGAATACCGTGATCAATAATATTTGCGTAAGGTACACTTTTTGTACCCAACTGCGGCTAGCGCCTAAGGTTTTCATGATGGCGACAGGGTCAAAATGCCGTTGGCTATAACGCTGTGCGGCCACTGCAATTGACACCGAAGCCAACACAATCGCCAACAAACTAGCTAATAAGAAAAAGCGTTCGGCTCTACGTACCGAGTTACCAATGGCAGTGTCATCATCTTCAATTGAAACCCAACGGTGCAGCTCGCTGTTTAACTGCGGCTCTAACCAATCATAATAACTATCTAAATCCCCTGAGCTGCCAGTAAAGAAGTAGCGATAACCAACACGACTTCCCGGCCCTGCTAAATTGGTAGAATCTAGATCCACCAACCGCATCAGCACCAAGTGATCATTGCCGAAGACGCTAAAGCCACGATCGGGGATATCTGCTACCACTTTGCTTACGGTAAATAACGCATCACCAATTTCCAGCTTATCGCCGATATTCAGCTTGAGTACCTGAAATAATCTTGAATCAATCCACACATTGCCGGGCTCGGGCAAGGAATCCGTTTCAACACCGATTGCAAACGGATCATCGCTGGATTTTACTTTACCTTTTAGCGGATATTGCTCATTGACCGCTCGTACGTCGGCCAACACCATATTGTCATTGGCAAACACCATGGAGCGCATACCGCGCTGCTGCGCGGTGTTTAAACCAGATTCTCGTGCTTTATCCAGCCACTCGGGGTCAACAGCACTATTGGAAGTCAATTGACGATCAGAGGCCATAAACTCAGCACTCTTAGCACTCAACGCCGTTTGTAATCGCGCACTGAACAAGGATAACGACAACACCGCCGCCACCGACAATACAATGGCCGCTAAGATAATACTTAATTCACCACGGCGTGCCTCATGACGAAATAGTCGCCAAGCCAAATCACCCCACATAGCCTTACCCGACACGAGCTGCCCCCTGACTAATATCACTTGAGGCTTCGCTTAGCTCACCGGCATGCATATGTAACTGCCGCTGGCAGCGCTGTGCCAGTTCATGGTCATGAGTTACAAGTATTAACGTCGTGTTGGAATCTTCATTAAGCTTAAATAATAAATCTTCAATTTTGTCGCTATTTTCCGAGTCCAAATTACCTGTAGGCTCATCAGCAAATAAGATCTTGGGACGTGCAATAAACGCCCGAGCAATGGCCACTCGTTGCTGCTCACCACCACTTAACTGGTTAGGGTAATGATGACTACGATGACCTAAACCAACTAATTCTAAAATTTCCTGCCCACGCTGTTTAGCATCGGCTAAACCAGCAATTTGTGCTGGTAGCATAATATTTTCTAACGCAGTTAAGCTTTGCACCAACATAAAACTCTGGAAGATAAAGCCCACTTTTTCACCGCGCAATTGCGCCCGCTGTTCTTCATCCATGCTATGAAGCGGTTGACCATCCAAATAAATTTCACCGGTGCTAACGGTATCTAATCCAGCCAATAAACCGAGTAATGTGGATTTGCCGGAGCCCGACGCACCAACGATGGCGACGGTCTCACCTGACTTGACAAGCACATCAATTGGCTTAAGGATGGTCAGCAATCCTTCTGAAGTCGATACGGTTTTGGAGATAGCTTTGGTTTCAATCATAATTCGGAGAACCTTTTAAATGCGTTGTAAAGTAACACTGCTGCTTGTATCCCTGCTGTTATTGCCACTGACATCCTGGGCACAGTCACACAAATTGCTTATCTTAGGTGATAGCCTAAGTGCTGCCTATGGGTTGAAGCAAGAGCAAGGTTGGGTAACTTTGTTACAAAATGCTTGGAAAACCAAAAATATCGAGGTAATTGATGGTGCCATTAGCGGTGATACCACCGATGGTGGCTTAGGTCGATTACCGGCATTACTGGAGCAAACTCAGCCTAGCCACTTACTTATTGAACTCGGTGGTAATGATGGCCTACAGGGCTATCCTGTGGCCAAAATGAAAACCAATCTTGGCAAAATGATTGAGATGGCCAAAAGCCAAAACATCGTGGTTATCCTGCAAAAAATGCGCATCCCCACTAACTATGGCCGCCGTTACACTCAGCAATTTGAAAAAGCTTATGATGAACTGGCCGCCGAATATGCAGTGGGTTTAATTCCGTTTTTACTGGAAGATATTGCGCTTAATCCCGAACTAATGCAGCGCGATGGTATTCATCCCAAAGCCGAAGCCCAGCCGCAAATCAGTGAATATATGCAACAACAGCTATCGGGCTACTTTGAATAGAGTAACTAGGACGTATTTTTGCGGCTAATGATCTGGAATTTTTTAGTTAGTCCGCTTTTTGTTGACTATACTCAATGAACATTGCCCTTTAGGTAGAGGATTAAAAATGGAAATCGGATCAGGTACATCAACTTCACCTGCGACATTGCAACAAAATTCCCCGAGTCAGCAAAGCAATCAAGTCAAGCAAGCCGATCAAGCGCAGGAGCAAGCACAAATAGAATCTTCACAAGCCCAAGCCGCACCGGCACCTGAGCAACGAGTAGGCACAGTGGTTGATACGCAGATTTAGAAAATTTCATTTAAAGCACAGATCAAAAATGCCAGCACGAAGCTGGCATTTTTATTTGTTGAATTAACTAAGGACGATTATAACGTGCAGGGCGGGTTTTAATGTCTGCCATATAACGGTCGCGCAGTTTGGTTTGTCTGGATTGCATTTTAATGGGCTGACCATGAATAAACACCTGCTCTGCCGCTGACATCACCTCTAAAGGATCCGCTGACCAAATGACCACATCGGCCACTTTACCTGCTTCTAAACTGCCATAGTCGTTATCGATGCCGTAAATTTTTGCCACATTAATAGTTAACGCGGCTAAGCCATCCATCCAAGCGAGACCATTAGCCACTGCATTACCTGCATGCTGGGTAGCTAAACGAATGTTGTGGGTATTAGCACCAATCGCTACTGTTACCCCTTCGGCGCTGAGTCGACCTGCATTGGCTAAGGTGGTACCTAAACTATCGAAGGTATAAGCAATATTGGATTCTGGGTCGAGGATCACCGCAATATCATTTTCAGCAAGGGCTGTAGCCACCATCCATGCTTCTGCAGCGCCAACTAATACCAGCTTAAGTTGTTGATGCTGCTGTTTTAGCTGAATAACGTGACGAATATCGGCAACACGATTTACTTCTATCACCAAGGGAACGGTGCCATTTTCCACACCTAGTAAAGCGTTTATATCTGCTTTGGCTGTATTACCAAACCATTCTTCATTGGTGCTTATTGGGCGGCCATCACGTTGCTGAGCTTCATTTAAAGTACTAAGTAATAATGGCCACAACGCCGCGCGGCTGCCGCCATTATCATCGGCGCCATCGTTATTCAGACTAAGTCGCATAAAGGCTTGGGATTTAATCAATGGTGAATTCAGTTCAGCAACATCGGCTAAACTGATAACTGCGCCCTGCCCTTGGAACAAGGTATGAGTACTGGACATCCCAGTAGCAGCACTGGTCACGCCTTCAATACGGCTAATGGCCATTAAAGTAGAATCGGGATTAATAGCGTAAGACACATCTAACGCCGCCCCTAAAGGTGAAAATGCCACGTTATCCGCTGTGGCATCCACTGTACCGGCAGAAGAACTCACTTCCACTAAACCTAAGTGTGTATGGGCTCCGATAATGCCGGGAGTGATAATTTTGTCATTGGCATCAATTTGTTGATAACCGGCTGGTACTCTGTCTTTAGCGACAATACCTTTAATTCGCCCTTCATCAATCAGTAAAGCTTTATCCGTTAGCGACCCTTGTTCACCCATGGTGTGCAACGTACCACCAACGATGGCGAGCTTCTGCGCTATGGCTGAATAGCTAAACACCATCAAACCAATAATAAGCATACTTTTAAAATGTCTCATTTGGCATCTCCTTCGCCGGGTTGGCCTAACTCGAAATCACTCACCGGCCATGTTTCTGGGGCCAATCTGTCATAAGCGAGTCCACCATCAATGTAGACTTTCTCGGCTTGCGCATAGGTAGAAAACGGATCCGCACTCCACAACACCACATCGGCATTTTTGCCTACTTCCAAGGAACCTGTTTTATCGAAAATACCTAGCGACTTGGCGGGATTGGCCGACAGCCATTGCCATGCTTCGGCTTTGCTAATGTCGATACCTGCACGTTGCCCATCACCCAAGGCTTTGGCGGCTTCTTGGTTCAAACGTTGAATGCCTAAATCACTGTCCGAATGCACAATGGCGCAAGCGCCCGCTTTATGCACCATAGGAATATTTTCGCGGATGCCATCATAGGCTTCCATTTTAAAGCCCCACCAATCGGCCCACATTGCTGAGCAAACATTATTGTCTGCCAATTTATCGGCAATTTTGTATGACTCAACGGCGTGATGGAATGAGGTGATCTGATAATTAAACTCTTTCATTACATCAAGCATGGTGCCCATATCGTCCGCGCGGTAACAATGCATATGCACTAAAATATCACCGGCTAACACCCCAGCAAGGGTGTCCAACATAAGATCGCGCTTAGGCGCTTTAGGATCTTTCTCGGCCTTATAGTCGGCATAATATTTATCCCAACTGCGCTGATAATTTTGCGCATCGGCCCATGCTTGACGATAACCTGCCACATTCCCCATTCGAGTGCTGGGGCCGCCTTTCTTACCATAAACTCGTTTAGGGTTTTCACCACAGGCCATTTTCAAACCATAAGGGGCATCAGGAAACTTCATGTCTTGCACTGTGCGATTAGGTAAATTCTTTACTGTTACCGAACGGCCACCCACTAAATTGGCTGAACCAGGTAAAATTTGTAATACCGTCACACCACCAGCTAAGGCTCGATCAAAACTCGGGTCTTGTGGCCAGACAGAATGCTCAGCCCACACTTGCGCCGTCACCGGCTTAGTCATTTCGTTACCATCTGCATGAGACGCGGTGGCTGGATTAGGGTAAACCCCCAAGTGGGAATGTGCGTCGATAATACCCGGCGTTAGCCACTTGCCCTTTACATCGATAACTTGGGCATCGACTGGAGCATCAACACTTTCGCCGATAGCGGCAATTTTGCCATCCATCATCAACACACTGCCGTTTTCAATATGCCCACCAACACCATCCAAAATATTGGCGTTGGTAAATAAGGTCATGGTCGAGGGTAAAGGTACATAGCTACTTGGAAAGGGATTTTTATTGATTTCAACTAAAGGTGCTTGTGATTTAGCTGACTCTTCGCTGCCGCAGGCAATCAGAGTACTAACAGCAACACAGAGCATCGCCAACAACGGTCGCTTAATGTGTTTGTTACGGTTCATGTTGATCCTTGATAGGGCTGTTGATTTGTTTTTATAAATGAGCAAAGCGTTTTCTAGACAGCCTAATTACTCGTTGTAAATCAGACTAATGGCACAATCACTGTTGATCAAGTATTTGGCGAATTTCAGCTGCACTCTTTAGTGCACGGATCTTTGCAAACATCTCTTGAGCTTGAGGATACTCGCGGCTGAGATAACGTAACCACTGTTTAATGCGATTTGGGAAATACTGGTTTTGATCGCCAAAGACATCATAACCAGAATACGCAGACAACTGCTGCTGCATCTGCACCCATGGCATTGGCTGCTGCTTTTGACGTATCACTTGAGCCAAATTAGGCAGCGACAATACGCCACGACCAAGCATTAAATCGTCGCAACCCGATTGCTGCTGGCATTGTTTAGCGTCGGCTAAATTCCATATTTCGCCATTGGCAATAACCGGTATGCTCACCTGCTGACGGATTTTATCTATCCAATCCCAATAAGCAGGCGGTTTATAACCTTCCACTTTGGTACGGGCATGCACTACTAACTGACTAGCCCCCGCCGCTTCAATGGCCAAGGCATTATCTATGGCCAAAGATTTATCTTCATAACCTAAGCGAATTTTAGCGGTGACCGGGTGTTCTTTAGGCACCGCTTGGCGCACGACACTGATAATATTAAATAACGCGGCGGTTTCTCTTAGCAGCGCTGCGCCACCTTTATGTTTGTTGACCATTTTTGCAGGACAGCCAAAATTGAGATCCACACCATGAGAACCCAGTTCAATAGCTCTGGCGGCATTTTCGGCCAAACATTGCGGCTCTTGCCCTAATAATTGTACTTTAACCGGCACTCCTGCTGGCGTGCGGCCATCATTATGCAACTCTGGACATAGGCGATAAAATACCCGTGCTGGCAGTAATAAGTCCACTACACGTACAAATTCGGTCACGCACAGGTCAAAGCCGCCAATTTGTGTCAACATGTCGCGCATGATGTGATCAACCACACCTTCCATCGGCGCCAAAATTATTTGCATAAAACCATCAGGTGAGACTTAAAAAAGGGCGCGAAGTATAGCAAAATGAATAACTTAAAAGTAGTAACCTCATTATTCTGCACCATCACTTACAAGGAATACCACACCCCATGACGTCAATACTGACAACTCTCGATTTAATTGGCTTAGCATGGTTTATTTTTTTATGGGTGGGTTATACGTGGTTTGCTAAGCGTAGAGCCCGTAAAATCGTGTGTTTAGCCAGTGTATTGCGCTCAAAACGAGACCAATGGATGGCAGAAATGATGACTCGGGATAACCGTATTGCCGATGTGTCGATTATTTCCGCCCTCGAACGTAATATCAGCTTTTTTGCTTCTAGCTCTTTGCTTATATTAGCGGGTTTGTTAACGGCGCTATCTTCATCAGATAAGCTGTCGCAAGTCATTCACCAAATCGTACCTTCGTTACCCCAAAGCCCAGAACAAATTCAAATAAAAGTGCTACTGATGATCTATATTTTCGTGTTTGCTTTCTTTCAATTTACCTGGTCGTTACGCCAATATGGCTTTGCAGGTGTATTAGTGGGCGCGGCTCCCAATGGTAATAAAATGGAACAAGACAAATTGCTACAATTCGCTAACCGCGCAGCCAAAGTAATTGATCAGGCCGGCCATTCATTTAATTACGGTTTACGCGCCATTTACTTGTCATTATCCACATTAGCGTGGTTTATCGATCCCAGATTATTTATGGCAACTACCGTGTTAGTAGTACTAGTACTGTACCATCGTGAGTTTCATTCTAAAGTGCTTAAAGCCTTGCGGGAATGTGATTAGTTTTTACAGTTGAGAAGTATGACTTATTCATTAATGGGATAGGTCAACACTATCGAAATTAAAATAAAAATAGAGAGCAAAGGAAAGCTATCCATGCCCCACTATTTTCCGCAGCCCAAATAATTTGGGCACACTATCCACTAGATTGGCAAATGACGTCAATCATGAATTATTTTCATAGCCATCCTTGGCTCATTCATTTTAGTTAAGCAGGCTGCCGTATAAGTCGAGTTCGGTTACCGACCACGCATGAGTTGAACTGCCGTTTTTCAAAACAAATTTAATAAAACGTGCTGGTTGGCCTAAAGTATCACTGATTCTTTGGTCACCTTTTTGAATATTATTATCAACGGTCTGCCAATTCTCACCATCAACTGAAAATTGTAAATCAAACGCCGTTGCACAATTCCATACCCAATTACGGCACTCCATTTCCACACGACTTATATTATAAGTTTGCGGTAACTCCAGTTGTAACCACATACCAACACTTTGCAGCGCCTCGCTGTCCCATTTTGGCCAACCGGGTTTGCCATCAATTAAGGCATCAAAGTTCTTCGAATTATGGCTGGCACTGAATTTCCATTCCGTTTTATTAGTGAGCTGGTTAGCAAAGGTTTGATTCAATTCTGTTAACGTCCAAGGACTCTGGCGCTCATCCAAAGTTCTAAGTGTGGCTATCTGCTCCGGTGTTACCATCGATGCTTGGTTGCCAAAGTTATTTCTAATGTAGGTTAATACATCGGCGATCCATTGGTCATCATTTGACGCAATCGATGCCATTATGCCGCCTACATAGTTCTTATCTTCAATCGAGCCAGTTAAACCATCTAAGACAATGCGCCCTAATATAGACAGGTCACCATTAATTCGTGCATTTTTTTCAAATGATGGGGCGATTAATTGGTCACCTGCGGGGGCACCTTTACCATCAGGGCCGTGACAACTAGCACAAAGTGAATCAAAGTGTTGTTTACCTCGACCTACCGACATGGCTAATTGTTTATTACCTTTGGCGAGTGTGGCTTGAATTTGTTTTTCTTTTATTAGATAGCTCATTGCTTTATCAATAGCCGCGATACCCTTTTTATCGGGATATTTGGCTAATATCTTATCGCGGATGCTACTACTCATTTGCTCTGGAACATCAACATAAAAACTAGACAAGAAGATCTGCTGTGTTAACTCTAAATCGGCATTGCTAATTAATGACTGCCAGACTGCTAGCATAGATTGATCATCTTTAGTGACTAACTGTTCCGAGATGCGCACCGCAGCCACACGAACACGTTCATCGACATCTGAAAACTTATCAATTAATAAGTTTTTGTCCAAACTGCCTAAGCCTTCCAGCGTCCACAATGCGTGCAAACGAGCCAATGGATTGTTATGGCTGGTGGCCATTTTTTTCAGTGCTGGTACCACAGATTTATCTTGCGCTAATACAATAAATTTCTGCGCATTAAGACGCCACCACTGATTAGCGTGAGATAAGTATTGAAGCTGTTGCATTGGCGTTTGTGCGTACATGTTGGGCTTCTCACCCAAGTCAACATCATCTTTGGTGATGCGATATATACGACCACGGCCAATAATTTTATCTAAGCCAAATTTTTCGATCATTTCGCGAAGAAAAGAGCCTTTTTTGGTCCAATTGCCTTCTTGAATAATACCGCGATACATATCCACCACATAAATAGTGCCGTCGGGCCCGGTTTCACTCCAAACCGGTCTAAATGCGGTGTCGGTAGAGGCAATAAATTCTTTTCGTTGTGCTTGATAAGGATGATCAATTACCGTGTAACCATCATTACGTTTAATGTCGGCTCGGCGGATCAGGTTACCCACGGGTTCTGGTGCAATATAACTGCCGTAAATCTCTGGAAACTTATCGCCTAAATAAACGCTTTGACCGGCAATACCAGTAAAATGGTTAAGCGTGTTGTCGTCGCGTAACCTTGGTCTGCCACCTTGTACATCTGGAATCATCTCTATTGGAAATACTTCATTAAAGCCAGGGGTCGTTTCCCCTTCCACTGGGATCATGCCGTACACACTGGGGTATTGAAAACTGAATGCCGGATTTTCTGCACCCGCAGCTGAATAATATAATCGACCCATTTCATCTTGGCCCAAACCCCATTGACCACCACCATAACGAGTCTCTTGGGCGATAACTTTGTCACCTTCTATGCGATAACGTTTGTTGGTGTAGGTAACATAAAGCCAATTATCAATCCCCCAAATAAGTCCATTGGGTTGATGTTCTAGATTACCTCCTCTAGGGCCGCCCTTATAAATGGTACTACGTTTTTCAGCTACTCCGTCGCCATCTAAGTCTTCAAGTAATAGCAGATCAAAGGTATTGGTTTCACGAGCAATAATTTTTCCGTCCCCTAAGGGCAGAATCATACGTGGCAACAATAAGTTTTCGGCAAAAATAGTATAACTGTCCATCACACCATCATTGTTGGTATCTTCAAGGCGCTTGATACGACTAACAGGATTCATTTGGCCGTTGCCATCGGCATCTTGCATATAAGTTAGCATTTCAGCTACGTACATGCGGCCATTGCCATCAAAAGCTAATAAGACCGGCTCTTCTACCATAGGCTCATGAGCCACCAATTCCATTTTAAAACCATCTTGCACAACCATCGTTGCCAGAGAGTCTAGTGGTGGTAATCCTTCAATTTGTTCATCGTGATGTTCGTTGTGATGCTCCTCGCCGCCTTCATCCTGCTGATGAACTTGGCTACTTTGATTCACTTCATCACTTGTCGTATTCGATGTCGAAATATCATTCTGGTTTTGACACCCCAAGAGCAAAAATAAGATAGAACAAAGTGTTGATGTTAAAAAGGTTTTGGTCATGGAGTAGCTCGATATGAATTTTTTCAATATTAAGAGGGGGGATAGTTAGTAAATGATTGCTAGAACAATGACAATTGTGAGCATTTGTTAGTTTATTATGATATTTGTTAAAGAAATAAATTACTGCGCGCAAATAACCAATTATCATAAATGCCACGGCGCTTTATGTTGAAGGACCCCATCCCCTATTACATCCGTTCGCGCCAAGCAGAAATGAATGAAAGCGGAGCTGGGGGTTTTCGATTAACCGATATTTCTCTTTGTATTATTCTAATAATTTAGAACACATTACTGATCCACACTGTTTGATAGGGTTGAAACTCTAGACTATCGTCAGTTTCTACAAACACCTTACCGCTAATAAGATCCTTCCAGCTATCAGTACCAATTAGATTGATATCCGATAGAGCAATGGTAAGTACCTCGTCGGTAACATTCGTGATGCAGAAAATACTCTGACGTCTATTCAAACTCTGGCGCCAATAGCCAAACAACTGTAAACCTAACTGTAAAGTAAATTGGGTGGCATTAGGGTGAAATGCAGGTTGCTGCTGACGTATCTCCAGCAGTCTATTCATGCGACTTAACACCTTATGATGCTGGCTTTGAGGATTAGCCAGTTCTTGCTGTAACAATGGATAATGCCAACGATGGCGATTAATGCCACGATTCTGACTGGTGTTTTTGACTTTCTCTTCATCATTACCGGTGCCAAGCATGCTGTGAATATAAATCCCCGGAATCCCCTCCAATCCGAGCATAATGGCATGAGCACAAATAAAGCGCTCCAGTCCCCACTTATCTGGTCCTTTAATCGTCCCTTGCAAGGCATCAAATAGCGCGATGTTAATTTCATAGGGTTTCTGGCTGCCATTTTCCGACACGCGCCAAGAAACCTTACCGCCAAACATACCCATGGTATTGAGCAAAACATTTAACTCTTCTTCGTTGAGTAAACCCTCGGCTGGACGCAAACCAATACCATCATGGGAGGCAATAAAATTAAAATAGGTTGTGCCGTTTTGCGCCGGTGGCATGCTCATCATCCAAGTTTTTAGATAACGACAATTCCCTGTGATCAGCGTATTAACCAGTAACGGTGGTAGCGAAAAGTTATACACAGCGTGCGCTTCGTTAGCATTACCAAAGTACATCAGGTTTTGCCGATTGGGCACATTGGTTTCGGTAATAATCACCGCATCCGGTTGAGCGTGTTCAATCAGGGTGCGTAGTAATCTTACCGCTTCATGAGTTTGCTCCAAATTAATACATTCGGTGCCTATCTCTTTCCATAAAAATGCCACCGCATCTAGACGAAAAATACGTACACCGTTGTCCAGATACTGACGAATAATCGACACAAAGGTATCGAGCACTGCTGGATTGCGGAAATCAAAATCTACCTGATCATGACTAAAGGTACACCAGACGTGCTTTACACCGTCGGCAGTTTCGACTTCTCGCAGTAAATCAGACGTACGAGGGCGCACCACTGCAGATAAGTCATCAAGCGGCGACGCCGTATAGAAAAAATCACAACCTAGACCTTCACCTTTAACGAAATTATCAAACCACACACTGCGTGCCGAGCAGTGGTTAATCACCAAGTCGGCCATCAGGCGGTAATCATCAGCAATAGCTTTAATATCCTGCCAGTTACCTAAGGATTCATTAACGCTCGAATAATCGATAACTGAAAAGCCGTCATCTGAGCTATAAGGGAAAAACGGCAGAATATGCACACCATTAATACTGTGTGGGCAATATTGATGGACAAAGTGATGCAGCGATTGCAACGGCCGTTTTTCAGGCTCCTCGATACTATCGCCATAGGTGATCAAAATAATGTCTTTCTCTGACCAATTGTTACTGTGGGATTGCACAACATGGCAATTTTCAGGCTCATTTAACCCCATGGTTTTAATCAGCTGTTGGGCTATGTTTTCCGTCGATTGCGACAATTCCACACTCGCGTACACAACATTCAGATGATGGCAGACTTTTTCAAATAACTGTTGCTCTGTGGTTAGCATGATTATCCCTTAAATTCTTGAGTATCGAGCTCGACTGCCTCACGTAAGCGATCTAAAACATCAGGCATTGCACTAACAACACGGTTCCAACTAGGAATAAACGGCGTATCCATAGGATTTTCTAAAAAGTGTTGGCCAGCCTTCATAATGTTTTGCGCAAACATTTCCACGGCTTTTTCTTCATTATGAATATCTAAATCCAAGCCATTCATAATTGCATCATTGTGGTAAGTCTCGATAAAATCTAAAGCGATACGGAAGTACGTTGCCTTAATAGAACGGAAGGTTTCGGTACTAAAAGTTTCACCTTGGGTAGCCAATTTACGGAAGAATGCTTTGGTGATATCAATGGACATCTTCGATAAGCCGCCCTGATCACTTTGCAAAGATAAATCCTGATGCTTATGGTCATAGGTTTGAGCAATATCAGCTTGGCACAAACGATTATTGGCGTAGTTGCGCTGCATTTCTGAAAGCACACCGATTTCTAAGCCCCAATCGCTAGGAATACGAATATCGGTCAATACATCACGGCGGAATGAAAACTCCCCTGCTAACGGGTAGCGAAAGCTATCCATGTATTCTAGATATTCGCTGTGGCCCATGACCCGCTGTAATGCCCTAATCAACGGCGTGACGAGTAAGCGTGAAACCCGACCGTTCATTTTACTGTCGGCAACGCGGGCATAAAAGCCCTTACAAAACTCGTAGTTAAACTGCGGATTCGCCACGGGATAAATTAAACGCGCCAATAATGAACGGTCATAAGTCAAAATATCGCAATCATGTAAGGCAATAGATTCCGCCTTACCGGAAGCCAGTACATACCCCATGCAATACCAAACATTCCGTCCTTTACCTAATTCTTTGGGAGCTAAGCCTAACTCAGTTAGTTCTGCATCCAGAGCTTGTAAACGCGGGCCTTCATTCCACAACACGCGGTGTTGCTGGGGGAGTTTGTCAAAAAACTTTAGGGCGTGTTTATACTGTTCTTTGTCTGCCCTGTCTAAACCTATGACAATTTGATTGAGATAAGGCACTTTAGTCAGGTGCTCAACAATATTCGGTAAGGCTACGCCTTCCAATTCCGAAAACAACGATGGCAAAATTAGCGCCATTGGTCGTTGTTCCGCAAAGCCCATTAACTCGGATTCTAACTCTTCAACCGGTCTATCCGACAAATTGTGTAACGTAGTGACAATGCCATTTTGATAAAAGTCTGCCATGTGAACTCCAAGTTATTGATTTAAAATTTCAGTAATACATTCCGCCCAACCCTTGGGGCCGGCATAACTACTGGTAATTAACAGATTATTAGCGCTGACTTTAGGTAACAGGTGATGATCGGAACGGATACGAATAGCGACATCGGCTTGCTCGAGCATAGCGATATCGTTGTGGCTATCACCTAAAGCGATAGAGGTTAAAGACTGCTGTGGAAATTGACGTTTAAATTCATCGAACAGCCACTGTAATGCCAGCCCTTTATCACAATGATCCGACACATGAATAAAGCGCCCTCCCTGTAAAATAGTCGCTCCTTGCTCCTCCAGCTGTTCAATAAACTGTTCTTTTTGGGAATCGTTACCTAACCAGTGCACCGGCTCACCATATTTTCGTTGAGCGGCAAGCTCGGTATCGTGCAAGCTTAACCCTGTCAGTTTGCTAATTTGCTCCAGACTCATCTCTGTAAAACTGTTATATAAATCACCAAACTGACTATGCATGGTTTTCAGTAAGGCAATCCACTGTGAACGGTTAGCGCTGAATTGGTACACCCAGTAACCGTTCACCAATTCACAATGTTGTGGTGGGGTTGGGAAAAAATTTTCTGGGATATAAATGGCGGCACCATTTTCAACAATAAATGGCCCTGTAAGTTGTAATTTAGTGCGCCAAGCCATCACTTCAGCAAAGGTTTTGCTGGTGTTAGGAATAACAGTGATCCCACGTTTCTTTAAACGGGTGAGCGTGGGTACGGCATCTTGATAATCGTAATTGTTATGGTCAAGTAAGGTGCCATCCATATCGGTAAAAATAACGTACTGCTGGATCATACTGACTCCCTGTTAATGTTGTTATCGATTCGCTGCTGGATTTGTCGCTGGTTATCTAGCTCAAACACCGTATTGCACAACGCCGGTAATTCTCGTAAACCATGCTCGGTTAATCGTTGATAATATTGAATAAAGTTAGCAATTTCAGCTTCACTCATAATCCCCTGTGATGCCTGCTTACTACTGATTGCGGCTAACTTCTGTTCCTGCTGCAAACGCCATTGGTATACACAATCAAACGACGGCGCTTTGAGCATGATCCAATAGTTCATTTTTTGATAAAGGTGACTATAGAGCTGGCGTACTTGGCGATTGACGTATTGTCGCCAGATGGATTGCGGATCCTGTTTACGCTCTAATTCATTGATAGGTTCAGACAAATTAGATTCATCTTGCGCGGGTACGCCCCAACACCAACCTTCAAAAATGACCATATCAACCCGATGGGGCACTTGAGTCCAATGGCTAATCGGTGCAGTGTCGTCTACGGCCTTATTGAAGCGCGGAATAGTAGTAGATACACCTGTGGCCAACGCATCCAATACCGATTTTACCAGCGACACATCATGAGTACCTGGTACACCGCGAGTTTGCAGTAATGGATGAACATTGCGCGCTAGCGCATTGCGATCTTCACGGGAATAATAGAAATCGTCTAATGACATGACTACCACGGATAAACCATGATTGACTTCAAAATAACGCTTTAGGAAATCAGATAACGTCGATTTACCCGAGCCTTGGCACCCATTCACGCCCACAAAAAAAGGTCGTTTTGCATCTTTTTGGTGCGCGTGCAACATTTCAGCAAAGGGTACAAACCATTGTTGTGCAGTCTCCTCAAAGCCCTTGTCTAACCGGTGTTCTTGTATAAATGTAGTTAACATTAGTGGTTTAAAAATCCTTAGCACTGATTAAAGCAAATTGAACAATTCGATAATTCACTGTGTCCTGATAATTTAAGTACAAGTACTGTGCCAATGCGCTTTATTTTGTCTATCTGTTTAAGATGATGTTGGATGAAAGCGAGTAACCATGGCGGTTCATCCATCAATTAAAGGTACAAAATAATGCTATAACGGCGGATAGGAAGGAATAGAGGTAGATAACAAGTTTGCACCAAATTGGTACACCGTGAGTGTTCAAAGGCTGAGGGAGTCAGAAAATAGGTGCTAGAAGTAACAAGGCCTGCTAGCGCAAGCCTCGTTTACTGATGTTTGCCTAAGATGGAGTGAATAAAATTAAGCCGTTAATCTCTGCATCTCATTTAATGTAAAGCTTGCCACTGCCCCTTCGGTTTCCCGCATGTAGTTTTTCAAATGAGTACTATTCATGTGAATTTGCCATAAGGCACGAGATTGCCAATTTTCATAAAAAATAAATACTTGTGGGTTCTCGATATCCTGATGTAAATCGTATTGCAAGCACCCTTCTTCATTCAGGGTGGGCGCTATCAGCTTTAATAGTGCGGCTTTCACTAATTCAATAGTGCTGACCTTAGCTTCAATACGCGCCACTATGGTTAATATTTGCGTCACGACTAATCCTTAATTTTGATCATTTTACTCAATTGCATTTCAGGCTTTTTAAAAGCCTTCAAGCACCACTTTACCTACCGCTTTATTGGTCTCTATATGGGTATGAGCGCGCTTTAGGTTTTCAGCATTAATAGTGCCGTAATGCTCACCTAAAGTAGTTTTGATCACGCCTGTATCAATCAGCTCAGCCAAATCCGTCAGCAATTGGTGCTGCTTTTGCATATCCCAGGTGTTGAACATCGAACGTGTGAACATCAACTCCCAATGCAATGACAGCGATTTTAACTTCAATTTCATAATGTCTATTGGACCTTGAGGATCATCAATTAAGGCCAACTTCCCTTGTGGTGCCAACACTTCAACGATTTGTTCAAAATGCTGGTCAGTTTGATTTAAGCTAATAACATGCGTGACATCATCAATACCCAGCGCTTTAAGTTGCGGTGCAAACGGCTGGTGATGATTGATCACAAAGTCAGCACCCAAATCTTTTACCCATTGTTGGCTTTGCTCTCGTGAAGCGGTACCAATCACTGTGGCTGAGGTTAATTTTTTCGCTAACTGTGTGAGTATCGAACCCACCCCACCTGCTGCGCCAATAATTAATAGTCGAGATGCTGGTATTGTTGGCTCTTGTGCAGCTACATCGGAGTTTAAATTTGCTGTAAAGCCTAAACGATCAAACAGCAATTCCCATGCAGTAATGGCCGTTAATGGCATGGCAGCGGCCTCAACCACTGACAAGGATTTAGGTTTAAGGCCAACAATACGTTCGTCAACCAACTGGAACTCTGCATTGGAGCCAGAACGGGTAATATCTCCTGCATACCAAACTGGGTCGCCGACATTAAACAATTCGACTTGGTCACCCACCGCCACCACTTCACCAACGGCATCCCAACCGATGACTTTATGTTGTCCAGCAACAGGCGCAGCTGAAGCGCGAATTTTGACATCCACCGGATTGACCGACACAGCCTGAACTTTAACCAATATATCTCTACCGCTAGCTTGTGGCATCGGCAGTTCAATGTCCATTAGCGCATCTTGTTGATCAATAGTTTGAGGTTGTAAATAGCCGATTGCTTTCATAAGTGATCCTTTATTTTCAGTATTCAAAATTAGATTTTTGGTCAGCCATAATATTGGCCTGCCAAAGCGTTAAATAAAACAGTAGTCATTCAGTGAGGCTATTATTGATGAACTGACCTATGCTATAAACACAGTAATCAATGAAATATAATCAAAATTATTTTGACAATGAATACTCATGACCTCGCACTTTTTATTCACACCGCCGATAGTGGCAGTATTACTCGGGCCGCTGAGCAACTGGATATCACCACTGCAGCAGCCAGTGCCGCCCTCAAACGTTTAGAGAAACAACTACAAACGCCTTTATTTATTCGCTCAACCCGCCAACTGCGCATAACAGCTGAAGGTGAACGCTTTTTAGTTTATTGCCGCAAAGCCCTCAATAATTTACAAGCGGGTAAAGAATCCATGCAAGCCTTAACCGGCAAAATTGCAGGAGAACTACGTATTTCAGCCCCCTCCGATTTAGGGCGGAATATGTTACTCGATTGGATGGATGAAATAATGCTGCAACACCCCGATTTATCCATCAACTTATTACTCGGCGATTCCATTGCCGACTTTTATGAGGACAAAGTGGACTTGGCTATTCGCTATGGCAACCAAGAAGACTCATCGATGATAGCCCTAAAATTAGCCACCATCGACCGCGTATTGTGCGCATCACCCAGTTATCTGGCAAAATTTGGTATGCCAACAAAGCCTCAAGATTTATTGCAGCACAATTGCTTACTCTTTCAACTTAACAGCCGCACCAACGACCTGTGGGAGTTAGTCTCCACCCAACCTACAAGTGCAGAAATCATCAAAATAAAGGTATCCAGTAACCGCACAGCCAATGACGGTGATGCAGTTAGGCGTTGGGCAATTGCAGGCAAAGGCATTGCCTTTAAGTCTAGGCTTGATATGAGCGATGACCTGCAAGCGGGGAAAGTGGTAAGAGTATTGCCCGAGTATCGGTCACCCAGTATTGACCTGAATCTCATGACCCCCACACGTAGACAGGTAACCCCAGCAGTATTACTACTTCGGGATAGGCTTAAAGAGAAATTTGCGGAAGTATTAGGCTAGCAATAAACGGTTGGCCCTCTGTAGTGGAAAGCTGGCGTTGCACAACTGCTGCGACCCTTTATCACCCAGTGTAACCATCCCTTTTATCAAGCAAACTCCTCCGGTACATTGAATGCTTTGCGACAAAGCATCGCAGCAATCTCATTCGTACCTATAATAATGGGGCTATCACTGCATCTGAACAATTCAGCCTTTTTATAATTTGGGGGAAATTATGGGTATTTTTATTGCCACCAAGTTGGGTGAAGCAATGTTTTCCGCTTGTATTCCGTTCTTATTTGCAAGCTTTCGATATTAATATCATCAATTCGACGTCGAACACTTAAAACGATTGAATCATTCAATAACAGCTGAATAGAAAAGTTCTTATTTTCCGGCATAAAATAACTATCATAGCCGTCTCTTCTAATGGAATAATCTCGGAGAAGATCCCATTCTGACGAATAACTAAATCGGCTCAGTTTGATTTCGATATTACTCTCATTTAGATTCACGCTAGTCACTTTAGCCATCCGAAATGGGTATTCGTGCTGATGTAAATCATTTGAGAATTGATAGTAATCGAAAAAATAAACATCACCAACCATCGGCAACTGCCTATATTGAATGTCTTCAGGGTGAACACTATCCACAAAAAGAATGAGCCCATAAATAATAATGAAAATTAATGGCCAACCAATGAATTTACTCAATTTCATCATTGGTTGTACCCTAGGGTATTGATGCCCTTCATCCATTATTCTGTTAGCTACGCGAAAACAGTTAACACAGCAATGACTATGGTTGTGTCCCATTGGCAATATAGGCAACGCTGCAAAAGATAAATATTTGAATTCGGTAATAGGCCAGAAGCGAGTGGAACCACATGGACAATTATCTAGGCATGTCATTCCATTACCTAGAATAATTTCTTCACCAACATTAAAAAATAACATATATATTAATCACTTAAACTCGTCCATAGCTTTAAAAGGATTGAATATTTAACCTTCCTTTATTCATTTTTAGCATAGTGTTTAATTCAACATTTACAGAAATAAATAAGACACAATTAAAGAGGTTTATAGCTGAAATTCAGAGTCGAATTAAATCCATTTATCTTCCAATTCACTGGTATTTTTCCATAAATATAAGTACTTAGCTGTAACATAAATGAATAAAAATCATTAGTCACTATGATTTATTAAACGAGTTGGGATGGTAAGAGACTAGGAATAATCGAAAATAATGTGTGAATTGTGCGTGAGGAGTTACTCGAGCTGCCCTGCCCTCGCCTCTTCGAGGCCGCACTGAAGTGCGTTCAAAATCGTTCCAGACGATTTTGTATTCGTATCATCCTGATACTCACCTCTTTAGGCCGTCGCGAGCGACGTTCAAAATCGTTCCAGACGATTTTGTCGAACCGAGGGGTTCTCATTTCACAAGGAATACCACAAATAAAAAAGCCCGGTCAAAAGCCGCTATTATCTTAACTTACGAGTGTAATGGTGAGCTAGGGATTACGAAGTACATCCTGTACTTCGCCCTGCGGGCCGCACTGAAGTGCGTTCAAAATCGTTCCAGACGATTTTGTCGAACCGAGGGGTTCTCATTTCACAAGGAATACCACAAATAAAAAAGCCCGGTCAAAAGCCGCTATTATCTTAACTTACGAGTGTAATGGTGAGCTGGGGATTACGAAGTACATCCTGTACTTCGCCCTGCGGGCCGCACTGAAGTGCGTTCAAAATCGTTCCAGACGATTTTGTCGAACCGAGGGATTCTCATTTCACAAGGAATACCACAAATAAAAAAGCCCGGTCAAAAGACCGGGCTATTTTATTTGGCGTCCCCAAGGGGATTCGAACCCCTGTTACCGCCGTGAAAGGGCGGTGTCCTAGGCCTCTAGACGATGGGGACAGAAACTTTTTTTATCGAAGCAAGCTTCGATAAGTTTCTGTAAAGCTAAGTGAGCCAGCGAACTGAGCGACCTTAACCTTACAAAACGAATGTTTTCTGCGAGACAACTTAATTACTAATGTAATCAAACTATCCCCGTCTACTTATCTAATTTATCTAGGTATAAATCAAATGTTCCGTGCTTTGTTGCTTAAAGTGTAATCCTTACACCTTTTTAAAATTGCATCCCCAGGGGGATTATTCGTATCATCCTGATACTCACCTCTTCGAGGCTGCGCTAAAGCGCATTCCAATTTGTTCCTGACAAATTGGTCGAACCGCAGGGGTTCTCACCCCATGATGACGCTTAATTTCCGTGCTTCATCTCGATTCAAACTATATGGCGTCCCCAAGGGGATTCGAACCCCTGTTACCGCCGTGAAAGGGCGGTGTCCTAGGCCTCTAGACGATGGGGACAAAAAATCATTTTCGCAAAACATGTTTTGCGGATTTTTTGTAAGGCGAAGTGAGCCAGCGAACTGAGCGACCTTAACCTTCCAAAAAAACAGTTTTTTGTAAGGCGAGTCGAGCCTGCGAGAGGAGCGACCTAATCCGTACAAACAACTTAAATCTTTTGCGAAGAAAGATAAATCTTTCTCCCGTCTTCTTATTTGACTCATCTAGGTATGATGCCAAACGTTCCTTGAATATTGGTGGAGCTAGGCGGGATCGAACCGCCGACCTCTTGCATGCCATGCAAGCGCTCTCCCAGCTGAGCTATAGCCCCGTGTTGTCGTGTTCCCTGACAGCGGGGCGCATTCTAGGCATCCACCCTTTTTATGTCAACGATTTTTTTTAGGAATTTGCTCTGTTTGCTATAAATTCCAACGCTTTGTCTATTCGTTGCGCAACTTGCTCAAAACTTAGCAATTCTAGAGTCACATCCAATGATGGCGAGTTACCCGAGCCAGTGGCAGCGACTCGTAAAGGCATGCCCACCTTACCCATACCCACTTCTAATTCCTCTGCAGTGGCATTAATGGCTTGATGAATTGTTTCAGCAGTCCAAAAGGTTAACTCTGATAATTTTGTCTTAATTAGCTCCAACGCTTCTTGTGCCACTGGACGCAAATGTTTTTTCGCAGCATTAGCATCAAACTCTTGATATTCCTCATAGAAATAACGGCTAATTTCCGCTAGCTCTTTTAAGGTTTTCACGCGATCAGCCTGAATCGCAATAACAGACTCTAATGAAGGACCATTGCTGGTATCAATACCTTGTTGCTCAAAATGCCATTTTGCATATTCTGCTACTTCGCTGACAGGCATGGTTTTAATGTAGTGCTGGTTTAACCAAATTAGCTTTTCGGTATTAAATGCTGAGGCTGACTGACCAATACCATCAAGACTAAAGTGCTCAATCATTTCTTCAATACTGAAAATTTCTTGATCACCGTGTGACCAGCCTAAACGTACCAAATAATTTAATAGCGCTTGCGGCAAGAAACCATCATCACGATACTGCATTACGCTGACCGCACCATGGCGTTTAGACAGTTTTTTACCGTCATCACCCAAAATCATCGAAACGTGAGCATATTCAGGTACCGGTGCTCCTAGGGCGTTTAAGATGTTAATTTGGCGAGGAGTATTGTTGATATGATCTTCACCACGCACAACGTGACTAATTTTCATATCCCAATCATCAATAACCACACAGAAATTATAAGTGGGTACGCCATCGCTACGTTGAATAATTAAATCATCCAACTCGCTGTTATTAATTTCGATGTTGCCGCGGATATGATCGTTGATCACCACACTACCTTGTTCAGGGTTTTTGAAACGAATAACAAAATCACTAGTAGCACCATTGGCTCCGCCTGCACGACACTTACCGTCATACTTAGGCTTTTCGCCGTCGGCCATTTGTTGTTCACGTAAGGCATCTAAGCGCTCACGGGAACAAGTGCACTTATATGCTTTGTCTTCGTCTAATAGCTGCTGAACAAAAGATTTATAACGATCAAAACGCTTGGTCTGATAATAAGGACCATCATCCCAAGTTAAACCTAACCACTCCATGCCTTCTAAAATGGCATCAATGGCGCCCTGAGTAGAGCGTTCGATGTCGGTATCTTCAATACGTAAGACGAATTCGCCGCCTTGGCTTTTGGCATATAACCAAGAGTAAAGCGCAGTACGCGCACCACCAACGTGAAGGTATCCAGTTGGGCTAGGGGCAAATCGGGTGACTACCGTCATAATAGAACAATCTCGCTTGAAAAATTTGGCGGCATTTTACCGTAAAGGCCAGGCCAATGCGATGCATCAACACGCTTATTTTTATGTTTACAGCTGCTTGAATGCAAACGCTTGCTAAACGTTGAACCATTTTTAAATTTCAGCGACTATCGCGTTTTATTGCTCTGATTGGATTAACAGTGAATAACCGCCGGATCATTTTTGATGGTGCTAGAGACAGCCTACCGCTGATTTTTCCCTCTATGCCATTTGGCATTGTCTTTGGTGCCATGGCTAAGTCTCTTGGGCTTAGTGATGTGGTCACCATGGCATTTTCAATATTGGTATTTGCTGGCTCTTCGCAATTCATTGCTATCACCTTGCTCGCTTCCGGTGCTGCCCTACCGGTTATTATTGTCACCACCTTCATTGTCAACTTACGGCACATTTTGTATGCCTTCAGTTTACTGCCTTATGTGCGCAGTTTGTCTCATCGAATGCGACTAGCCATGGGCTTTTTAGTCACCGATGAAACCTACGCGACGGTTATCAATCGAATCAGCCAAGCTCAACTTGGCAATGACTTTAGCCGTTACTATTTAGGCTCTGGTATTTTGATGTACAGCAATTGGGTGTTTTGTACTTACTTGGGCATTGTCGCAGGCAATCAATTTCCACAACTCACGGATTTTGGTTTAGATATCGCCATGGTGGTTGCTTTTGTGGGTATTGTTGTTGCCAACTTGCGTTTGCCCAGCCATTGGATTTGTGCGGCTGTAGCTGCCGTTAGTGGCACCCTAACCTATGCATGGCCGAATCAAACCGGTTTATTGTTTTCGTCTTGTATGGCTATTGCCGCCGGTGTTATTGCAGAAAATATTTATTCCGCCCGCAACAACAATCAAACACCAAAAGCAGGAGAAACCTCATGAATGAATGGTGGTTGATTGCAGGAATGGTGTTAGTGACTTTTATTCCGCGCTACTTGCCCTTTGCCCTTGCTAGTCGTATTAGACTGCCACACGCCCTAGAACAAGCGCTAAATTATGTGCCTATTGCCGTATTGACGGTAATTATTGTGCAAACGTCATTGTATGCCGATGGCAAGCTATTTATTGCTGTGAGCAATCCTTATATTTGGGGAGCCACTGCGGCGTTTATTACTGCCGTGATACAACCACGGTTATTTATTAGCATTTTAATGGGGCTTTTAACCTACGCGGGTGCCAAAATTTACTTGTCGTAAATGCAACTTTGCACCTGAATTGTTTAATTTATCAACAGCAAAAACTCATTGAAGACGATATGCAGATCCTAAAGCAGCCATTTTGCACAGATATTGTTCATTTGATTGAGTTTTTTATAAATACTGTTGACAGTAAATTTTGCCTACCTATAATAGCGCTCCTCTTGAGGCGACAAGTCGTTTCAAGTTGAAGAAAACGGACGCTTAGCTCAGTTGGGAGAGCATCGCCCTTACAAGGCGAGGGTCACTGGTTCAAGCCCAGTAGCGTCCACCACTTTTCTTCTGTTCAAAATATGGACGCTTAGCTCAGTTGGGAGAGCATCGCCCTTACAAGGCGAGGGTCACTGGTTCAAGCCCAGTAGCGTCCACCACTCTTTTATTAATTTCAATTTATTCCACTCAGTCTCTATTTTACTGCATCATAATCTGGCTCGTGTTTACTTACGTCAAACAAAAATATTCAATGCTAACGGCATAACTCCTTATATTTTCTAGCCATTTTCCGATAACCTAGTACTTGGTATAAATAATCTGTGTGGCTTATGGATCGACGTCTTTCTAAAAATATCGCCGTGTTAATCATTGATGACCATGTGCTTGCTCAGGGTTACATGAAGTATTCTCTGCAGGAGCTTGGCTTTGAATCCATTACGTACATGGAACATGCGGAAAAAGCGTTCAACCATATTCGCGATAATCACTTCGATTTAATCTTGTGCTCTTACCATCTTAAACGTGAGCAGGAAGGCTACCACCTCTATGAACGACTCATAGAAAATAAATTGTTATCGCCGGCAACCACCTTTATTTTTATTAGCGCGGAAACCACTGTGGATATTGTGCGCAGCATTGTTGAGCTACAACCCGATGACTTTTTAGTAAAACCTTTCACCGTGGTCGAGCTAGATAAGCGCTTAAGCAAAGTGCTAACGCGGAAAACCGCATTAAAAAAAATTTACACCCTTATGCACGACGATATGCATGAGCAAGCACTAGACCAACTTGACGAATTTCTAACCAACCCCAAACAATCGGAGCACTTTCCGCAGGCACTGAAACTCAAGGGTGAATTAATACTCGACTGCCAACGTCCTGGTGATGCCAGAGATTTTTATCAGGCTATATTGAATGTGCAACATTTCCACTGGGCTCAGCTTGGCCTAGTCAAAGCACTGTTTCAACTTGGCGAAAATGAAGAAGCCGAAAAACTGTTACTGCGCTTAGCCATTCGCCCAGAATCCCAGTTACAAGCTTTTGATATATTGTCCGACTATCATATTCAGCAAGAAGATTTTGATATTGCACTAGAAAGCACCATATTGGCCGCAGAGGTCTCACCGCGAAATTTAAATCGCCATCGCTTAGCGGTGGACTTATCGCGCATCACCCACGATTACCAAACGCAATTTGAAGTCACTAAAAATATTGTGCGCTATGCAAGAAACTCCATCTACGATCAACCAGACATTTACTTAAACGCTGCCCGTGCGGGGATTGATTATGCCATCGCCAGCAATGAAGAAGACGTCAAAGAACTGATGTCTCAGTCCAACGACTATTTAAAACGCTTTAGTAAGCAATTTCCTAAAGCACAACTTAAAGAACAACTGAATGTTATTAATGCGCGCATGCACTTTGTTAATGATGACATAGCGCAAGCGCAAGCGTTATTAGAAAAAATTAATGATATGGATATGCTCAACGATTCCATGGAAGATTTACTGGATAAGGCTAAAGCCTTTCACGAAATCGGCTTATATGAAAAGTCCATCCATGTGTTAGATGAAATTGAGCGTCGCTGCACCCATCAACCTATGCAAGGCAAAATATTTCTACGTTATATTGAGCAAGAAAAACAAGAGCGTATCGCCATTAAGGCCAGCCCCAAAGAGTTGAATAATATCGCGGTGGACCATTATCGCCGTGGCGATATTAGTAGTGCGCTAAAAACCTTTCGTCAGGCCTATCGTATTATGCCCAAAAGCCCGTCTATCGCGCTGAATTTATTGCAAGCTATCGCCATGAAAAGTAAAAATGCGGGGTTACCCGAATCCGCCAGAACGGTGATGAATAACTGCTTATATACCATTGAAAATAGCAAGTTGACCGAGGAGCAGCAACAACGCTACGAGAGGGTGCGCGAGCACATTACCGATTTGCAATAAGCGCGTTTTTAGCTGCAAACGCTGATATGATAGCTTATTGTTGTTTCCAATCTCCCGAATAAATATGCGCGGTCACAAATCCTTCGATGAACCACAGGGTCCAGTCAACTGGCAGATCCTCAAACAACTCTGGCCTTACTTACTAGAGTTTCGCCAACGTATTGCACTAGCGCTGTTATGTCTGATTGCGGCTAAAGTCGCCAGTGTCGGTTTACCCTTTATTCTCAAACACATTGTTGATGATTTAGACGTTCAGCACACTGCTAGCAATATTGCACTGGTGCCTTTAGCCCTGATTATTGCTTACGGTACGGTGCGTCTTGCCAATGTGTTGTTTGGAGAAATACGCGATACGCTATTTGGCCGCGTGACCGAGCGTGCGATGCGCCGTATTGGCCTAAAAGTGTTTAAACATTTGCACCAGCTGGATTTGGATTTTCACCTTAATCGGCAAACCGGCGGCTTATCTCGAGACATTGAACGTGGCACCTCGGGTATTAGCTTTTTAATGCGCTTTATGGTGTTTAATATTGTGCCCACATTGCTGGAAATAGGCATGGTCGCCGGAATATTACTGTTTAATTACGGTATCGGTTTTGCGTTGATCATTGTGCTATCGGTAATTGCCTATGTCGCCTACTCCATCAAAGCCACCAATTGGCGTACTCGTTTTGTAAGGCAAATGAATAAGGCAGACTCGACCACTAATACCCGCGCCATCGACAGTTTGCTTAATTACGAAACCGTCAAATATTTTAATAATGAAGATTACGAAGCCAACCTCTACGATGACAATTTGGCCGAATGGGAAGTAGCACGGCGTAAAAATCGCTTATCACTCTTTACCCTAAACGGCGGCCAAGCCTTTATCATTGCAGTTGCCATGACAGCCATGATGCTACTGGCAGGACAACGTGTGGCCGCAGGCACTATGACCCTAGGTGACTTTGTACTGATCAACGCCTTTACTATGCAAATTTTTATGCCACTGAATTTCTTGGGCTTTGTGTACCGTGAAATTCGCAGCTCCATGGCCAATATCGAAAACCTGTTTAACCTGCTCAACAAAGCCCCGCAAATAACTGACGTCGACCATGCTGCTAATTTATCGGTAAGCCAAGGAGCAATCACCTTTAACAATGTGGCGTTTTATTACCAGTCCGAGCGCCCTATTCTAAACAACCTCACTTTTAGCATTCTGCCAGGACAAAAAGTGGCAATAGTAGGTGAAAGTGGTGCCGGTAAATCCACCTTAATCAAACTGCTATTTCGTCTTTATGATGTGCAACAAGGTAGTATTGAGATTGATGGACAGAATATTCAACAGGTTAACCAACAATCACTGCGTCAGCATATTGCTATTGTCCCCCAAGACACCGTGTTATTTAACGACAGTATCTTTGCCAATATTCATTATGGCCGCCCCAGTGCCAGTATCGAGGACGTAGAAAAAGCTATTGATATGGCCCACTTACGTCAGTTTATAAACTCTTTACCTAATGGCAATGACACCACGGTGGGTGAGCGTGGATTAAAATTATCCGGTGGTGAAAAACAACGTGTAGCTATTGCCCGGGCTATTTTAAAAGGCTCCCCCATATTGTTATTCGATGAAGCCACCTCCTCCTTAGATAGCCATTCCGAGCGTGCTATTTTGGCGGCTATAAAAGAAGTATCTCAAGGCCATACCAGCTTAATCATTGCCCATCGCTTGTCGACTATTGTCGATGCAGATAATATTCTGGTGATGCAGCAAGGACGCATAGTGGAACAAGGTAATCACCATCAGTTATTAGCACAACAAGGGCTTTACCAAACCTTATGGCAAACCCAGCAGAAGCAATCGGAGGTTAACCATGTTGACTGACACCAATCCACAGCTAATGGTCGAAGCCATTAATCAAACCATGCCCTTTGGCAAATACGCTGGACGTAAGTTATTACAGCTGCCCGAACCTTATTTAGTGTGGTTTGCCGGTAAAGGCTTTCCAGAAGGTAAACTAGGACAACAGCTGGCATTAGTGCATGAAATCAAGGTCAATGGCTTAGAAAATATGCTGCAACCTTTGTTGAAAAATTAAGATGGGATGGAAAATAAAAATGAATATAGTATATGCGTTAAAACTGTTTATCAGTTGTTTAATGGTCTCTTTTGCCTTTGTTTTTTACAATGACTTCGGCAGTTATTATGCTCTTGGGTTAATTACTTTGGCCATTGCCATACAATTTTTCGGGCCCAAAAGAAGTCAACATCAAACATTGAGTGATAGCCAACGCCAAGAGGTCATTCAAGCCTCATCCACCAGTTTACGCTGGAGTAGCTCACCGATTTTTTGGCTAGGCATACCCACTGTGTTGATCATAATTATTTCGCTAGTGTTATAAGGCCACATCATGGGATGTTAAAACATAAGCAACAAGCTAATTTACAAAATTTAAAACTGTGCATCTTATTGATAATGTTTGTTTTTACAGCAGAGTAATTTGAACTACAGTTAAACGTATTCCTCACATGGTGGTATTGTTTTAATGAGTGAAGTACAACAAGTTCGTGGCAAAATCAGCACAGTAGAATGGATATTAGCCCTATTGGCCTGTCTATCGGTCATTCTATTATTTATTCCCAGTGATTTAATCAAGTTCGAAAAAACCATTGTTGCCAAGGATTATCAAAGCCATTTATACAGTGATCTTAATCAAGGCGGACAAAGTCAGGTACGGTGGCTAGATAAAGAACAACAACGTTGGCAATGTGAATTAAGTGAAGCCCACGTTTCACCTTACTGCAGCGTGCAATTGGATGTGGTTAATGAAGATGGCCATGGTATTGACCTTAGTGGTTTTGACAAAATGACCATCTGGGCCAGTTACCAAGGTGAAGCGGAATACCTACGGGTATATATACGCAATCGCAATCCTAAATATTTTGTATTGGGTGATATTACTTCCACTAAATACAACATTGTTGAAATCCCGGTGGATCAACTCAGTCAAAATGGTTTAACCATCGAAATGAAAAACCTATCGGTGGCGGATTGGTGGCTCACTTCCCACAAAATACCATTAGCGCTATCTAATACTGAATTTAATGACGTACTGTATATTGAAATCCAAACCGGCTCACAAACCCGCCAAGGACTGCATCAAGTGCAGCTGCAAAAAATTGTCTGGGAAGGCTCTTGGCTTACTCAAGCGGCCTTGTATAAAATCATCATTGTCACTTGGGTGGTGTGCATTTTATCCTTGCTGATCTATCGCATTGTGACGTTAAATTTACAGTTAAAAAAGAATCAACGTTACCAAGATGAATTGCTTTCCATTAATGAGTTGCTCAGTTTAAAAAATAAGAAAATTGAAGATTTGGCCAATACCGATCAGCTTACTGGGTTACTCAATCGCTTAGGTATTCGTGAGGCCCTATATAATGGCCTGAAAGATTGGAAAACCAACCGCCAACCCTTCACGTTTGTGTTAATGGATATTGATCACTTCAAAAAGCTCAACGACAGTTTTGGCCATGATGCCGGCGATCTAGTGTTACAGCACACCGCCCAGCGCTTAAGCGACAATATTAGACGCACGGATTTTCTAGCGCGTTGGGGGGGCGAAGAGTTTATTTTGGTCTGTCCCAACACGAATTTGGACGACGCTATGATTGTGGCTGAACAACTGCGTGAACATCTAGCCAGCATGGTTATTACAGAGATCCCGAATATAGGCTCGATTACCGCTAGTTTCGGTGTTTCCACCATGACAACTCCGGATCTAAAAGCGTTATTTAAGGATGCGGATGACGCCCTTTATCAAGCAAAAGAGCAAGGGCGTAACAAAGTAGTGAGCAGTCTTTAAGTCAGAATTAGCAATTTAAAACTCAGCCGCCCCGGAATATTCCTGTTTAGGGGCGACTGAATGCCGTTCGTTGTTTTTCCACTTCCGTTCGGATGGCGCAATCACTGGCATGATCATTTACCAAGCCCATGGCCTGCATAAAAGCATAAACCGTCGTCGGGCCCACAAACTTCCAACCTTTCTTTTTGAGATCTTTGGATATTTTTACTGAAACAGCGGTAGTCGAAACCGTTTGTGGCTCTCCCTGCTGTTGAATATCCCCTTCAAATCCCCAAAAATACGCCGCTAATGAGCCGTGTTGCAGTAGCATTTCTTGTGCTCGTTGCGCATTATTAATGGCGGCTTCAATTTTTCCACGATGGCGCACAATACCTTCGTCTTGCAGTAAACGCAGAATATCATTCTCGTTAAAGGCGGCAACTTGATTAAAGTCGAAGCCTTTGAAAGCGGCACGAAAGTTATCGCGTTTAGTTAGAATGGTGCGCCAACTTAAACCTGACTGAAAGCTCTCTAGGGTGATTTTTTCAAACAAACGAATATCATCAGTGACGGCAAAGCCCCACTCCTTATCATGATATGCAATGTACTCTGGCGTTGCGCTACACCAACTACAACGGGCTTTACCATCTTCGGCGACGAATATTGTGCTCATGCATTTTACTCCCTAGTTAACCGTTTAAAATTAATGCACTTCTTCAACTGCAGGATGTTCTAATTCCAAACTTTCTAAATAGGCCAACATATCCCTAATTTGATAAGGAGTTAGCAAGTAGTTCATGGGTGGCATTCCTGACATTGGCCGCTGAATATTCGTCAACGTCGATTTATCAATGGCTTTAAGGGTGCCATCATTCAGCTTTAACTGAAATGCTTGTTCATCTTCACCCATATATAAACCACTGACGACCTTGCCGTCTTGTTGAGTGAGAGATATTACGCCGTACCCTGAAGCAATAGCGGCACTAGGGTCAACCAAGGCTTGCAACAAGTATTCTTTGCTATGCACTGCACCAATATTACTTAAATCAGGGCCGACATCACCACCAGTATGATTAACGATATGGCAACGCATACATTCGCTGGCACCGCCGCCACTAAACAAATTTTTACCTCGCAGCGCATTGCCGCCATATAGGGTAGTCGCATACTGCTGAACAATATCGGCACCGGCTAGTTTAGCGTCATATTCTGCTAACAAGCGTTTCACATCGGTGTTGTTAGACGCTTTGGCTAAGTCCAAAATTTCGAGGCTAGTGGCTGGGTTGTTTTCCCCTGCTAATAACGCCTGTAATTGCGTTAGGGTCAAACTAGCCAATTGTTGCTGCTGTTTGTCATCGCTAACAGATTGTAACGTCAGCAATGTACGTAGTGCAGCCTGTTGGTCTACCGCAGTATCTTTAGCCAGGAATGTCTTGGCAAGGGTCATGGCCGCAAGCGGATCTACTGCCACTAACAGTGTTACCACAGTGGCGCGTAATTCAGCATCGGCGTCATTGGCCATTTTAGTGAGTAAAGACGCAATTTTCGGATATTGGCGTTGCTGTAAGGATGTCAGTGCCTGAATACGAATGGCACTTTGATTGTCACTATTTTCAACCGCGGCCACTAAGACTCGATCACTGAGTGCCATGTCATTCGCCTGGGCTATACGCATAATTTGCACTAGTGCTTGCCCTTGTACCTGTTGCATCACAGCCGGTAACAGTTGCTTAATCACTGCTTTAATGTCAGCTCGCTGCTTATTGGCGCTAGAGGGCAAGCCGGTGGTGGTATCAATGGGGTTAACCTCATTCCACACTTCAATAGCGGCCAAAGCCTCTGAAGCTATGCGTTGGGGTAATTTAGCAATAGCAGCATAGGCCAATAAACGCTTAGCCGCAGCCTCATCGCCCATATTGTAATTAGCATTAATTAAACGATGTTGTTGAAATTGCTCAACCGCGTCCATATCCCAATCGAGATCAGCAGCGTCGATATAATGTTGTAAATGGGCAGCCAATGCCGGATAAGCTTCCGTCATGGCTAAATCGTTTATGGCGGTAATGGCTTCGTCGACAATAGACTGATCAGGGTCGGTTAAAAACCCTGCAATACTCGGGTCTTTATGCTTTCTTAAGGCTAATAACGCAGCTAATCGCACCGCAGCTGATTGATGCCCAGTTAATTGTTGCCAAGCGGATTTTTCGATACCGAACAACGCCATCACCATACCGTGACGTAACCACAAATCATCGTTGTTATTTTTCTTAATCACATTAACAACGGCATCTACTGCTGGTGCATAGCCAATTCGACCTAAACCGATACCGGCGTACATGGCCACGCGGGCATTATCATCATTGAGCGCCGTGACGAGTTGTTGTGCTGCTTGGTTGAAGCGATGATCACCGACAGAGCGCACCGCCTGCATGCGCACTTGTGGATTATCATCCTTGATCAAACTGGCTATTGTGGTTAGTAGCGCGTCTGCCTTGGGGTTATTGTAGGCCATTTGGCTTAACCCCCAAATACCATGTAAACGGGTGAGTTCTGGAGTTTTCGGATCCAATGCTAATTCAGTGAATAGTGTTACAGCCTCATCACCCCGTTTTGCTAACTCAAACTGCGCTCGCTGACGGACACGCAAATGGTTACTGTGCAAATACTCGGTTAAGGTTGCATTGTCGAACTTGGAAAAGTCACTGGTTAAGATTTTTTTATTCGTTAATACCTGCTCTGAGTTGGTTAATTCAGGGTTTTCCATCACATATACAGTGCCCTGATTTTCTGGCTGCCAGCCGCCATAATTATATTCAGAAAGGTACAAACGCCCATCGGGACCAAAGTCCACGTCAACGGCGTTAAAACCACTTAAAAAAGTATCGGCATCTTCTACTTTAAAGGTGGCACCACTATCCTCAACTTTAAAAGTAGAAATATACGACTTCGCTGGCGTACCTAAATAATGCACCACAAAGAAACTATCTTGCCATTTTTCACCCAAACTACTGCTAGGGTTATAAACAAAGCCAGAAGGGCCACCATCAATTTGTACTATTCCCGGCAAGATAAACTCAGGTTGTTTATCATTACGTGGTTTCCACATGTCTTGGGTCATCCACGCATTAGGAATTTTAGCGCTGTTAGTTTGTACATGTGAACGCAACTTTAGGCGCTCGGTAAAACTCATAATACTTTGATGACCCGCATGCCAACCGGAATCACCACCTTCTACTAAGTAATTAATACGTTCGATATCACCGCCGTCACCGTCATTATCTGCGGTAAACAAGTTGCCGTATTCATCAAAGGCCAGTTCTTGCGGATTACGTAGGCCGTTATAGAAATACTCGATATTCGAGCCATCAGGATCGGCACGGAAAACGCCACCTAAATTAGGACCATAAAAATGCTTACCTTCTTTACTAACGAAATTAAAACCTCGATCACCAATGCTCCAATACAATTTACCATCTGGGCCCCAAATCAGCCCATGCATATCATGGCCATAAAAGCCTATACGTAGACCAAACCCACTTTGTAATGAGGTGCGTTTCTCCGCGTGCCCATCGTCATCTTCATCTTCGAGCATCCACAAATTAGGGATATTGGTGTAATAGACCTTACCGTCTCGCTCAATAACACCGGCGCCAATACCATCTAAAACGTCGTTATAACCTTCGGAAAAAACACCCGACTTGTCGGCTCTGCCATCACCATTGGTGTCTTCTAACAAACGGATAAGATCATCGCCACTGCGGTAATAACTCATGGGCCGTTCATCGCTGAATTTTTCGTACATCGCTAGGCGGTCATCCAACGAAGTAATAGAAATATCATCCACAGTTTTATTTTCGTGGCCACGAATATCGTCTACACCTTGAGTAAAACGTGCGGCCTCGGTCATTAACATGCGACCACGAGAATCAAAGAAAAAATAAGCCGGATTCTTAGTTTGAGTTTCATCGGCCCATAAGGATATTTTAAGCTCCTCGGGATACTTAAACTGGCTCATTCTCAGCATCGCGTCCCGTTCGACTTGAGTTAAATTTTCTGCGATAGCAGCCTTTGCCGCAATAGCCTGAGACTTGCCGGTTTCAGCATCGCAGCCAACCATTAGCGCCACCAATGAAACCAAGGTGCAGGTAAGGAATGTATTTCTTATTTTTATCATTTAAGGATCCAAAAACTCATTTTGTAAATATTTGATATCTTTAGCTGAGTCTACCCCAAGTCACACCAATAATGGATTGATGAACCTTCGAATAGACGAGTTTGGGTGATTGAAGTAAACCATGAAATGAACATAACCTAGTGCCTTTCACTACGCATAGAAAGGTTAAATAAAGCCCATGTTTTGCTGTTCAAAATTCGTCAAATTAGGAAACACATCGGCAAAGGCGGAATTCGGTAAACCATACCATGTGGCTAATGTAGCGGCGTACTGATCCATGCTAGTCGTGGGGATAATCCGCCCTTCGCCAATATCATCATTGCTGCCAATAACTAATTCCGGCATTTTCCCGTAAATATCGCCGCCTTTAACCGCACCACCCATCACCAGTTGATGAGCGCCCCAACCATGGTCAGTACCATCACCATTACTGGTTAGAGTTCGCCCAAAATCAGAGGCAGTAAAGGTAGTCACATTATTCGCTACTCCCAGTTCCTCAGTGGCATCGTAAAAAGCTTTCATGCCGTCACTAAGTTCCTGTAATAATCCCGGATGACGCCCCAACTGATTGCCATGGGTGTCAAAGTCGCCCATGCCAATAAAGAAAATTTGTCGTGATACCGATAATTGCGAGCGAGCAGCAATTAAGTTCGCCACCATCTTTAAGTTATTGGCCAAATGACTTTGGGTATTAAATTGGGTGGTTAACGGGTTTTGAGCTTGTAATGCGGCATTGACCTCACCGGCTAACTCCCATGCTCGGATTTGCGTGCGGGCAAACTCCCGCTGAAATAAATGTGCAGGTTGTTGTGCTAGCAAGGTTTGATAAATTTGATAGCGACGCAATTCACGGGTATCACCATTATTAGCCTCTAAATAATCGAGGGTTTCTATACCAGCGGCGTTGATCGAATAAGGCACTACGCTGTTACCACCTTGCCAAATGTTGTCGCCACTTAAAGAAATATTCATCGACAATTTTTGGTTTTGATTAACATCAGCTAACACATCAGCGGCACGACCAGCCCAGCCGTTGCGCTGCGAACTACTTTGTAAGCTTTGCATAAACGTCTGCTGATCATTGTGAGAAAACAACTGTGGAGGCA
Organism: Alteromonadaceae bacterium BrNp21-10; assembly: GCA_030418115.1. GTDB lineage: Bacteria > Pseudomonadota > Gammaproteobacteria > Enterobacterales > Alteromonadaceae > Neptunicella. The sequence continues at coordinate 361,693 of JAUHQD010000001.1, read as the reverse complement.
AAGCAATACTTTTGGCCTGATAACTTATTTGCGACACCGGCTCCACCAGCGCGCCAACATTGCCCATTACCGCTAATTTTTGATTATCGAATAAGGTTTTGGCAGCGGTCATCACTGGATTAAAACCGTAGTCGACACCATTGGAATGAGTTAATGGATTTAATGGCAACAATTGCTCTTTGGGTACCGCTAAATCCAAACGGGTGCTGGCATAGGTTTCGTAGTCACCATTGCTACGCGGGATCAGCATATTAAAACTGTCATTACCGCCAAATAAGAAGATGCATACCAAGGCTTTGTAATCATTGGCTGCTGCGGTTTGCGCATGTACTAAATTAAACTGCGTGAGGCCGGCACTTAAACTAGCGCTACCTAAGGCTAATGAGCCACAACGAGTTAAAAACTGACGACGATTAAATGGCTGATTCATACTTACCTCCGTACCGCAAATTCAGGGGAAGCCATGATCATAAACAAGGCATCGTAGACTTTTATTTCACGTAAATAGTCATTGTCTGTTGGTAATTCCTGCAAAAACTCTAGTAAGGTGGTTTGCATCGACGCTGACATTTGCCCAGCCATTAACAATAAATTTAACCGATCAAGCAACGCTTGCTCATCATGAGCTATGGCTTTTTCTTCGGTTAAATTAATGTAGGGATAATAAACATCCCAGTCATACCAAAACGGCCCCTGCTCTTCGCGGCGACTAATATCTTTCCAATAAATACTGTAAGCCAGCGCATTGGTAGTAGTGATAATGGTGCTTTCATTCAAAATCTGAAACTCTGGCGCTATGAGTTGTTGGTCCTTAATCGCGCCTGTAGGTTGATAGTCAGGACGATAGAAGTTAAACACCGAGAATGAACCAAAAGGTCGCTGGCCGGTCGCTCGCTCTGATGAACGAAAACGAATACGCGGGATATCATTACCCATTTCGGTACCGTGAGTAAAAGCACCTTGAGCTTTGGTTGCCCGCCATAACGCAGCAAACTTCAAAATCGGCTCACGCAGCTTACCAAAAGTATCAGGGTATAAAATATGACCGGTCTGTGCTTCATCATCCAATAAAATTGCTTTAACAACCGCCGCCATATCACCTTTCACATTTTGGCCATTATCGTTAAACACGGTGGCTACACGTTCTACATATGCAGGAGTGGGATTGCTGGTGACCAATCGCTGAATAAGTTGTTTACTAATGAATGGCGCGATGTTGTCGTGAGCGAAAAGAATATCCAGCGCCGTATCAAGATCTTGCTCTGCCGTTTGTCCTGCTGCAATACTATTGTCACCGAATAATGTTTTGCTATCGGTATCATGGTAATTTTCAAACGCTTGCATAGGATTGACTTCGGCTTCGCCACTGTTAACCCATTGCCACCAGTTATCAATCCCAGCATGATTCCAACCGGTAAATACACGGGCTAATGCTTTGACATCGTCCTGACCATAAGTGGCGATAGGATCACCGTTATCGTCGGTGCGAATACTGCCATCAAGATTAAGCTCTACCAAACCAATGCTGAATAATTGCATTAACTCACGGGCATAGTTTTCGTCCGGTCGAATATGTCGCTCTTCGTTGGCCTTTTCATTACGTACCATCGACAAATATTCACCCATCATCGGATGCAAGGTCACTGCTTTTAGTAAATCCCGATAATTGCCAAACGCATGGGCGGCTAACATATCGTGAAAATCAGTGATCCCCCGAGTATCGTTGTATAACTCGCTGGAAACATTGGAGATAACGGTAATCTGGCTAAGGCTATAAGCCACACGTTGACGTAGTTGATCACGCCCCCACAGCGCGACTTCCCACCATATATCGCTGCGAATGAGATCCCGGTACCAACCGTCTTCATCATTCTCTTCGATGGGTGCGGCTTCAAAACCTAGATTCTCTATACGAGTGTCAAATAAGGGTAAGTGCAGAGTCTGTTCCAGCGCTATTTGCTCATCAATCCATCCTGCAAAGCCTAACTCTGTGACCTTAACAATATCTTTCGCGGTAGCGCCAAAACTTGCCTGCCCTAAAAAACGCGAGGCTTGTGATGCCGTCACATAATCACTGCTACTACTGGCGGGTAATGCCGGGTCCGGCTCTAAATCGGCACTGGGAATATAAGGCTCTGGTTCAGGCTCTGGCTGAGGAACAGGTTCCGGTGGTGGCACCGTCACTGGGGGGGAAGTGGGTGGGCTAACATCACTGCTAGCACCGCCACAACCCACTAGCAAAAACACTAGGCAAAAACAAAGACCACGAAGGGGCAATATTGCACGGTGCTCAGCGCAATACATGCTATTCATCCGTTGTTGCTAAACGGTCGGAAAGTTGATGGGATAATAGCCAATGGTATAAATCATCGCTGGCATACACGCGTTTCCATGTATCGTGTCCCATATCTTCATGAGTGGTAAAACGAACTTTGTGGCCTAATTGCTCAAGCTTATTCAGACCTTGATAAAAATACTCTACCTTAACGCTATTATCACGACCACCGGCAAAGGCCCATACTGGCAATTTATGCTGAGCAATACTATCCATCAAATCAGGATGTCCCCAGCCCACTACAGGTGCTATGGCGGCAAACTTTTGTGGATTGTGACTGGCCAAAGACCAGGTACCAAAACCACCATAACTTAAACCCGATAAATAGGTTCGGTTGACGTCACCACGATAGTTTTGTTGAACGGTATCTAGCATCCCTAGTAAATCTTGCTCAACTCGCTCCCAACCATCAGGCGGTATAGAGCCTAAGGTTTGCGCTTGTGGGCTGCCTGACATGGCTTGATCACTGCCGTATAGCGCTTCGCGAGCGGGTGTACCCTGAACTTGGCGCTGAGGAACGTTAGCAATATCGCGATTATCAATATAACCAATACCCTTTTGGTCCATACCAAACATATGCAATTGCGGGGCAATAATAATAAAAGGTAAAGGCTTCTTCTGTACCCAGGCTTCATACAATGCACCATGGGTTTTCACAAAATCCAACTCATCTAAGCCATTACCGCGTTCACCATTACCATGTAAAAACATCAATACCGGCCAATGTTTGTTAGCATCGTCGGCATAACCTTGAGGTAAATACACAAAGTATTCACGCTTGGCATTATCAGCCACGCTTACATAGGACTCACGAATTAATTGTTCACTGGATGGTTCAGAGGATGGAACGCTCGAAATAGTTTGGGCACAACCCAATAAAAATGTAGATAAAACAACAACAGCTATAGCCCATTTTTTCATTATTATTCTCACACTGGCAAAGGGTAATTCCCCAGTGTTGCTATTTCTTATTGAGAAATCAATGACTTGATCTTGATGTGATAAAATTTGCGCAAATCTTAATAAAGTTTGCCTAGAACGTTAAAGTAAACATTAAGTTCCTAAGCAAAAAAACTTAACCGCACTCTGTTTTATATACATGACCTATAAGTCATGTATATAAAACAACCTAAATTTATGCTCGCAGACATTGCCTAATTTGGCGTTATGCCAGTATTTGCTGGCGAGTATTTTGCTGTTCATGACTAACCAATAACTTATAGCTGCTAGTCACAGCATTGATAAAATCAGCATGGTTTGCCCAATCGGCATTAAACATATCCAAGGCTAAAAACCTTGCAACATCGCTTTCGTCATTCTGACACTGCTCGGCAATGGCTAATAATGATTCCGCCAAAGGGTCAACCAGTTCAGTGCCCTGTTGCTGTTTATTGACAATAAAACGCATCCACGCGGCCAACGCCAAACAGCATTTTTGAATACCATTACCCAAGGCTAAATTGGCTTCAATCACAGGCAAAAGTCGCATCGGTAATTTTTGTGAACCATCCCAAGCGATTTGCGCTAACAAATGGCGAATAGCCGGATTATGGTAGCGAGCGACAATACTGTCACAATATTGCTGAATATCCATATCCACAGGCGCTGCAAATGAAGGCGTTATTTCCTCTTTAAGCATGGTGTTAATAAAGCCATTAATATTAGGTTGTTCGATGGCATCTAACACGGTTTCGATACCTAAATAAGCCCCCAAATAGGCGAGTGTAGAATGAGTAGCATTCAGTACTCGCAATTTGGCATTCTCATAACCGCTAACATCATCGGTAAAGGTCACACCGACTTCTGCCCAAGCGGGAATATCCGCAGGTAGAATATCTTCAATCACCCACTGGCTAAAACTTTCACGCTTAATAGGCCAGTTATCTTCGTAACCCAATTCAGCAATCTGTTGGACAAATTTATCATCGGTAGCCGGCGTGATGGAATCGACCATGGTGCTAGGGCAAATCACATGTAATTCAATATACTCGGCTAAAGTAGGATCTATTTCGAAGGCATAATCCACCAAGGCCTGTTTTAACTTATGGCCGTTGTCGCTTAGGTTATCGCAGCTGATCAATGATAATGGTGAAATGCCCTTTTGATAACGCAACTGACAAGCCAAAAATAACAGGCCAATTGCAGAACTAGGCTGCTGATAGTTTTGTAAATCACTTTGAATAACTTTATCTTGGCGATTAAGGCGACCTTTAGCATTGAGGCTGTAACCCTTTTCGGTAATGGTCATTGTCACTATTTTGGTGCCAATTGCAGTTAAACGTTGAATGACTAAATCAAAATCTTCTTTTAACGCTAACACTTCTTTTACCGCACCGATAACGCGAAAATGAGTAACCCGGTCAATTTCCCCTAAGGTATATAATCCCTGCTGTGGAGCCAACTGGGTTTTCACTCGGTTACTGTTGAGTGCCACTGCACAAATACCCCAGTCGCCGCCCTTTTCCAAGGCACGATCGGTATACCAAGCTTGGTGTGCTCTAAAAAAGGCGCCGGGGCCTAAATGCACAATCCCAATTTGGTTTTGTTGTCTATCGTAGTCAGGTGTCGCAACAACATCGGGCAAGGCATGCAAAGTGGCATCGGTTAATTTCATGAAAAGATCTCTGGATTGTTTATTATAACTGGCCCCAAAATGAACAATAAGGCCAACAACTTCGGTGGCCATTATGCCTTAAATAGGCCATTGGCTGCGACAGAAAACGGAATCCATAATTCTATAATGATATTCAATAACTGGTAAGGCCACTGGCCATTAATGTTAAGTTTTCTCAGTCGATCTTTTTATTTAATGTCGCGATAAAACTGTGATCAAAATCTTTTACCGGCAAGTTAGTTTTACTATCCCGTTGACGTACTCTCCAGGCCTCGACATTAAGTTTTACGCCTTGAGAGTCTTTGCTCAAACTGACGGTCATAAAATGTTCTCGCGTACGCTTTTTCCAATAAGCTGAGCCGGGAAAGCCGCGCCGAGATTTCACATTATAATTATCCGAATAATCGACTTTTTGCGGTGTTAGCGAAGGTTTATTCAAACTCTTGGGATCGGGGAAATATTCCGGTGAAGATTTAGCGGTATCGGTGGCAATGCTGTTAAACCCCGTTAAGTTAGACATAGGTGATGACACCACCTCAATCAATTTAGCACCATTGTCGCCCAATTTGACCTGCGCAATACGCCCGTAATGCACATCCCCTGATAGCACTAAAATATCGTTGCCACTGCTCGCCAGTGCGGTTAATAAGCGATTATATTGGGATGGAAAGCTCAGCAAATTACGTTCAACCTTGTTTTTACCGTTGACTAATATTTGCGGAATAACCAGTACTCCCGGACTGGTTAAACCTTCGGCCCAATCGATCATCTGCGCGAAGCCCTGTTGATCAATAAATTGGGTTTTACTGCGGTAGGAACGTAAATCCGCCACACAAAATGACACATCATTGCCAATACTAAAGATGTCGACCTTGGCACTGCGCTGTACATTTTCAACACCGTCCTTAGCGGTGCTCGTCCATGCTCGACGAACATAGTCCACTTGCAACATGACCAATGTCGGCACGAAGGTGTCGTAAAACGGATAGTCATTCCAATATTCATGATCATCGGGCAACATCCAAGTGCCACCACGACTTAAAATACTGCCTAATGCCTGCCAATGTTTAGCGTAATCATCGGCAACCCGTTGACGAATTTCTTTAGTAATTGGCGATAAAGAGTCGAAACCGATGTCCAAATACACCTGATCGCCCACCAAAAAGCTGATATCCGGTTGCCAAATCTTATCAGCACGATCATATAAGGCTTTATAAGAAGCCGCCGCCTGCCCACCATCTCGATGTTCATAAAAACAACTACCTAAACCTATAGTAAAAGCTCCTTCAGCATCTGTAGGTAATGCATTCGGTAAGGTGCTAAATACCGCGTCACGCAATAGTTGCCATTGATCAGCATATTCAGGTAAATCCAACTGCCGATAGAATTCCACCTGATAATTTTGCCCTGCTTGTAGGCCATCAACACTGGTGAAAACGTAGAAACGCTGATGTTTAATTTGTGCAAAGGGTCGCTGCCATTGGTCTAGAGTAATATCAATGGTTTTAATCAGGTCGTTGTTTTGCTTCACCAGTATTTTAGCGTGCTGAGGTTTTTTTAAGGTACCAAATAAGGTTCCCGCCCAGAGTTCAACTGTGGTTTGCGATACCTTGTGTACCACCAAGCTCCACTGACTAGTGTTACTTTGAATGTCCGCTAAGTTCATATTCTTTCCTTGAGTAATGATAACCGCTTAAGTGATGGTGACCGGTGCTGCTTTGGCCTAAATGAAAGTGCTTTAACTCCATCCTAGTATGAATTTTAACCGCTGTCTCTAGAGCGTGTTGATCTTGCGCTTCACTTTTGCAGCAGGGTTCATCTAAAATTCGGGCAATAAAAAAGACTTATTAACTTTCGCTAATAAGCCTTTTGCTACAATAGATTATTTATTTTAACTGTGGTGCGATACAGCTAAGATCCCCACCCCAAGGAGAATAAGATGGACAACTCATTCACCCTCTAAAATTAATTAATCTCGACTCGGATTAATTAGTTAATGCATCAACATCGATTTCCACAATCGCGCCGCGCTGCTGAATCACCTGTGCAGCTAATGCATTACCGCTTTGTGCACATTGTTCAATCCAACCATTAAATAACCAGTGAGACAAGAATCCAGCATTGAATGAATCACCGGCAGCGGTGGTATCAACTAAATTATCAACTCGCTGGGCTGGGTAAAAAGCCACATTGCTATCTACGCTAAATTGACAACCATTGGCCCCATCTTTTACCACTAATTGTTTGACACCACATTGATGTAAACGCTGGCGACATTGTTCAATGGATTCGTCAGCCCATAGTGCTTGTTCATCATCATAGGTCACTAAAGCCAAATCTGACATGGCATAAATACGCTCATAAACATGCTGACAGCGGTCGGTACTTTGCCATAATACTGGGCGATAATTACTGTCGAAAATCACTTTAACGCCCGACTCAGCCAATTCAGAAATGCGGTCAAGCAACGTATCGCAATCTTGTTGAGGTAAAATGGCCAACGAAATCCCAGACAAATAAATCGCCTGACAACCGCTTAACGCTGCCATCATGGTTTCAAACTGAGGATGCTGCACCATGTAACGTGCCGCAGAATCATTACGCCAATACTGGAAAGTTCGCTCGCCACTGGCGTCATTTTGGATCATGTACAAGCCGGCGTGTTTTTGCTGATCACGCAGCACCCAGTCGGTATTAATGCCATAGCTTTGCCATTTTTCAATCATAGCGGAGCTTAGTGCATCAATCCCCATGGCCGACACGTAATTCACATCTAACTTGTCGCCGCTAAGCTTTTTCAAATAGATGGCGGTATTCATACTGTCACCGCCAAAACTCTGCTGCATGGTACTAAAAGGTCGCCCTGAAATTTCCACCATGCACTCGCCGATAACAGCGAGCTGCGGATTAGATTTTACATCACTCATATTACTTTCATTACCTGTACAACATCGATAGTGCGGCTATGTTACAACGTCACGCCTTTTTTCCATATAGCAACTTCGCGTATGTTATTCTCTTCATTACGCGTCGGTGTTCCATTGACCACGTTCACTAATAAATCGACAAAGTCATCCATCAATTCAGGCATAGTTGCATCGTTGACTAAACGGCCAGCATCAAAATCAATCCAGCGTTTTTTCTTATTCGCCAAAGCTGAATTGGTGGCAATTTTAAGGGTGGGTACAAAACCACCGTAGGGCGTTCCACGACCTGTAGTAAACAACACCATATGGCATCCACTCGATGCTAAGGCGCTAGTGGCAATGGCATCATTACCCGGTGCACTAAGTAAGTTAAGCCCCGGGATGGTTAAGCGTTCGCCATAGTCCAATACATCTTGAACCTGACTGGTGCCGGCCTTTTGCGTACAACCCAAGGATTTGTCTTCTAAGGTGGTGATACCACCATCTTTGTTACCCGGTGATGGATTTTCATAAATCGGCTGATTGTGATCCATGTAATAACGTTTAAAGCCGTTAACCATATCGACTAAATCGTTAAAGGTGGCTTCATCTTTACAGCGAGACATCAAAATGGTTTCCGCACCAAACATTTCCGGCACTTCGGTTAGTACCGTGGTGCCGCCTTGGGCGATAAGGTAATCGGAAAACACCCCTAACAATGGATTAGCGGTAATACCCGACAAACCATCACTACCACCGCACTCTAGGCCAAATTTAACTTCTGCAAGTTTGCCCGGCAGTCGTTTATCCTGAGACACAGTGGTATAAATTTCTTCAAGTAATTCCACACCGGCTTCGACTTCATCGTCAACGTGCTGACTCACCAGAAACTTAATACGGCTTTCATCAAAATCACCTAAGCCACGCTTAAAAGTTGATATCTGATTATTTTCACAACCTAAACCCACCACCAGTGCGCCACCGGCATTGGGATGACGGGCCATGTTTTGTAGTAATAAACGGGTTGAATCGAGATCATCGCCTAATTGCGAACAACCAAACTGATGAGGAAACACATGCACACCATCAACCCCTAGGTCTGGATGGGCAGCTAAAAATTCTTTGGCCATTTGTGCGGCCATCCCATTAACACAACCTACAGTAGGGATGATCCATATTTCATTACGGATCCCCACTTCACCATTAGCGCGACGATAAATATTAACGTCACGAGCAGCTTGCGCTGCGGCTTGCGGGACTATTTCAGGCTGATAATGATAGGTCAGCTCATCATGTAAATTGGTTTTAATGCTATGGGTGTGGATCCAATCCCCCTGCTTGATATCGTCCAGCGCATAACCGATAGGCGCACCGTACTTGATGACGTTATCGCCTTTTTTAAGGTCTGTTAGCGCAACCTTATGGCCCTGAGTCACGTCATGATTCAAGGTTAACGTCACCGCCCCCATATCTAATTGGCTGCCCGCGGCTAAGTCTTGCATCGCAATCGCTACGTTATCGGTAGCATGTAACTGCAGTAAAGATTTCATGATTATATTCTCGCCATGATTTTAGTTAATGTGGGACGCACGCCATTATCCAGCATTTGCTGCAAATAATCAGCGACGGTTTGAGTCAAACCACTAACCAGACTCAAGTCTTGTTGCCAGTGCCACTGTGCTGCTAACACCGACTGTACCAGCTCTTGTACTGTAATCGCACCTGCTTGGTAATCCGACCATAGTTGAGCGAATAGGTTTAACCACTTCTCACCATCGGTTAGCTCAATATTATCGTCACCGCGCTTACCTCGATAAAATAATATTTGCCCGGCCAATGCCGCAGCCATCATCTCTGGAACGCGCTTATTACGCTCAACATAGGTCAACAACTGCGGCATTATGCGAGTATGAAATTTGGTCATACTGTTTAATGATATCGACATCAACATATGTTGAATGTAAGGGTTTCTAAAACGATTCAATACATCATTGGCAAAGGACTGTAATTCATCCTGAGGTAGCGACAATGTCGGAATAATTTCCGAATAAATTAGCTGAGTTAAGTATTTTTCAATCAACGGATCCGCTAATGAATCACCCACGGTATCGATGTCAGACAAATAAGCTAATGGCACTAACGCCGTATGTGCGCCATTTAAGATAGCCACTTTACGCTCTTTATAGGGCGAAATATCATCCACTATTTTAATGTTGAGTTCACTGTCTTTTAAACACAATAGCTCTTCGAGATGTTTCGGCCCTTGGATCACAAACAAATGAAAGTATTCAGCGGTCACCATGAAGTTATCTTCATAGCCAAGTTTTTGTTGTAATTGCTGATGTTCATCACGAGGGAACCCAGGGACAATACGGTCAACCAAAGATGAGCAAAAATCATTAGCGTTTTCTAACCAATCAACAAAGCCCTGCTCTAATTGCCATAGCTGACAATATTGCATCACGATTTCTTTAAGTTTTTCGCCGTTATAATCGATGAGTTCACAGGGAATGATCACCAAACCACTATTACTTGAGCCATTAAAATGCTGATAACGATGTAATAACCACTGAGTTAATTTGGCAGGAAAAGCTTTCGCTGGCGTATCGTCGAGCTTATCGGTGTCGATATACTCTATACCCGCTTCGGTGGTATTCGAGAAAATAATCTTCAGCTCGCTACTTTCGGCTAGTGCCATAAAACACGAAAAATCTTTATAAACTGGGATTTCTTCGTTAATACAATCAATCACACGGAAGTCTTCAACCGCTTCGCCGGACTCATTTAAACCACGAATAATGGTGGTATATAGGCCATCCTGAACATTTAACAAAGGAATAGCGTCATAATCAATAGGTCGAATGACAGCAACACCGGCATTTAAATCGGTGCTTTTATTGAGATGATCAATTTGCCAATCAACAAAGGCGCGCAAAAAGTTACCCTCCCCGAATTGCATGATTTTAGTGGGATAGCGACTATTACGCACATTGTCTCTGCTCAGTTTTTCCATATACTAGATTCATTTAAAGTGACTTAATTTTTTCGCATGCTACGACCTTTTGCCACCGGTGGCAATTAATTTGTTGACATTATGCTACCGGTAGCAAAAAATAGATTCAAGTTAAAACGATGTTTGATTGTTGTAATAAGTAAACAACAACAATGTAAATTTATTGAATAGTTAAAAGATGGGGATCCCTATGACCTCTGGGTTATTTGATTTATCTGGCAAAATTGCCGTAGTAACAGGTGCCAGCCGAGGCCTTGGACAAAAAATTGCAGAAGGCTTAGCTACCGCCGGTGCCGAAGTCATCTGTAGCAGTAGTCGAGAAGGCGGTTGTCAACAAACCGTTAACAACATTATTGATGCTGGTGGCGTTGCTCATAGCTATGCGGCTGACCTTGCCAACGAACTCAGTGTTAAAGAATTCGCACAAACCGTGCTCAGCCATCATCAGCATGTGGATATTTTGGTTAATGTTGGCGGTACTATTTTCCGCGCTCCCGCGGTGGACTTCCCTTACAGCGAATGGCAAAACGTGATGCGCGTTAATGTGGATGCCAGTTTTCTGCTAGCACAGCAATTTGCCCCAAGTATGATAGCTAAAGGCCAAGGCAAGATTATTAATATTGCCTCAATGCTATCTTATACCGGTGGTATCACAGTGCCAGCGTATACCGCCAGTAAACATGCTATCGCCGGTTTAACCAAGGCCCTCGCCAATGAGTGGGCAGTAAACAATATTCAAGTGAATGCGATTGCACCGGGGTATTTCAGAACCGATAACACTCAGGCATTACAAGATGATCCAAGTCGTAATGCCGAAATTGAGAAACGTATTCCAGCAGGACAATGGGGTGAGCCAGAACAATTACAAGGCGCGGCAGTATTCTTAGCTTCCCAAGCCAGTGACTACGTTAATGGCCACATCCTAGCCGTAGATGGCGGCTGGCTCGCCCGCTAAAATTGACGCAACCGTACAACATATTTAGGTAGACGCATGTCAACAAACACAGAAATTGAAGTCCGTTATGCCGTAGGGCCGAACGAAGTCAAAAGTTATAATACTCAACAATTACGCGACACCTTCTTAGTCGACACTTTAATGCAAGCCGATAAGGTCACATGGGTATACAGTCATTATGAGCGTTTTATGGTGGGTAGTGCCGTACCTGTTGCCGGTCAATTATCCCTAGAAACCTTAGATGCTCTTAAAGCCGAATGTTTCTTAAACGGCCGTGAAATGGGTATTATCAATGTTGGCCAAGCGGGTACCGTATGCGCCGATGGTCAGAAATATCATTTGGGTAATAAAGATGCATTGTATTTAGGCCGTGGTAATAAAAAAGTCACCTTTGAAAGTGATGACGTTAACGCCCCTGCTCACTTCTATTTAAATTCAACCCCCGCCCATAAAAGCTATCCCAATAAGTTAGTCACTACGGCCGACGCCAATGTCTTACATTTGGGCAGTTTAGATACCTCTAATGAGCGTAATATTTATCAAATGCTGATCAATACCGTGGTTGATACTTGCCAGTTACAAATGGGTTTAACCTCTTTAAAACCGGGTAGTGTGTGGAATACCATGCCGGCCCATCAACACGACCGGCGTAACGAAGTGTATTTCTATTTTGATGTACAAAAAGATCAGGCGGTAAGTCATTTTATGGGCGAGCCCAAAGAAACCCGACACATCTGGGTGCACAATGAGCAAGCGGTTATTTCTCCCCCTTGGTCAATTCATTGTGGATCAGGTACCCAAAACTACAGTTTTATCTGGGGTATGGCCGGTGAAAACCTAGATTATGATGATATGGATAAATACCAACCTAGTGAATTACTCTAACCACTTCAGTTTAATACTGTTATTGAGTTCACAAACATAAGCCGTTGCGCCTCGGCCTTACAGCCCTAGCACAGCCAATCGCTATAACAACAATAAGTGGTCGCGATGAAAATAATAAAAGTAAGCTTTCTTTCCGTTTTAATGTTGATGCTGCTCAGTTGCGCAGCCGACAGTAAAAAAGTCACATTGACCTTGGGTCACACCTTGGACACTCGTCATGTGGTGCATTTAGCCATGGTGTTTATGGGCGAACGTTTAGATGAATTATCCAATGGCACCATGGCAATCAATATTTATCCTGGTGGCCAGTTAGGCTCTGAACGAGAAATGATTGAACTACTGCAAATTGGCAGTTTGTCCATGACCAAGGTATCCGCCAGCCCCCTTGAAGGCTTTGTACCGGAAATGAAGATATTTGCTATTCCTTACGTTATACGCGACCGCGAGCATTTTTGGAAAGTGCTCAACAGTGAAATAGGCCAAGGACTGCTAAAGAAAACCGAAGTCGCGCGCATCAAAGGTATGGGTTATTACGATGCCGGTAGTCGCAGCTTTTACACCACCGATGCGCCTATACGTACTCCTGATGATTTAATAGGCAAAAAAATACGGGTTTTAAATAGCCCAACAGCGGTGGCTACTGTTAATGCCTTAGGCGGCGCTGCCACCCCAATAGCATGGGGTGAGTTATATGCGGCATTGCAACAAGGTGTAGTGGATGGCGCCGAAAACAACCCGCCGAGCTATTACCTGTCTCGACATTATGAAATAGCCAAATACTACACCTTAGATGAGCACACCTTCGTGCCGGATATTATTCTTGCTAGCTTGCCGGTTTGGAATAGCCTTAATGAGCAACAGCAACAATGGTTATCGCAAGCCATGGCAGATTCCATTGAATATCAAAAATCCCTCTGGCAAGACGCTTCAGACAAAGCCTTGCAAGCGGTGATTGACGAAGGGGTTGAAGTCATTTATCCCGATAAAAAGCCCTTTCAGGATAAGGTTAAAGCCTTCCACGATTCGTTTGCCGGCACGCCCGTCGCCACTCAAATTACAAAAATAAAACAAATGTAAGCGAGCCTCATCATGCATTCATTATTGTTATTGATTAATAAAGTATTAGAAAAGCTATTGATTTTTATCATGGCAACCATTGTTATCACGGTAACTTGGCAAGTATTTTCACGATTTATTTTACAATCCCCCAGTTCTTTTACCGAAGAGTTAGCCCGCTTCTTATTAATTTGGATCGGTATTTTAGGCGCCGCTTATGCCTATCGCACCAAAGCACATTTAGGGTTAGATCTGTTTGTTGAAAAAATGCAGCCGGTTCGCCAAAAAGTCGCGCGTATTTTTATTGAGGTAGTGGTGATGGCGTTTGCTGGTAGCGTAATGGTTTACGGCGGCTTGTCGTTGGTTATGCTTGCCGTTGAATTAAAGCAAACCTCAGCCACCTTAGGCCTGAACATGGGCTTAGTGTATTCGGTGATCCCTATCTCCGGCGTATTAATCCTGTTGTACGGTCTGGACAATTTAATCCAGCTTAATTCGTCAACAGCAGTGGAGGTATAATCATGGATTTCACCGCACTTATCCTCGTTGTCAGTTTCTTTATTTTACTATTTCTTAACGTGCCTATTTCAATCTGTATTGGCATTGCGACGTTGTTGTCATTGTTAATGCATATCGACTTTTTACCGGCGACAACCACTATTGCACAACAAATAGCCGGTGGTATTGATAGCTTTGCGCTATTAGCCATTCCGTTCTTTATCCTCTCAGGTTTAATCATGGGTCAAGGCGGTATCGCCAAGCGCTTGATTGAATGTGCCATGGCCTTAATTGGTTCACTTCCAGGTGGATTGGCATTAGTTAACGTTATGTCTTGTATGTTATTTGGCGCTATTTCCGGCTCAGCCGTTGCAGCAACCTCTGCGATTGGAAGTTTTATGATCCCAGAAATGAAAAAACACGGCTACGATGAAAATTTTGCCGCTGCGGTTACCGCCTCGGCTGCCACCACTGGCATGCTGATCCCACCGAGCAATATCTTAATTATTTACGCTATTGCCAGCGGTGGTGTATCCATTGCAGCGTTATTTGTGGCTGGTTATTTACCGGGTATTCTAGTGGGTTTAGCACTAATGGTCGTATGTTCTATTTATGCTATTCGCCACAAGTACCCCGTCACGGCTCGCCTACCTCTTAAAGTGGCCATGTCGAAAATAGTCGCCGCCCTGCCCAGCTTATTACTGGTATTTATTGTCATTGGCGGCATTATTGGCGGAGTATTTACCGCCACCGAAGCCGGTGCAGTCGCGGTCCTTTATGCCTTAGTGTTATCAGTGGGTGTATACCGCGAAATCAATGTTGATGAATTGCCCAAACTATTGCTTAAGGCCTGTGAAACCACGGCCATAGTTATGTTGATTATTGGGGCCTCATCGGCAATGTCGTGGCTACTGTCTTATGCACATATTCCACAAACTATCAGTGACTTCTTCTTAACCTTAAGTGATAACCCGATAGTGGTATTGCTGTTGATTAACTTGATCCTAATTTTGGTCGGTGCCTTTATAGATATGACACCAGCGGTATTGATTTTTACCCCAATCTTCTTACCGGTTGCCATGGAATTCGGTATGTCACCGATTCAATTCGGTATTATGATTGTTTTAAATTTATCCATCGGTTTGGTATCACCACCGGTAGGCAGTGTGCTGTTTGTTAGTTGCGCCGTCGCTAAAACATCAATACATAAAATTATTAAACCGATGATCCCGTTGTACTTTGTGATGTTTTTGGTATTAATGCTGGTAACTTATGTGCCGGCTATCAGTGAAGCATTACCTCGTTTCTTTGGCTTATTGTGAGCTTAGTAGTTTATATGAGACACTAGGTTTAATTGAATAATTGTCATCAAAAACAACAACAAAGGCCCGTATGTAAATAATCATTCAGGGTAAAAGACGATAAACGCTTATGGAAATCAAAAATCCGACTATTAATGATGTAGCCCGCTTGGCGGGTGTGTCTAAACGCACCGTATCGCGGGTGATTAACCGCTCGCCACTGGTGGGTGAAAACACCCGCAAAATTGTCGACAAAGTTATTGCTGAGATTAATTTTAGCCCCGACAAACAAGCACGTGGGCTGGCCTCTAGTCGTTCCTATTTACTGGGTTTGATTTACGATAACCCAGATGCGTTATATATCGATCAAGTACAACGTGGTGTGCTCGATGTGTGTACTGAGCACGGTTATGAACTGGTAGTACATCCTTGCCACTCTCGTCAAACGGATTTTATTCAGGAATGTGGACGCTTTATTAGTCGTTCAAAACTGGATGGGGTGATTATTTTACCGCCAGTTTCCGAGAATAAAGAGCTAGCGGCCGCCCTACGCGCAGCAAATTGCCCCTACGTGCGAATTGCCTCGGTGGACTTGGATGATAATGCCAATATTGTTATTTCAGACGAACGTCAAGCCATGAAAGCTATGGCCGACTTATTTGTAGAGCTTGGGCATCAATCCATCGGCTACATTTCTGGTCCGTTAAAATACCGTTCATCCATAGAGCGTAAAGAAGGTTTTCTGGCTGAGCTCGGGGAGTTTAATATAAGTATTCCCGAATCGCGGATGACCGAAGGCAAAAATAGTTACGAAAGCGGTAAAGAATGTGCCAGTGAGCTGTTGTCTCGTACTCCAAGACCGACGGCCATATTGGCTAACAACGATGAGATGGCCGCAGGTGTATTACGGGTCGCTAGCGATTTAGGCATCAAGGTGCCTGAAGAGCTCTCAGTAGCCGGATTTGACGATAACATTCTAGCATCGCGGATCATTCCCTCTTTAACCACAATTCGACGCCCTGTAGAAGCCATGGCGTCATTAGCCACACAAAAGCTCATCAACACTATTCAACCGCAATCGATACCACTAAAATTTGCAAAATTGGTTAAGCCCCACCTAGTAATACGTGAATCGACTGGCAAAGTGGCTAAAACCTAAGTCAGAGTATCGTGCTAGGAGCCATTTAAGTTATTATTTGTGATAAATTCTTCACGGATGGCGGCTATGCGACCACTTTCTTCCATCACTCGTAATGTTGCCGTGATGGATGGTAGAAATGCCTTATGTTTTTTGTGCAAATAATGAAACAAATCAACTTTAATTAGTTGTGCATCTAGCATAAAAACGCCGTTTAATTGAAGATCCTGTATGATTTTTAGGCCAGTAAGTTTGGGAAACACCGTTGCATCGAAGCGCTTCTTTTGCAGTAAATTTACTGCTTGAGAAAATCTTGTGACATGAGCACATGGCATACTACGCAGGCTCAGATTCTGCTCAACAAATAGCAAACCTCTAACACACACCAATTTATACCCACGCAAGCTTGCCCAGTCTTTAATCGGAATGGTATTACGAGATGCGAAAACATAACCTTCAATATAGTTAATCACTACAGGCACCTGTAATAAATTTTTGAATCTTTGATTAATCTGGCTAATTCTTGAAACTTCTCCATCGACGTAGCCGCTATTGGCCGTGACTAAAGAACGTAAATTAGGAAAGCGTAATACCGCGGTTGTCAGCCCAATTTTTTGATAAGCTTCCTGAAGAACTTGTATTGAAATATTTTGTTCTATCGTCTCTAGCCCTGTAGAGAATGTAAATTTTTCGCTCGCTGTAACGTTGAACATCGACAAACATAAACTAAAGTAAACTACCCTATTTAGCATTAGATTTC
This sequence comes from Alteromonadaceae bacterium BrNp21-10, assembly GCA_030418115.1. Classification (GTDB taxonomy): domain Bacteria; phylum Pseudomonadota; class Gammaproteobacteria; order Enterobacterales; family Alteromonadaceae; genus Neptunicella. Next base: position 344,232 of record JAUHQD010000001.1, on the reverse strand, counting down.
CGTTTCTATTCTGCTGAGACTATGAATACTCCAACATAAATGAAAACTTTTGTATATAAATTTACAAACTGTCCTCTCAACTGGAATTATTCATGCGCAATACCCACAGATACTAGTGTTTATCAAAGAAATCTTTATTGCGAATGTACTTGTGCATGTAATGGTACGAGATGGGGGAAATAACCCAACTCACCAAGGTTTTATAAAACCTTAAAGCCGGTACAATATTTTCGTAAATACGTTCATTATGTAGCCATAAACTACGACCAACGTGCACGAAAACACCGGGTAATGGTGGTAAAAAGGTAATAATGTCCAAGTCGCAGCAAATTCGGTAAGTACGTAAATGCAGTAAATAATGACGTTTAAAGCTACGAAATCCGGCGGCTGGCTGCCCAAAGGTCACGACTCTTTTAATCGCCCGAGGAAATTGTCGCTCTAACCTATCCGCAGCCAAAATAGCCATGGCACCACCGGATGAGTGACCCGTTAAGCTAATGCGCTTTCCTTGAGCAATAAGCGGCTCGACTATCGCCTGTATTTGCTGATAAATACTGACACTTTGAGATACTCCAGCAATCTCTTTTTGCACCCGTTGATTAAGCAAATGATCATAACCCCAATGCACATAATACTTAGGTGCAGATGCAATATTGCTGGCTTCCTTATTAAACGAGTTATTGGGTTCAGGCGTATTATTCGAGTTTTCGGCAGTAACTGAATCAGATATTGGCGTTTTAAAACATTTACGCCGGGGCAAGCAACACAGATTAATTAACCAATCGCCTATCGATTGCGATCCACGAAAGACCACTACCACTTCTTTTTTATCGTGTTGCCACAAAATGCGTGCAATGACTTGCTGCCGATGGTTACTGATTTCCGCATAACCATCCACAGCATAACCAAGTGCAACATGGTCGATGCTGTGTGGATAGGCTAATTTGCACAACACCGCATAACGCTCGTACTGATAACGTTTTAGTTTTTTCACAAAGTTAGATTTTAAATAACCAGAATGGTGCCATTACAGCATTCTAAACAATCAATATGACAAGGGTGTTACAGCCGCTTGCGATCCTACTGCAGAATAAGCGACCAACAAGAGTTAGATTGAACCTTGTTGCTTTGGTGACGAATAAGAAAACCAACTTAATACCGAACACACTGCCGCATAGATCCCTAGGGCCAACAACAGATGATTGCCACTGATTTGTGCATCAATAAAATAGCCCAGTAATACCGGTGATACCGAGGTACTTAAAATCGACAACGACACGACTAAAGAACGAATGCTGCCAATATTAGCCGTACCGTAAATTTCTGCCCATAATGCGCTAGGTACGACCACGAAAAAGCCAATACCCGCGCCCATCAGTCCCATTAACACCAATACTATCCAATCACCATCAAACAAGCCGCTAACAACTAAAGCCATAGCAAAAGGCGCACCGATAAATTTTAATACCGCAGTAGAGCTATATTTGTCCACCAACGCCCCTCCAATCAGTGATGCTATCCAATGCACCACACCATAAAGGGTAAAACTCATAGCAAATAATGATGGCGACCAATGCTTTTGTTGCAGTATAAAACCCTGATGAATAAAAATACCGGTGACAATAAATGGGGGCATTAAAACTAAAGGCAGAACCAACCAGAATCGACGATCCTTAAGCAATGTTCGTCTTGACCCCGGATAAGCGTTTAACGGTTTTAATGAGTCAGTAATATTCTCTGCTTCTGCCGGCCCAGCTTGCTTCAATAACCATAAAGCGGCCGGTAACCCCAATACTAATACCATGGCTGATATCACTAGCCAACTTTGTTGCCAGCCAACCCAAGCAATCAGAAAAACCGCTAGCAAAGGTAAGATTATTTCACCTAAGGGTACTGCAAAAGAGGCGGTGCTGAGGGCTTTTCCTCGATTCTTACTAAAGTACCGACTGACCGCCGTGGCCGAGGTATGTGGCAATAATCCCTGACCAAAAAAACGTAGTACGAAAAAGGCTAATGTCAGCCAGTAAATATTGTTAGCGTGCCACATTAATACGCCCGAACAGGCTAAACCAACGCCAGCGAAAATAAGAAAATGGCGGGTACTAATTTTATCGATTAAGCCACCGAGGATCATGATCCCCAAGCCACTCACTAACGTGGCGCTAGAATAAGCAGTGCCATAAGCTGTGGCACTTAAACCTAAGTCGCGCTGGATGACATCACCATACCAGCTAACAAAAAACGATTGTCCGAAATTACCTAAGAATACACCTAGCACGCCAAAGCCTAACATTGGCCAGTACTGGCGAAATAAATCAAAATAACTTTTTAACAAGAGCAGAAGAGCCAATAAATAAACGGGGTATGATTATACCCCGTAGTTTGAATATGTTGGGAAGTTTTCCGGCATTATGCTGTTTTAAATAATGCCTTTTAATTTATTATTTCTTTAGCAAATTCGACACTTCAATGCTAGCAACAATATAAGCAAAATTACCTTTAATATCGTTTTGCCATACAGGCTCACTCATATAGTAATGGTAACTACCATTACGCCCAAAGCCTAAGCCAGCAACATAACACTGATTGGTCATACTCACGGTACCATCGGCATGCACTAATGAAAATTCTGAAATCAGCGCTTGATAAGCCTTTAACGCGGCGTCTTTATATGAACTATCTAAATAACCTTTATTAATGGCTTTGGCATAAAAATAAGTAAACATTGCCGTAGCAGATGACTCAAAATAGTTAGCCGTCGCATTAGGTTTATCCATTATTTGCCACCATGCGCCGGTGCTTTCATCCTGAACGTTTTTTAAGCTCACTGCCACTTCAGCAATCATATCTAATAACACTTTACGCTGGGCAGTATTCTCAGCAGGGATATAATCGAGTACATCCACTAATGCCATGGCTAACCAGCCCATGCCACGGCCCCAAAATTCTGGTGATAGACCTGTCTGCTTATCAGCCCAATCCTGCTTTTTTAACTCATCCCAAGCGTGATAATACAAACCGCTTTCAGCATCTCGTAGATATTTGCGGGTTAACTCAAATTCTCTAACCACTTCATCAAAACTGTGACCGTCTTCAAACATTGCCGAGTATTCAGCAAGGTAAGGCATACCCATATACACGCCATCTAGCCAGAGCTGACCGGTATACTTTTTTTTATGCCAGAAAGCACCTTCGCTAGTACGTGGTTGTTCAGCTAATTGCTTGCGCAAAAGATCCGCTGCTAACTTGTATTTTTGCTCACCGGTTTGTTGATACAAACGCAAAACGGCACGCCCAGGAGCAACACTATCGATATTGTAATTACTCAGCTTGTAGCTCTGAATATTACCGTCATCTTCAATATAGGTCGCTGTTACTTGCTTTAACACGTCACGGTATTGCTCATTACCTGTGGCGCTGGCAAGCTCGTCATAGGCCATAGGATTTAAACCAACAATATCGTATTCAAACTTAGGTTTACGCTTACGGTTTACATCCCAACCATCATAACGATAACTTAAGGTTTTACGTTCAAGTTCTGATTTCGCTAGCGCCTCTGCCCATGCCAAAGCAGATTCGGCAGTCACCGGTTTTGCTTGCTCGGCTTTAGATAACGCCGTTTTTAAACGAACACGGGGAGTTACAGTGAGTTTTTCAGCTTCTTGCTCTAAATAAGCCACAAATTTTTCTTTCGTGGCAATACCCGATTCGGGTTGCCAAACAGCAGCAAAATAATAGCTTAACTGCTGTGCATCAGCGTTTGCTGATGTTGGCGCACCTTGAGGGCTTAACACTGCAATATAGTTTTTATTGTCTTCAGTGATCTGTTTTAGATTTTCTTTACGGAAGAAAATCGCCATGCCCAAATCAGCACCATCGAGGCTTTGCTTACCCCAACTGGCAATATAGGTATAAGCCTTACCGGTAATATCGATATCACCCTGTATAAACTGCGTATCTGGATGTTTAACTACACCGGCAGCCATGGTTTTCACTGACTGGGTTAAATCCAAATCGACCTTCACTAAACGGCTGCCGCCGAGCATGGCAAAATGCGCGCTAAAGTCTTGCTTACCGATAGCACTTTGCCAGCCGCTGTAGTCAATGGTAAACGCAGAGCGTAGATTGCCATTTTCGTTGATGGTGGCGGTCCAGCTATCGACTTCATTCACCAACTCCAACTCGCCCTCATTCCATAAACCAAAACCGCCGGCGCCCAAAGAGCTACCCACCTTGAGAATATCCATGCCCCAGTCTTGTTTTTCATGGTAAGACTCATAATCATTTAAACCGGCTTGTTGTAATGCAGGTTCAGCAGTCAATTTACCGAAGATATCAAAGCCATTACGCCAATCGAGATAAATACGATAACCGACTTTATCGGACTCAATACCCGGCCCCTCATAGCGGATCCAGTTTGAGTGATCAGTATATTGTGGGGGCGGCGTAACGGTATCTACATTTTGAAAAGTACCACCAATATATTCTTTAAATGACGTATCAGGAAGCTTGGAATGCGCTACCCATTCACCGCCGATTTTATGAGAAATTTCGGCTTGGGTTAGTTTTTTGCCTACTGTAACTCCGTCACCCGCGACTACTTCAAAACGTTGAGTCGCGCCCGCAGCGAAATCACTTAAAAACAACAAACCATCTACTTGGCCGTCAAAGTCGCTATCCACCGCTTGGCTATCAATGCTTTTTCCCGCTTGCAATACCTTAATATCAACACCGGCAGGATCTAATCCTAAATTGTAATAACTTAAATAAACTGGTTGTTTTTCACGGGGAAAATCAGAAGAGTTATGCACCTCTAAGTCAGCAATATTACTGTTAGTTGCTACAGTTCCAGTAGCAGGCACATTATTGTGTTCTTCACCACAACCACTTAAGACAAGACCACTACCAATAATTAATGCACTTATTGTTGTTAATTTTATGCGCTGCTTCATCGATATTTCCCTAAAAATAAAACCGTATGTGAAAAACGAGTATTAAGGCAGCCCTTACTAATATATAAAGACTGCCTGTATTTCATTTCAATAAGGCGAGATTATTCGCCCAAATTGTACGCTTTTTTCACCAGACCATAGGTAAGCTGATAAGCCAGTTCTTTGGCTTCCACTTCGGTGATTTGATGATTTGCCACCAACTCCGCTAAGAATCGGCAATCCACACGGCGAGCCACATCATGACGAGCAGGAATAGACAAAAATGCGCGAGTATCATCATTAAAACCGACGGTATTATAAAAACCTGCCGTTTCGGTGGTTTGCTGGCGAAAACGTAACATACCCGCAGGGCTATCATGGAACCACCAAGCAGGACCTAACTTTAAGCTAGGATAATGCCCTGCTAACGGCGCCAACTCACGGCTATAGGTAGTTTCATCTAAGGTGAATAGAATGATCTGCAAACGCGGATCATTACCGTATTTCGACAGCATCGGCTTCAATGCATTAACGTATTCAGTCTGACTTGGAATATCGCAACCTTTATCACGACCAAAATAATCAAAGAGCTGAGTATTGTGGTTACGATGAGCACCGGGGTGAATTTGCATCACCATGCCATCTTCGATGCTCATGCCCGCCAATTCAGTTAGCATTTGACCGCGGAATAATTCTTGCTCAGCTGCGGTTGATTGACCCGATAAACATTTGTTTAATAACGCCTGACATTCCGTCGCAGATAAGTCGGCAGTAAATGCCGTTGGGTGACCGTGGTCAGTTGCGGTGGCGCGACCTTCCTTACGGAAGTATTCACGGCGGGCGCGAATGGCGTTTAAATAACCTTGCCAGTCGCTGGTATCTTCATTGGTTAATGCAGCTAACTTCTCAAGGTTTTGGCTGAAATCTTCACGGCTGGCATCGACCACATCATCAGGACGGAATGAGGTAATAACCCGTTTGGCCATTGGCGTATCTTTAATGGCACGGTGATGTTTAAGATCATCCAATGCGCCTTCAGTGGTAGCAATCAATTCAATATTGAAACGATCCATTAAAGCATTAGGCTTAAAGTCATCACTGGCTAGTTGACGATTAATTTCGTCGTAATACTCGTCAGCATTTTCTGGACATAACTTTTCGGTAAAACCAAAGACATTACTAAACACTGAGTCTAACCAAGAGCCTGAAGGCGTACCTGGAAATAAGTAATAATTCTTGGCTAACAAGTGCCAGATGGCACGCGGATCTGCATTCTCAGATTCGGCCAAATTACCTTTATCACCGTGTTGGGGAATACCCAATGATTGTAAGCTCACGCCTTGGCTATAAAGCATACGGAACACATAATGATCAGGGCGGATTAGTAAATCACTGGCATTGCTAAAATTTTGGTTTTCATTAAACCAGCTGGGGTCGGTGTGACCATGGGGGCTAACAATAGGTAAATCTTTAATCCCTTGATAAAGCGCTCTGGCTATCTCAACCACTTTTGGATCGCTGGAAAAAAGTCTATCTGGGTGCAATGCCAAGGGTTGTATAGTGTTATTCATGTTTACTTCCTTAAAGCTTGAAATTCGTTGAGTATGCCCAACGTTCAATATTTTTTATTTAAATTAGGTTCAATTTTGTGCATTTAACTTGGACTCAAGACGTCATTTAATGCCACCGTTTTACCATCGATGGTGACATTATCTAAGGTCATGTTATTCACATGACGCACAATGGAATCTTCACCCGTATTATTAAAGTGACAATTCTTGAGTTTAATATCATACATGGGGGCGCGTTCGAACCCTTGTAAATACAGTGGTTTTTTCAATACTTGCTGACAATCCATATTTTCGATAATAATGTCACGTACCGTTGGGTCAAATGTGCCAGCATCCCCCTCTTCATAGAAGAAGTTAACCACTATCGCATTCTTCACCTTGCCAACATTGATATTACGATAACGCAAATGCTCAATCACACCGCCTCGAATTGAGTTAGTCTTGATGCGTATAGCGCGTTCGAGCTCTGGACTATCCATCGTACAATCTTCAACGAAGACATTGTTCACGCCGCCGGATATTTCGCTACCGATAACCACACCACCATGACCTTCGCGCATATGACAATTAGCAATCACAATGTTCTGACTTGGTGTGGCCACACGACGACCATCAGCGTTACGCCCTGACTTAATGGCAATACAATCGTCACCGGTATCAAAAGTACAATTCTCAATTAAGACATGATCACAAGACTCAGGATCACAGCCATCGGAATTCGGACCATGACTCTGCATGGTAACACCGCGTACGGTAACGGACTTACACAGCACAGGATTCAACAACCAAAAGGGAGAGTCTTTTACTTTTATTCCTTCAATGAGTACGTTTTCACATTCGTAAGGCTGCACAAAGGGCGGGCGTAAAAAAGCCCCTTCCGCATAAACTCGCTCAGCAACAGGTACGCCATTTTCAGCATCTTGCATTAACTTCATTCTGGCAGGCTTTTGATCTTCACCAACAATATGATCCCAATGCGCTTCTTTATGTGGCCCCTTCCACGGCCACCACGTTTGATTATTAGCACTGCCGTCTAAGGTACCTTCACCGGTTACTGCAATATTTTTCTGTTTATAGGCATAGATTAAGGGCGAATATCCCATCATTTCTAAACCTTCCCAACGAGTAAAAACTGCGGGTAAATATTTCTTGGGATCGGTGATAAACTTCAGCGTAGCGCCTTTGGCAATATGTAAATTGACGTTGGACAGTAAATGCACTGCGCCCGTATAAAATATGCCTGCGGGTACCCGCACCTGACCACCACCACTTTCGTGACATTGCTGGATAGCCGCTTTTATGGATTCTGTACAATCATGATCGCTGCCACTTTGTGCACCGAAATCAACAATATTAAATTGTTGCTCAGCAAAGCTAGGCACTACAATGGCATCTCGAATTGACTGGGCTTTTAACCAATCCTTATCGGATGAACTTTGCTCTGCCTGTTGTGGATTAGAGACTCGGCTACAGCCGCCAAGAGTGGCACTCATTACGCCACCTGCGGCTAGGGCTTTTAATATAAAACGTCTATTGCTATTCATTATTATTTTTTCTTCATTCAGTTAATTGCAAAAACACTCAACATTATCGCGGCAACCCCTTATAAAATAGGGCTTGCCGACAACTTGCATTATTTCACACACAATGTCTTTGCCACCGGTGGCACAAAGTTTTGCATGGTAAGGCGGATTTTGTCAAATATTTGTTATATTCCACTCAATATCGAAATCGCCAAAATTAGCTTAATTGACCGAAGCCTAAATTAATTTTTAAGGACAATTATGGCTTCAGCCAGTTGAGTACACCTTCCACCTTTTCACCATTAATATTGACGTTTTGTAATTGAAATTGTTTGATATTGTCCAACACAAAAGTTTTATCAGCGTGTTTAATTCGAATGTTTTTTAACACAACATTTTCAATGGGTGCCTGAGGATCAGCATGAGCCTCAAATACCGTACCGGCTCTTTCCACCGTGATATTGTCAAAAATGATATCGCGATAGATAGATGGATGACCGCCCTGCAATACCCCTGGATAATTCAACTGAAACCAGAATAGATTATCAAATGATTCTATTTGCATATTGCGAACACGGATATGTTCAACCAGACCACCACGATCATTAGAGCCTTTAAAGCGGATGGCTGCCATCCCTGTGCGTAATATATTGTCAGTAAAATACACATAACGAATATCACCCGACATCTCACTACCTAAAGCAATACCATCTTCGCCGCCCATATCATTATTGCGTACCACAATATATTCACTGGGTCTGGCGATATCACGACCGTCTTTATCGCGCCCGGATTTAATCACCACCGAGTCATCACCGGTACGAAAGTGACTGTTTTCAATCAGCACATAACGACTGGAATCAACATCAATACCATCATTATTACCACGATGACTATCTACTTTAATATTACGTACGGTCGCATGTTCGGTATACACCAAATGATTAACCCAGAATGGTGAGTTTTTACTGGTGTAGCCTTCTAACAACACCCGTTTTGCCCCAAATATTTGAATCAATGCGGGGCGTAAATAATGACCCTCTCCAAATTGGCGCTGCTCTACTGGCACGCCTTCGATGCCCATCGTTCGTAATGCTAATATGTCGGGCTGTTGTTGTTTTTGCCATGGGTGAAATTCACTATCGTTGTTACCATCGATGATCCCTTGACCGGTAATAGCGATGTCCTCAACATCTCGTGCATAAATGAGCGGAGAATGGCCGTACAGTTCTGTCCCTTCCCAACGTTTTTTGACCACGGGAAGATAGTCATCGGCTTCGGTGCCAAACAACAAAATGGCCCCCTGTTGGAGGTGTAAATTAATTCCTGATTTCAACACCACAGGGCCATTACTTAGCCATACACCTGCGGGTAACACCACCCGTCCCCCGCCCTGTTTTACGGCGAGCTCAATGGTGTTATTAATAATTTTAGCATTGTCTATTTTACCATCGCCGACTGCGCCAAAATCACTGATTACAAAATCTTTGTCTGCAATGTTGGGTAATTGAATGGCTGCCACTATGGTTTCAATTTGTTGATCGACACTTTTATCAGTAAAAGATGGGTCCGTTGCCGCAGTCGTCGAAAATGGCATGACACTTAGTGAAAGTAGAAAACCTACGGCGATTGTCGAATTAAGTGGAGAAAACTTTTTCATCGGGTGGTCCTCAATGACGATAGGCTAATTATTTGAGTTCAAAAAGTAATGTAAGCTACTGACTGATAAATCTAACATTTAGCATTAAATAAAAGCCGCCAAAAGGCGGCTTAAGTATTTCATCTTACCTGGATATTACATGACGTAACGTGCACCCAAGAACAATTGACGTCCGGTGTGGTTGTACTCACGCATAAGGTTTAACGAACCGTCACCCGTAGTATATAAACGCTCATATTCATCTGTCAGGTTAATCACTTCCAGTGTGAAAGTAATATTCTCATCAAGATTATAGAACGCAGACATATCTACATGAGTAGGGCCTGTTGTAGCTTCTTCAGCGTTACCGTTGCCGCCCGAATAATTGGTAATGTAATCATCACGATTATTTAACGATACACGAATACCATAGTCATCTTTCTCATAATACACTGTGGCATTATACGAGTTTTCAGACAAACCGGTGATTGCACCAGCCGATACATGAGTATAGTTACCCACTACACCTAAACCATCAAATGGCGCAGGTAAGAAGCTTAGAGGTTGTTGATAAATTAATTCAAAACCTTCAACCACAGTCCCCTCACCATTGACTGGTACATTATGAATATAAGGAACCGTTCTTGGATCAAGGGCCAGCAATGGATCATATTGAGGATCTGCATCAATAAATGGCAAGTAAGCCGGGTCCACTAAACGCTCTTCACTTGATCGGGTAATAAAGGTTTCTATATCTTTGTAGAAGTAGTTCAGTGCAACTAATGCTTCATCATCGAAATACCACTCAACACCAACATCAACGTTATTCGACGTAAACGGGTCTAGGAATGGGTTACCAGCACTTACCGTACCATTAACATAAGAAAATGAAGGGTTACCGGGATTTAATGAGCCCAAGCTAGGACGTGTCATGGTTTTAGTTAAACCAAGACGTACCACAATATCGTCGGTTGCACTAAGTGCTAAGTTCAACGCGGGTAAGAAGTTTTTATAAGAGTTTTCAATGGTTACTGTTTCAGTTTGAATAAAACCAGAAGAGGTTGTATCAGTTTCAACATAACGCATACCAAAGTTAGAGCGTAATTCCATATCGCCGATCTCGTAAACCGAGTTCAACTCAAGGTAGGCTGCTAACGTTTCTTCTTGAACTTCCCAACTTTGGGCACCACGTGGTACCCATTCTTTGGTTAGTAAACCACTTTCAATCGCTGCAAAATCAGCCACGATGAAGCGCTCTAGGCCACCGTCAAAACCGGTGCCGAAATCATCGTAAGGCAATAATTCAGTAAAGCCGACTGCTGAAGATTGATCTGGGAAACCTTCAATTTGCTCTTCGCCGTAATTAACGGTTCTATCGTTAAAAGCTAAACCTGTTTTAAGCGTTACATTTTCACCTTGATAGGTAAGATCAACTTTAGCAGTGTCATTTTGACGTAAAACATCAGTAGCACGTAAACGACCATCACTTAGGTCATAGAAGGTTTCGTCATTAATATCGTAGCCATGGTCAACAACGGGGTTATTTTCATTATTGCTAAAATCAAAACTATAAGTATGGGCAGTATTGTTAGTCATGTTGTAACGATATTGCTCTGAACGAGAATCAGACTCAGCTGTACCGTACATTGCGGTGACTTTAGTTTCGTCATTAAGACTGAACTCACCTGACAATACATACTGGCTAAAGTCCGTTGAAGAAATTTGCTGGCGGCTTTCAATACGCGATTTAATACCATCGTAAGTACCGGCTAATACCTGCTTGCCATTCGGGTGCACAGTAATAGAAGTCGGCGTTAGTTCGTCAAAAGTACTACGGAACATTTCAAAGAAGTTATACATGGTACGTTCATTATCAAGCGACGAATGTAAGGTATCTAAGGTAATTAACACGGTATCATTGGGTGCATATTGGAATGAACCCGTTACGCCTAAACGATCTTGTTCGTTACCAAAAAAATCAGGACGAGGTAAACGTGGGGTCCATAAACAGTTTACTGGATCAACGCTACCACAAGAATCACTTGCCGTACCAGAAACGCTAGTACCTGACGTATCAGCGAAAATACCACCGCCATCTTTTACAGGTGTAGTCCAACGCACCGTACCGTAACCTTCCTGACGTACCGTTCTTTGTGATTTAGAAACAGATAACAACGCACCAAAGGTATCATCAGCGAAAGTATTGCTGATCATGAAACCAAGGCGTGGATCATTCTTTTTGGTAACCGTGTTGTAACCAAGTTGACCAGAGGCCGCTACGTGAAACCCAGGATTATCCATGGGTTTCGCTGAGTACAGATCGACTGTACCAGCAATACCACCTTCTTCCATTGAGGCTGTCGCCGTTTTTTGAATATCAACACGATTAAATAATTCGGAGGCAAACACATTGAAGTCAAATGCACGACCGCCGTTAACGCCACCACCGGAGTCAGTACCGTCGGTACTTGCAGGAACTTCCATGCCATTTAATGTAGTACGGGTAAATGATGGACCTAATCCACGTAATGTAATCTGGCGACCTTCACCGCCTTCACGGGAAATGGCCACACCAGGTACACGTTGTAATGATTCTGCGATATTTAAATCAGGAAACTTACCAATATCTTCGCTTAAGATACTTTCTTTGGCATTTACAGAATTTCGTTTTTCAAACAGAGCGCGATTTAAAGAGCCTCTAAAGCCTTTAACTTCGATGACTTCTAAATCTTTTGCTGCCGCATCTTGCTCAGTAATAGCGTCTTGGGCTAGTGCCGCAAATGAAGTGGTTATTCCGCCGGCTACAATAATTGAGCTCAGCAATTTATTTAACTTAAAGTTAGTCGTTTTCATTATGTTGTCCTTAGTCATTTCCTTTGCTCTCCGACTTATTGAATTGCATATAACAAATTCACTTTTATTATTAAATGGTCGGAAAATTATTTTTACCTTAAAAATACAACTACCAGTAAGCACACCTTTTAATGCCACCGGTGGCATAACGTTTTACATGGCAAAGTAAAAGTTGTCAAATTTTTGTTGTAATTAGGTAGAAAAAGACACCGAAATAGTTACATTATGCAAACAAAATAAATTCAAATATAAATTAATTCCTTTAAAAACAATAAATTAAAGTAAATTTATATAATTTAATTTAATACCCTAATAGATTTAAAATAGAAATATCTATTTAAATCAGTATTTTTAAAGCAAAAATTTACATATTTTTTAACAAATAAAAATATTAAACGCTTAGTATTCCATTGATTTATAAATAAATTTCACACGAATTTTATGTGATAATTTATTTTACATATAAAACGCAAAGGCAGGTGAATTGAAATTTTGTCTGAACCATATAAGAAAATGGGTATTGGATATAACTAGCCTGAACACATAACCATTAATTTTCTACTCCTTTTTGAAAATATAATTATGAAAAATTGCAAACAGCTAAAAAGGAAATAATGGTGACAATCAGCAGTTTAATCAGCGGCCTTAGCGCATTTTCGTGAGAAGCCGCAGGAACAAATGCCATTGATATGAGTTTCTTTAGCATTCAACTCACGGTAGCTTCAACGACTATGGCCGTTCGATTCAATACTGGCAGAAAATTTCCCACACTAAATCCTAACTGAGTCTCTCATTTTCTTACTCCACCGGTTAAACTAAGTTGAATATGACAGATTAAAAAGCGAGCCTAGATTACTTTTTTGCTTTTACAGTCAAACTGTATGAATAAATAACCTCACCTAAATACTTCATTGAAAAATAAATTATAATTTTATTAAACTTTTTGGGTAGATCAGGCGTCATATAAATGGGCATGACGTGATTCTTTTAACAGTAGACGTCATAAAAGCGCAACATTTAGTGTGCAAACTGCCCAACCATATTGGATCCCTATTCTCTCTGGACATCCGATTATAGACACAGACTTGATAACCCTGTGTCGCCTAAATAAAAAAGGCATAACCCAATAGGGCTATGCCTTTTTTATTTGCTGTGATGTAGGTTCAAATATAACTTCAGAACAACAGACACAAAAAAGGGAGCCTCAGCTCCCTTTTCATATTAACTAACTAATTAGTTATTCAGCGTCAGAAGCCGGTGCGTCAGTTTCAACAGTGGCTGGTTTTTCCAACAACTCTTTAATACTTAAACGTATACGGTTCTGGCGATCGATTTCCATGACTTTAACATCAACCTTTTGGCCGAGCTCTAAGTAATCAGAAACCTTGTTAACACGCTCGTGAGCGATTTGTGAAATATGTACCAAACCTTCTTTACCTGGTAACACTTCAACAAAGGCACCGAAATCAACGATTCGTTTCACTTCACCGTGGTAAGTAGTGCCAGCTTCAACTTCAGCAGTCACTTGCTCAATCATCTTGATAGCAATTTCAGCTTTAGCACGCTCAGTAGCGAAAATCTTCACTGTACCGTCATCTTCTATTTCGATGTTGGTATCTGACGCTTCAGTGATAGAACGGATCATTGCGCCGCCTTTACCAATTACGTCACGGATCTTATCTTGATCAACCTTAACGGTATAGATGCGCGGTGCGTATTCAGACATTTCTTCACGATGGCCACTGATGGCTTGATCCATCACACTCAAAATATGCAAACGTGCTTCTTTCGCTTGCTTAAGCGCTTTTTGCATGATTTCTTGAGTGATACCTTCGATCTTGATATCCATCTGTAACGCAGTAATACCAGCAGTAGTACCGGCTACTTTAAAGTCCATATCACCTAAGTGATCTTCATCACCTAAGATGTCAGACAGAACGACGAAGTTATCATCACTTTTCACTAAGCCCATTGCGATACCAGCAACAGAGGCCTTAATTGGCACACCTGCATCCATAAGCGCTAATGAAGTACCACATACAGAAGCCATAGAAGATGAACCGTTAGATTCCGTGATTTCTGAAACTACACGTACAACATATGGGAATTCTGCTTCGGTAGGCATTACTGCAGCAATACCACGCTTAGCCAAACGACCGTGACCAATTTCACGACGCTTAGGTGAACCAACAAAACCAGTCTCACCCACACAGTATGGAGGGAAGTTATAATGCAACATAAAACGGCTATCTTTCTTACCGTTTAAACCATCAATCATCTGTGCATCACGTTCTGTACCTAAGGTAGCAGCAACCAACGCTTGAGTTTCACCACGAGTAAACAAGGCTGAACCATGGGCGCGAGGTAAAATACCAGTACCAACATGCAAAGCACGGATCATTTCAGGATCACGGCCATCAATACGTGGCTCACCAGCAAGAATGCGTGAACGTACTACATCACTTTCTAAGTCATGTAATAGCTCATGTAGTTCTTTACCATCTTGCTCTGGATTGGCAGCTAAAATATCTGCAGCAGCTTTATCAGTCACGGCAGTTACCGCATCTTTACGCTCCATTTTGTCAGAGATTTGATAAGCCGCAGTCATGCCTGCTTCAGCTAATTCTTTGATCTTAGCTTTTAAGTCAACATTTTCTGGCTCTGGTTGCCAATCCCATGAAGGAGTAGCGACTTCAGCAGCAAACTCATTGATTGCATTAACAACAGTCTGCATAGACTCATGACCGAACATCACGGCACCTAGCATCACTTCTTCAGATAATACGCTGGCTTCAGATTCAACCATCAATACTGCGTTTTGAGTACCGGCAACGACTAAATCTAGGTTACTTTCTACTCTTTCTGATTCAGTGGTGTTCAATACATATTGACCATCCATGTAACCAACACGAGCAGCACCTACTGGACCATTGAATGGCATACCAGAAATAGCTAATGCAGCAGAAGTACCGATTAATGAAATGATGTCAGCTGGGATTTCAGGGTTTGCTGAAACAACAGTGATAATAACTTGAACTTCGTTTTTAAATCCGTTCGGGAAAAGTGGACGGATTGGGCGATCAATAAGACGTGCAGTTAGTGTTTCTTCTTCTGAAGGACGACCTTCACGTTTGAAGAATCCACCTGGAATTTTACCCGCTGCATAAGTTTTTTCCTGGTAGTTAACCGTTAACGGGAAAAAATCTTGATCAGATTTGGCTTCTTTTTTACCCACAACAGAGACCAACACGGACGTATCGTCCATGCTTGCCATTACGGCAGCAGTTGCCTGACGTGCGATCACGCCAGTTTCTAGGGTTACGGTATGTTTACCATATTGAAACGTTTTAGTAATAGGAGTCACTTATATATCCTTTAAATAATTTTATTTTCTTCGCTTTCAATTGCGGCGCATAGTATAGCGGTAAGAGGTGCTTAAAAACAGGTTGTAACCTCGGATTTTGAAGATTAATGCACCAACAATAAGCAAAAATTGTATCGCTAATGACTTGAGATCAAAAATAGACTGATTTTCAGGTACAAAAAAGGCACCCGAAGGTGCCTTTTAGCAATCTTTAATCCGTACTTAGCGACGTAGGCCAAGACGTTTAATTAGATCACCGTAACGCTCTACATTTTTACCTTTAAGGTAATCAAGAAGCTTACGACGTTGACTAACCATACGTAATAAACCACGACGTGAATGGTGATCTTTCTTATGATCAGCAAAGTGACCTTGTAACTTGTTGATGTTATGAGTTAACAATGCAACTTGTACTTCTGGTGAGCCAGTATCGCCTTCTTTTACTGCGTACTCTGCAACCAAACCTGCTTTTTCTTCAACACTTAGTGACATATTGTTCTCCTTTGAGAGATGAAGACCTAGCCAATCACTAATTCAGCTAAGTCGAGAAGACGCGCATTATAGCGACGTCGAGTAAAAATACAAGCGCTTTAACACCCTTACTTAATTGATGACCACTAGGCGCTTAGGTGTAACGGTGCCATCAGCACTCACTTCACCAACACCGATGAATTCTTGACCTTCAATATAGACTCGCGCCTGCCCGATATTAACTTCGCCACTGATATTTACCGCTTGGCCATTTCGATAGAATTTAGCTTGTTCTGCACTTATCGTTACTGCAGGAATACTGAGCACCGCCGTGTCCATAGGTAACAAATGGTTATCCAGTGCATCCCATTGAGCTTCTTCATTATCAATGCTATCGCGTAATAATTGCAGCTGTTCGAGGGTCAGCATTTTAGCTATGGGGTAATCTGCGACGCGAGTACGATGCAATTTAGCCACAAAAGCACCACATCCCAATAACTGACCTAAGTCATCTACTAACGAGCGAATGTAGGTACCCTTACTACTGGTTACCTGCATATCCACTTCATCACCTTCAAAACGCAGCACATCTAGCTGATAAATAGTGATATCTCGAGCGGGACGTTCAATTTCAATGCCTTGGCGAGCATAAAAATAAAGGGGCTTACCTTGATGCTTTAGCGCCGAAAACATCGACGGTACTTGTTTAATCGGCCCACGAAACTGCTCGAGTGCAACCATTAGCTGTTGCTCTGTGACGTTTACATCGCGTTGCTCAACAATCTCACCATCGGCATCTGAGGTGGTGGTACGTACACCTAACTTAGCGGTGACCGTATAACTTTTATCTGCATCCAGTAAAAACTGTGAGAACTTGGTCGCTTCGCCTAAACAAATAGGCAGCATGCCTGTCGCCAGTGGATCCAATGCGCCGGTATGCCCGGCCTTCGCAGCAGCAAAAATGCCACGTACTTTCTGTAAAGCCTGATTAGAGGAAATATTTAACGGCTTATCCAATAAAATAATACCGTTAACCCCACGGCCTTTACGCTTTCGAGCCATACAAATTACTCTTTGGTATCGTCTAATTCAGCATCAAGATCACGGCCGGCATCTTTGGCGCGCTCTTTATCTTTAATTAAAGCTTCAGACACCAGATTAGAAATACGCATGCCTTCGGTAACCGATCCATCACGTACAAAACGTAAGGCGGGTATGGCGCGCATTTGCATTTTTTTAGCTAATAACGTACGGATAAAACCCTTGTCTTCTTCAAGAATAGATAAATAAAATTTTATTTTTTCTTCATCATTTTCGAAAAATGTGACAAATACTTTAGCGTAAGACAAATCACGTGATATTTCAGCACCGGACACCGTCACCATGCCTAAACGAGGATCACGATTCTTAAACTCATTTTGTAAAATACTGGCCACTTCACGATGAATTTGGTGACCAACCCGATCTGTTCGAGAAAATTCTCTTGCCATGTTAATGACCTCTACACGAAATAAAAAAAGATACCTAACTCAACCATTAGACCATCAAAACCAATGCTATCCACATTACCAATAACACCAAGAACGAGCTGATGAAGCATCCAAAACGATGCATGACATGGTTATATGTAATATGAATATAAGAATGAGCGTAACGTAACGCTACGTAAATCCAAGCTAACACTTGTAGTAGCGTACTATCGACACCCATTACCAAAGTAGTGATACACACTGCATAAAAAAGTACCGGCGTTTCAAATAAATTGCTGAAGTTACGCTCCAACTGCGCGCACTCCGGCGTCAGTTCATAACCACTGTTAGTCTTAAAATATTTGGGGTTTACGGTTTTATGTTTCACTGCCGTAAAACGCGCTCGGCCCATTAAGATGGCCACCAACACTGTGAGTAGTACCAGCGCAAACATTGGATAAAGCATTTTGTTCCCCTTGCTTAAACGACAAAGAACAACGTAATTAGGTAAAGACAAAAAATGCCCAACATTGGTTGAGCATTTCTATTATTCAACTTAGTAGTTGACCGTTATATTTGACGTTGTACTTCTATAATTTCAAATACTTCGATTTGGTCACCCACTTTCACGTCATTGTAGTTCTTCACGCCGATACCACATTCCATGCCGTTACGTACGTCCTGCACATCGTCTTTAAAGCGACGTAAAGACTCTAATTCACCTTCGTAAATCACCACGTTTTCACGTAGAACACGGATTGGATTACTACGTTTAATGTTACCTTCGGTAACCATACAACCAGCTATAGCACCCAACTTCGGCGATTTAAACACATCACGCACTTCGGCCAAACCAATAATTTGCTGTCTGAATTCAGGCGATAGCATACCACTCATGGCTTGTTTGACTTCGTCAATCAGATCATAAATAACGCTATAATAACGTAAATCAATTTCTTCGTTCTCAATCACTTTACGCGCTGAGGCGTCGGCACGAACGTTGAAACCAACCACAATTGCACTAGACGCAGCCGCAAGACTGGCATCAGTTTCGGTAATTCCACCTACGCCGGAACCAACAATATTGACCTTCACTTCATCGGTCGACAACTTGGTGAGTGATTCTGAAATGGCTTCCACGGAACCTTGTACGTCAGCTTTCAATACCACATTCAATTCACTAACATTGCCCGATTCCATATTGGCAAACATGTTTTCCAGTTTAGATTTTTGCTGACGAGACAGTTTTAATTCACGTTGCTTAATAGAACGCTTACTTGCTACTTCGCGCGCTTTACGCTCATCTGCAACCACTAACGCATCATCACCGGCGGCTGGAATACCAGACAAACCGAGGATTTCGACTGGCGTTGATGGACCTGCAACGTCAACATTGTGACCATTTTCATCTTTCATGGCACGAATACGACCGTACTCTAAACCACACAACATAATGTCGCCGGTTTTTAGTAGTCCTTCCTGTACTAATACAGAAGCAACAGGGCCACGGCCTTTATCTAAGCGTGACTCAATCACCAAACCCTTGGCAGAACCAGTAGCAGGCGCTTGTAAATCCAACATTTCTGCTTGTAATGAAATAGCTTCAAGTAGTGCATCCACACCCAAACCGGTTTTAGCCGATACGGGGATAAACTGATGCTCACCACCCCACTCTTCAGAAATAACTTCAAGTTGTGATAAATCGGTTTTGACACGGTCTGTATCCACACCCTCTTTATCCATTTTATTCACTGCAACGATTAGAGGTACACCCGCTGCTTTAGCATGTTGTACCGCTTCTTTCGTTTGTGGCATAACACCATCATCAGCAGCAACCACCAACACTACGATATCAGTTGCGGTAGCACCACGTGCACGCATAGCAGTAAACGCGGCGTGTCCTGGGGTATCTAAGAAGGTAATGCGACCGCCAGCGGTTTCAACACTGTATGCACCAATATGCTGGGTAATACCACCGGCTTCGCCGTCAGCAACTTTTGCTTTACGAATATAATCAAGTAATGAGGTTTTACCATGGTCAACGTGACCCATAATAGTTACCACTGGTGCCCGTGGTGATTTCTCATCACGACTTTGTTCCGACAACAATTCGTCTTCTAATGCGTTCTCATTAACCAATTCGTACTTGTAGCCCATTTCTTCAACCACTAATACTGCGGTGTCTTGGTCTAGTACTTGGTTAATAGTAGCCATTTCACCCATTTTCATCATGGCTTTAATAACTTCATTAGACTTAATCGCTAAACGACTGGCTAATTCGCCAACCGATACGGTCGCGCCAATACGCACAAATTTTTCAACTGGTGCTGCTGGCATATTAAATCCATGTTGCAAACCTGCGCCGGCATCTTTCTTCTTCTTGCCTTTACGACGACGAGCACGGGTTTCAATTTGTAAATCTTCTTCGTCTTCAGCTTCTTGAGCATAGCGTGAAGAATGCAAATGGACTTCTTCAGCTTCTTGCTTCTTGCGCGCTTCTTCTTCTTCTTTCCAACGGCGCTCGCTCTCTTCTGCTAACTTAAGCGCGGCTTGTTCAGCTTTTTTAGCTTCTTCTTCAAGCTTACGAGCCATTTCTTTTTCTTGTTGAAGATGAATACGCTCTGCTTCAGCACGCACTTTTTCACGGGCAGCCACTTCTTCAGGAGAAAGATCATGTTCTTCTTCTTTCTCTTTTTTCTTCTGCGCTTCGCGACGGGCTTTTTCTTCTTCCGCTTTTTTCGCTCGAGCTTCGGCTTCTTGTTTGGCTTTTTCTTGTGCGGCTTTTTTAGCTTCTTCAACAGCTTGACGTTGCGCGTCTATCTCAGCTTGGCGAGCCTGTTCAACTTTCTCTGCTTCTTCTGCCATTTTGGCAATTTCAGCATCACTACGTTTAACATAAGTACGCTTCTTACGCACTTCGACTGTCACAGCCCGCGACTTACCTGATGACTTAACATTTAAGGTACTGGTGCTTTTACGCGACAAGGTCATACGCTTTGGTTCATTAGAACCATTGCCACCGTGTTGCTTACTTAAAAAATCAAGTAATGTTTTCTTTTCTTCTTCCGTTACCTGATCAGTCGCGGCTTTTTTAATACCTGCGTCAGCAAACTGCTGAACGAGACGTTCAACTGTCGTACTTATATCTTCGGCTAGCTTGGGTATGGATACTTCGGCCATGTGTTGCTCCTCTTGCTGACTTATTCTTCGTTGAACCAAACGATATTACGGGCGGCCATAATTAATTCACCGGCTTTCTCTTCACCCATATTTTCTAGTTCACAAATCTCATCTACGCCTTGTTCGGCTAATTCTTCTAGAGTTGTCACGCCGTTACTGGCTAATACAAATGCCACGTGACGATCTAAACCTTCTAACGCGAGTAAATCTTCAGCAGGTTGTGCCCCTTCTAAAGATTCTTCACTTGCCAATGCCTGCGTGGTTAAAGCGCCCTTGGCTCGGTTACGTAACTCTTCAACGGTGTCTTCATCTAGCTCTTCAATGGCGAGTAACTCACTTGCCGGAACGTAGGCAATTTCTTCCACCGAAGTAAAACCTTCTTCTACTAGTATTAATGCAAGATCTTCATCAATATCTAGTGCGGCAACAAAACGTTTTAACACTTTGGAATTTTCTTCCTCATGTTTATTGTTTAAGTCTTCTACCGTCATTACATTTAGATCCCAACCCGTTAATTGGCTGGCTAAACGTACATTTTGTCCACTACGACCAATCGCTTGTGCGAGGTTATCGGCTTCTACCGCCACATCCATGGACTTATTATCTTCATCAACTACGATGGAAGCGACTTCAGCAGGTGACATTGCGTTAATTACAAATTGTGCTGGATTATCATCCCACAACACAATATCAACACGCTCACCACCTAATTCGCCAGAAACCGCTTGTACCCGTGAACCACGCATACCGACGCATGCGCCCACTGGATCCAAACGTTTGTCATTAGTTTTTACTGCGATTTTAGCGCGAGAGCCCGGATCACGAGCCGCCGCTTTAATTTCTAATACTTCTTCCGCAATTTCCGGAACTTCTAAGCGAAATAATTCCACCAGCATATCAGGATGAGTACGACTTACAAAAAGTTGTGCGCCTCTGACTTCTGGTTTAATGACGTATAACAAACCACGTACGCGGTCACCCGGTCGAAACGTTTCGCGAGGCAACATATCTTCACGATAGATAACACCTTCAGCATTATTACCTAAATCAATAAGAATACTTTCACGATTGGCCTTTTTCACCGTACCGGTAACTAACTCACCAATACGGTCTTCATATTCGGCCATAACTTGAGCACGCTCAGCTTCACGTACTTTTTGTACAATAACTTGCTTAGCGGTTTGTGTAGTAATGCGATCAAATACGATTGATTCGATTTGGTCTTCAACATAATCACCAATTTGAATTTCCGGCTCATCAATTTGCGCAGCGGATATGGTCATTTCGGCAAACGGATTTTCTTGAACTTGCTCGTCCTCAATAACTAACCAACGGCGAAAGGTATTAAAAGCACCGGTTTCACGATCAATGCTAACTCGTACTTCAATGTCGCCTGCACTTTTCTTTTTGGTGGCGCTCGCAATTGCAAACTCCAGAGCTTCAAAAATCTTTTCTCTGGGTACCAGTTTTTCGTTGGACACTGCTTCTGCTACTAATAGAATTTCTTTATTCATTGCCCGCTTGCCTCGCTTCCTTAGTCAAAAGTCGCAACTAAATTGCCTTTATTAATATTGGTAACGGTCAGCTCATACTCTTGACCATCTACTTCTACGGTAATCATCCCTGCTGAACAGGAGAGTAATTTACCTTTAAAATTTCTTCTATCATCTAACGGCATAGTTAATTTAACCGACACTGTTTCGCCAACAACACTAAGATAATGTGCTTCGTTAAATAACGGTCTATCCGCACCAGGAGATGACACTTCTAAATTATATTCAGTGGAAATAGGATCTTCGACATCCAACACTGCACTCACCTGATGACTGACCGCAGCGCAATGCTCCACACCAATCCCATCTGGATGGTCAATGTAGACCCGCAGGGTTGAATGCTTACCTGCACGTACAAATTCGATTCCAACCAACTCAAAATCTAACGCTTCAACTGCAGGCGCTAGCATTTCAGTTAATTTTTGCTCTAGTTGCGACAATCTCACACTCCAAAAACAAAAAAAGGGCATAAAGCCCACAACAATACAACATAATAACCGTAAAAACGGATAACAAAAAGCCCCGAACTAAGCGAGGCTTTTTGCACGAACACTAAGTTCGATAATTTCATAAAAGCCAAATAATCAGCTTTATAAAATGTGGTTGCGGGAGCAGGATTTGAACCTACGACCTTCGGGTTATGAGCCCGACGAGCTACCAGACTGCTCCATCCCGCGCTTGAATTCTCTTCTTGTTTGACTAGGCTTAGTACCTCGTCTCAAGATGTTGCGTATTATACATAGGGACATTCTAAGCGCAACATAAAAAGCAGATATTTAGCGTTATTTTGTGTGATTGCACATTAATACAGCGCATTGCTTAATAACACATCAAAAGTCTTCTGAATTCGTCAACTATTACTGAGTTAAATGACAAAAGCACGCAGCGCGACGGCAATAGTTTATTGAATTTAGTGATAAAAAAATAATTAATATCGCAGTTGAGTAAAGATATTCCTTAAAGCCAGTCAAATTCTTCTTCTGATTCCATTTGAATATGACCATAACTTAATAAAGTTAGATGAATAATTGCATCATCTACAGCCGTCTCGATGGTTTTCCACTCAGTATCCGAAAGTGTGACCTCCTCAATTAATGAATCTAACTCGTTTAATTTCTTCTTCAAACGACTAATTTTGTCGTGAGCAATTTCCACATGATCCATGTTGAGTTAACTCCTTCAACTTAACTGGCAAACAAATGACTTAATTAAAGCGTACACAGCGAACATATACAGTTGAAACGCTAACGCACAGATTAGCCCATCACTTCGTATAGCTTCAAGCTGTTTAATGTACATTAGATGAAGCAAATGCACTAAAAGGAAAGTTAATTAGATAATGTGATGATATACGACAATATAGAAGAACTAATAAAAAGGGCCGTAACGTTAATCGTTACAGCCCTTTTTATTTTATTTGGTGCGGATGGGGGGACTTGAACCCCCACGAGCAATGCTCACCACCCCCTCAAGATGGCGTGTCTACCAATTCCACCACATCCGCGTATAGGTTTACTCTGGAGTAGTTGGCTCTGGCTGAGGTGCTACTGACGGCACATCGGTATCAGCAGGCTGTTCATTAGGTATTTGTTCTACCGCTGTACCTTCTAGATTTTGCCACTCATCAACTTGTTTTTCTTGAGAGGTTGATAAGTTACCTAAAATTAAACTGATAACGAAAAATAAGGTAGCCAATATTGCCGTAGTACGACTCATGAAATTACCAGAACCAGATGCTCCAAAAACGGTATTAGAGCCACCTGAACCAAAAGAAGCGCCCATATCGGCCCCTTTTCCTTGCTGGATCAACACCATGCCGACCAACATAATGGCAACTATCAAATACGCGACTATCAATACTTCGTAAAGCATGTTCTACCTCAACTCATTTGCAGCTAAGCAAATTGTTATAAAATCATTAGGTTTAAGACTGGCACCGCCAACAAGGCCACCGTCTACATCTGGCTGAGAAAATATGCTTTGAGCATTTCCGCCATTTACGCTACCACCATAAAGAATTTGCATCTTTTCAGCGATCTCGCCATTTTGTTTTGCAATATGCTGTCGAATAAATGCATGTACTTCTTGTGCTTGCTCTGGTGTCGCTGTTTTACCTGTGCCAATAGCCCAAATAGGTTCATAAGCGATAACGACATTAGCAAATGCATTAATTCCAATAATATTTAACACGGCATCAATTTGGCTTGCTAAAAACTCAAATAATTTTCCCGCATCTCGTACCTGTTCCGATTCACCAATACAAAAAATAGGGGTTAAACCGGCTTCCAATACTGCCGCTACTTTAGCGGCAACAACTTGGTCGTTCTCAGCGTAATATTCTCGACGCTCGGAATGACCGACAATCACATATTCAACAGCACATTCTTGCAACATCGATAATGAAGTTTCGCCGGTATAAGCACCGCTTGCTTTATCACTGGTATTTTGTGCACCTAGT
The DNA here is from genome assembly GCA_030418115.1 of Alteromonadaceae bacterium BrNp21-10. Classification (GTDB taxonomy): domain Bacteria; phylum Pseudomonadota; class Gammaproteobacteria; order Enterobacterales; family Alteromonadaceae; genus Neptunicella. The sequence goes on along the minus strand of JAUHQD010000001.1, from coordinate 319,220 downwards.
GAGAAAGTATCTGATTGCATAGTACCTAAATAGGTTAACGGAGGACACACTACAACACTAACATTTTCGAATTGCTGAGACTCTAAAGCCTGTTGCATTTCACCCACTAGTGCGGCGTTACCATTCATCTTCCAATTGCCCGCTACGATCGGGCGACGAATACGATGTTGCATTTTTTCTCCATCAAAAAAGCGGGCGGGATATTATCCGACCCAGGTTAAAGTTACAAGCACGACAGTCCTTTTTTACACTAAGAAGTGGCTTTTTTTACTTGCTCAGCAATATGATGTGCCCACTTATCGGACACCTTAGGATCTTGGGACTCAACCATTACTCGAATCAATGGCTCTGTACCACTTTTTCGTAACAACACTCGCCCCGTACTTTCCATGGCTTGCTCTGCCTTTTTCACTGCTTTTACTACATCAGAATGATCCACCGGTGATTTTTCACCCGCTTCAAATCGTACATTAATTAAGGTTTGTGGATATTTAACCATGCCCTGACTAATTTCATGCAAACTCATGTCGCTGTGCAACATTGCGGTCAAAACTTGTAAACCGGCGACGATGCCATCACCGGTTGAGGTGGCATTCAAATTAATCACATGACCGGAGCTCTCACCGCCGATGCTCCAACCTTTTTGTTGCAATAATTCCAACACATAGCGGTCACCCACTTGACTACGCTCAAATGCCACACCTAAATTACGTAAGCCCATTTCCAAACCAAGATTACTCATAACGGTACCAACAACACCGCCATTTAATTTACCGGATTTAAGTGCGTCACGGGCAATAATATAGACAATTTGATCGCCGTCTAGGACATTACCTTTATGGTCCACCAACATAATGCGGTCACCATCACCATCAAGGGCAAAACCAAGGTCGGCCTTTTCACTTAATACCATATCAACCGTGGCTTGCATTGATGTTGCACCAACATCGTCATTGATATTCAAACCGTTAGGCTTGGTACCAATTTCAATAACATCGGCCCCCAATTCACGCAATACATTTGGCGCAATGTGATACGTAGCACCATGGGCACAATCAACTACAATTTTAAGACCGGTAAGCGATAACTCTGTCGGAAAATGACCTTTGCAAAATTCAATATAACGCCCAGCTGCGTCATCAATACGGGTCGCTTTACCGAGCTTATCTGAAGCGACACAGACCATTTCTTTTTTCATCATGGCTTCGATGGCAATTTCAATATCATCGTCGAGCTTCATACCATCTGCGGAGAAAAACTTAATGCCATTATCATAATAAGGATTGTGTGAAGCACTGATCACAATACCGGCTTCAGAACGGAAAGTTTTAGTTAAATAAGCAATGGCAGGTGTCGGCATTGGCCCTAATAAACCAATATTAATACCTGCAGCAGACAACCCCGCTTCCAATGCGGATTCCAGCATATAACCAGAGATACGAGTATCTTTACCTATCAGCACCTTATTGGTGCCACGGCCAGCTAATACTTTACCCGCCGCCCAACCCAACTTAGTCACAAATTCAGGATGGATAGGAGTAACCCCTACTTTTCCACGAATACCGTCCGTTCCAAAATACTGTCTAGTCATTATTAGTTCTCTTGTAAATTTTCCATTGCATTGACAATTTTTATTGCATCTACCGTTTGTTGTACATCATGTACACGTATTATTTTTGCGCCTTTCATTGCGACTAATGTAGCTGCGGCAACACTCGCGGCTAAACGCTGTTCCACGGGCTTATTGACTATCTGACCTAGCATACTTTTACGTGATAACCCCACTAAAAGTGGACAGCCTAAATTGTTAAACTCTGTTAATCGGCGTAATAAGGCATAATTTTGCATAACACTTTTGCCAAATCCGAAACCAGGGTCAAGTAAAATATTATGCTTTGGGATACCTGCAGCCATACAACATTCTATTCGTTGCTGCAAAAAAGCCTTTACATCATTAACTACATCATCATAAACCGGCTCAATTTGCATCGTACGGGGCTGTCCCTGCATATGCATCAAACATACAGGCACTCTGGCATCAACTGCTGTTTCAAGCGCATTTGACTCTTGTAAGGCTCGTATATCATTAATCAGCCCTGCCCCAGCTTTTACTGCCTCAGTCATTACCGCCGCTTTGCTGGTATCAATGGAAATAGTACAGTCGAGTTCTTTACGTAATAGTTCGATGACAGGAACTACCCGTTGTAACTCTTGCGCTAATGAAACATCAGCGGCGCCAGGACGAGTAGATTCACCACCTACATCGATAAAGGTTGCCCCCGCTTCCACCATTTTACGAGCTTGGGCTAAGGCGCTATCAAGATTATTGAAATGTCCCCCATCAGAAAAAGAATCAGGGGTGACATTAAGGATCCCCATCACCTGAGGAAAGGTCAAATCAACTTTACGATCAGCAAATTGCATCATGGTATTTTTATTATTACGGCGCTTTACTTGTATATAAGAAGGTTTTAAAAAAGGCGCTAGTTAAGCGCCTTTTTTATTTAACCTGTGATATCCCCAGGCTTAGTCGTGGGCGTTGGTACTGCCTCTTCCTTTTTAACCTTGGGATCACCGCCTGTAGGTTTATCATCATCTTGACTGTCCCAATCAGCAGGTTGGCGTACCTCACGACGAGCCATTAAGTCATCAATTTGTAACGCATCAATGGTTTCATATTTCATTAAGCAATCTTTCATTGCATGCAGAATATCCAAATTATCCCGTAATAACTTCTCAGCGCGATCGTAATTACTATCGATTACAGATTTAATCTCAGCATCAATGGCCCGTGCAGTTTCATCAGACATATGTTTGGCTTTGGCCATGCTACGACCAAGGAAAACTTCACCTTCTTCTTCGGCGTAAAGCATTGGTCCCATTTTTTCTGATAAACCCCATTGAGTCACCATTTTACGGGCAATATCCGTAGCACGTTCGATATCATTAGACGCACCTGTTGTTACTTTTTCATCACCATAAATAATGGCCTCGGCAATACGTCCACCAAACAGGCTTGAAATCATGCTCTCTAACAGCTGTTTTGAATGGCTGTAGCGGTCTTGCTCGGGTAAATACATGGTCACCCCTAATGCACGACCACGAGGAATAATAGACACTTTATACACAGGGTCATGTTCAGGCACTAAACGGCCGACAATCGCATGACCCGCTTCATGATAGGCAGTCATGGCTTTTTCGTCTTCTGACATCACCATTGACTTACGCTCGGAGCCCATCATTATTTTATCTTTGGCTTTATCAAACTCTTCCATGGCGACTACACGCTTGCCACTGCGGGCAGCGAATAATGCGGCTTCATTCACCAAATTGGCTAAGTCCGCCCCTGAGAACCCCGGTGTACCACGGGCAATCAGCATTGGTTCAACGTTATCCGCCAAAGGTACTTTGCGCATATGCACTTTAAGAATTTGTTCACGACCACGTACATCCGGTAGACCAACAGTAACCTGACGGTCAAAACGACCGGGACGTAATAATGCTGGGTCTAATACATCTGGACGGTTTGTAGCGGCAATAACAATAATGCCTTCATTACCTTCAAAGCCATCCATTTCAACCAACATTTGGTTTAGGGTCTGTTCGCGCTCATCGTGACCACCACCTAAACCAGCCCCACGTTGGCGACCTACAGCATCAATCTCATCTATGAAGATAATACAAGGTGCTGATTTTTTGGCTTGTTCGAACATATCGCGCACTCGAGAAGCACCAACACCGACGAACATTTCAACGAAATCTGAACCCGATATAGTAAAGAAGGGTACTTTAGCTTCACCGGCAATGGCTTTAGCCAGTAAGGTTTTACCCGTACCAGGAGGGCCAACCATCAGTACGCCCTTGGGAATTTTACCACCTAGTTTTTGAAACTTAGACGGGTCTCTTAAGAAATCCACCAATTCAGCCACATCTTCTTTAGCTTCATCACAACCAGCGACATCGGCAAAGGTAGTCTTAATTTGATCTTCGCCTAGTAGGCGTGCCTTACTTTTACCAAAGGACATGGCGCCACGGCCACCGCCCCCTTGCATTTGGCGCATGAAGAATATCCACACACCAATGAGTAATAACATTGGGAACCATGAAATAAAGATTGAAGCGAGGAATGATGTTTCTTCCTTTGGTGCTCCAATAATGCGCACATCAGCCTTGATCAAATCATTGATTAGATTGTCATCAAAATACGGAATATTAGTAACAAACGTTTCACCCGAACGTTTAACGCCCTTGATTTCACGTTCGTCAATACGCACTTCACGTACCTGTCCTTGTTCGACTTCATTCACAAAACGGGTGTAATCCATTTGGCTATTTGAAGACTCTCCTGGAGTAAAATTTTGAAAAACCGACATCAGGACGACGGCGATAACCAACCACAGGATTAAATTTTTTGCCATATCACTCAATTTTGTGACCTCTAATTAATAAATTCTGTCTCAGATGAGAATCAGAAAGGTTACTATAATTTGCAGCTACTCGCTACCAAATACACAGTACGAAAACACCAATATTCTTTTTTCACTTTCAGTACATATTGAACATCGAAATGTTCTGTTAGCTAGTATTTTGAGCTAGCTAAATGCTTCTTTTTTGTCATTCAGCCATATACTGATTAGGAATAGTGCAGAGATGGCGGTAGAATAGCTTTTTTTCAATAGTTAATAACCAATAAAATTGTAAATGAATCTATCAAATAAACAAAAACAGTACCTCAAAGGCTTAGCACATTCATTAAAACCTGTTGTGCAATTAGGCTCCAATGGCTTAACCGAAGGGGTATTGGCTGAAATCGAACTCGCCCTTAGCCATCACGAACTCATTAAAGTAAAAGTCCCCACTGATGATCGTGAAGAGAAAAGCTTAATCATGGAAGCCATTGTTCGTGAGACCCAAAGTATTAAATTACAAGTTATTGGTCATGTGATTATCCTTTTCCGTCAAAGTGACGAGAAAAAAATCGACATTCCTAAAAAGTAACTTCAATTACGCTGAGTTTAAAAACAAAAGCCAGTCTAACGACTGGCTTTTTCATTCACGCATAAAAAGTTGCACAACAATTAGATATATTGCACCGCAATAATCTCAAACTCGATCACGCCGTTGGGCGTTTGTACATTAACCACATCATCTAACTCTTTACCCACTAATCCACGAGCAATCGGAGAATTGATGGATATCAAATTATTTTTGATACTAGCTTCATCATCACCCACTATTTTATAGGTAATTTCCACATCGGTATTGAGATTCAATATGGTCACGGTAGTGCCAAAAATCACTTTACCGTTATTGGTCATTTTAGTGACATCAATAATTTGTGCGTTAGACAATTTGCCTTCGATATCCTGAATCCTGCCTTCACAAAATCCCTGTTCTTCTCTGGCAGCATGATATTCGGCATTTTCCTTAAGATCACCATGCTCACGTGCTTCAGCAATTGACTGAATAATGCGAGGGCGTTTAACCGATTTTAATTCATTCAACTCAGTACGCAATAACTCTGCGCCATGAGCTGTCATTGGATATAGACTCATAGTGTTAACTTACTCTTGTATGTAATTCCTGTACCGACGTCACTCGTGCTCTATCATCAGCATCATTAGCATTGATAGTCGCAAAGGCGGCGTTCATGGTAGTGGTATAGGTGACCTTATTCAATAGTGCGGCACGGCGAATATACACCGAGTCAGTAATTGCCTGACGACCTTCAGTGGTGTTAACGATATAACGATATTCACCATTTTTAATCGCATCCATTAAATTAGGACGACCTTCCGATAGTTTGTTAACTACCTTACAGGCAACGCCGGCTTTTTCCAAGATGCTCGCAGTGCCCTTGGTGGCTTCTAAGGTAAATCCTTTGGCCAACATCGCTTTACCCAGCTCAACCACACGATATTTATCGTTATTTCTGACAGAAAGCAATGCTTTACCATCTTTAGGGATTGGTTCACCTGCGCCTAAATTAGCCTTAGCATAAGCTTCCTCAAAGGTATCACCTACGCCCATCACTTCGCCGGTTGAGCGCATTTCAGGACCTAATAACGGATCAACACCTTGGAATTTAGCAAACGGCAATACCACTTCTTTCACCGAGTAATAAGGCGGAATAATTTCTTTGGTAACACCTTGTTGAGCCAAGGTTTGGCCTACCATCACCCGAGCTGCCACCATCGCTAACGGCACACCGGTAGCTTTAGACACAAAAGGTACGGTACGAGCCGCGCGAGGATTAACCTCAATTAAATACACTTCACCGTCTTTTACCGCAAATTGAGTATTCATTAAGCCGACCACTTCAAGCTCTAATGCCATTTGCTTGACTTGATGACGCATCACATCTTGAATTTCAGGGCTAAGTGAGTATGGCGGTAAAGAACAAGCCGAATCACCAGAGTGCACGCCCGCTTGTTCAATGTGTTCCATGATGCCACCAATAAATACATCGGTACCGTCACAAATGGCATCTAAATCAACTTCAATGGCATCATCTAAGAAACGGTCGAGTAAAACAGGTGAATCATTGGAAACCTTAACGGCCTCTTTCAGGTAACGTTTAAGATCGTTGATATCATAAACAATTTCCATTGCCCGTCCGCCTAGTACATAGGAAGGACGAACCACCAATGGGAAACCAATAATTTCAGCTTCCGTTAACGCCTGTTCAATATTGGTCACAGTGGAATTGGCGGGTTGCTTTAAATTTAACTTATTGACCATTTGCTGGAAGCGTTCACGGTCTTCCGCACGGTCAATAGCATCCGGTGAAGTACCAATAATTGGCACGCCATTGGCTTTTAACGCTCGTGCTAACTTAAGTGGCGTTTGGCCACCATATTGCACAATAACACCTACCGGCTTTTCAACTCGGACAATTTCCAATACATCTTCAAGAGTAACCGACTCGAAATATAAACGGTCAGAAGTATCATAATCGGTAGAAACCGTTTCAGGGTTACAGTTAACCATAATGGTTTCGTAACCGTCAGCACGTAACGCTAGCGCTGCGTGCACACAACAATAATCAAACTCAATACCTTGACCAATTCGGTTTGGACCGCCGCCTAACACCATGATTTTATCGTTATCACTAGGATTGGCTTCACACTCTTCATCGTAAGTGGAATACATGTAAGCGGTATCGGTAGCAAATTCAGCGGCACAGGTATCTACACGTTTGTATACTGGAAAGATGTTGAAATTGTGACGAGTTTCACGCACGTCATCTTCACTGACTTTAGTTAAATCGGCTAAGCGCGCATCAGCAAAACCTTTACGTTTCAAAGTGCGCATAAAATCAGCGTCGATACCGGTAAGACCACGGTCAGATACGCGATTTTCCAATAATACGATTTCTTCTAGTTGAACGAGGAACCAGCGATCAATTTTGGTTAGCTCAAATACTTCATCAACGGTCATGCCCATACGGAACGCATCGCCAATGTACCAAATACGTTCGGCACCGGGCTCCATCAATTCACGTAACAAGTTCGATTTAGCATCTGGGTCAGATAAATCCAATATTGGATCTAAGCCATTAACGCCGACTTCTAAGCCGCGCAAAGCTTTTTGCAAAGACTCTTGCTGGTTACGACCAATAGCCATTACCTCACCCACTGATTTCATTTGGGTGGTTAGACGATCGTTAGCGCCTGCGAATTTCTCAAAGTTGAAACGTGGGATCTTAGTCACAACATAATCGATAGATGGCTCAAATGACGCTGGCGTTAAGCCTCCAGTAATATCATTAGCCAATTCATCAAGGGTGTAACCCACAGCCAACTTCGCCGCTACTTTTGCGATCGGGAAGCCGGTTGCTTTTGATGCTAAAGCAGAAGAACGTGATACACGGGGATTCATTTCGATAATCACTAAACGACCAGTGTCCGGGTCAACCCCGAACTGCACGTTTGAACCGCCAGTTTCTACACCAATTTCACGTAACACCGCCATGGCAGCGTTACGCATAATTTGAAATTCTTTATCTGTTAAGGTTTGTGCCGGCGCAACGGTGATGGAATCACCAGTATGTACGCCCATTGGGTCGAAGTTCTCGATAGTACAAACAATAATACAATTGTCTTTTTTATCGCGAACCACTTCCATTTCATATTCTTTCCAACCGATGAGTGATTCATCGATCAATAATTCACTAGTGGGTGATAAATCTAAACCACGGCGACAAATTTCATCAAATTCATCTTTGTTATAAGCGATACCACCGCCACTTCCGCCCATAGTGAATGACGGACGGATAATACAAGGGAAACCAATACGTGTAGAAACGTCGTGTGCTTCATCAATTGTGTGAGCAATTTCCGCACGGGGACATTCCAAGCCGATAGATTTCATGGCTTTATCAAAACGTTCGCGATCTTCGGCTTTATCAATGGCGTCAGCAGAGGCGCCAATTAACTCAACATTGAATTCCTTAAGAACACCATGCTTGTCCAAATCCAACGCACAATTAAGCGCAGTTTGTCCGCCCATGGTCGGTAACACGGCATCTGGACGTTCTTTTTCAATAATCTTACGAACCACTTCCCAATGTATTGGCTCAATATAAGTAGCATCAGCCATTTCTGGGTCGGTCATGATAGTAGCGGGATTGGAGTTAACCAAAATAACCCGATAGCCTTCTTCTCTTAAGGCTTTACAAGCTTGAGCTCCGGAATAATCAAATTCACAAGCCTGTCCAATAACAATGGGGCCAGCACCTAATATTAATATGCTTTTTATGTCTGTACGTTTTGGCATTATGCTACCCCTTAGCTGCTTTGATTAATTCAATAAAGTGGTCGAATAATGGCGCTGCATCATGCGGCCCCGGACTCGCTTCAGGATGTCCTTGAAAGCTAAATGCAGGCTTGTCAGTTAAATGAATGCCCTGCAAAGACTGGTCAAATAACGACACATGGGTAATTTCAATATTGTCCGGTAAACCGTCCTGCTCCACCGCAAAACCGTGGTTTTGACTGGTGATCATGACGCAATCATTTTTGAAATCTTTTACCGGATGGTTAGCACCGTGATGACCAAATTTCATTTTGCTGGTCTTAGCGCCACTCGCTAATGCCAACAACTGATGACCTAAACAAATACCGAAAATAGGAATATTGGTCTCTAGCAACGTTTTAATGGCGGCTATCGCATAATCACAAGGCTCAGGGTCACCGGGGCCATTAGATAAGAATATTCCATCAGGATTTAAGGCAAGAACATCTTCAGCCGATGTTTGAGCAGGCACCACTGTTAATTTACAACCGCGCGCCACCAACATACGTAAAATATTGTGTTTGGCACCAAAATCGTAAGCAACAACGTGATAAGGCAAATTTTGACAATTTTTAGCGTAGCCTGAACCTAATTCCCAAACACTGTCGTTCCACTCATAAGCCTCTTTGGTACTGACAACTTTAGCCAAATCCATGCCTTTTAAGCCTGGAAATGATTTAGCGGCCTGCAAGGCTCTAAGTTCATCCAAATCGCCTGCAATAATACAGCCGTTTTGCGCGCCGGTAGTACGTAGAATACGAGTTAAGCGACGAGTATCAATCTCTGCAATACCCAAAATGTTATTGGCTTGCAAATAATCGCTGAGGCTTTGTTCACTGCGGAAATTACTGACAATAAGAGGTAAATCACGGATCACTAGGCCTTTAGCCCAAATATGCTCAGATTCGACATCTTCAGCATTAACACCGGTATTCCCGATGTGTGGGTAAGTCAGGGTGATTATCTGTTCTGCGTATGATGGATCGGTTAGAATTTCCTGATAGCCCGTCATAGAAGTATTAAAAACCACTTCCCCAACAGCAATACCATCAGCGCCAATAGCAATTCCTTTAAAGACAGAACCGTCCTCAAGGACCAAAAGGGCAGATTTAGACAAATCAACCTCCTATACTGGAAAACCTTAATAAAAACGGGTATTTACAACCCGCTAACACCTGTTCACCTTAGCATTCGCAAGTGTTTTGCGATATTTTGGCAAATTCCCAGCATTGTACACGAAGACACTAATTTCGTCCATATACAAATTACTTATTAGCTAAAAACAAAGGGTTTAAGCATAAAACAAAACCAAACCCTTAAAATAGTCTATTTAACCTGAACTCAGAATATCAACCAGAGCTGATATCAAGTACAGCTTACCTAGTCCGTTATACCTAAAACATCTTGCATGGAATATAAAGCTGCGGGTTTACCCGCTACCCATAATGCAGCTCTGACCGCACCTTTAGCAAACGTCAAACGACTTGAGGCTTTGTGAGTTAACTCTAAACGTTCACCAATATCGGCAAACACAACCGTATGGTCGCCAACAACATCGCCAGCACGAACCGTAGCAAAACCTATGGTATTTTGATCGCGCTCACCAGTATCGCCTTCACGACCGTAAACTGCACATTGTTGCAAATCACGTCCTAACTCATCGGCAATGACTTCCCCTAAAGCTAAAGCTGTACCAGAAGGGGCATCTTTTTTAAAACGATGATGTGTTTCGACAATCTCAATGTCGGCGGTTTCCCCCATGACAGCGGCGGCCTTTTTTAATAGGCTCATCAATAAGTTAACACCGACACTCATATTCGCTGCAAACACAATAGGGATTTTCTTAGCAGCCACCTTTAACAAAGATTTTTGCTCGGCATTGAGCCCAGTAGTACCAACCACTAACGGTTTATTGTGCTGCAAACACCAACTCAAATTGCTTTCTAAGGCCACGGGTAAGCTGAAATCAATCATCACATCAATTTGCTCGGCAAACGAGTCTAACTCACCCGTTAGCGCTAAACCTTTACTGCCAATACCGGCAAGTTCACCTACATCCATGCCTACCCACGCAGAGTCGGCACGTACTGCGGCGGCGGTTAACTCAGTGGTATTTTCGGCATAAATTGCCTCTATCAGTACTCTGCCCATACGGCCATTGGCAGCAAATATTCCAATATTCATGATTTCATTTTTTTATTAATAAGAATGTGCACAAGTTTGCCTGAACTAGGAATATATTTCAGCTTATAAAAAGGAATTAATTAGGCCAAATACTCATGCAATTCCTAGTCTAGATGACGAGAGCAGCCACAGTATAACTAAACCCTATCAACAAAATGGCTGCGTTTATTGCGCGAATTGATGTGATCTTCGGCAACTATGATAAAAATTCAACACGATTCACCTCTCATTGACTGATTATTGTTATCCTTAGTGCTTTATCGACAATGAAAATCTCAGTTTGTAGCAGCTCTAGCGCGTACGCTAGACTATGATTCAATCAGTGAAATCATCACCATTAAGAATTAGGTTTAAATGCATAAAAGTATTTGCTGTAGCGTTTTTATTTTTAATCTAGCCATCGGCAATTTGGCTATGGCAAACACCAGTTTATATGACACTTGCCTGCTTGAAGCCATAAAAATAGCCAGTGATGACACCAGCATCAGCGTAATTAAGCAGCTATGCCAGTTGAAAGTGGCTAACAATACGTTTAAAAATTCAAATAAAGAAATACACCTCGGTGTATTATCCCAGCGACTATTAGCGGAAAAACAAAATGCGTTTAATGCTTTTGTGATTACGCCTCACAAAATGAATTACGTTCTTCCTGCTTTATATTCTACAAACCGCAATAAACAGATTTATAATGACATTGGTGAAATAGCCGACAATTTTGAAAGCATCGAAGCCAAATACCAATTTAGTTTTAAGATCCCGCTAAATACTGGGGATATATTCATTGATTTTGATGCCATATATTTTGGTATGACCCTAAAGTCTTGGTGGCAAATATACGCCAGTAATATCTCCAAACCCTTCAGAGAAACCAATTATCAGCCTGAATTTTTCTATCTGGCACCTACTCCGTGGCACCCATTCGACGGAAACTTAGGTTTTGTAGTCGGTGTCGAACATCAATCAAATGGTCAGGTACAGGGTTACTCACGCAGTTGGAATCGTTTTTATAGCGCATTGATATTTGAGAAAGGTAATTTTGTCGCGGCGATACGGCCTTGGCAACGCTTGAGCGAGAATGAAAAACCCGATCCAGAATCTCCCCTTGGAGATGATAATCCCGATATCGAAGACTTTTTGGGCCATTTTGACCTAACCCTTGGCTATACATGGAATGGCATTGATTTTTCAGGTCTGATCCGGCAAAACACATCAACCCACAAGGGCGCATTTGAGTTAGGGGTTTCTTTTCCTATGCACGGCCGTTTACGTGGCTATATTCAATACTTTAATGGTTATGGCGAGAGCCTTATTGATTACAATCATAATCAACAAACCTTTGGGATTGGTATCGCCCTTACCGATTATTTCTGACGGATAAATATCTGACGAACACAAAAAAGCCGCTTAATTAAGCGGCTTTTAAATGAATTAATAAAATTAATTAGTTAGGTCATCGAAGAACTTCTTCACACCATCAAAAAAGCCCTGTTCTTTTGGACTATGTTTGCCAGTATCTTTGCCCGAACCCATTGACTCAGCTAACTCAGATAACAATTCTTTTTGCTTATTCGTAAGGTTCACCGGTGTTTCGATGACTACTTTACACATTAAGTCGCCGGTAGCGCCACTGCGAACTGATTTAACCCCTTTACCTCGTAAACGGAACATACGCCCAGTTTGCGTCTCTGGGTTAATTTTAAGCTTCACCTTGCCATCTAATGTAGGCACATGAATATCACCGCCTAAGGCAGCGCGAGTAAAGCTCAGCGGTACTTCACAATACAAGTTATTACCATCACGCTGGAAAATATCATGTTCGCGGATATGTACCTGAACATATAAATCACCTGCAGTTGCACCCGTTTCGCCCGCTTCACCTTCACCGGTTAAGCGAATACGATCACCGGTATCAACGCCTGCTGGAATTTTAACGGATAAGGTTTTAGTTTTTTCGACTCGGCCTTGACCATGGCAAGGACGGCACGGATCACCGATAATTTTACCTTTACCAGCACAAGTCGGGCAGCTTTGCTGTACTGCAAAAAAGCCTTGGCGCATTTGTACTTGGCCCTGCCCATGACAGGTTGGGCAAGTAGTGGGTTTGCTGCCTTTTTTAGCACCAGAACCATCACACTCTTCACAACCTACTAAGGTAGGAACTCGAATTTCAACTTCTTTGCCTCGAACCGCTTCTTCTAAGCTCAATTCTAGGTTGTAACGCAAATCGGCACCGCGACGTGCACGAGATTGCTGACGACCGCGGCCACCACCAAATATATCACCGAAAACATCACCAAATATGTCACCGAAATCTGCACCGCCAGCACCACCGCCGCCACGGTTAGGATCAACGCCAGCATGACCGTATTGATCATAGGCCGCACGTTTTTGCTCATTGGACAGTATTTCTACAGCTTCCTGAATTTCTTTGAATTTCTCTTCCAGCGCTTTATCGCCTGAAGTGCGATCCGGGTGATATTTCATGGCCAGGCGCTTATACGCCTTCTTAATGTCTCGTTCTGAGGCATCTTTAGCCACACCCAATACTTCATAATAATCGCGTTTTGACATATTTATTTTTGGCTCTTTTTCGATGTAATAGTACTAACTATCACCATTATCGGATTGCAAATTCGCATCTGTCTCCAAACTATTTACACAACATCCAACAAATAGTTTAAGTCTTTAAATACAAACACGGGCGCGTAGCCATTAATGCTGCGCACCCGGGGTAAAAACTAAGGACTAATCCTTATTTTTTATCATCGTCTTTTACTTCTTCAAACTCAGCATCTACCACGTCATCATCTTGTGCAGACGAAGATTCTGGTTGAGCTTCGCCACTAGCCGCAGCTTGCTCGGCTGTCGCTTTTTGCTGAGCGATTTCCATTAACTTAGAAGACGCTTCCATCACTGCTTGCATTTTAGCTTCGATGTCGGCTTTATCTTCACTCTTAAGGGCCGTTTCAAGTTCGCTTACAGCGGCTTCGATTTTCTCTTTTTCTTCAGAGTCTAACGCATCACCGACTTCTTCAACTTGCTTACGGGTACCGTGAACAATACCATCAGCTTGGTTGCGAGTTTGTACCAGTTCTTCGAACTTTTTATCCGCTTCCGCATTTAATTCTGCATCACGCACCATTTGTTCGATTTCAGCTTCATCTAAACCTGAAGAGGCTTTGATGGTGATCTTCTGCTCTTTACCGGTGTCCTTATCTTTCGCAGACACATGTAAAATACCATCAGCATCAATATCGAAAGTCACTTCGATTTGCGGCTGACCACGCATTGCAGAGCGAATACCTTCAAGATTGAACTGACCTAACGATTTATTACCTGTGGCTTGCTTACGCTCGCCCTGTAGTACGTGAACCGTTACCGCAGACTGGTTATCTTCCGCAGTTGAGAAGGTTTGAGACTTCTTAGTCGGGATCGTCGTGTTCTTCTCAATAAGATTCGTCATAACGCCACCCATGGTTTCAATACCAAGGGATAGCGGTGTTACGTCAAGTAACAATACGTCTTTCACATCACCAGCTAATACACCCGCTTGAATAGCAGCACCTGCGGCAACAGCTTCATCAGGGTTAACGTCTTTACGCGGCTCTTTACCAAAGAACTCGGTAACGTATTTTTGCACCATCGGCATACGAGTTTGGCCACCGACCAAGATAACATCATGGATATCCGATACAGATAAGCCTGCGTCTGCTAATGCTTGTTTCACTGGATCTAGCGTAGCCTTCACCATATCTTCAACCAATGATTCTAATTTGGCACGAGTCACTTTGATGGATAAATGCTTAGGACCAGAAGCGTCAGCAGTAATATAAGGCAAATTCACTTCAGTTTGTTGTGCTGAAGACAATTCAATCTTGGCTTTCTCACCAGCTTCTTTTAAACGTTGCATGGCTAATGGATCTTTACGTAAATCCATACCCGAATCTTTTTGGAATGCTTCAACCAAATAAGTAATTAAACGGTTATCGAAATCTTCACCACCTAGGTGAGTATCACCATTGGTCGCTAATACTTCGAAGGTATGCTCGCCTTCTACTTCGTCAATTTCGATAATTGAAATATCAAACGTACCACCACCTAAGTCATAAACAGCAACAACATTGTCACCCTGCTTCTTATCCATACCGTATGCAAGTGCAGCGGCTGTTGGCTCGTTGATAATACGTTTTACTTCTAAGCCCGCAATACGACCAGCATCTTTAGTAGCCTGACGTTGTGAGTCATTAAAATAAGCCGGAACGGTAATAACTGCACCGGTAACTTTCTCACCTAAATAATCTTCGGCGGTTTTTTTCATTTTTTTCAGTACTTCGGCAGAAATTTGTGGCGGTGCCATTTTCTCACCTTTGACTTCTACCCACGCATCGCCATTATCCGCTTTAACCAATTTAAACGGCATAATTTCGATATCGCGTTGTACTTCTTTATCTTCCCAACGACGACCAATTAAACGCTTAATAGCGAATAAAGTATTGGCTGGGTTAGTCACTGCCTGACGCTTAGCTGGTTGACCGACTAAGATTTCACCATCTTGCGTATAAGCGATGATCGAAGGAGTAGTACGATCACCCTCGGCGTTTTCAAGAATTTTTGCTTTGCCACCGTCTAAGACTGCGACACATGAGTTTGTTGTACCTAAATCAATTCCAATGATCTTACCCATCAGATGTTCTCCAAATTAAACTTTAAAAATACTTACCAAATTAGTGGGGCTATTTATGTTAGTTTTCAATAGTAAACTAAAAAAATATTAAGCCTGTGTATCAACACTGCCTTCTGCGGCCTTGGATACCATCACCATCGCTGGGCGCAATAATCGCCCATTTAACTCATATCCTTTCTGCATCACTGCCATTACCGTATTCGGCGCCAGCTCTGCACTTTCTTGCATCGACATAGCCTGATGCAATTCCGGGTTAAAGGCTTCTCCTTGCGGGTCAATCACCTTCACTCCAAATTTCTCTACCGAAGCCAAAAATGATTTATGAGTCAATTCGACCCCTTCAACCAATGGCTTAACAGCTTCATTTTCAACATCCGCCACCAATAACGCTCTTTCGAGGTTATCCACTACAGGCAATAAATCATTAGCAAAGCGTTCTAAAGCAAACTTACGTGCTTTATCAATTTCACCTTCGGCGCGCTTACGGGTGTTATCCGCATTAGCAATGGCGCGCATTACTGAGTCTTTCTGCTCATCTAACTGCGCTTGTACTTCAGCCAACGCTTTCTCAAGCTCTTCTATTCGCTGTTGTTCTGCGGTTAACACAACCGTTTCTTCCTGAGCAGAAGGCTGTGCTTGTTGCTGTTCAGCGTCTTGCTGAGATATATCCTGCTGCTGAGGATCTTGAGGCTGTTGTTCGTTGCTCATTCGCCACTCCGTACTTCAATGGGGTCAGTAATAAATTGGGTTGCCCTGTATATAGGGGTGCTTTTTCAGCATTCAAGTGTAAAAACCACATTTTATTTAGGTTATTAGTACTTTTTACGACTTTTTTTGCAGTGTCCGCCAAGTAAACAAAGTTAATTTTCAATGAATTGTTTGGCTACTCATGATAAATAGAAGATATCTAAGCGCTTTTTTCTGACACCCTGTGAATACATGAGTAAATTTCAAACAGTAGGTTTAATTGGTAAACCCAACCATCCCGGCGCGAATATTAGCTTGCAAGCCATTCTCGCGTATTTGTGTGAGCATCAATGTCAGGTATTAGTTGAAAAATCCGTGGCCGAAGAACTCATTGGTAATAGCTTTGAAGCTGTGGATATTGTGGAAATTGGTCAACGCGCAGATTTAGCCATTGTCGTCGGTGGTGATGGCAGTATGCTCGGCGCTGCGCGAGTACTATCGCGTTTTAATGTGGCTGTTGTCGGCGTAAACCGTGGCAATTTAGGGTTTCTCACCGATATTGATCCCGACGACTTTGCCGCGCAACTGGATCCTATTTTTGCCGGCGAATATATCGCCGAGCAACGTTTTTTATTAGAAACCGAAGTCTATCGGCATGGAGATGTTAAGAGTAACAATTCGGCCGTTAACGAAGTGGTTTTGCACCCTGGTAAAGTGGCACGGATGATTGAGTTTGAAGTCTTTATTGATGATACCTTTGTTTTTAGCCAACGTTCTGACGGTTTAATTGTGGCTACTCCTACGGGGTCCACCGCTTATTCATTATCCGCTGGCGGACCCATTGTAACGCCAAATCTAAATGCATTAGTGATGGTACCAATGTTCCCCCACACATTAAGTAGTCGTCCGATTGTGGTTGATGCTAATAGCAGTATCAGTTTAAAAATTTCCGACACCAATAATGACAATCTACAAGTCAGTTGCGATGGTCACGTATCCTTATCTGTATTACCCGGTGATGAAATTCGCATCCGCAAAAATCCGCATATGCTGTCTTTAATTCATCCTAAAAATTATAGTTATTTTAAAGTCCTTAGAAACAAGTTGGATTGGGGTAGCCGACTGTATTAACCCTTTGGCAATACCACAACGCCTCGACATTATTCCAATACCTACAATCTAATTCTTGATTGCGGAAAAATTCATTTTGCATTCCAATTATTTTATGTATATATTCACAGTAACTGGATAGATAAACAGGTATTATAATTATGCTAACTCATCTTTGTGTCCGTGATTTCGCCATTGTTAAAGCCATTGATATTGAACTACATGCGGGTATGACAGCGATCACCGGCGAAACCGGTGCCGGTAAGTCTATTGCTATCGATGCACTGGGGTTATGTTTAGGCGACCGAGCCGAAGCCAGCATGGTAAGACCCGGCGCCGACAAAGCTGAGATTACCGCGATTTTTTCGCTATCCAAACTCGACAATGCCAAACAGTGGTTACAGCAACAAGAGTTAGGTCAGGCCGATGACGAAGAATGTATTATTCGTCGGGTTATTTCCAATGAAGGCCGCTCACGGGCTTTTATTAACGGCAGTGCAGTACCGCTGCAATCCCTAAAAGGCTTAGGGGCTTACCTCGTTAGTATTCATGGCCAACATGCGCATCAACAGCTATTGAAGCCTACTCAACAACAGCAGTTGTTAGATAACTTTGCCAAGCACCATGAGTTAATGGCCGATGTCAAAAGCCATTACCAGCAATTGCATAGTCTCAGTAAACAATTCTCAGAATTACAGGCCAGCCAAAGTCAACGTCAGGCGCGTCGTCAACTGTTGGAATATCAGGTCACTGAACTGAATGATTTTGCCTTGATGGAAAATGAATTTACTGATTTAGAACTGGAATATAAGCGTTTAAGTAACGGTCAGGCATTATTAGAGCAAAGCCAACGCAGTCTGTATCAGCTGTATACCGGTGATGAGGTCAATGCCTTGTCGCTAATTCAAAGCAGCACCGAACGCCTGTTAGAGTTGCAAGACAACGATCCACGTTTAGCGCCTATAACCGCGTTACTATCGGAAGCCAGTATTCAAGTTAGTGAAGCTGCCAATGAATTACGTGCTTATTTAGACGACTTAGAAATTGACCCTTTACGTATGCAACAAGTGGAAGAGCGTTATTCATTAGCTATGGAATTAGCGCGCAAGCATCACATTAAGCCTGAGCAACTTCATCATCAACATCAACAACTATTAACCGAATTTAAGACATTGCAGTCCGAAGACGATCAATTAATGCAAATACAACAACAAATAGATGAAGCCCGAGAGTTATACAGCCACACCGCCAAAGCGTTGAGTGAGAGCCGCCAACATTCTGCGCTACAACTTGCCGAACAAATTCAGTTAAAAATTCGTAAAATGAATATGCCAGACGCGCAGTTTGCCATTGAAGTGAACTTTGACTCTGAGCAAAAAGTCAGTGCTATTGGTCAGGATGTCATTCGCTTTACAGTATCGACCAACCCCGGCATGGCCTTAGACACTTTAGAAAAAGTTGCCTCTGGCGGTGAATTGTCGCGTATCGGTTTAGCGGTGCAAACCATTAGTTCGGCCACCAATGCCATTCCCACCATGATATTTGATGAAGTGGATACCGGGATCAGCGGACCAACAGCATCGGTAGTCGGTAGTCTGTTACGCCAGCTAGGTGAAAATTGTCAGGTAATGTGTGTTACTCACCTACCTCAAGTGGCCGCCCGCGCTAACAACCAGTTGTTTGTGACCAAATTCAGTGACAGTAAAACCACCGAAACTCATATTTTAGAATTAAATAAAAATGAACGAATTAACGAATTAGCACGTCTACTAGCGGGAGATACGCTCACCGAGTCCGCCATTGCCAATGCCAAAGAGTTACTTGCTTGCAGTTAAGCATTGGGGTTGTTGCTCTTAATAGCCGCTAAAATTACCGCTAAATTGGGTAAATATGGCTTGGTGGGGTAATTAGTCGTTGAGCTAGATAGCGCATCTGAGTTAGGATGCGTGCTCGCAGGAGAAGCTATTAGAATGAAGAAATACCTACAATTTTTGTTTGCAGTAATTGTAATCACCGGAACACAAGCTTGTTCAGGGTTTATTTTCCGTATTGATATCCCTCAAGGTAACTACCTTGAAGAAAAAGACGTAGAAAAGTTACGTATCGGCATGACCAAAGAACAGGTTATCTATGTGCTGGGGCGTCCGGTTGTGCGTGATTCTTTTGACCACGACACGTGGTATTACGTCTACTCCATGAAACGGGGAATGACAGATAACCATTTCAGCAAGGAAATGACCATTAGCTTCGTAGACGATAAAATTGTCAGTGTAGAAGGTGATATGGAGCTATCTGAAGACTTCAACACGCCGTTAGAATAATAGTTAGTTACTCATTTAATCTATTTGAAGCCCCTATTTTAGGGGCTTTTTATTAGCAACTAAATTTTCCGGTAATTCGAATAGCAAACTGCAACATTCCGCTAGATATACTCGGACTAAATTTGCATACTGGTTTTATCCTCACAACTATTTGCGCCTAACATGCAAACAAAATTACTTTTCTTAATATTGTCATTGCTACTAACGAATGTCTCTGTCGCTGCAGCAGATACGTATGAGCAATCCATTTTACAGTGGCAAACAGAGCGTCTAGAGCAATTACAACAAGAAGACAGCTGGTTAAGTGTCACTGGTTTGTTTTGGCTGGAAGAGGGCGTTAATGGTTTTGGCAGTGCTGTTGATAACAAAGTGGTGTTACCTAAAGCAAAATCCCCAGAGTATTTAGGCAGCTACGTGGTAAAAAACAACATTATCATGGCTAATTTTCCACCGGACAGTCACGTACAACACAACGGTACAAACATCGTCAAATTGCCGGTTTATTCCGATGCCTCTGAAGATAGCACCACGCTAACTTTTGGTTCATTGCAATGGAATGTTATCGAACGCAATAATCAATTCGGCGTCAGGGTGAAAGATCTGTCATTACCCGCAACAAAGAGCCTTACCGGTTTAAAGTACTTTAAGATTGATCCCGCTTGGATCGTTGAAGCCACATTAGTCCCCTACCCTGAAGGTAAAATCTTACAAGTGCCAACCGTTATGGATTGGTACTTACAAGCCAGTTCACTTGGACAATTGCGCTTTGAATATGGGGGTAAGGAGTATCAACTAGATACCATCGATAGTGGCGATGAATACTTTATTATTTTTGGTGATCAAACCAATGGCAAACAAACCTATGGCGCAGGGCGTTTTTTATATATCCCCAAGCCGACAACAGGTAATAAAGTTAAAATAGACTTCAATCAAGCCTACAACCCACCCTGTGTATTCACGCCTTTTGCGACGTGCCCATTACCACCGGCACAAAACAACTTAGCGTTAATGGTCGAAGCCGGTGAGATGGACTTTCATCATTAACCATTAATTAACTAAGCTCGGCCACCGGTCACTTTATTGGCACGACCTTCGTCCTTAGCTTTTTCGGCACGGCGACGACGGACTTCTTTAGGGTCGGCAATGAGTAGTCGATAGATTTCAATCCGATCACCTTGGCGTGGGGTATCGGTTAATTTGCAAGTACGACTCCAAATGCCCACTTTGTACTTTGTTAAATCAATATCAGCATGGCGCTTTAAGATCCCCGACGCATTAATAGCCTGCTCCACCGTCGTCCCCCGCTCAACCACCACTTCTAAAAGTGATTGTTTTTCAGGTAAGGCATAAGCCACTTCCAAAGAGATTTGTTGTTCAGTCACTATGTATCTCCTTGGCACGAGCGACAAAGGCATCCACCATGTTAGTGGCAATGGCGTTAAACACTTTGCCAAAGGCCAATTCAACAATTTTACTGGAGAATTCAAAGCTCAAGTTCAATTCGATTTTACAAGCATCATCGGCCAAAGCAGTAAATATCCAATCCCCTGACAATTGTTTAAAAGGACCATCCACTAGCTGCATGTTGATGTTTTTGGCCGCCACTAATTGATTTTTAGTGGTAAACCACTGCTTAATCCCAGCTTTGGCAATCAGCAATGAAGCCTGCATATGCTCATCCGTAGATTCAGTAATCTTAGTTTCGGCACAACCAGCAATAAATTCGGGGTAGCGAGCAACATCGTTGACCAAATCAAACATTGCTTGGGCACTGAAGTGCACCAAAGCACTGCGTACAACTTGAGGCATTCCCTCTCCTAGAACAGCATTCACTAAATAGCGCTAAATATTATCACGACTATTCAATAAAAGAGTATGCAATCTGTTAAAAACACTCACCAACTCAAATTAGAGTGCATATAAAAATCTCTACGAATTATATAAATAGCGACAGACAAATAAAACGGAATCAGTATAATGCGCGACCATGAGCAAAAAGAAACCAAACACCAACGGCACCATCGCCCAGAATAAAAAGGCACGTCACAATTATATCCTTACGGATAAATTTGAGGCGGGGCTGGAATTACAGGGCTGGGAAGTCAAAAGTATACGCGCCGGTAAAGTCAATTTATCCGATGCTTACGTTGTATTCACTAAAGGTGAAGCCTACTTAATGGACTGCCAAATACAGCCGTTAAATCAGGCCTCCTCCCATGTTGTCTGCGACCCCGATCGACATAAAAAATTATTATTAAAAACTCGGGAACTAGAAAAATTGAGCGGCAGTGTTGATCGTCAAGGGATGTCTATTCTTGCCACAGTCATGTATTGGAAAAAGTGCTGGGTTAAAGTGGAAATTCACCTTGGTAAAGGTAAGCATGAACACGACAAACGTGATGCCATTAAAGACCGGGACTGGGCGCGCGACAAAGAGCGCATGATGAAACACGCCTCCTAAAAATAGACTCAAGTAATGAGGGGGTAACTCCCCCATTACTGCTCACATAACATACTCGCCTTAAATTTAAATACCCACATCCAACTTCAATACAATCCTAAATAATGTGGTGTAGCATTCTGCGCAAGTCCTGCATAATTTATTTCATTAAATAAAAGTGATCCTTTTTATCTGCATCATCGTATTGATGAATAACAGATAAGATGGGACTATTTAATGCTATCCACCCTAGTCAGGAATTCCAACGTCGCAATGTCTACGCCGTTAGCTACTCAAGATACCGATGAATTGCATCGGCAATTATGCCTGTGGCTAAACGCTATTGGGAGTGTTCGAGACAAACAGGCTTTTAGTCAACTATTTAAATGGTTTGCTCCCAAAATTAAACAATTTGGTTTCAAGCAATTTAATAGTGAAGCTCAAGCGATGGAGTTAGTGCAAGAAACCATGACCAACATTTGGCGTAAATCCCATCTTTACGATCAGAATAAATCGGCACCCACAACCTGGCTGTATTCAATAATGCGTAATATGAGTTTTGATATGTTGCGCAAAATTCAGACCCAGCGAGAAGAAACCATTAGTGATGATATCTGGTCCTCTGAGCAGTTTAATAACATCCTACAAACACCCGTATTTCAAGATCATTTACTCGAAAAGAACATTAACAATTCGTTAGAAAACCTCCCAAAAAACCAACAACAAATTATCGTCGGCCTTTATTATCAACAAGCCACACAGGAGCAGTTAGCACAACAACTAAACCTGCCAATTGGCACAATTAAATCCAGACTCAGATTGGCCTTAAATAAATTAAGACAACAGTTGGGAGAAACATATGATTAAGCATCACCCCAATCAATCCATGTTGATGGCATTTGCACAAGGGCAACTGCCTGCATCATTATCTATTGCGGTGTCAGTGCATACAGACCATTGTCAGCACTGCCAAGATCAAGTACTGGCGTTACAAGAAAACGCCGCGCAAATACTGGATGATAACGACCCAAACCTGCCGGAATGGGATAGTGATGACATGATCAACGCTATCACCGAGGATGATTGTGAAATTCACCCTAAAAGCAGCGCACCTTTACAGTTAAATATTAAAGGCTATGCTTACCAGCTACCACGAGCATTACAATCCGTACCAATGTCAAACTGGTTGAAGTTGGGTAAGTTAGCCAGAGCTCGTATTGATTTAAATGAAGGTGAAGTACACACTAATTTGCTGCATATCGATCAAGGTGGTGAAATTCCACTACATACTCACAAAGGTTTTGAACTAACTTTACTACTCGCCGGATCTTTTAGTGATGAAAGTGGACACTATGTACCCGGCGATTTTATATGGCTGACCCATTCCCATACGCATTCGCCTAGCACAAAGGAAGGCTGCTTATGCTTAACTGTCGCCAATGATGCTATGCATTTTGTGCAAGGGCTGAGTATGGCACTTAACCCTATTGGCCGGTTAATTTACTAATTAGGTAACCTCTAAAACTATGCAAACAACTGACATCATCATTGGTATTAGTGCCTGCCTTGCTGGACAGAAGGTACGCTTTGACACCGGCCACAAACGCTCAGGATTCTGTATGGATGAACTGGGTAAATATGTAGAGTATCAAACCTTTTGTCCAGAAATGGCGATTGGCCTAGGTACCCCACGCCCGACAATTCGTCAGGTAAAACACGGCGACACCATCAAAGTCTGTCGCCCTGATGGCAGTAATGACGTATTTCAACAATTACAAGATTACGGCAACACCATTGCTGCATCGACTCAAGCAATGAGCGGCTTTATTTTTTGTGCAAAAAGTCCTAGCTGCGGCATAGAGCGTATTAAGGTTTATCATGAAGATGGCAAAGGAGCTGACCACGACGGCATTGGTGTCTTTGCCAAAGCCATTATGGACAATAATCCTAACTTACCCGTTGAAGATAGCGGTAGATTGAATGATGCCAGTTTAAAAGAAAACTTTGTGCTACGAGTATTCACCTATCACAAGTGGCTTGAGTTACTAAAAACAGGTTTAAATAAACACAAACTGATCACCTTTCACAGTCAACATAAATACTTAGTGATGAGTCATCATCCCGTCGCCTACAAAGCCCTTGGTAAATTACTGGGGGAATCAACCTTGTCAATTGAGGAGCTGCAACAACTGTATATTTCACAGCTAATGCAAGCCCTTAAAAAGGTAGCGACCCGTAAATCTCATACTAATACGTTGCAGCATCTTCAAGGGTATTTTAAACGGGATTTAGATAGCGAGAAAAAGCGCGAGTTAACCGAAAAGATTGAAGAATACCGACAAGGCTTAATCCCGTTATTGGTACCATTAACGCTAATTTCCCATTATCTGCGAGAATTTCCAAACCAATATATTGCCTCGCAGATTTATCTGTCTCCCTACCCCAATGACTTGCGCTTGCGTTATTCTTTTTGAGATCGATTTCTATGCCCAACAATCATAACGGACTCTACTGGATCCGCAGAGACCTTCGTGTCGATGATAATCCAGCGTTAACCAGCGCCATCGAACGAGGGGTGAGCAAAGCCATTTTTATCGCTCCCCTTAAAACCTGGGAACAACATCACAAAGCCCCAATTCAAATCGATTTTATTGCACGACATTTGCAATGGCTTAAGCAACAATTGGCTAATCGGGGTATCACGCTAGATATTGTTGAAGTGGATGATTTCGACGCCCAAAAACAGTACTTGACGGACTATTGCTTAGCACAAAATATCCAACACCTATATGCCAATAGCGAGCCTGAACTCGATGAATGCCAACGCGATTCAAGCATTGCTAGTCAACATCTGACACTGCACTTATTTGAAGCTGATGTGATTATGCCTAAGGGTGGTATTCTCAATAAGCAGGGCGAAATGTTTAAGGTCTTTACGCCATTTAAACGGGCGTGGTTACAAGAGTTTAGACAACGTTACTTTGAATGTTTACCGCCACCGGCGGCTACGAAAACTACCCAACTAACAGAATCAATTACATTTTCAACCACCCAACGTTCGTCGATAAAATGGCCCTTGGCTGATGATTACTTGCAACAAGTATTGCCGCAATTTATAACGGCTAAGTTAAGTCACTATCAACAGCAGCGAGATTTTCCTGGGGTACATGGCACTAGTGGCATATCACCCTATTTAGCCATTGGCGCTATTAGTCCTAGGCGTGTATTGAGTAACCTGTTGAGTCATTACCCGCAACTTGCAGAATGGGACAGCTCACCACTGTTTTCTTGGTTAAACGAGCTGATCTGGCGAGAGTTTTACAAGCACCTGTTATTCCACTTCCCTAATCTCAGTAAACACCAAGATTTTCAACCTAAATTCAAGGACTTTTATTGGCCGGGCAGCGCAGAAAACTTCAGCCTCTGGTGCCAAGGAAAAACGGGCTATCCGATCGTTGATGCAGCGATGCGACAACTCAATCAAACAGGCTGGATGCACAATCGCTTACGCATGATCGTCGGCAGCTTTTTAACTAAACATTTATTAGTGGATTGGCGTAAAGGGGAAGCCTACTTTATGCAACAGCTTATTGACGGCGACTTTTCCGCAAACAATGGTGGTTGGCAATGGGCGGCGGGTACTGGCTGTGATGCCCAACCTTATTTCAGAATTTTTAACCCGGTTACCCAAAGTAAACGCTTTGATGCCGATGGCATTTTTATCAAAAAATATCTGCCAGAACTTAATGACGTTCCCAACAAATACATTCATAGCCCACACGAGTACTTGAAAAAACAAGCATT
Source organism: Alteromonadaceae bacterium BrNp21-10 (assembly GCA_030418115.1). Lineage (GTDB taxonomy): Bacteria > Pseudomonadota > Gammaproteobacteria > Enterobacterales > Alteromonadaceae > Neptunicella. The sequence continues at coordinate 293,194 of JAUHQD010000001.1, read as the reverse complement.
GGAGAAAATCTACTGGCCGCCTATTGTTGATTTAGCCGCAGGTCGAGCACGGGCATTAGTCCACTTTAAGCAGCAATTAAGTTAGATAACCTCAGCTCTGGATAAGCACGCTACTAAGCACAAACAAGACTAATATCATTAAAAAGTAACCTCTTGAAATATATAATTATAATTACACTATTGAGATTTCTTATCCTAAACTTAGGTGAGCTATTCAACGATTATTAACATCATTTTCTAATAAATAACTAAATTAAGGTGATCCAATTTTATCTTTACCCCGTATATAGTTTTATAGAACACGAGCTGCCGTTAATAAGGCAGTAAATTCAATCGGTTTACATGAGTTAACTATCCATGTTGTCAGAGAATGCTCAGCGCTTTATCCACCTATATCAGAATTTAAACAAAGATAACTTATCTCTGTTAAAGGACATCTATCATCCAGATATCCACTTCACTGATCCCTTGCATTCAATTAATGGCCTGGATGCGCTTACTGCCTATTTTACTAAGCTATATAGCAATGTCAGTGAAGTTAGCTTTGTGATCGAAGACAGCATGGAACATGCCGAGTGTGTCGGCATTTACTGGAACATGCAGTTTAGTCATCCAGCCTTACGCAAAGGCCTTCCCATTACCGTATGCGGCCATAGCCGCCTTAAATTCAAAAATGATGTAGTGATATTTCATCAAGATTACTTCGACACTAATAACATGTTATTTGAGCACGTACCGCTACTAGGTAGATTAATCCGCATGCTAAAAAGACGAGCGTCACAATGAAAAATGTCCTGATCACCGGCGCCACGTCGGGCATTGGTAAAGCGCTAGTGGGTGAATATTGCAAAGCTGGTTTCAGCGTCTACGCCTGTGGGCGGGACAAAAAAAAGCTAAATGAGTTAACTCAGCAATTCGGTAACGTCAGTATTTTGCAATTTGATGTTTGCGACAGGCAGCAAGTATTAGCCATAGCAGAGCAAATTAATGATTTAGATCATCTCATTCTCAATGCAGGTAACTGTGAGTATATGGATAATGCTCGGCAATTCGATAGCGAACTATTCGAACGCGTCATTCACGTTAATCTCATATCCGTAGGCTATTGTTTAGACGCACTACTGAAAAAAGTAGTTCAAGGCGGGCAAGTGGGTTTGGTTAGCTCCAGCGTTACCTATTTGCCCTTTAGCCGCGCCCAAGCTTATGGCGCTTCCAAATCTGCATTAAATTATTTGGCTCACAGCCTTAGCATTGATTTAGCATCAGAAAAAATAGGCGTAAGCCTTATTCAACCAGGCTTTGTTAAAACCCCACTAACAGATAAAAACACCTTCTCCATGCCCGCACAAGTCAGTGCAGAGTATGCCGCTGAAAAGATATTTAAAGGCATGCAAAAAGCAAAATTACATATTCGTTTTCCTGCATTTTTCATCTTCAGTCTACAAGCTTTAGCTTGTCTACCTTTTATCCTATGGCAGAAGTTAGCAATATTAATGGTGAGCAAATGAAGAATATAGCCATAATCGGTTCAGGGGTTTCTGGGCTTGTTAGCGCCTATCTATTAAGCAGAGAGCACAATGTTCTACTGTTCGAGAAAAACAGCTATCTTGGTGGTCATACTGCAACAGTTGATATTGAACACCAAAATAACAAGCTGTCGATTGATACCGGTTTTATTGTTTTTAACGACAAAACCTATCCTCGTTTCATGCGCTTGCTATCGCAACTGGGTATAACACCACAGAAAACAGAGATGAGCTTTAGTGTCACTAATTTGCTCACCGGCCTTGAATACAACGGCCACAGTTTAGCCACGTTATTCGCGCAAAAACGCAATATTTTCAACCCCAAATTTTGGTTATTAATTAAAGAAATATTACGTTTTAACAACCAATGTAAAGCACTCTACGAAAGGCATGAAATCCCACTTTATCTCACGTTGGGAAGTTTTCTTGAGGAGCAAGGTTTCTCTGAGTACTTTTGCCAACATTACATTCTGCCCATGGGCGCCGCTATTTGGTCCTGTAGCCTCAACGAAATGCGCCGTTTTGAATTGGCGTTTTTCATTCGATTTTTTCATCACCATGGTTTACTAAACGTCAGTGATCGTCCCCAGTGGTATGTAGTGCCTGGCGGATCACGCGAGTACATCACGCCACTTATTGCCGATTTCAAACATAACATTCAGCTAAACAGCGACATTATCAGTGTTAGCAGAAATGACCATGGCGCCACCCTGCTGTTCGCAGATGGTCTACGATCACAATTCGATGAAGTAATATTTGCCTGCCATTCAGACCAAGCATTATCTTTGTTAGCTGATGCCAGTGAACTAGAAAAAAATATTCTCGGCAATATTCGTTATAAAAATAACGATGTTATCCTGCATACCGATATCAGTTTATTACCCAAACGCCGAAAAGCATGGGCAAGTTGGAACTATCAACTTGATAACAATTTTGATCGCCAAGCTAGTGTCACTTACAACATGAATATATTGCAGGGTCTGAAAACTGAACAGACTTTCTGTGTGACCTTAAATCAAAATGAACGCATCGACCCAGACAAGATCATAAAACAGTTCAACTATGCCCACCCGTTATTTAATCAAGCCTGTATGTCGGCACAACAACAGCGTAATAATATTTGTGGTGTTAACCATACCCATTTCGTTGGCGCTTACTGGTACAACGGTTTTCACGAAGATGGCGTGCGCAGTGCCACCGACATCGGTGAACGCTTTGGTATTGAGTTATGAATCTCACCAGCGGCATTTATATAGGTCAAGTACGTCATAGGCGCTTTAAGCACCAACTGCACCAATTTACTTATAATCTGTATATGTTAGCCATTGACCTAGACGAGCTACCTGATGTGCTCAATCGTTCATTTCTACTGGGCAAACGCTGGTTCAATCTCATTCGGTTTTTAGACAACGATTATGTCAAAAATGAATCAGGCAATCTTCGCCAACGTATCAGCCAAAAAGTACAACTGTTAGGTGGGAAATGGGACGGCACTAAAGTCGTGATGGTTGCCCAATGCCGCTGTTGGGGCTGGTACTTTAGTCCAGTTAATTTTTACTTTTGCTACAACCAACAAGGTGTTTGTGACTATATGCTGGCAGAAGTCAGCAATACCCCATGGAAAGAGCGTCATTACTATTTAATCGACCTAAACAACATTGCACCAAGCCCCAAAGCATTTCATGTTTCACCCTTTATGGAAATGGACATGGCCTATCACTGGCGTATTTGTCCCCCCGCCAAACGGCTGTTGGTGCATATTGAAAATCACCAAAAACAAAAAGTCTTCGATGCCACTCTAAGTATGAAAAAAAGTGCCCTAACAGGATCAAATCTATTGTCATGCTTGCTGCGCATGCCAGCCATGACGTTGAATATTGCACTTGGTATTTACTGGCAAGCATTAAAACTATTTATCAAAAAAGTGCCCTTTGTTGCACACCCACATCGTTGAGAAAATAAGAGGTAACTAATGGAAAACACACAAAGTCTCGCCCCTGCTATCCAACTTAATTGGTGGACAACAAAGTGCCGGAAATTGGTTTTCGATACTCTCAACGCCATGCAACTTGGGTGCTTGGAGATGCAGGAAGGTAACAACCTCTACGTGCTAGGTAATCCTGATGCTGATTTAACCGCTCGCATTGTGGTGTTAGACAGTAGTTTATATCGTGACTTTGTTCGCGGTGGTTCGATTGGCGCCGCAGAAGCTTTTATTGAGCATAAATGGACCAGCCCTAATTTAACCGATGTGATTAGACTTTTTGCCAGACAACAGCAACAACTAGACAATGTTGAGTCCGCCACATCATGGCTCAGCCAAATCAAAAATAAGCTATCGCATATTGCTAACCGAAACTCCCATCAGGGTTCGAAAAAAAATATTCTGGCCCACTACGATTTAGGTAACCAGTTATACAGTCAATTTTTAGATAGCTCGATGATGTATTCCAGTGCTATCTACTCCAAAAGCGCAACTACCTTAGCCCAGGCACAACAAAATAAGTTGCAAACTATTTGCGATAAATTAGAGCTTAATGAAAACGATCACCTACTGGAAATCGGCACCGGCTGGGGTGGTCTTGCGATTTATGCTGCGCAACATTATGGCTGCCAAGTGACCACCACCACCATCTCTGACGAACAATTTAATTATGCTCAGGAACGAGTTAAACAACTTGGATTAACCAATAAAATCACCTTACTCAAACAAGATTATCGTACGCTCAGCGGCCGCTATGACAAGCTAGTTTCAGTGGAGATGATAGAAGCGGTGGGTCATGAATATTTACCGGTCTTTTTTAAACAATGTAATGACCTACTGAAAGACTCTGGAAAAATGCTATTGCAAGCCATTACCATTAAAGATCAGCGTTACCACTACTACCGCAAGAGCGTGGATTTTATTCAGCGTTATATTTTCCCCGGAGGCTGCTTACCTTCGGTACAAGTGATGAGCGAACAAATCGCACAACAAACCGATATGGTTATCGACCATATTGAAGATATCGGTTTTCATTATGCTCGCACCCTCAATGACTGGCATCAAAACTTTAACCAAAACTGGTCAACGCTAACCCCGCACGGCTTTGATGCGCAGTTTAAACGTTTGTGGAATTTCTATCTTTGTTACTGCGAAGGGGCTTTTTTAGAACGGGCGATTAGTACCCATCATGTTACTGCCATTAAAAGTCAATTCAAGGGCCGGAATGATGTCCACATTTTGGATTATTAATGCATTGTTGTTCCAAATCGCATGGTGGATAAGTGCACTGTTCCCAGCACAAGCCACCATGCCGTTACTGGGCATATTGTTATTGCACTTTGTGCTATCAACACAGCGTAAAAGTGACCTCAGATTATTGCTACTCGCCCCCATCGGCTGGTTAGTGGATGGTGCTCTTATCTATTTTGAGGTTTTACAAACCAGTCATCACAATGTACCCATTTGGTTAATGCTGTTGTGGGGGGTATTTATCCTTACTCTCAATCACAGTTTACAGTGGTTACACAGAGTTAAACTGCTATGGCTTGCACTTCTCGGTGCCCTATTCGGCTCAATCAGTTATGTAGGGGCGATTAAATTAGGCACATTGAACACAACAATGCCACTGAATATAGTGGCTATTCTACTCGGCTGCATTTGGTTTTTGTTACTACCCATATTAGTCGGGTTAACTCAAATAATTTCACCAAACAAAACTAAAATGGCGGCGACTCATGCTTAAGCTATGTGTATTTTTAAGCATGTTATTTATGCCATTGGTATTCGCCCAACCTTTAGATGAATTGGTTAAATCCGGCACCGGTCGTATGCAAATTATGTTTTGGCCGGTGTACACGGCGGAGTTATATATTTCTCAACCTCAATACCAAAAAGACCAATGGCCACAAGCACTAAAGCTAACCTATTTACGTGATATTAAAAAACAAGAACTGATAGACGCTACCGAAGACCAATGGCAACACATCAAGCTAAATCATCAGCAACAAAAACAATGGTTACAACAGTTAGCCGATATTTGGCCTGACATAAAACAAAATGACCAACTGACGTTATTTGTCAGCAACGACGGTAGCAGTCAGTTTTATGCTAACGGCTCGTTAATTGGAAAGATTGATGACACCGAGTTCGGTTCAGCGTTCCTAGCTATTTGGCTCAGCGAACGCACCTCAGAACCTTCATTACGTAAACAATTATTGGGGATTAAACAATGAAAAATTGGCTAGTTGTAACTTTTATTTTTCTACTCGTAGGCTGCTCAAGCCCGCAGATAAGTGATTACCAAAACACCACGCCTAAACTCTCCTTAGAGGATTTTTTCAATGGAAAATTAACCGCGCATGGCATGGTGCTGGATTATAACAACAAGCTAACCCGACGTTTTACCGTGGCAATTGATGCACATTGGCAAGATAACATAGGAATTATTGATGAGCGTTTTACTTACAATGACGGCGAAATTGCTTTTCGTAAATGGCAGATTGAACGATTGCCTGACGGTAGCTATGAAGGCAAGGCTAATGACATCATCGGTACCGCTATAGGCCGCACCAGCGGTTCCATGCTATATTGGAATTACCATATGGAAATCATGGTCGATGGCGAACCCATGGAGGTTTTTCTCGATGACTGGATGTATTTAATTGATGACCGCCACCTTCTTAATAAATCGACAATTATGAAATACGGTATAGAGGTAGGCGAAGTATTCCTATCTATTGAAAAATCATTATAAATCAAATAGCACCTTACCTTATATTCGCAGTATTTGATTTTCATTATTACACTCTATTAAAGCATCATTAATGTTATTGGGAATAAACATGTCAAAAACGAACAAACTTTTCTTATACGTTTTTCTAGTCCTTGCCGCAGAATCAGTTGCTTTAGCCTTTCTCCATAATACCTTTTTAGAAGCTATTTTTATTGGTATACCAAGTTTGCTAATGCCATTGTACTTGCTCAAAAATGCGCCCGAATCTAAATTAACTAAACATGTGTGTGCCTTAGCCGCCATGATCTTCGCCTGCCTACATATTCACCAAACCTATGGCTTAATCGAAGTGCATTTTGAGATATTCATTTTGATGGCGTTGTTAATCATTTTCAGTGATTGGCGGATATTTATATCAGCCGCTACTTTTGTAGTAGTTCACCACCTGTCATTTTATTTCATGCAAACAAATGGCATTCAAGCCTTTGTTTTTGATGACGATAAGCTGATGTTTTCCACCGTTATTATTCACGCGGTTTACGCTATAATAGAAGGCATAATAGCGGGTTATATTGCTCGTGTGCTGTTTCAAGATGCCATAGTAGGTAAAGAGTTATCAGCCGTCAGTACCGCACTGACAGAAAACCCCAACTCGATTGATTTAAGCTTACGCACAAAGCAACAAGAAAGTCCGATTTTACAGCGCTTCAATCATTTATTGAGTTTATTGGACGATATTATTCGTTCCACTAAAGAAAATACCAATGACCTTAACGAAAATGTTGAACATTTAATAACCGCTAAAAACCTTCTGCAACAATCCGCCATTGATCAACAAAATGAAACGGACGCGATTGCCGCGGCTACTGAAGAAATGTCAGTCACCATTTCGTCAATATCAAACGACACTTCAGAACTAAGTGTCAAAATGCAAGATGCCAATACACTCACCTTGAGTTCCAACGACTCCATTATGAGTACAAAAAATCAGAATGTAGAATTAGTTAATGCCTTAAATTTTACTAGCAAAAATATTAATGACTTGGCCAGTTCAAGCGCTGAAATCACTTCTTTATTATCAGAGATAAGTGGCATTGCTGAACAAACCAACTTACTAGCCTTAAATGCAGCCATTGAAGCTGCACGGGCCGGTGAACAAGGAAGAGGATTTGCGGTGGTTGCCGATGAAGTCAGAGCATTAGCTAACCGTACTAAGCAGAGCACAGATAAAATCACGACAACCTTAGGTCAACTCGATAATTGCTCTAAAAGTTCAACAAAATCCATGGCGGATTGTATAGAAGCATTAACCAGTATTATTGAGATCACCGAACAGACTCAAGAACAGATGCAACAAGCATCAATTCTTGTATCCGATTCAAGCACCATTGCCCGAAGTGTTGAATCTGCCTTAAAGGAACAGGCCGGCGCCACAGATAATATAGCCAAAAGCACAGAAAACATGCGTGCCATGGTACGTGAAGACATGCAGAAAATAGAATCCCTTGTAGATGAAGCCGACAACATTAATAAAGGGATACAAGCAATGGAAAATAGCATTGCCAACTTCAAATAAGTTATCGAACCGAAAATTCATTTTAATAATAATTTTGTGGTTACTGTTTATTGTAATAATGTTTGGCTATTTTGTACAACTCCGCTTGGTAAGCTTTGATGAAAAACATCAATTAGCTAATGTAACAACGGTACAAATAGTCGAACAAACCTTACATATTTTAAAAACGGACAAACCAATAGTAAAAACGGTAGTTCACTTTGTTAACCCAAGCTGTCATTGCAACAGCTTAACCGCCCCACATATTGAGCAAATTAATCAACAAGCACAAAAAGCCGGCTTTACGTCGGCTACTGTCAACATAGATGATAGTAACCCCACTATTATTCCTGCAACGCCGGCCATCTTAATCACCGATAACAACGGCGACTTAATGTATTTCGGTCCCTATTCACAAGGGTTAGCCTGCTCACAAAAAAACAGTATGATCGACGTTGTATTCAAAAATTATCAATTAGGATTTAATTCCGATCTGGTTATAAGCGAAGCTGAGGGTTGTTATTGTCAGACCGGATAAGCTCGTTTCGTTAAGTACTTTCACATTAGCGCTATTGATAACCGCACAGAACACAAGCCTGAAAAATTTCAAATAAAATAGCGCACTCAAATAAAAGAATCATGTCCGCAGAACATTCTCATGAATAACTCACTAGCAGCTCATCATTAGCAATTTCAAACCGATTATAATTACCCTTCTATCGCGGTTTTACATTGCTTATCAGTCTAATTTACGGCATTATCTCGCCATCACTTAGGTGGTTATTTTGTATCGCCAATCTAATCGGGGCTGATTAGGATTCGACGGGGTACACGAAACCCAAGGTGCATGCCGAGGACGCAGTTGGCCTCGTAAAAAAACTGCACTTTAAAGTAATCGCAAACGACGATAACTTCGCACTAGCCGCTTAATACCCGGCTTGGTGTCCTTCCACTCATGTCTTGCCTGCTGGCAGAGGTTCGGAAGGTCATACTCGCAGGATCGCGTGAATACTTCGCTCGGAGTTGAAGCGTTAAAAATAATCGAGCTCGCTACCTGAAATCCTGTCTGTCGGAGTTCAACGTAGTTAATTAAAAGACTAGACTAAGCATGTAGTACCAAGGATGTAGGTATAACGGACGCGGGTTCAAATCCCGCCAGCTCCACCAATAACAAACCCTGTGCCGTAAGGCATGGGGTTTTTTATTGGCCGAATTGCAGAATTTGCAATCCGCGTAGCGGGTTCACTAATCGTCTGGAACGATTATTCGTCACATCCTTGTGACTCATTCACTTCGTGAACCAGCTAAAGCTGTTCTAATTTGTTCCCAACAAATTTTGGTAGTACCGCCGAAGGCGCCCGCAGGGTCAAGGCCATGGAGGCCTTGAGGACAATCCCGCCAGCCCCGCTCCAACTGTAAAATTGTTTAATTTGGATCTGGCACTTTTTATTTTGACCCTTTTTATTTCAAATTGGCCGAGGACCAATTGATTCACCATTTCCATATTACACTTGAAAAAGTTCACTTAGGTGTTAACATTCAGCAATGAAAACAATTCATTTCTACATCACGGAAGATGGCGATTGCCCTGTTATTGAGTTCTTGGACTCACTAACGGCTAAACAAGCGCAGAAAGTAACTTGGGTTCTTAAATTAATTGAAGAACTTGAGGATATTCCAACAACTTATTTAAAGAAGTTGGTAAATACGGATGGAATATGGGAAGTACGTGCACAGGCTGGTAATAATATTTTCAGACTATTAGGATTTTTGACGAAAACAGTCTTGTTGTTCTGAATCACGGTTTTCAAAAGAAAACGCAAAGATTATCTGCGAAGGAAATAATGATGAATGATTTAAGTAATTACATAGCTAAACGTAAGGCTTCAGACGCAGAGTTTGCACTGGATTACGATGAAGGCTATCAAGCTTTAAAATTTGGTGCGCTTTTGAAAGCAGCCAGAAAAGAAACAGGTATTACCCAAGAAGCACTGGCTGACATGCTACATACTCAAAAAAGTGCTATTTCAAGAATTGAAAATCATTCTGATGATGTAAAACTGTCGACCTTAGAGCGCTTCGCTTCGGCATTAGGTAAAAAGCTAGAGATTCGTTTGGTCTAACCCCTACACATTGGAAACCAAAACAGCAAATGGATAAGCTAAACCTCCTTGCCCTGTCTGGCAGTTTACGCCAACAATCTTACAACACTGAAACGCTCAAAGCGTTGGCACTACTGGCACCGGCGCAGGTTGACATTACCTTGGCCAACATTAGCGAGCTGCCGCTTTTTAACCCTGATATTGAAGGGCAGCAGATCCCTGCACTAGCCAGCTTAAAAGCTGCAGTTAAAAATGCCGATGGATTGATTATTGCCAGTCCTGAATATGCCCATGGCATTAGTGCACCAATGAAAAATACACTGGACTGGTTAGTCAGTGGTGATGAATTCCCAAATAAGTCGATTATGCTAATCAATACCTCACCCCGCGCTTATCACGCGCTAGATGCGTTAAAAGAAGTATTAACCACCATGTCTGGGATTATTATCGACGATGCTTATGTTGCCATTCCATTATTAGGAACAGACTTAATCACGGCTGACATAATTGCCAACTCCCCTCATCGACTATTACTAAATACTGGCTTGGCTCACTTTATTTCGGCGATTGCGCATCGTTAATACCAATCGCAACATAACCCGTTAATTACGTTTAATTACAACTCTAAACCACTTGTTACAGAGATTTTGAACCGTCTTATTTAAAATATTCATAACAAAAAGCCAATGGACAATGTTATGAAAACGCCACTACTTATACTTGCTGGGATCAGCTTATTAAGCGCCTGTAATTCAGACGTTAAATTTATCTATTCAGATGAGCCACAAACAATTAGTTTTAACTTCAACGAAAATAAGCAAGGCTGGCAAGCGGCATTCTCTGATTACACCGCTGATGATCCAGAAATGTATGAGCTGTCATCGGGCGTATTAACCTTGCCTGACGACAATACCCAAAGTGGATTTTTTCTCGGCGGCACCAATCGCAGTGACGATTTGTTTATGTATATCAAAAGTCATTTTGAAGGATTAAGACCTTCAACACGCTATGTCGTCAATATTGAAATGGATATTTATGCCAACGCGGGCACTGACTGTATGGGCATTGGCGGCGCACCCGGCGAATCGGTGTATATGAAGCTGGGCTTTGCGGAAACCGAACCCGAACAGGTTGATTACTACCTTAATGTGGATAAAGGCAACCAAAGCAACGATGGTACCAATGCCAAGGTATTAGATAATATTGCCGTTGCCGATATATCCTGTGATGGTTCGGAGTTTGGCTATAAAGCTATAGCCAGTAACGCCGATACCGAGGTGGAATTTACCAGTAACAACGACGGTACTATTTGGTTTTTTGTTGGTACCGATTCAGGTTATGAAGGCCGTACCGAGTTGTATTACGACAACATTAAAATTACGGTTAAACCTGCGCCATAAAAACAGCGAACGCCGACAGGTAATACCTTTTAAGTATTTCGGGCTTTCTGACGCTTACCCGAAGTACTCAAACCAACAGGGATAGTATTATGGCCCTGTGTGCCCTTATATTAATAACAGTATTGGATGACATCATAATTAGCTGGTGACATCCCCTACTTCGGCCTTGCCACCTCTTCCACTTGCCCTAAATAACCATATTCATCGCCACCTAAACGCCCTACAGCATCAAGCTTATAGGCATCCACATGTAAACGTTCATCCTCTGTGGGCAAAATAATGTCATCATTGATATACACCGCTTTTACCGAGCCCAAAATCATCGCCTGATTTTTAGTAATGTCTTCCACTCGATAACGTTCGCAGGCATAAGCAACACGACAGTCTTTTAGGCGAGGTAAGGCAAAATCGCCGAAGGCGGTTGTTTCCAGCCCCGATGCGCTTAATTCAGACTCGCCATAGGGCAATGTAGCTGCGCTATTAGTCATCGCTTGCGCTAACTCCCTATGGGCAATGTGAATAACGAAGTGACTGCGTTCAATAATGTTCAAACGGGTGTCTTTAAGCTCACCATCGGGCTTTTTGCCCATGGATAACATGATTAAAGGTGGATCGCTGGACACCGCATTAAAATAAGAAAACGGCGCTAAGTTGAAACTGTTGTTGCCATTTTCGGATAACACCCACGCCACTGGGCGCGGGGTTAAGGTTTGGATCATCGTGTGATATATACGATTAGGGGAAAGCTGTTGAAAATCAAAAATCATATTATGGCTACTACTGTGAAATCGATGCCCCTACTTGTACCACATTTTGTTGAATGAATTGATCAACTTTTTCCACCACTTGATTAAACCATGGATGAAACAACCAGAAGGTATGCGGTGCAGGCGCAAAACTCGCCATTTTATGAACAATTCCTAAATTAGTTAATTTTTCGAACACCAAATCATGACCTGCCGCAAAGCGCATATGACCACTACTTAAAAACAAAAATGGCGGTGAATTTTCATTAATTCGTAAGGCGGTAGATACCGCTTGCCAGCGTTCAGTTTGTTGAGCAAAATTACCACCAAGCCATTTACCCATGGCACTGTTGGCATCGCCGTTTTTATCTTCATGTTTTAAGCCATCACCTTGGCTAACATCCAGCACACCATCTAAATCGATCACCGCCTGCACTTGTGTGGACATATCCATATTACCTGCATGAAACAACGGTTCTTCGGCACTATTAGCCAACAATGCCGCCATATGCCCACCAGATGAACCACCCACTAATACAAACTTATTGGGGTTAATGTTTAAGGTGTCAGCTTGTTGTTTAAGCCAGACAATAGCGGCATTCACATCTTGTAATCCCGCGGGATATTGCGCCGCTGGGGCCAAGCGATATTCTACGGTAACCGCTAAATAACCACGCTGCGCCATCGCCGAGGCCAATGGGAAAAAATGAGCTTTATTGCCGGAGTTCCAGCCGCCACCGTGGATCATCACAATAGTCGCTAATGGCTGTTGCCCTTCTTCCAATGTTGGATGAAACAGATCCGCATGCAATTCACGCCCATCAATATTGGCATAGACACGGTCGAACTGGATCTTGCCGCTTGGTTGTACATCAACCAGACTAATCTGCGGGTAATCCTTTTGGTATTTAAGATAAGCAGAAGACACCGTATACCTATCATTAACTTCATAGGCCCCGACACTGCCATGTAATGCAAGTAGCAACAAAACACTTGAATTGAACCAAGACCAAATGACCTTCATGAAATAACCAATATTCAACGTTAAAATAAAGTGTGTATGGTATCCCAGCGACCACTTTTGTAACAGCCTTCGAGCAATAGACGAATCCGCTAAAAAGACAAAGGCTACCAATAGGTAGCCTTAAATCATTATTATTATTGTAACCTAATCCAGAGGCCGCACTACTCGGTCAATATTTCAATTTCATCGATTTCAATAAAGTTACTATCGCCGTAGTTGGACACCACATTAAAACGAATATGGGTTACATCAACCGGCGTGGAGAGCGATACGATTTGATCAGTGGCATTGAGCATCTGGAAGGCTTCATAGTCTTCAAAGGTTTCACCGTCCGTTGATACCTGCACTATTAAGTTGCGTACCCCACGACCTAATGCGCGTGATTTTTCATTTATCATCATTCTAAAGCCAGTGAAGTAAATTTCACTATTAAAGCCAACTTCCAGCCATTCCTCTGCGCCTTCAGTTTTGTCTTTTTTAGTCAACCAAATACTGCGGTTAACCGCATCACCGGCAGCATCATTAATTTGCTCGCCAAAAATGTAACCGTCAAAAGCCCCAGCTGGCGCGTCGTTATTGTAATAACCACTAGCGCGATAATTGGCTTGTACCAACCCATTGGTATTGATGAGGGCAACATTGCCGTAATCACCGGTATGGATCAGATTATCGCCATTACCGGCGGTACCGCTTTCGCCATCGCCGGCCATGATGGCAAAGTACTCAATACTGCAATTACTAGTATCACTTGGCGTGTAACCAACTCGCACATTACGGCTGTAAGCTTTAGCTTGAAATACAAATTCCAACCAACTAGCGGAATAGCTTTGGCCCATTTCGAAAAACATCGGCCAGTCACTGTCATTACAGTTGAGGTATTCCTCTTCACCTAATGACACACCTAGTCGCACACTGCCGGTTTTACCTAAAAATACATTGGTGATCTTACCCACATATTCTTGGGTTGTAGATTCCTGTGCCTGTAACGGTGATAACAACAGACCGGCAATGGCAAGACTTAGAAAATGTTTGAACATAATGTCACTCAAAAATAGATCAATATGCAAATGAAAGAGCAAAGACTGTGCCTAAACGTAATATTTTTAAGAAAATGCTGAATTAGTGAAGTTAAGCCACAATGAAGGTTGAATTGTAAAATTGAAAGAGCAAAACAGCGGCAAACCCTTGCCCAAATCGGCAACCGTTTAGCGCGGGTTTTGCCAGTTAAAAGTGATATGACGTTAAATTGTAGGCAATAAAAAGCCCAGTAATATGCTGGGCCTTTAACACTGATTTATTTAGTTAACCTTTAACTGAGACTAGTTATTAACCGCCGTAGTTAAAGCCAGCTTGTTGGCGAATATCGGTAAGTGAAGCACCCACCAATACTTTAAATTCACCGGTTTCGGCTAACCAATCATTAGACTTCACATCCCAAAACGATAAATCACGCTTATCTAAGGTGATGGTAACGGTTTTACTTTCACCGGCCTTTAAGTTCACTTTGGCAAAACCTTTCAGCTCTTTTATGGGGCGTTCCACACTGGCTTCAACATCATTGACATAAAGCTGGACTATTTCTGCACCTTCACGCTTGCCGGTATTGGTCACGGTAACCTGTACTTTAGCCACTTCGTCACCCGTTAAATCAGCTGTAGATAGCTGAATATTGCTGTAAGCAAACTCGGTATAAGACAAGCCATGACCAAAGGGGAAGTTAACCGCTATGTCTTTTTTCTCAAACCAGCGATAACCAATAAACACACCTTCTGGGTAGTTGTTCACATCGGCTTTGTAATCATCCAACATGATCGGTGCAGTATCTGCTAAGGCTTTAGGTAAGGTGATTGGCATTTTGCCACCTGGGTTTGCATTACCGAGTAATACATCGGCAAAGGCATGGCCTGCTTCCATACCAGAATACCAACCCCACAATAAGGTATTAGCCTGTTCGGCCCACGGCATTTCTACTGCCGAACCACCAATGATAAACACCACGGTATTAGGGTTAGCTTTTAACAATTTGCTAATCACTTCGTCTTGCTGGTTTGGTAACTGCATATTCGGGCGGTCAATGGCTTCGCGATCATCACCGTGGCTTAAACCACCAAAATAAATAACCGCATCGGCTGCTTTAGCGGCGGCAATATATTCCTGCTCTGGGCTAAATAAATTTCCTGGGGCATCCCAACCTAAAGTAAAGCGTTGGTTACCGCTGTAGCTGATTTCGAACTGGTAGTTCTTACCGCCTTCTAATTCAATGGTTTGGGTTTGGGTTGCATCATCGTCAGTTTTCAATGCCCATACCTGTTCGCCATTTACTTTTAATACAAAGTCACCTTGTACAGATGCTTTTAACGTATGAGTACCAGTTTGAATCGGCGTTACTTGACCAGCCATAACGATTGTTTCAACACTGGTGCTTTTAGCTACATAAGCGGAATCGGGGATCCAATCCATGCCTGTTTGTTTCGATTTAGCGGCATCTGCAAAAGTTGCAACTGTCCATGCTGGTGTCCCCGTCCAGTGGCGAGACGTAATGTAATCACTGGCAATCGGCAATAAATCGGCACTGCTACGGGCGCGCATTACGGTGATATTCACATCATCACCTAAGGCCGCTTGTAAGCCCTCTAGTGGTGATACTTCGTAAAGGGATTTGATTTCAGACGAACCACCACCGGCACCATGCTCTTTGCTGGCATTAGGACCGATCACCAAAATATTTTTTAACATGGCTTTATTCAGTGGTAAAACCGACTTGGCATTTTTCAACAATACCACGCCTTCGGTGGCAATTTTACGGGCATCGGCACGATGTTGTGCAGTATTGCGTTGGCCAGAAATACGCTGTTTGTCCATCATGCCAATGGCATATTGCACTCGAAGAATACGACGTACTTTGTCATCGACTGCTGACTCTGGCACTTCGCCTTTTTCAATCAGCGCTATTAAGGGGTCAGCCATATGATAATCGTCATAACTTTCAACGTTGGTGCCCATTTCGATATCTAAACCATTGATAGCGGCATCTTTAGAATTAATGTCTACATTCCAATCGGTAAGCAGAACTCCATCATAGCCCCACTCGCCTTTAAGAATATCCATTACCAAATGTTTACTTTGGTTGGCGTTGGTACCCATATATTGATTATAAGAACCCATAATGGCGTGCACACCACCTTCTTTAACACTGGCTTCAAAGGCCGGTAAGTACACTTCACGCAAAGTACGCTCATCGGGACGAGCATCAACACCGGTACGGTTTAGTTCCTGAGTATTTAACGCGTAATGCTTAACGGTGGCACCGACATCATTTTTCTGGATGGCTTTAACTTCTGGTACCACTAAAGACGCAGCTAAGAATGGGTCTTCACCCATGTATTCAAAGTTACGCCCATAAAGAGGCAAACGCGCCAAGTTCACACCTGGGCCTAAGATCAAATCTTTACGACGATGGCGAGCCTCGCTACCTAATACATTACCGTGCAAGGTTGCCATTGCAGGGTCCCAACTAGCAGCAACGGTAGTTAAATTGGGTAAATAGGTAGAATAATCGTCGGTCCATTCTGCAGACGCCCAACTATGACGGGAAATTTCATAACGCACACCATGGGGGCCATCCGACATCCACATTTCATGAATACCTAAACGCTCAATGGACGCGATAGAAAACTTAGTATTAGCGTGGATCAGCGACACTTTTTCTTTAAGGGTCATCTGTGACAGCAAGCTATCGATATTCTGCTCATAGTCATTTAGCCGTTGTTCGACTATTTGTTGGTGCTTATTCGTTGGTACTTTTTCGGCGCTATTAGCGACACTAGCATCTTGGCTAGTACAGCCATTTAGCATCACTATTGCCCCGACAAATAAAGATTTAGAAATCGTTTTCATTTTTTAAGCCTGTTTGATGTACTTATCAATAAATTCTGAGCAAATTATGCCGTAAACCACGGTGGCAATTTATAACAAAATAAGCGAGTTTTGAGTGTATGACCTTAAACTCAACATTTACCCTAGGATTAGAATCGACCTTAAGGGTAATTGTGGACGGCTTAACCCACACTAATAGCCGCGTTTTAAATCAACCCTATTAGTCAGCGGCCGCCCTTCGCACATGGCATAGTAGTTTTCAACAATTTGCGGCGCTACGGAAAAAGCTTGGGTCACACTAGAACAATGGGGGGTTACGCTAATTTTAGGATGCTGCCAAAAATCATGTTGGGTGGGTAATGGCTCTTGCTGAAACACATCCAAACAGGCACCACTCAAAATGCCCTCATCAATCGCGGTAATAAGGTCTTGCTCAACCAAATGCTCGCCACGGGCCACATTAATCAAATAGGCATTAGGTCGTAATTGTTTAAACAATGATAAATTTAATATGCTCGATGTGTTCGAGGTTAATGGCAGTAAGCACACCAAGATATCAGTTTTGCTTAAAAACTCCGATAAGCCGTCCTTACCCACATAATTGGTTATCCCTTGGATCTGTTTGGCACTATTAGACCAGCCGATCACATTAAAGCCTAAACCTGTTAATTTGCTTGCGCAGTAACTGCCTAGCTCTCCAAGACCTAAAATACCAACTGTAGTGTTTTGTATTAATTGCGGTGTTTGCCGTTGCCAGTGGCCACTCGCCTGCTGAGCGGCGTAAAAATTAAAGTCTCGAAAATGATTAAGGCTGGCAGTTGCCACGTATTCAAACATCGATTGCGCCAGTAACGGATCGATTAAGCGTACTGCATCCACATGTTGAGGAAAGTGAGCATCCTTAAGAAAATGGTCAATGCCTGCCCCCATGGACGAGATACATTTTAAGTTTGGATATTCGGCTAACACCCCTTGAGGATGTTTCCAACACAAGGCAAATTCAACCTGTTGTTTATCCGCCTCATGGGGCCAAATTTGAATATCCAGATTAGCATCAATATCAAGTAAGGCTTGTCGCCAAGGTTGAGGATCTTTTTGTGTACAGATAATAGACAGTGACATTTGTTACCTTAACAGTGAATTCAATAACAAGTTGATTATTAGCGGTCCTTGCTAACACGACACAATGACTGCAATAATGACCTCAATATAATTCACCCATAATATGATTATAGGTAGCCTAATGGCAAGAAAGCGACCCCCACTCCATTTACTACAGCTTTTCGAAGCCGCTGGTCGCAATATGAGTTTTAAAAAAGCCGGCGAAGAGTTACATATTACGCCTTCGGCGATTAGCCACCAAATTAAATCATTAGAAGAGTATCTTGGCGTGGCGTTGTTTCAACGCCTAACTCGCGGGGTTAAGTTAACATCAGCAGGCTTATATTACTTACAAGTGGTACAAGAGCTATTTCAAAAACTCGACCACGGTACCACGGTATTAAAGCAAAATTACACCACACCGAATTTGCGCATTTCGACCCTTCCCAGTATTGCTCGCAACATTATCATTCCTAATTTAAGTGACTTTCAACAGGGTAACCCCAATACAAAATTACGTATTGAAACCAGTATGAACAGTGTGGACTTACGTTACGATGAATTTGACTTAGCGATCCGCTTTGGTAAAGGTACATGGGTAGGGGCCGAGACCGAAAAACTGTTTAACGTTGAGGTTACACCGGTGTGCTCACCAGAATTTTTACAAGCACACCCTATGACAAGCATTAACGATATTCACCACGTGCCGTTGATTTATTTAACTAATTTTGAAAACAGTTGGAAATCTTGGTGTGACGAAATTGGCATTAAAAATGAAGTCTCTACCACCAGTCTTGCATTTAGCTCATACGAGGCCACCATACAAGCGGCAGAGCAAGGTATTGGCTTAGCGTTGGCAGTCATTCCATTAGAATATAATGCATTTACTAAAGGCACTCTCGTTCGGCCTTTTGCAGAAAAAAGTCGCTTTATGTATGACTGCTACGCGGTGTACCGCAATTCGGATAAAAACCGCAGCGATATAGCCGCATTTCTAAATTGGTTTAAACAATTAACGGCACAACGAACTGAGATTTAAATCTATCTATAAGTGAATAATACTCACTTATAGATAATGTATTTTACATTTGTCAGTCGCTCTATTTAGGCTCAATATTTAACCTGTTTTCATGTACAGGGATATTGAAATGTTACTCTTTAAGTTAATTTTACATACGGCTAAATGGTCAAGCGCACTGGGGGCAGTGGTTGTGTTGAGTTATGGTTTTTGGTTACCCCTCTCAATCAATCAGGCGCTAATTATCCATCCACTCTTGTTGTTAGTCTTAGCAGGGATTTACTGGTTTAGTAGCGACCAATTGCAGTTATGTGCTTTACGAAGTACTCAAAATAAGGCACGGCCTGATAACTTACTCAATAAAGTCAAATCGTTAACCAGTGACGAAGCATCATCCATGCCCCGCTGCTAATCCTAGATTCAGAAAACGCTTTCAACCCTATGATTGGTCGAGATGATATTTTATAGATAGCAAAGTAGATTGTGGTACGTGAACATCAACTGTGGCTAGAGGAGCTATTAAGCATAAAGGTAGCAGTATAGAAAGACATAGCTTATTCCTCCTTGGGTTTAACCCACTTTACACTTTAGCTAATGATCACAACCACTTCTTCCAAATCATAACCAACAGTAGTACTACTGCTAAGCCCAGCATCGACGATGCTAAGTTATTAAATGCACTCGGATTTTCCAAGCCGGGTAACCCAGCGACGTTCATCCCAAATACACCGGTAAGAAAAGACAAGGGTAAAAAGATGGCCGTGACTATCGATAACACGTACATGCGCATCCCCTGTGCTTCAGCCACGCGATTACGTTGTTCTTCTTGCAATACCATCGCCCGTTCACGGGCCAAATCCAATTCTTCGATGTAACGGGTCATCCGTTCAGATTGCTCACGTAAACTATAGGCCTGATGGTCGTTCAAAATACCGCGGATGCGATACAGTGCATCAAGTGCATCACGCTGTGGTGCTAAATAACGTCGAATAGAAGCAGACTGTCGGCGAATGCGCGCCAGAATTTGATGATATTGTTGCTTTACCCCAACATTACCCACCGACTCGTATTGATCTAATTCACCATCAATATCATCTACGGTGTCATTGATTAGGTCAGCAATACGCTCGACTAAATCACAGACAAAATCCCCAGCTGTGGCAGGACCGTCACCGGCGATTAAACTTTGCTTGAGTTCCACAATAGATTGTAATCGTCTATCTTTTTTGCGCGCCGTGATGACTACCTTATCTGTCATCCACACTCGCAGCGACACCATGTCTTCTGGATCAGCATTGGGATTGCGATTAATGCCACGTAAAAACGTTACCACACCATCATCGGATTGAGTGGTTTTAGGTCGCGTTTCATCGGCAGTTAAGGTGTCAATAATGCGCTTTGGTACACCAAAATCGCTGAGTTGCTGCGGAGCATCAATACCATCACTGCGAATATGTACCCACAACAAATTGTCTGTACTCGTCGCCACATTGATTTTATCAGCCTCTATAGAGGTACCTTGACCTTGACCATTAATTTGGTAAGCCCACAAAAAACTTAATAGTGCGCTATCAACCTGATTATTATCAGTCATATTAATGTTTACCTTAACTAGCAGTTTTATCGGGATGTATTAATTGTAATTTACCGTCAATGTGTATATCCCGTTGTGGAAACGAAATAACAATATTATGTTCTTCGAATAATTCATCAATACGGAAACGAATATCGCTGCGGACCTGGCGTAAGTCACGATCCACTAAAGCCTCAATCCAAAATGACACTTCAAATACCAACGCACTATCACCGAAATCCTCAAATATGACGACCGGAGCCGGATCAGTTAAAACCGTTGACTGCTCTTTGGTTGCCTGCAGAATTAAATCCCGCACTTTTTTCGCCGGTGAGCCATAAGCAACGCCAACTTTGACGGAAGTTCGAGTTAATTTGTCCATTAAGGTCCAGTTGACCACCGTATTTTCTAATAGCTTACTATTTGGGATCAGCATATGTACGCCATCAACACGGCGAATACGGGTTGAACGAGTGTTAATACTTTCGACTTTGCCTTTATCATTATCGACTTCTAAAAAATCGCCAATGCGAATGGGCCGTTCCCACATTAGGATCCAGCCACTGATAAAGTTATTAATAATGTTCTGCGCACCGAAACCGACACCAATAGCCACCGCGCCGGAAACAAAAGCAAACGCGGTAATGGGCACATTGATCAGGTCGAGCACCGTGATCGCCATA
Source organism: Alteromonadaceae bacterium BrNp21-10 (assembly GCA_030418115.1). Lineage (GTDB taxonomy): Bacteria > Pseudomonadota > Gammaproteobacteria > Enterobacterales > Alteromonadaceae > Neptunicella. The sequence goes on along the minus strand of JAUHQD010000001.1, from coordinate 271,872 downwards.
ACAATAATGGCGCCCACAAAATACAGACGACGTACCAAATGCACCACATCAGGCTCAACCTTGCGTGCGGTTAACCGCCGCGTAATAACGCCGCCAAGCCATCGGGCAATAACATAGCCGACAATTATCACTGTCGGCACAAACAGAATCTCACCAAGAGTAATATCTTGATCGTTAAATATAAAAATTGTCTGGTTTAAGAAAGTTAGAATATCGTTCATCAGCTACCGCACACCTGAGTTGGATTAACACTTTGCATACTACAAGTGTTGAAGCATAACGAAGATATTAGCAATGTATACAGAAAATATAGCGAATATTTTCCTTAAGCTATTGATAGCACCAATAAAAGCGTGGTGATTAAACTAAGGTAGATTGCTGAAAATTTTACAATGTGCGAACACTGTCACGAACAATAAGCCGCGGTTGAATCACATGTTGCAATTCCATGCGATTATTTTCATAGGCTCGGTTCAAGATCCACTTTGCTGCCATAATGCCAATTTCGCGCATAGGGTATTCAATGGTGGTCAGTTTGGGGGTTAAATAATTACTGAATTCAACATTATCGAAGCCAACAACCGAATAGTCTTTAGGTATATCAAAGCCATGGTCACGTAAACAACCTATAGCGCCCGACGCCATTTCATCGTTACCACAAGCGACAGCGGTGAACGGCACCTTAGTCTCCAGCAGATATTCGATACCTTCGACACCGGCATGCACCTGAAAGTCACCTTCATAAACTAAACGCTGATCAGCCTCAATATTCGCCTCAGACAACGCCAGTAAATGCCCTTCCAAACGCTCTTTGGCATCCGCTTTCCACAATTCACCAGCGATATAGGCAATATCTCGATGCCCTGCGCCTATTAGCTCCTTGGTAGCTAAGTACCCACCGGTGCGGTTATCTAAACTTATGCAATTATCACCAATTTCTTCGATGTAACGGTTAACCAATACGAAGGGCACATTTTGCTTGGCCAGATCAATTAGGTAGTCGTCACTCACCGCTTCTAAATGCAAAATCAAAGCATCACAGCGGCGCATTAATAAGGCTTCTACCGCCTCTATTTCATGTTCTTCATTACTGTGGCCGATGGTGATAAACATATGTTTATTGGCCATACGTAATACCTGTTCGGACCCTGACATCATCGAGCCAAAGAAAGAACCATGTAACTGTGGAACAACATAACCGACCGTCTGAGTTTTATTGGATGCTAACGATTGCGCAATGGAATTAGGCCGATAACCTAAGTCACGCATGGCCTTTTCAACTAATTTACGGGTATCGGGCTTCACCGAATCAGCATTATTAATGACCCGAGACACAGTCGCTGATGACACCTTTGCGTGCTCTGAAACCTGCTTAATTGTGACCATGCATTATTTTCTTATTGTTGTTATTATTACGCTAGCCGTTAACGACTGCAGTTTCATTATTAACGTTATCGTTAATACCAATATCTTGTTGGATAGCATTTACTTTATCGTTAGTTAATATGTAATAACGCATTACTACCGCCACCACTATAGAGCCAATTGCGGGAAATAGGGTAAATGATATCAAAATACCTTGCTGGGTTTGTTGGCTTTGTTCGACATCGGCCTGATAACCATAAAATGCCAACAACCACCCTGCTAACGCACCGCCAATGGCCAAGCCCATTTTAATAAAAAATACCACCGACGAATACGTAATACCAGTAATTCTAATACCGGTTTTCCATTGCCCGTAATCCACGGTATCGGCAATTTTGGCCCATAATAAGGGGGTTGCCATCTGTAAAAAGAAACCCCAAAGGAAATACAAGCCGAATGCCAACGCAATTTGCTGCTGATCAATAAAGAAACTCACGATACAAATCAGCGCTGCAATTAGTTGTAACGCAATATACGCTTTAATCTTACAGACCTTTTTAGCCAAAGGTTGCGCAAGCGCGCAGCCTAGAATATTACCAACCATACCAATAGTGATAAAAGTGGTAATCAGATCTTCACGCATTAAAAAATACTTCACATAATAAATAGCTAAGGTGGTACGTAATACCATGCCGGTTAGCAAAAAGATCGCAGCTAAGCTCAATACTCGCCATTGATCATTTTTCCATAGCGCCGCCATTGAGACTTTCATGCTCACATTGGCATCGGAGGTACTAGTTACCCGCTCTTTAGTACCAGCAAAGCACAATAAAAATAAAATAACGCCGACAATGCTCATGGCGATCATCGTTCGCTGATAACCCAAAGCCGTGTCTCCAGCACCAAAGAAATCAACTAATGGCAAGGTTAAGGTAGTTACAATCAGCCCACCTAACATACCAAACACAAAACGATAACCTTGCACCGATACACGTTCGTCTACATCGGCGGTAATCACACCACCTAAGGCAGAGTAAGGAATATTAATCGCGGTATAGGCGATCATTAACAATGTATAAGTGGCAAACGCGTATATCACTTTACCATCGGGGTCGAGGTCCGGTGTAGTAAAAGCCAATATACTCGACAGTCCGAAAGGTAATGCTAACCATAAAAGGTAGGGACGAAATTTACCCCATTTGGTCTTGGTACGATCGGCAAGGGCACCCATTAATGGGTCAGTGACAGCATCAAAAATCCTCACCACTAAAAACATGGTGCCGACTACCGCAGGTGAAATACCAAAAATGTCGGTATAGAAAAATGTTAAAAACAACATTACCGTCTGGAAGATAAAGTTACTGGCCGTATCCCCTAAGCCATATGCTATTTTTTCTCTAACTGAAATCATGATTCGCCCCTTGTCTATTATTGTTTTAGGCCTGATTAATACGAGTTGTTACTAGCTCTGTGAATAGTTCTGCGCTGCGTTTTTTGGTGCGTTGCTGAGTTTGGTAGTCAACATAAACAATACCAAAACGTTTTACATATCCCTCAGCCCATTCGAAGTTATCCAATAAACTCCAAACAAAATAGCCTTGAATATCGACACCAGCTTCAATGGCTTGGTGTACCGCTAACAGATGACCTTGAATATAATTAATCCGTTGTTGGTCATCCACACTGCCGTCTATGATTTCATCATCTGTAGCGGCACCGTTTTCGGTAATGTACACAGGCGGCAACGTATAGCGCTTATTCAAATCGATTAACAAATCTCGAAAAGCATCTGGATACACTTCCCACCCCATCGCGGTCAACTCCACACCTTTAGGGGATATAGCGCAATAAGGCAGATTGTCATCGGCTTTATAAAAAGCACGGGTATAATAATTAATGCCCACGTAATCCAGCGGCTGAGCAATAATTTGCATATCGCCCTCCTCAATTTGAGGTCGATTCTCTGCAGGCAGCTGGTTCAATATTTCCGGATAACAACCATTAAACACCGGCTCCGCATACCAATGATTTAAATAATCATCAGCATAGGCTGCGGCATTAATATCGGCTTGCGAATCGCTGACAGGATAAGCTGGCGTGAAATTAAGGACGATGCCGTTGAGCGCCTTAGGACTGTTCTTACGTAACACTTGCATCGCTAAGCCATGGGCTAACAGTAAATGATGTGCCGCTTGCTTACCTTTATCCTGCCCGGTTAATCCTGGGGCGTGGATACCCACTTCATAGCCCAAATAGGCACTACAGAAAGGCTCATTTAAGGTGGCGTAGGAATGTACACGCTCCCCAAAAGCCTGAGTAATTAAATCAACATAATCACGAAACAAATAGGCCGTTTGTCGATTCAGCCAGCCACCGTTGTCTTCAATATGTTGTGGTAAATCCCAGTGATATAAAGTGACAAAGGGTTTAATGCCAAGTTCTATTAAATACTCCAGCAACTGAATATAAAAATCTACGCCTTGCGGATTTAATTTACCATCAAAGCCGATAACTCGTGGCCAAGAAATAGAAAAACGATAAGCATCAACGCCTAATGAATGTATCAAATCGATATCTTCACGCCATTTAGCGATATGTTCACAAGCCTGATCGCCATTACTCGCATCCGCAATATTACCCGCAGTGGCGCAAAAGGTATCCCATATGCAAGGTAAACGAGAGGTACTGTCACCCTCGATTTGAAACGATGCCGTAGCAGTTCCGTACAAAAATGACTTATCCAACAAAGTTGAGTGTTCGGGTAACTTGAATTTCATCCATTCTCTCAATATTAAAACAACAGTTTTTGCCCGAACAAGACATAAGTTACCATCGTTTGGGATAACGTTTAGGTCTGTATTCGGAGTAAAATTAACATTTAATAAACTGCTTTTATCCATCCACTAACCATTTAACAGTCGCAGGATAACGCGACATATAGGTTAGATAATTTATTCTGCATACACAGCAACAATTCAACGAATTGCGCCGAATTTGTTATATATATTAAATTTCATCGCAAAAAATAAACGAAATGTGAATTTTTTGTTGACCTCGATGAGCAATTGCCCTAGCTTAAATGAAAGCGCTTACATTGCAACAAAAAATATGAAGAAAATAACTTGCTTGGCTCAGTAAGGTTTAATGCAGCAATAAAAAGCAGGATTTTTTACCAAAAAATGGAAGCGCTTACAATTGTTACGCAACACTAACGACACTATTGACATAGACAGCTACTAGGAATGCATTTGTATGAATAAAGCAATTTTTCGTTTAGCAAAACTTTCAGCTATTACCATGGCCGCAAGTTTAATGGGGTGTGGTGGAGGATCGGTTACAGATTCTGACTTCGATCCCGCCACAATAGATAAGCCCTTAGAAGATTGGGTGCTGGTATGGAGTGATGAATTCGACGGTGCCACCATTGACATGGATAAATGGAGCCACGAACTGAACTGCGATGGCGGCGGTAACAATGAGCAACAATGTTATACCGACAGCGCCGATAATTCCTACGTGGAAAATGGAATTCTAACCATCGTCGCCAAGCCCGCTGAGGAAGGAGCTGATAAACCCTACACTTCGGCCAGACTGCGCACTAAAGAAAAAGGCGATTGGACTTACGGCCGCTTTGAAGTTCGTGCCAAATTACCCCAAGGACAGGGCTCATGGCCTGCCATTTGGATGTTACCTACAGACAATGTTTATGGCGGTTGGCCGAATTCTGGCGAAATCGACATTATGGAAGCGGTTAATTTAAAAACGGTTGATTCTGAAGGCGTTGTTGAATCCCATGTTCACGGCACTCTCCATTATGGTGCCAAATGGCCTAACAATGAAAGTTCAGGCAAAGAATATTTGTTGCCCGGCAATATGAACCCAGCTGATGATTTCCATACCTATGCCATCGAATGGCAAGAAGGTGAAATGCGTTGGTATGTTGACGATTACTTGTTTGCCACGCAAATGGCATCCAAAGTACGTACTAATAGTAAAGGTGAGCAAGTCGGTTTAGTTCATCGTGGCTGGTTTACTGAATTTTTTGACATCGCTACTGGTGAATTAACAACTCACTATGATGCAACACCCTTTGATCAAGATTTTCACCTACTACTTAATCTAGCCGTAGGTGGTGATTGGGCCGGCAATGTTAACAATACCGGTATTGATGCCGCCGCTTTTGCTGAAGGTCAAAAATTTGAAATTGACTACGTTAAAGTCTACGAGTGTTCACAGGATCCAAACACCGGTAAAGGCTGTGAAACTATTCGTAGCGGTTACAAAGATGAAAATACCTTAGTTGAAGGTAAAGCGCCTATCCCTACTCCGCCATCAACGGGCGTTGCAGAAAACTTATCTATTTTTGCAGATGAAGAAAATCCATTATGGCCAGCATGGGATTGTTGTGGAGGTAGTATTCCAACTATCGAAACCGATGATGCCGAATATGGTGCTGTAGTTGAATTCGTTATTGGTGCAGCACCAACGGTAATGGGCTTTACCACTAAGTTTACTGACGCACCTAAACCTTTCGATGCTTCACCAATGCTCACCACTGGTAAAATCGAATTCGATATGAAACTAGTCACAGCCCCTGCTAATGCCGGCGCAGCATGGTTATTCAAAGTCGAAAGTAATGATGCAGCCACCGCTGTTGAAATACCCATTAGTACCAGCAACGAAGGTATTGACCCCGTTGTCGGCGAATGGCAGCACTACTCTTTTGACTTACAAGCATTAGCTGATGCAGGTTTAGATCTATCTGCTATTGATACAATAATGATATTCCCAGCATGGGGTGCCGGTGAAGGTGCCGTTTACCGTGTAGACAATATGTTTATCGGTCAGGCAAATGTTACCTACCCAGAATTAGTACTGTTTGAAGATACTACCAATATGGAATGGCCATTGTGGGATTGCTGTGCAGGCTCTGTTCCAACTGAAGTCATGGACGATGAAGCCCACGGTTTAGTTGCTGAGTTTTCTGTTTTAGGCTCAGCAGATACTGTTCAAGGATTCTATGGCAGAGATTCAGGCAGCTTTGATGCTTCAGCATTATTGACTGAAGGTGTTATCCAATTTGAAATGAAAGTGGATTCAGCTCCTGCAGAAGGCACACCTTGGATATTGAAATTGGAAGCCGATGGTAATACCTCAAACACCGGTGACATTCCTTTAAATACCAGTAAAGAAGGACTAGACCCAGTTACAGGGGAATGGCAAACCTATACCTTTGATCTGTTAACACTTTCTGATGCAGGTTTGGATATTAGTGCTATCGATGTAGTCATGGTGTTCCCTGCATGGGGAGCAGGCGCAGGTGCAGTATACCGTATAGACAACGCCAAAATTTATAACCCTAACTCAGGCCCAACTCTTCCAAGCCTAACCCTTTACAAAGATGCACCTAACTTAGATTGGCCAAGCTGGGATTGTTGTGGTGGCTCTACGCCAACAGAACAAGAAGATGATGCTGCACACGGCATGACAACAGAGTTTTCCATTGGTGCAGCTCCCACCGTTATGGGGTTCACCACTAAGTTTAATGATGATCCAATGCCATTTGATGCCAACAGTCTTTTGGCTACAGGACGCGTTAAATTCGATATGAAAGTCATTAGTATGCCCGGCGATGGTTCAGCTGCATGGTTATTCAAAGTTGAAAGTGGTGATGCCACCACTGCGGTTGAATTACCAATAACAGACAGCCAAGAAGGCGTAGCCCCAGTGGCCGGTGAATGGCAAACCTATACGTTCTCCCTACAAGACTTATTCGATAAAGGTCTAGACCTTAGCGAAATCGATACGGTAATGGTGTTTCCAGCATGGGGTGCTGGCGAAGGTGCGGTTTATCGCGTAGATAACTTCGAAATTGCGGCACCATAAGCCTTTAACGATAACAAAAATATAAGAATCTGGACAAGCTTTGATAGGCGTAATCACAACCAAGATTGCGGCCTATCAAGCAAGAACAAATAGCAGTCTAGATTAATTAAGAATTAGCTCGATAATTATAAGTAGGACAATTATGAAACATATTTCCTTCAATAAAACACGCTTAGCAGCCACTATATCGTTGCTACTGGGCGCAGGGTTAGCGCCAGCGTCCTTTGCTCAGGAAACAGAAGAAACAGCGAAAACCGCAGGTGATGTCGAAATCATTCAAGTAAAAGGTATTCGCGGCAGTTTAGCCCGTGCCATGGATATGAAACGTGAAGCCATCGGCGTAGTAGATGCCATATCTGCTGAAGAAATGGGTAAATTTCCTGATACCAACCTTGCTGAATCACTGCAACGTATTACCGGTGTTACTGTAAGCCGTTCAAACGGTGAAGGTAGCGAAATAACCGTTCGTGGTTTTGGACCTAGCTTTAACTTAGTGACACTCAATGGCCGACAAATGCCAGGTACCGGTAACACCCGCTCTTATAGCTTAGACAACTTATCCTCAGAGGGCGTGAGTGCTCTTGAAGTGATAAAAACTGCTCGCGCGGAAAACCCTAGTGGTGGTATTGGTGCTGTAGTCAATATAATGACAACTAAACCTTTGGATGCGCCCGGTTTAAAATATTCGGTTTCGGCAAAAGGGATTTACGACAGTTCTAATGTCGAAGGTGATGATGTCACCCCCGAATTAGCCGCGTTGTATAGTAATACGTTTGCGGATGATACTTTTGGTGTGGCTTTGTCACTGTCTTTTCAAGGCCGCGACTTTCAACAGCAAAGTGCCAATGTACCTGGCTGGCAGGCAGACCAAGGTTTAGGCTCAGCCACAGGTGATGACGCCATTGATATGCGTGCGGAAAATGCCGACGGCGAGAAGCTAGGACACACCTACTTCCCACGACAGATTTCTTACAACATGGCCGATGTGCAACGCACCCGTGCTAATGGCCAGTTAACCTTGCAATATGCACCAACAGAAGACATGACCTTCAGTTTGGACTATACCCAGAGTGAAGCTGAAACCGAAGTAGCAGGCCGTGGCTTTGGTATTTGGTTTAACTTTGGTGGCAATATTGCCAATTATCAGTTGGACGAAAACGGTACCGCGATTAACTTTACTGAAACCGCCGCCGATTTTGCCCATTCAGCCGATATTGGAACCTTCCTAGTAGAATCTGAGTCAGTAGGTTTTAATTTTGATTGGCAAGCCACTGACGATATTCATATAGAGTTGGATTATCACGACTCCAGCAGTAACGTCGATACCGGCGCTAACGACGCAGGTTACTCTGGCAATATGATACTGGCACCCGCCAATATCGTCACTAAAACCTATGACTATTCAGACGGTGAAATACCTGATTTTGCCATTACCTGGCCCAATGGTGCCCTTGAAGCGGATCCCAATGATTTTGATCCACTTTTTGGCCAATTTTCTCGGGATAAGGGCGAGTCAACTATTAAGCAACTCCAATTGCATAGTGAATGGGTGAACCCTTACGATAGCATCAGCTTCCTATCTAATGTGAAATTTGGCGCAGCAAAAACAGAACAAACCTTTGGTGGCAGCTCTATTGGCAGCGGCAACCTCGGTCCTAATGGGTACAATGGCAATCAAGCCATTTTTCCAGATAGCATGTTCACTCGTAAAGACACTGGTGATTTTCTGGATCAATTCGACGGTGGTGGTAATGACTTAACAACCAACTACTTCTATCACTTTGACTTTACAGAAGCCGTTGCGCGTATGACGGATTACTTCGACAGCGTACCAGCGGATCCCTTCAGCAGCGATCTTGCCTCTACTAACTCTGGCGGCGTTACCGAAGAAACCACCAGTGTTTACTTGCAAAGTGCCTTGTACTTTGAAATAGCGGATATGCCAATAGATATTAATTTCGGCGTGCGCTATGAAGAAACCGATGTTACGAGTGATGTAATACAGCGAGTTGAAGATATGATTGTTTGGTCTAACCCGACGGAGTGGCAATTACGCTTTGTTCCGGGCGGCGCCCAACCAGTCAACTTCAGCGGCAAATATGATGTCACCTTACCTACCATGGATATCAAAGTTGAAGTAACGGATGACATTGTTGCCCGTTTATCTATGGGTAAAACCATAACTCGTGCTCCATTAGGCCACTTAGTGGGTATTAGATCCTTATCTGGTAGCCCTAAACCTGGTGGTCGTAACGGTAGCCAAGGTAATACTGGTTTATTACCTTTTGAATCATCCAACATTGACTTATCTGTAGAATATTATTACGACGAAGCCAGTTATGTGTCTTTAGGTTACTTCAAAAAAGATGTGAAAAATTTCATTACTATCAGTAGTGAAACCATTGAAGTTGAAGGCCTAAGAGACCCACTCATTGGCCCAAGAGCAACGCAAGCCATTAGTGATTTAGTTGCAGCATCAGGCGACCCTAGCCACGTACCTACCGATGGTGATGTGTGGACGCAGATTATTGCCAATGGTGGTGGTGCATTTGATGAGCTAACAGGTAACGATATAGTCTTCCAAAACAGCAATGATCCGCTAATGAAATGGCTTGTCAGTCAACCTACTAACGGTGATGACCGCAGCGTAGATGGTATTGAGTTTGCTGTTCAGCATATGTTTGGTGACAGTGGCTTTGGTAGTGCTTTCAACTTCACTGCTGTTGATGGCGATGTTCAATTTGATGTTAGTAGCTTTGAGCCACAAGCACCATTAAATGGATTAAGCGATTCAGCCAACTTCCAAGTATTTTATGAAAAGGATGGCTTATCGGTTAAGGTTACTTACGCTTGGCGTGATGACTTCCTACTTGGTGTTGGACAAGCCCAGGGTTCTGCTGAAGCGCCGCCGCAATTTGCCAAAGCGTATTCACAAACCGACCTGAGCGTGAACTATGATGTTGATGAAAATCTTACGGTATTCTTCGAAGGTTTAAACATCACCAACTCAACCGAACAAGGTTATGGCCGTTATGTTGAACAGTTCCTTTATGCTCGTCAGTATGGCCCTAGATATACCTTAGGTGCCCGTTACACTTTCTAGTGTGTGAATAGCGGATTAGTTTTGTCCTTCTTAATCCGCTGTTTTCGACGTTATCTTTGATAACGTCATTTTAAATAGCACTCTTTCAATTTACAGTAGAGTATTTGCAGTACTGTATTTAAAGTACCGTATTAAAAGTAACACGAGTGTTATTCAAAATGATGTTGTAGTAGTTCCATCATGGGATTTGGAGTTATTAAATTGCGCAGTACAAATATTAAATCCATCACTATTATTGGCGGCGGCACCGCAGGTTGGTTAACCGCTGGCGTCATTGCTGCAGAGCACATGTCCAACAGCAAAAATGGCGTACAAGTCACCTTAATTGAATCCCCTGATGTCAAGCCTGTGGGAGTGGGTGAAGGCACATGGCCGACCATGCGCAATACCTTAAAAAAGATGGGCATTAATGAGACCGATTTTTTCAAGGAATGTGATGTCTCCTTTAAACAAGGAGCGAAATTTGCCAAATGGGTCAGCGGTGCCGAAGATGATTTTTACTATCATCCGTTAGTCCTTCCTGAAGGTTTTGAACATATAAACCTCGCGCCACACTGGCAAGCGCAAGCTGCCAATATTCCCTTTGCCGATGCAGTGAGTTTTCAAGGCCACCTATGTGAAAAAGGCCTAGCACCGAAACAGATTTCCACCCCTGAATATGCCCATGTAGCCAACTACGCGTACCATTTGGATGCCGGTAAATTTGCTACTTTTTTACAGCAGCACTGCACGCAAAAACTCGGGGTTAAACATGTATTAGATCATGTAGTAAAGATTAACTCCGTAGAAGACAATTCAGCACAGCAAGGCGATATTCAATCGGTCAGCACTAAGCAACATGGTGATATTGGCGGAGATCTGTTCATCGACTGCACCGGCTTTAACGCTTTGTTATTAGGCAAGCATTACCAAATTCCGTTTATTAGCAAAAAGCACATTCTGTTCAACGACAGTGCCTTGGCGGTACATGTTCCTTATCAGTCCGAAGATGAAGCCATAGCTTCACACACTATTTCCACCGCGCAAGCTAATGGTTGGATTTGGGATATCGGCCTGCCCTCGCGTCGCGGTGTCGGTTATGTGTATTCATCGGCGCATACCTCCAATGAGCAAGCTGAATTAGACTTGCGGGAATACATTCGCCCCAGTTTAGGTAAGCACGCCGATGACATTGCCATTCGCAAAATCCCCATCGAGCCCGGCCATCGCCAATTGTTTTGGCATAAAAACTGTGTGGCAGTTGGCCTGTCAGCTGGATTTTTAGAGCCCTTAGAAGCATCGGCGTTAGTGTTAGTTGAACTATCAGCGGCGATGATCAGCGAGCAGTTACCTGCCAATCGTGAAGTAATGGATATTGTCGCTAAACGTTTTAATGATAAATTTTTGTATCGCTGGGACAGGATCATCGATTTCTTGAAATTGCATTACGTGTTAACCCAACGTACCGACAGCCAATACTGGATTGATAATTGTAAGCCTGAATCTATCCCCGAAGCGTTACAATCCCTGCTCACCTTATGGCGTTACGAATCCCCTTGGCAGACAGATTTTGACCATGCCGACGAAGTGTTTCCATCGGCCAGTTACCAATATGTGCTATATGGTATGGGTTTTAAAACTCAGCCTCGGCAAACCTCAAAGCGCTCAAACAATGTCGATTTGGCACAAATGGCGTTTCAGAAAAACGCCCAATTAACCCAAAAATTACTGGCTGGCTTGCCACAAAACCGTGATTTGATTAATAAAATCAAACAATACGGCTTACAAAAGAGATAAAGGAAAACAACCACTATGCCCAATCATCAACTATTGGATAACATCACTCATAAAGATGTGCATGTCATTACTACCCATGCACCGCAATATGGTGATAATGCCAGTTACAGCCATGTTTTTTTAGATGAGTTTCAACACGTCCAAGCCCACTACCCTATTTTCTTTCACAAAAATGCCGGTACCGGGCAACTAGAAGCTATTGCCTTACTCGGGTTGGCAGGCGAAGAAAACCTGTTTGTTACCGATGCCGGTTGGCAGGCGAATTACATTCCCCTAAGCATTCAACGCCGCCCTTTTTTGATTGGCTTTCAAGAAAGCACCGAAAACGGTGTGGTTAGCCAATCGCCAGTAGTGCATATTGATATGGATAGCCCGCGAGTGAGCTACAACCAAGGTGAAGCGGTATTTTTACCCCAAGGAGGCCAAAGCCCCTACTTACAAAATATCAGCAGTATTTTAATGGCTATCCACCAAGGCCATGAACAAACCAAACTGTTTATCGATACTTTACAACAACATCAGCTGATCGAATCAGTGGAGATCAAAGTAACCTTGGATGACGGCTCGAATCACTCCATGGATTTTTTACATACTATAAATGAAGAAAAAGTAGCGCAATTATCCGCAGAAACCGTAGCTACACTGCATCAACAAGGTTATTTAAAAGCGATTTATATGATCCTCGCGTCAATGCCAAATATGGCCGATTTAATCGCATTAAAAAACCGCCAACTAAATAATGCCTAAGTCAGTTAGCCAGATGCAAAGCGCCCCTAAGACACAAGAACTTCCCCATGTGCGGGAAATTCACAACGCCACCCCTGCGACATTAACGTCAGAGTTACTTAGCTCTGATGCGCCAGTGGTACTGCGTGGATTGTTATCTGACTGGCCCTTAGTAAAGGCTGGATTGAAATCAGCAGCAGAGGCTGACCACTATCTACGCCAGTTTTATAATCACAATAAAATTCATGCCATGGTGGCGCCTGCCGAGGTAAAAGGCCGTTATTTTTATAACGATGCATTAGATGGTTTTAATTTTACTCGCAACACAACATCCCTAACGGAGGTGTTAGACGATATTCATGCAAGTAACAACGCCACAGCACCAAGCTCTTATTATGTGGGATCTACGTCCATTGACCATATTCTGCCAGAGTTTAGACAACATAACGATATTCCACCATTAGCGGACAAACCGCTGATCAGTATTTGGCTGGGTAATCAATCGCGTATTGCTGCCCATTATGACGTCACCGATAATGTTGCCTGTTGCGCCGTTGGCCAGCGACGCTTTACCTTGTTTCCGCCAGCACAATTAGACAATTTATATATCGGCCCACTGGATTTCACCCCAGCAGGTCAACCGGCTAGCTTGGTGGATTTTCATCAGCCCGACTTTACACGTTTTCCGAAATTTGAAACTGCGCTCCAACATGCACAAATTGCAGAGTTAAACCCTGGTGACGCGCTGTTTATCCCCAGCATGTGGTGGCATCATGTGGAAGCCTTAAGTGATTTTAACGTGTTGGTAAATTATTGGTGGCGTCAGGTCGGCGACCATATGGGCGTTCCCGCAGATGCGCTGCTGCATGCCCTACTCAGTATTAAAGATTTACCGGCCAGTCAGCGCGATGCTTGGCGTAACCTATTTGAGCATTATGTGTTTTCGAATAATCAGCATGAGCATATACCCACAGCTCGCAAAGGCGCATTGAATGCCATTGATGATACTCTCGCTCGGCAATTACGCGCGACCCTAATCAACAAACTCAACCGCTAATGCCAAAGGCCATATCGACAGTATGCATAATCAACAATCCATAAAATGTAAGCGCTTTTATAAATACGATAAGGGCATTAGTTATTTACATCATTGCTCAACAATGCCACAGCTCCTATACCCAACATCAACCTATTCACAATCCATGAATAACTCAGGAATGAACTGAATGACGATTAAAACTACTCACTCTTTTGCTTTACTGTCTGTTGTACTTGCCATTAGCGGCTGTAATGCCCCTGAACAGCCAAAGCTAGAATCGGCTCCAGCTCCAGCTTCTGCCACGGCTAATATTTGGCCAGTCATTACCAGCAATGTGCAAAAAAATGCAGATATAGAGCAACGCATTGATGCCTTGCTCGCGACCATGACCTTGGAGCAAAAGGTCGCACAAACCATCCAGCCAGAAATTCGCGATATCAGCGTTGAAGATATGCGCCAATACGGCTTTGGTTCCTATTTAAATGGCGGCGGCGCTTTTCCGAATAATAATAAACACGCCACCGTACAAGATTGGGTTGCCCTTGCAGAAGCGTTTTATCAAGCATCGGTTGATGACAGCCTTGATGGCTCCACCATTCCCACTATGTGGGGCACCGATGCTGTCCACGGACATAACAATGTCATCGGTGCGACTTTATTTCCGCACAATATTGGTTTAGGTGCGGCGAATAATCCGCAACTAATAGAAGATATTGCACAGGCTACGGCCACCGAAGTGATGGCCACCGGCATCGACTGGGTATTTGCACCGACGGTAGCAGTGGTTCGCGATGATCGCTGGGGCCGTACCTATGAAAGTTATTCAGAAGATCCAGAAATCGTCGGCAAATATGCCTACGCCATTGTCGAAGGTTTACAAGGAAAACCTAATGTTAATTTCTTAGACGACAAGCACGTTATTGCCACCACCAAACACTTTATTGGTGATGGCGGTACCGAAGGCGGCGATGATCAGGGTGATAACCTAGCTAGCGAACAACAACTGTTCGATATCCATGCCCAAGGCTATGTAGGCGGTTTAAAAGCCGGTAGCCAAGCGGTGATGGCGTCATTTAACAGTTGGCATGGGGTAAAAAGTCACGGCAATAAATATCTACTTACCGATGTGTTAAAAAACCAAATGGGCTTTGATGGTTTAGTGGTTGGTGACTGGAACGGTCACGGGCAAATTACCGGCTGTACTAACGAAAGCTGCCCACAAGCAATGAATGCTGGCATGGATATTTTTATGGTGCCGACTTCTGCGTGGAAACCCTTATACGAAAACACCATTGCCCAAGTCAAAAGCGGCGAGATACCGCAAGCCCGCTTAGATGATGCAGTTAAACGTATTTTGCGCGTTAAAATGCGCGCTGGTTTATTTACTAAACCCTCACCTGCCAAGCGCATTAACTCAGCTAAAGCTGAATTGATAGGCGCAGCAGCACACCGTAAAATCGCCAAACAAGCGGTGCGTGAATCCTTAGTGCTGTTAAAGAATCAACAGCATTTATTACCCCTCGTCCCGCAACAACATATTTTGGTCGCTGGCGATGGCGCGGATAACATCGGCAAGCAAAGTGGCGGCTGGACTATTACTTGGCAAGGTACCGGTAATGTTAACGCCGACTTCCCCAGTGCAACCTCTATTTATGACGGTATTAAAGCTAACGTTGAATCCGCAGGCGGCAGCGTTGAGCTTAATGTCAGCGGTGAATTTGAACAAAAGCCTGATGTTGCCATCGTCATCTTTGGCGAAGAACCCTACGCCGAAGGCAATGGCGATTTAGATAATCTCGAATTTCAACGAGGCAATAAAAAAGACCTAGCCCTGCTACGCTCACTACAACAACAAAACATTCCGGTGGTGGCAGTATTTATCACCGGCAGACCGTTGTGGGTCAATCCTGAATTGAATGCATCCGATGCATTTGTTGTAACTTGGTTACCGGGCTCAGAAGGCAGCGCCGT
Organism: Alteromonadaceae bacterium BrNp21-10; assembly: GCA_030418115.1. Classification (GTDB taxonomy): domain Bacteria; phylum Pseudomonadota; class Gammaproteobacteria; order Enterobacterales; family Alteromonadaceae; genus Neptunicella. The sequence goes on along the minus strand of JAUHQD010000001.1, from coordinate 256,006 downwards.
CGCTGATGTATTATTCCAAGATGCCCAAGGTAATGTGCAACACGACTTTAAAGGTAAGTTGTCATTCTCATGGCCAAAAACACCACAACAAATGGTCAACCGTCATGATGCTAACTACGCACCACTGCTGCCTTATGGCTTCGGTTTAACTTACGCGGATGACGATGTATTGGGCAGTGACCTTAGCGAAACCATCGTCAGCACTGACGACGGTGAACTAGCCACGCTTGATTTGTATAACCGAACGGTGCAAGCCCCATGGCAATTACAGTTAACTAATCAACAACAGCAAACCACCATGAACTCTAGTCAGGCGGCAATTAATAATTTAAATATTCGCACCACCGACAGACGAGTACAGGAAGACGCATTGCGTATTCAATGGCACCACGGCACCACCAATGCCGTATCCTTCGCCTACGCCTTCCCTAACGACCTGCGCACCTATGTTGAACAGTCCGCAAGTGTCGTACTGGATATTAAGGTGAATAATGCCAACAATGCCACGCTGGCATTAGGCATTGATTGCCAATTGGATTGCGAAAACGTAGTGGATATCAGTGACCACATTAACGCCTATGAGCCCAATACATGGCAAACTCTCAGTGTAAATTTAGGCTGTTTTACTGGTACTGATTGGTCACAAGTTTTTACCGCATTGTCACTGATTTCAGATAGTGATTTGGATGTGAGTGTTTCAGATGTGAAATACGCTAACGTTGAAACGGCTGGGATTACTTGCCCTTAGGGTATTGAGTTAACTAACTAGCTTTTAAAAAGGGTGAAGATAAATCTTCACCCTTTTTTGTTAGGTATGTTGGCTACCCAACTGTTTTATTGGCTGCGCCGACCATTTCTACTGGCTTCGCCAACTGCCATTCCATGGCCTTTTTCACGCGGCGTCCTGCCGAGAAAGCCGGGTATTTGCAAGATCAAGGCATTTTGCTGTATTTGATCCCCCCAACAATTGAGTAAGTACGATTAAACATTGCCAATCAAAAAGTTAGGAAATATGCTAAATTTTTTATATTCACGAAACACGGCATTTTGCCATCTAATAAATTATTATATGCGGTGTTCTAGTAAAAGGATGCTATGAATAAGTATATTAAGGAAAATTGGAAATTCTTGTTGCTTTGTTTGATTTTCACAGGATTTTCCGGGATGCAACATGATGAAGCATTCATAAGTATCCTTATCAAAGTTTTTATTTATCTGGTAGTAATGCCTGTATGTCATTATCTATTCATAACAAAGTTGGAATTTGATAAGTCGGGGCCAATACCTATTCATTAATCGCCCATATTTTGGGTTGGTGTTCCTGTTTTAATGGTGCTTATTTATGTTTTTGTGTAACGCATATAACAAATACATTAAGACGGATTTTCCCGAAGCGGGCGGGCAAACTGCTTATGTAAGGCGTTCTACACAACATCAAAACTCGTTTAGTTTAAGGATTTAAGAAATGAGAAATATTTATACTTTTTGGTTAGGCCTCACATTTTTGTTGTCAAATTGTGTGGTTAATGCTTGTACGGTATTTCTGCTAACTGACGATGACAACGTATTTTACTTCGCAAATGAAAACACATCCCTTTCAAATGCAAAAATTTGGTTCGTTCCAGGAGGTGAGGATTTTTACTCCGCAGTTTATATCGGATTCAATGGAGCCGCTGAAACCGGAATGAACTCCGAAGGTTTGATTTTTGACTGGGTTGCCCAATTCGATGACAAATGGGATGTAGAGCCAAACATCAAAACTGTTCGGGGGAACTATGGTCAGCGAATGCTTGAGCAAAGTGCTAATTTGGACGACGCAATTACTTTTTTCAAAAAGTATCCTCCACCTTCTTTATCCAAGGTGCGCCCGATGATTGCGGACACAAGTGGTGCCTTCGCAATTATTGGCGTCCGCGATGGAAAAATGTTTGTTGACCGATACAAGCATAGCCACGGCATGGGTACAGGACTTAGTGATTTAAACACGGAAGAAATGAAAAAAACTTTGCCTGAAGTTAGTATACCAGAAGGCTTTAAACTATTAGACAGACTTCGTGAAAAAGGGCCTACACCCACACGTTACTCAAGCTTCTTCAACCCTAGGACCGGTGAAATTAGAATAAAGCATCAAGGTTCATTCGTAGTTACTAAATTTCAACTCTCAGAGGAGTTGAAGCTAGGTGCACATCATTATGTTGTGGAAGACCTCCATAAACACGATAAACAAAAGCATCTACCATTAGAAATTTCAATGCATCGGTTTCCGATTGATATATACAAACCAATCGAAACTCAGGATCCGGAAGTTATTAAAAAAGTAAAGCGACTGATTGATTCACTTAATTTTGGTGAGCTAACAAACGGCACTACGAAAAAGTTCCAGCAGGAACTGACTAGTGAAATAGGAAGCATGAGTTCAGAGCTTAAGACCCTTGGAGAATTGCAATCTGCCGTTGTGGTCAACGTAGAGGCTGATAATGACGGCAGTGAATATTTGTTTCGTCTCGAATTCGCTAATGCTTTTCTGCTTCAAAAAATCCGCATGGATAAATCTTATCGGATTGACAGCATGGAAACAGTTGTATTCGAGATGAAAGGTCAATCCTAACTTGAGAATAAAAAGGGTCAGGTACACATTTAATGTAAAATTGGCGAAGCCAACATTGATGTGTTTCCCTGCGACTCAACTTTCCCATATTCAAATTGTTCTGCATTGAATGGCGAAACAGGACGTTTCGCCAAGGCGCGTGCTTTATAGGGACATTACCTCGCGCCGGTTCGATATCAGCAGAATGATTTGAATATGGAAATAGACAAAAGTTTAGGGAAAACTTTTGAACAGCTTTAGCTGGCTCGAAGAGTGAAGTACAGGACGTACTTCATAAAGTTGCTGGAGCGAAAGGATCTTTCGGGCATTTGGCTCCCTCCAAATGCCCTTAGGCCGCATGAATGCGGCACGAAAAAAGCAGGATGCCAGTTGGCGCAGCCAATTAAAAAGATTGCCGCTTCGGCATAAAATAGCCTCTATTATCATAAAACTCAGCAAATTCATTTTCTGGCCACCATCCTGGTACACCTAATAATGGTAAGGGTGACATTATGCCCTTATGGGCAAAGCAATCCTGTTTAATTAATGCCACTAAGGCATTATCCAACAACTCATAACGCGCCGCTAAATCACTTTGCCAATAGTCATCTGCTACTTCTATAGCAATGAACTTTGCGGTTAAGCCAATGTAAGGTTGTAGCAACATTTCATAATTCGCATGACCAAAGATTAGTGCTTCGATGTTGGTTCCCCATTGCTGGCGCTGTTCGACAAAACTCTTTTGCCATTGATGCTCGCGCAACTGCATTGGAATATCACTTTGGCTATAGGCCAATATCACTCCGCATTCGTCAAAATGGGTAATGCGGTTACGTCTTGGGGTGCGGGGGTTGAGGCCAAACTGACGGATGTCTTCTATATGCTGTTGATTAAGTAATGCTTTGGACTGGGGAAAGTTCAACCAGATACAGGCGTTAAATAAATCATGCCAGCTGTGTTCTCGCGTTGGAACTAACTTGTGCTCATAAATAATCTCTTCGTAATAACCTAAATCCTCTGCCACTTTAGCTTGTTCAATAAACGCTATTGGCAAGTTGCCTTGCGCGTTTAAAAAGGCGCAACTTGGCCAGTCGTTAAGTGTGGCTAAGTGTAGGTGTGCTAAGTTATTAAACGGTGCTTTACACCAAAAATCATCCCGCCATTGCATTCGGTTAGTGCTACCTCTTGAATTTATTTATACTAAGGCGGTTATCGTTATCAACCTACCTAATCAATACCCAACATGAGAACACAGACTATGCCTATAAAGTCCTCAATATTGATCATCGCTACGCTAGGCTGTTTAGCCGCTTGTAGCCCACCGGCACCGCAGGAGCAGAGCCCCGCGCCAGCAACACCAGCCGCCAGCAACCTAAGCTTTGAGCAGGCTTATCAGAATGTCAGCGACGATGCTTTGCGAGAGTATACCCGTATTATTTCTGCAGATGAATTTGAAGGCCGCCTACCCACCACTGTAGGTGAAACCAAAATGCTGGCGTTGTTAACCGCCGAATTTGACAAACTCGGCGCCACTAAAGGCACCGGAGATAGCTATTTACAAGCTGTAGAGCTCACTGAAATTACTGCTGACCCCAATATGAGCTTACGCATTGGCGGCCAAACCTTAATGTACAAAGAGCATATGGTGGCATCCACCAAACATGAGAAAGATCAGGTAACACTTGATGCTTCTGACGTGGTTTTTGTCGGCTATGGCATTAATGCCCCAGAGTATGACTGGAACGATTACGCCAATATTGATGTGAAAGGCAAAACCGTAATTATTTTAGTTAATGATCCTGGCTTTGAAAATCCTGACAGTGGTAAGTTTCAAGGCACTACCATGACCTATTACGGCCGCTGGACATATAAATATGAAGAGGCCAGCCGCCAAGGCGCCGCAGCCGCCTTTATTATTCACGAAACCGAACCCGCATCTTATGGCTGGTCCGTGGTCGCTAATAGTTGGAGTGGCCCGCAATATGGACTAGTCAGCCCTAATGGTAATGCTGATCGCGTGAGTGTTGAGGGCTGGTTAATGAATGAGTCAGCACAAAATATGTTTCTCGAGTCCGGTTTTTATTTTGAAAAGTTAAAAGCCAAAGCGTTACAAGGCCCGTTTTCGCAAGATTTGGGAATTAAAGCGTCGATAACCATCAACAGCACCAGTAAACAATCCACTAGCTACAACTTTCTCGCTACTATTCCCGGTAGTGAACGCCCCGATGAGCATATTATGTATACCGCCCACTGGGATCACCTTGGCAAAGACACCAGTTTAGAAGGCGACCAAATCTACAATGGTGCCCATGACAATGCCACCGGTGTAGCAGCCTCTATCGAGATGGCTAAAGCCTTTGCTAGCTTAGATAAAAAACCAGCTCGCTCGGTTAGCTTCCTGCTAGTTACAGCGGAAGAACAAGGGTTGTTAGGTTCACAATACTACGCTGAGCACCCTGTTATCCCACTGGCAAAAACCGTTGCAAACCTGAATATGGATGCCTTGAATATTTTAGGTAAAACCGAAGATGTAAAAGTGATCGGTAGAGGTAAATCTGAGTTAGAGGACTATTTACAAAAAGCCGCCAAGCGCCAGCATCGTTACTTAGTGGATGAAGACCGTCCACAAGCCGGCAGCTATTACCGTTCTGATCATTTTAATTTCGCTAAACAAGGCGTGCCGGCACTTAATGCCAAAGGCGGCAGTATCGCTATAGATGAAGAAACCGCCCAGTATCGCAAACGCACTAAAGTGATTGTTACCGGTTGTTATCATCAGGTGTGTGATCAGTTCCGTGAAAAATGGGATTTTTCTGGCATTCAAGAAGACACGCAAATGCTATTTGAAGTGGGTTACGACATTGCCAATGATGATAAGTGGCCACAATGGAGTGCCACTAGCGAATTTCAACGCCGCTAATTTTTAGGAAAATTTCACTTTTTGATCGCGGCCAATCTACTAATTAAGCTAGGTTGGCCGTTTTTTCATCAAATCGGCATTCTAAATATATCAAATTCAAAAATAATCCTATTTTATCCTTGCAATTTTTTGCCGTGCTGGCACATTCAACGTCATAAAAAAGAATGCCCTCAATGGGAATTTAGCTTTCGCTGAAAAGCGAATAAAACTAAGCCCAACGCGATATTCAAAAAATAATAACAATGCGATATCCAATCGGATTCTGGAAAGAAGAATTCACTGCTAGGTTTTGACCTAACATAACATTCTGGACAGTGTTTTATTTAACAACAACAGAGAAAATGAGAACCCAAATATGTGTGGTATTTTCGCCATTCTGGACATCAAAACCGATGTTACAGAACTTAGAACGCAAGCATTAGAGCTATCTAAATTATTACGCCATCGTGGTCCAGACTGGTCAGGAATTTGGAATAATAATAATGCTATCTTAGCCCATGAACGTCTGGCGATTGTCGACGTCAATACGGGTGCGCAGCCACTAACCAATCATAATGATTCTCACATTCTTGCTGTTAATGGCGAAATTTATAATCACAAAGCATTGCGTACCACGTTAACTCAGCCTTACGATTTTAAAACGGAATCGGATTGCGAAATTATTCTGCCTTTGTACAAAGAGCGCGGCATTGATTTTATTGATGACTTACACGGTATGTATGCTTTTGTACTTTACGATGCCGATGAAGATGCTTATCTCATCGCCCGTGACCATATTGGTATCATTCCGCTATACACCGGCTTTGATGAGTTCGGTAACTTTTATGTTGCCTCTGAAATGAAAGCACTAGTACCGGTATGTAAAACCGTACAAGAATTCCCACCTGGGCATTGTTTATGGAGCAAAACCGGTGAGCTGAAAGAATATTATCAGCGCGATTGGATGAGCTACGACAATGTTAAAGACAACACCACTAATCTTGAAGATTTAAAAAATGCCTTCGAGTCGGCGGTTAAGTCACATTTAATGTCAGACGTACCTTATGCGGTATTGTTATCTGGTGGTTTGGATTCTTCATTGGTATCCGCTGTTGCAGCTAAATACGTAGCTAAACGCATTGAAGATGAAGGTCAATCTGACGCTTGGTGGCCCCGCCTGCACTCCTTCGCCGTTGGCTTAGAAGGTGCTCCTGATTTAATCGCGGCTAAAAAAGTAGCGGATATGATTGGCACAGTGCATCACGAAGTGCACTTTACTATTCAAGAAGGCTTAGACGCGATTCGTGATGTGATTTATCACCTCGAAACTTATGACGTCACCACCATCCGTGCCGCCACGCCAATGTATTTGATGTCCCGTAAAATCAAAGCCATGGGCATTAAAATGGTATTGTCTGGTGAAGGAGCTGATGAAATATTTGGTGGTTATTTGTATTTCCACAAAGCGCCTAATGCTAAAGAATTCCATGAAGAAACCGTACGTAAACTCGAGCGTTTACATATGTTCGATTGTGCGCGTGCCAACAAATCCACCTCAGCTTGGGGCGTGGAAGCCCGCGTGCCCTTCTTAGATAAGAACTTTATCGACGTTGCCATGCGTTTGAATCCACAAGACAAAATGTGTATTGATGGCAAAATGGAAAAATGGATCTTACGTAAAGCCTTTGATAACGGTGAGTATTTACCGGCTGAAGTATTATGGCGTCAAAAAGAGCAATTCAGCGATGGTGTAGGCTATTCGTGGATTGATTCATTACGTGAATTTACTGGTAAAGAAATTAGCGACCAACAACTGGCTACCGCTGAGTTCCGTTTCCCAATCAACACACCGGAAACCAAAGAAGCCTATTACTTCCGCACCTTGTTTGAAGGTTACTTCCCACAAGAGAGCGCTGCCAATTGTGTACCTGGTGGCAAATCTATTGCTTGTAGTACTGTTGAAGCATTGGAATGGGATGCCAGCTTTAAAGCGATGGCGGATCCATCAGGCCGTGCAATGGCCGATATTCACGGTAAAGCTTAGAACATCGCATCTATTGTTATTACGCTTTGCCGCTTTAACAAAAACTAAAAAGGCTTGCTGATTACTCAGCAAGCCTTTTTTAATACTTCTAAAAAATCACAGTATTACTCGGCAGTTACACCAATGTCCCGATAGGACACAATACAATTGCGCCCTTTGGCTTTGGCTTCATACAGTGCCTCGTCCGCTTCCTGAAGCAGTGCTTGGTAATCTTCATAATGATCACGATCATTCACCTCAACAAGGCCACAACTAATGGTCACCCGATCGGACACTTGTGAGGCACTATGGGCTATATTGGCTGCAAAAATACGTTGTTGAAATAACGATGCCAGATGTTTAGCGGCGCTAATATCCGTTTCTGGAAACACAGCAATAAACTCCTCGCCACCATAACGTGCCACCACATCGTGAGATCTATTAATACAACTTTGCAGTGCATTGCCGATTTGCTTTAACGCTTCGTCCCCCTGCATGTGGCCATAGGTATCGTTATAGGCTTTGAAATAATCCACATCGATCATAATTAATGACAGCGGTAAGCGCCGGCGGCGGAAGTATTGCCACTCTCTATCAAGGTGTTTATCAAAAGCCCGGCGGTTAGGTAATCCGGTTAAAAAATCCGTTAATGAAGCATGTTCCAACATATCGGTTTTAAGTTTGAGGTCGATATGAGTTTTTATCCGCGCTCTAACAATACCGCTATGAAATGGTTTATGAATATAATCCGATGCACCTAGCTCCAACCCTTTTGCTTCATCTTCAACTGCATTGAGTGCTGAAATAAAAATGATGGGGATATTAGCATGATCTGTTTTTTCTCGAATTCGTTTAAAGGTTTCATAACCATCCATTTCCGGCATGATGACATCTAACAAAATTAAGTCGGGTGCTTGACCCTTATCCAGCACTTCTAAGGCACTGGCTCCAGAATTGGCAATCTTCAGCTGGTAATCATCCACAATACAAGATGCCAATACCTGTATATTGGTCGGCTCATCGTCAACAATTAATATTGTTGGTTTACTCATTATTATTTGCCCTCTTTTAATCCTAACAAAAGCTCTAAAGCCAACGCATATTCGAAATTTTCAATTTTAGTTATCAGCGTTTGAATGTCGGAATGATGTTCTACAAATTTTTTTAAATTTAACACCTGCTCAACAGCTATAAACTCACTATTGCGCAATTTAGTTTCTAACTCTGACAGACACTCTATCAAAGTTTTCTGGGGGTGTAAGCTAGAAGGTGCCACGGCGTCTAGTGACTGATATTGTTGATACTTTTGTTGGCTTTGTTGAATTTCCTGTTGAATATTGTGCACATGGATCAAACATTCTTCAGTACTAAAACTTTCGCATTGCCGCTCAAAATTACTTAGCATGTGCTGTAACGTTACGATTGAAAGATTGCCACTGGCCCCTTTCATACTATGTAACAACATTTTTATTTGTTGCTGGTCTTTTATCGCAATAGCGTCTTTAAGGCTGTTAAACGATTCCGTGGTTGAATCAAAGAAACGTTGCAGCAATTGCAAATACAGCGTTTTATTACCGCCTAAACGTTTTATGCCTGCGTCAAAATCGATATGTTCATTCAATACTGTAAGCTCCTGTATAGCCTTTATTTTACGCGAGACTGAAAACGAATCACGGTTTTTGTTTAAGCTAATGATACAGTTAAGTATTCTGCATGCCATTAACAAAATATACTTTATGGCAAGGCAAACAATTAAAAAGGACAATCCATGACAGGTATTAGCGATTTAGCCCTATTATTAGCCTCGTGCTCACCGGTTTTGAGCGATAAATGTTATGTATTTTGTTGTGTCACGGAAAATCATCAACAATGGATCGAGCGTTGTACACCGCTTGTCACCATCAATGAAGATGAAGGCATGACACTGATTGTTGAGGCTGATATGGCTGACCAAGTTAAGCTCAATTACAACGGCAAATTTAAAAAGATCACCTTAACGGTACATTCGAGTTTAGAAGCGGTTGGATTAACGGCTGCATTTTCTAAGGCGCTCGCGCAAAACAATATCAGTGCCAATGTGATTGCCGGTTTTTATCATGATCATATTTTTGTTACTGAGCAGGATGCAGACAAGGCCATGGCCACATTAATTCGCTTGCAACAGCAGCATCAACAACAGCAGTAGTGTAACCTCAGCTCTGGATAAATAACGCCCCACAGCACGGCTATTTTTGTTGCTGTCGCAATACCCACAAAAAAGGGAGCCGTAGGCTCCCTTAGCATTTCAACACCGCTATTTGTACATGAGTGGCAACTGATCTTCAAACAAAGTGAAATCGTCTTTATGAAATAGCTTAAAGTTATCCGCAGAAACGTGCCCCGGATAAGGTGCATAAAAATGGTCGCGTTTCTCGCGTGCCTTATTGGCATTACGCCATACCATGAGGTAAGCAATCTGACGGGTTTTGTCATTGCTTTTAACAACATCAAGTATGCGGTCGGTCCAATAATTTTCGTCGGTCAAACCATCCCAACCGCCTTCGCTGACGGCGGCTAATTTATGCTTACTATTAGCTAATTCAACGGTATATTCCAACGTCTGGCGAAATCCGTCTTTTTGTTCGGCAACGGTGATATTAGGATCACGCCCCATATCCTTATAGGTATCAATACCTAACACATCCACATATTCATCACCGGGATAGCCGTATAAGTAATCAGCGGCGTAATTATCAAGACTAATGCGCCCTCTGTCCGGCGAGTAAGCATAGATTAAATTATGCACCCCTTGTGCCTTCAAGTAATCAACCGTAAAACGCCACATAGCGATATAATCAGCTTCTGCAGTATGGCCTTTACCCCACCAAAACCATTCGCCGGTATGCTCATGCCATGGGCGAAATATGATCGGCACAGTAACTTCTTTACCGGCTTCATTAGTGACGGTTAATTGCTTGTTAAAGGCAACGAAGGTGTCTAAATATTGTTTGAACTTTTCATGATGATCGCCACCTGGAATAAGCCGTTGTACCGATGGCTCCTGTGACCAAGAATTTTTGCCGGAAACCGGATCATACATATGCCAGCTAATTGTGCTCACACCACCACGTTGATAGATTTCTTTAATCCAACGCTGCATATCTTTAAAGTTAACTTTATCTAAGTTAACCGGTTCATTAATTCCTAAACCACCAACTTCCCAGCCATATAAAGCTGGATAGGAACCGGTTACATCTTTGATGTCAGAACGGCCTTCTTCACCTTCCCAGTTTACCCCATAAGCTAGTGTATCTTGGTGGCCAAACAACATATGTTGCTGACGAATTTCATACAAGTTAGCTAATAGCGCCTGAGTTTCTGTGGTGGCATTTTCATCAACCATTTTATACGCTGTCGCGGCGGTCATTTCTGTTGGCGATGGCTTATTTGTGCCACACCCCGCTAATAGCGTTATTACTGTAAAGCACAGTACCGACCTTAGTTTGCCGATGTTATTTTTTGTCATCATGTTTAACCTTTCATTGTCTGGGCCATGGAATTAATTTTCAATTTGGCGGCAATAAAGTAACCCAATTTCACGCCTAAGGTAAAGCCGCAAGCAGCAACACTGATACTTTTGCCAATAAATTGCCGATTTTATTCTATAAATGTCATTACTCTATCAAATTATCTAAGTGATACCACAACTCAGGGCGACCGAGAGGAGTTTTGTCAGGCAGGATCGGATTATCTAGCTTGAATACTAATCTATTGGCTAAATCTGCACTCTCGATAAGGGGTTGGTGTACGCTTAAAAACAGCTTTTCAAAATCACCACTGCTGATAGCCTTTTCTAATCCAATTTGCAGTAGATTAGCTAACACAACATTATTTTTATTAACGAAAAAATACACTGCAGTCGGGTAATACAGAGCTAAATTAGGTTGTACAACAGTAGTGAATTCCGCGTTGTCATGTTGTTGCTCAGTCCAAATTTCAACCACTGAGCGTGGAAACAGATCCGCTTGTTCCTGCTGTAATATAGCAAATAACCCTTGATAAAAATTAGCACTAACCACTTCAAAACCATTAGCTTGTAATATTTTGGTATCAGGCCAGTCTTTACCTTGCACCAAGGTAAAGTTGCGCATACCGGCAATATCTTTAACCATACTGGTGTTCACTGGGTTGGCGCTACGAGCAAGAAACAAACGCAAACCGATAAGACCTTTGTAGAGTGGAATGCGGATCGGTAGTAATTGGGATTCACGCTTACTGTCGGTCATGCTCCAATACACATTAATTTCACGATTAGCCAACAAACTTGCCGTGGCACGCCCCTGCTCCATGCGCGTAGACGACTGCGACATTTGATATTTTACGCCAGTGTGTTTGAGCGCTAATTCTAATATCTCAAGAGGGTAGCGATCACGGGTATCTTGGTCATCCATCGGGCGTGGATAGACAATGTCCCAAATTGCCGCCTGAGCCATTGGCGCCCAATGCACTAACAACACAACCAATATTAACCGACAGCGAATAGCAAAATGGACCATATTAGATGCTTCCAAACTCAGGCTCTTTATCGCGCACAATGGCGATTATTTTAGGATGACTGTCATCCTCGAGTTGTAACGTATAAGACACCTGTGAGCTCGAAAAATCACGACCATCAGTATCAAAGAAATGCCATTCCACATTACAAAACATAATATTTTTTGCCAACTTCATCACTTGCCGAACATCTACAGAGATTCGGTCAACGCCTTTCTCAACACCTTCTGCAAAAACTTGTTGTAAGTAATCTTCTATTTGTTCGGTACGCATGAAAATCAATTTTTCATCGGCATTCATAAATACCGTCGGTAAAAAATAATAGGGGATAAGTTGCTCTAGTTTTTTTGCATTAAAAGCATCTTGATATTGTTCAAAAAATTCAGCTACATTCACTATTCAATTCCAATAAATTTATGTGTTTGAAGCGATAATCGCCAGTTCCGTTGAATACAGGTTTTTACTGCCAGTTGGGTCGCACGTTGTTGTTGGCTGATAGGTTGTAAATAAACCAAGGCATCATTATTAGTTGCCGTTCTTGCCAGCAACATATCCAACTCGTCAATATGCTTATCCATTGCCACAGGATGCTTGATTTCATTAGCTAATGCCAGTGCTTGATCTAAAACAACATAGCCCCCTTGCATATCCACTTTGGGCGAAACTGTCACCCATGTAGCGGCAGCTACCTTAACCTCAAAAGTACCACTGGTTTCCACCTGCACCGAAAACCCTGCAGCTAATAAGCCAGCAGTAAGATCATTAAGATCATACATGCAAGGCTCACCACCGGTAATAATAACGTGCTTAGCCTGATAGCCTTGTTCGCTAAATAAGGCTATCAATTCAGCAGTAGATGCAGCAAACCAATGATCACTTTCGGTATTTTCCTGCATGACATCATTGCTGGTTAATTGCTTGTCAGGATCCACCTGCCAAGTATGCTTAGTATCACACCAAGAACAACCTACCGGACAGCCCTGTAAACGGATAAAAATCGATGGCACACCGGTGAAAGCTCCCTCACCTTGGATTGATTCAAATACTTCATTAATTTTATAGCGGTACATAATGCCCTTTTAGGTGTTCCTTTGGCTTTGAATTCACTAGAATTGCCGATATCAACATTAAATACTCAAACTGACTGGCAATTGTCATGATTATTTGAGGACATTATAGAGAAGGCTTACCCATGGCACAAAAGGTCGTTGTTATTTATTCCGGAGGAATGGACTCGTTCACGGTATTAAACAAAGCGTTGCAACAAAATGAAGAGGTTTATGCGCTGTCTTTTGATTACGGGCAAAAGCATAAAAAAGAATTAGACTATGCCAGCCGTGTTTGTAGCAAGTTAAACATTTCCCACAAAGTAGTGGATATCAGCGCCATCAGCTTTTTACTCGCAGGCTCAGCACTCACTGACAATATTCCGATGCCCGAAGGCCATTATGAAGCCGAAAACATGAAGCAAACCGTGGTGCCCAATCGCAATATGATATTACTGTCGTTAGCGGTGGGTTATGCGGTTTCTCTAGAAGCATCCAAGGTTTATTACGGTGCTCATGGGGGGGATCACGCTATCTACCCAGACTGCAGGCCGTTATTTGTGGAAAAAATGAATGATGTCTGTGCCATTGCCAATTATGAAGCGGTCGAAATTGTAACTCCCTACTTAATGCAAAGTAAAAGTGAAATCCTCGCCGAAGGCTTGGCCATGCACTTAGATTATGCCGACACTTGGACCTGTTATAACGGCCGTGAAAAGGCCTGCGGTAAATGCGGAGCCTGCCAGGAACGCTTAGAAGCCTTTGCCAGCAAGCAATTAGTCGACCCCTGTTTATACGAATAAACTGAGCAAAAAAACAATATTCGTCTACAGTAGATCAGTGTTGTAACAACTAATTACAATACTGATTTCAGTAACTTACTGCTTAGCTGCCAACAAGGAATTACTCAAAATAATGAATGTAATGACCGCCAGTGCCAAAAACACGATCTTTATATTGATTATTTGTTTGGTTCCGTTTTTATTAAACTTACTCGGTGTCGAATTTAGCTCCGCGCATATTGCTGGCGAAATTAACACATTACCTAATGTCGGGAACATTCACCACGCCATTCTAGATTGGACAGCGATTTGCATAGCCGTTATTGCCTCGGGTATTGCATTCTTACACTACCGCCGTAACGGTGATGTCCCCATTGCCATCATAGGCTTAGTCTTATTCAGCTCAGCCATTGTAGATGGATTCCATACTTTGGCGGCGACACGTATTATCGAGGCCATTTCAGGTAATCAAGACTTTATCCCGTTCACCTGGGCTTTATCCCGATTGTTCAATGCCACGGTGATCATTATCGGTGTCACTGCCAATATTTGGTTTTACCACCAAACTAATAATAAGACTGCTCAGCAACAGCTTTCCGTTCGTTTGTTAATAGCGATGGCTATCATTTTTATCGGTGCTACGGTCATTGTCGTAGGCGCTGCGATGAGTGCCACAACTCTGCCGCAAACTATGTACCTGAATGCCGTCGTCACTCGACCTTTCGATGTACTACCCCTGACATTATTTTTACTGGCTGCGACGTTAATCTCGGTATGGTTGAAACAAGATTATTCCACCATCAAATTTGCCATTCTATTATCCATGATCCCAGAGATCTTCACCCAATTACATATGGCCTTCGGCTCCACTGCTTTATATGACAATCACTTTAATATTGCCCACAGTTTAAAAATCATTGCTTACGCTACTGTATTAGTTGGTTTATGGTTAACACTGAACCACAGAAAACTAGCGGAATCGCCATCTATTAACAGTGGCGATACAAATTCTAACTCATCTTTTATTCCACAGAAAAGCCTTGAAGTAGGGAAAGCCAAAAACCCTTTAACCATACAATTGCCGCTGATGGCCTTTTTAATATCGTTGATTATTACCCTAGTGGTCAGTTTAACTTTCTATGCAGAGTCGGCTCGATTATCGCGAAAACAAGTATTAGAAGACTTACATATTAAAGCCAGCTTAGTGGCCCCATTACTAGAGCGAGTTTACTTACAATCCACCGCTGATACGTTGTTTTTAAGTAACACACCGCCAATACAGGGAATAATTGCCGCGCAATATCTCGGCGATCACTACAACAGCGATTTATGGCGGGACCGGCTAGCGCAGATTTTCGAACAAATACTCAAGAACAAGTTTGAATATGACAACATCAGTTACATCCGCACTGTTGGTAACTTGAGTAGTCTAGTGACCGCCATTCGCCAATCGGATGGCAACATTATGGTCAGTGTCGACGAAAACTCGCACCCATTTGCACCATCAGTAATTCAACAAACTTTATCCAAGAAAACCACTGAGACCTTTATATCCTCCGCCACTTTGTCGGCTGACAACATTGTTAGTTTTCAAGTAGCGACGCCTATTTATACTGCTGGCAATAATGAACTGTTTGGGGTTGTGCTCATTGATGTCAATTTCAGTCATTTTCTACAACAATTAAAAGAGAATGTACTGAATAATTTAGCGATGTTTTTGACCAATCACCAAGGTATTATTTTAAATGAAAATGCTGATAAATCGCTGTATGAAAACACCCCTATACAACAACTATTTCCCAGCCTCACAGACATTTTAACTCAAGAGCCGACGTCTTTTCCACTACCCAACTTAATGGATAATCAACAAAGATCTAAAATTTCCTTCCTACAACGGTTGGGAGGTAATGAACACCAAAATCAGCAGCCACTGTATTTATTATTGCAAGACGTCAATCAATCTAATAGTGAACTCTACAATATCCGTACCCGTAGTATTTGGTTAGGCATTGCCTTAGCCATACTCGCATTAACTATTACCATTATTACTTCACGCCGAATGGTCAGCCCCATTAGTAACTTGACGGACGCATTAAAGCAATATGATGAATCAGGTAAGTTGCAACAATTACCTATTACCGCAACCAACGAAGTGGGGGTACTCGCACGTACTTTTCACAACATGATGTTGCATATCGGTGCAGAACGCAGTGAAAATCAACGCATTACCGCTCAATCTTTGGAATCGGCCAATTTATTAGAGTCGATACTCAATAGCGTTGTTGACTCCATTATTACCATTAATAAAAAGGGGGAGATTTTATCATTCAATCAAGCGGCTGAAAGTATGTTTGGTTATCACAAAGAAGAGGTGATTGGCCGCAATATCAGTTGCCTTATGCCTGAACATTATGCACAGCACCACGATGGCTATATCAATGCCTTTATCAATACAAGAGATAGTAAAATTATCGGTATTGGCCGGGAGTTAATAGCCCTTAGAAAGGACCAATCAACCTTTCCTATTCATTTAGCCATATCTGAAAGTAACACAACTAAAGGGGTTATTTTCACTGGGATTATTCGCGACATCAGTGCAAAAAAAGCCGCAGAAGAAGAGATCAATCGAACCCTAAGTCAATTGGAAGCGATTATGGAGGCGACCGATATCGGCTTATTTGTGGTATCTAACAGCGGTGACGTTATTCGTTTCAATCAACGTTTATGTGAACTTTGGCAATTGACTGCTGATCAGGTTTCACAATTTGATCAAAATGCCATGCTCGAATACATGGGTAGTCGCCTTGTAAATCCAGAAACACTGAAATTATCCACTGTGGTCGAGGCTGATAATAACACCAACTCCGAGGCTAATATTCTAGAGCTGAAGTCCGGCAGTGTATTACATTTCTCCTCGAATCAGATGCTGATTAATAACACTTCCTTAGGGCAAGTATGGGGGTTTAGGGATATCACCATGCATAAGCAAGTGGAAAACTCCCTGATTGCCGCCAAAGAAGAAGCCGAATTAACCGTGCGCTATAAATCAGAATTTTTAGCTAGCATGAGTCATGAAATTCGTACGCCAATGAATGGCGTGTTAGGCATGCTTGATCTGTTGCGAGGCTCAGACCTAAACCAAGAGCAATCGCACCGCGCTGACCTCGCCTATTCAAGTGCCACCTCTTTGCTGGCTATTATTAACGACATATTGGATTTTTCAAAAGTAGAAGCCGGCAAGTTAGAACTGGACATTATTGACTTTGACTTACTCAGTCATTTTTATGATGTGATTGAGACCATGGCCATCAAAGCCGAAGAAAAAGGCTTAGAACTGATCCTAGATGCCAGTGCACTCGAGCAAAGCATGGTTAAAGGCGATCCGTCCCGTCTTCGACAAATACTGACTAATCTCATCAGTAATGCCATTAAATTCACCGCACAAGGTGAAATTATAGTACGTATTAAATTAAGCCAATTTAATAGCAACTTGCGCCTGCAATGTCAGATCATCGATAGCGGTATCGGCATCCCAGCAGATAAAATATCGCTACTGTTCAATTCATTTACCCAAGTGGATGCCTCCACCACTAGAAAATATGGCGGTACTGGATTAGGTTTGACCATCGTCAAACAATTATGTGAGCTGATGGGTGGTGGCGTCAGTGCCGAAAGTGAATATGGTAAAGGCAGCACCTTTAATTTTAATATCGAACTTGAAAGCTCCTCACAAAGGCACGCGCCGTTACCGCAAATCAAGTTAGAGAATACCGATGTCCTCATCGTCGATGACAATAACAATAATATAGAAATCCTCACGGGGCAGTTACAACGTTGGCAGGCGAATGTTACTTCAGCGCAAAGTGCCGAAGACGCCTTATTAAAATTGGCCCAGTACCAGAGCGAACATAATCGTCCATTTGCGCTGGCTATTCTCGATATGCAAATGCCGGATATGGATGGGCTGACATTAGCCAAAAAAGTCCGCAGTTTTGCCGATTATGATGCAATGAAAATGATTATGCTGACATCCGTTACCAAACGAGGTGATTCTCATCTATTCCATCAAGCCGGTTTTAGCGCTTACTTCCCTAAACCCGTAAAACCGTCGGACCTAAGTGATGCCATCGCTATCTTACTTAATGATGAAGGTGCGCTAACTAACCCTCAACCATTAGTCACACGCCACTCGATTAAAAGTATGCATGACAATGCAAGTGAAGGACGAGTGGAATACCATAACAATGATGCCACCTCAGGCACCGAGTCATTAGGATCTTGGCCAAGTAATACGCGAATATTACTGATTGAAGATAACTTCATTAATCAAGCGGTGGCATTGGCGCAACTTGAAGATATGCAATTACAAGCCGATGTGGCCAACAATGGCATTGAAGCATTAGCAAAACTTAACGGCAGCGATCTAGAAGCGCCCTACGATTTAATCTTAATGGATTGTCAAATGCCGGAAATGGATGGTTTTGAAGCAACAGCGGCAATTCGCGATGGAGCTGGCGGTGAACACTACCGCCGTGTGCCGATTATTGCTTTAACCGCTAATGCGATGAAGGAAGATCAAGATAAGTGCTTAGCGGCGGGCATGGATGACTATCTCAGTAAGCCTTTTAATCCAGACGACCTTAGAGAAAAGTTGCAACACTGGTTAGGATAACGCACTCAAGTTTGATCCCAGTGGTTATGCCGCTGTACATCAACTTACTGTGTGACGAAGTATTCCAACTCTCGTACAAAGTGCTTAAGTACCGGATTCATGCGCGTATTTTTGCCATTCATTACATATAAACTATGACTGAACTTAAATTCATCACCAGCTAATGCCACCAACTCAGACTCATATTCTTTACCTTCGACGAAATAATCTGGCAGTAAACCTATGTACTCGCCGGTTAATATTGCGGGTAGGCAAGACTCAAAAGAATCAGAAAAGGTTTCTATAGCCATGCGTCGCTCATTACCAATGTAATTGGAAGGTGACATACCGGTAATGCCGATAGCCGGATAATCGCTCATATCCATAGAATCGGGTAATTGCCCAGCGTGCTTAGCTAAAGGATGGGTTTTGGCACAATACAACTGGCCAGTACATTTAAAGGGTAACGGGTGAAAGATAATAGATTCGGGTTTAACCATGTCGTAACAAGACACCACCAAATGACATTCGCCAGAAGTCGATGCATGTTCCACTTCATTGTACAAACGGGTTTGTACGTTGAAGTGAATATCTTCAAATTTGTTCATGGCGGTTTTCACCGATTTACTCACAGCGCGAACCACATTCATCGGCAAGCCAGACATCAACACTATGGTTAAATGCCCTGAATAATCATCATGCAAACTTTTTAAATTGAAGACAAAATTATCGAAGGCATTAAAGATACGTTTGGTTTCTTGAAAAACCACTTCGCCTTCTTTAGTCATCTGAAAGCCACCGCGACCACGGTGACAAAGAATTAAATCCAAGCGCTCTTCGAGCTTTTTAATGGCGGCACTAATATTCGGCCGCTGCATACGGAGTACAGGCTCTGCGGCGGTAAAACCATTACACGAGGCCACTGCGAAAAATACCCGTAGTAATTTAATATCTGATTCTTGTAAGCGATTTAGCATAAGTCACCCTGACCAGTTAAGGTATAATTTTTTATACTATAACTTACCGGTCAGCGGTAGCAATAACAATTTGTAACTATTTCGAAACAATAACAAGGGTTTAAGCTATTTTTACCAATTGAGTACGCAAATTTTCAACTTCATCGCGCACGGATGCGGCTTTTTCAAATTCTAAATCGGCGGCATGTTTAAACATGGCTTTTTCTAATTCGGCGATTTGTTTCATTAATTGCGCAGGCGTAAAGGTATTGTATTTAGCGCCTTTTTCCGAAATTTTCCGTAGTTTCACCCCACCGCTACCACTACCATCGCCCACATCCATGATATCGGTCACACTCTTATTCAGCGCCTGTGGAGTGATATTATGCAGCTTATTATGTGCTATTTGTGCGGTACGGCGGCGTTCCGTTTCAGCCATGGCTCGTCCCATTGAACCGGTGATCCTATCGCCGTACAAAATTGCCTTACCGTTGAGGTTACGTGCGGCTCGCCCCATGGTTTGAATTAATGAACGTTCGGAACGTAAAAAACCTTCCTTGTCGGCATCCAAAATTGCCACTAATGACACTTCCGGCATGTCCAAACCTTCTCTTAATAGGTTGATCCCCACTAACACATCAAATTTACCGATGCGTAAGTCACGAATAATTTCAATGCGTTCCACCGTATCGATATCGGAATGTAAATAGCGCACCCGTACGCCGTGCTCATCTAAATAATCCGCTAGGTCTTCAGACATACGTTTGGTCAAGGTGGTCACGAGTACCCGCTCATCAAGTGCAACGCGCTTATGGATCTCCGACAACAAATCATCCACTTGAGTCGCCACCGGCCGCACTTCAATAATCGGGTCCAACAATCCGGTAGGTCGCACCACTTGCTCGACAAAGTCACTACCACATTTATCGATTTCAAACTGGCCTGGCGTGGCCGACACATAGATAGTTTGTGGTGATATTTTTTCGAACTCATCAAACTTCAGCGGCCGATTATCCAATGCCGAAGGTAAACGGAAACCAAATTCCACTAGGGTTTCTTTACGTGAACGATCACCTTTATACATGGCACCAATCTGCGAAACCGTCACATGGGACTCATCGATAAACATCAAACCATCAGCCGGAAAATAATCAATCAAGGTGGGTGGTGGCTCACCCGGCGCGCGACCAGACAAATAGCGTGAATAGTTTTCAATTCCTGAGCAATAACCCAGTTCTTGCATCATTTCGATATCAAACTGTACCCGCTGACTCACCCGCTGTTCTTCCACCAACTTATTTACTGACTTTAGCTGTTCTTGACGCTCTTTTAATTCTTCCTTGATGTGAGTAATAGCATCAAGAATTTTTTCACGTGGAGTAACGTAATGGGTTTTCGGGAACACCGTAACGCGGGTCACTGTTTTATCCACGGTACCGGTTAAGGGGTCAAATAAACTGATCCTTTCAATTTCTTCATCGAAGAGTTCCACGCGAATACCATGACGGTCAGAATCAGCAGGGAAAATATCAATCACATCGCCGCGCACCCTAAAGGTGCCACGCTCAAAGGCCACATCATTACGTTTATATTGCAATTCGGCCAGCTTTCGTAAGATGTCGCGCTGATCCATCAAGTCACCTTGACGAATATGCAGCAGCATTTTCATATAAGATTCGGGATCGCCTAAACCGTAAATGGCCGAGACACTGGACACAATAATAACGTCACGACGCTCCATCAGCGCTTTGGTGGCTGACAAACGCATTTGTTCGATGTGCTCGTTGATCGATGCGTCTTTCTCTATAAACGTATCGGTTGAAGGCACATAGGCCTCCGGTTGATAGTAATCGTAATAAGAAACAAAATATTCCACCGCATTATTCGGAAAAAACTCTTTCATCTCTCCATAAAGCTGTGCTGCCAGTGTTTTGTTGTGAGCTAAAATCAACGTTGGCCGCTGTACTTCGGCAATAACACTGGCCATAGTAAAAGTTTTACCCGACCCCGTGACGCCTAATAATGTTTGGTGCGCTAGCCCTGACTCTAAACCCTCTAATAAACCTGCAATCGCCTTAGGCTGATCCCCGGCCGGTTCATAGGGGGCAGATAAGATAAAAGGTCGGGTAAGATTAACGATTTTACTCATGCATTAGCCTCCACTTCTGGTAATGAATGTTCATTTAGTAAGCGCTTAAACCAAATAAACGCAATTATCGCTGTAGCCAAATTTGCCACAACTGCGCCGACAAATAACCCTTGTAAGGCAAACATCACACTACCAATATATGACACGGGCACAAAAAAGATAAATAACCGAATAAGACTTAAAGATAACGCCGACATGGGCCGGTGCATGGCGTTAAACGAAGAATTAGTTAAAATAATCACACCTTGTAAGCCATAACCTATGGGTACAATCAGTAAGAATAGTTGAATAAGTTCGGCCACTTGTTGCTCTTCGGCAAACACATCGGCAATCAACGGCGACAACAACCATAACAAGGCAAAAATCAATACTTGCCAAACCAGTACAAATTTAACACACAGCACATAGCTCTGCTCTACTCTGTGCATTTTACCTGCCCCAAAATTCTGGCTAATAAATGGTGGTAAGGTCATGGATAAGGCTAAAATAACAATACAAGCTATGGACTCTAGGCGATTACCTACGCCCCACGTTGCCACAGCTTCGGTGCCGTAGGTGGCAACGATGGCGGTCAACACGCCATTGGCTATAGGTGTGAGCATGTTAGCACCGGCCGCAGGCAAACCGATTTTCATCACGCCGACTGTTGTGACTTTCATCTCAGCCCAGGTCAACAAACGAGGTAAAATTAAGTTACGTTGATTCAACAAATAAAAGATATAACAAACTGCAAATAACCATGCGACTAATGTCGCGATGGCAGCGCCCTGAATACCCAATGCCGGCACCGGCCCCCAACCAAAAATCAAAATAGGATCGAGGATGGCGTTGACCAATCCGGCAGCCCCCATGATCAAGCTCGGTGTTTTGGTATCCCCAGAGGCGCGAATAACACTATTGCCAACCATAGGCATAGCCAAGCACACCCCGGCGGCATACCAGACCAACATATATTCACGAATATAAACCAACTCTTCGTTACTGGCGCCCAACAACGTAAAAATAGGATCAATAGTAAACCAGCCAATCAGCGCCAATACCCCAACTAACACGAACGCCAATATCAGCGCCCCATTAGCAAACTCTCGGGCCAGATCGGTTTGCCCCGAGCCTAAATAACGGGCAATAGTGGCCGATGCGCCAATACCCAAACCGATATTTAGACTGATCAAGGTAAAGGTCACCGGAAAAGTAAAGCTGATCGCCGCTAACTGCTCGGTGCCCAACATACTCACGAAAAACGTATCCACCAAACCAAAGGTCATTAATATGACCATGCCAACAATCATCGGCACCGCCATTTGGGTTAAGGTCGCGCCAATATCGCCATTGAGTAAATCTGGTTTTTTAGAGGATGGCTGTCGGGTCACTCTGTCTCTCACTGTTAGAAAATGCTATCAACAGCATTGGCTATTAAAACGCAACGCTATCCCGATATTAAAATGGAAAGGATCATTATATTGATATTGCCGATGAGGCAATAAACCCGCACTAAAGTGCTTACCGAAAAAGAATGGTGTCTATGCTCGATTAGCTCGATGATCCGCAGGCAGCATATTAGAGCAGCTGATTATTGATTACCATGCGTCTTCAGTATTTGCTTACATTTTATTCCTGCGATCCTCGCAGATCCTTAGGGTGAAAATCTTATACAGGCTAATCGACGGCAACCACAAAGCAGATAATGATTCATTTATCGATTGTCGCCTATAAAGAACGTTAATTGTGACGTTTTCTTTCCCACCAGATAATGTAATAAACTTAAACGCCTAATTAGCACGATTGTGCCACAAAATTTAAAATAATTTAGAAACTAGGTTAAAACCACGCTATAGCGCTATATCACTGAAAAAACTCCCTGACTCACCCTCTAATAAAGTATTAAAGTGCATTTCCAATGCCAAAAACGCTACTTTTTTTAAAGAAAATTTAAATACAATAAAAGCCATAAAAGTTACTGAGATTTTTTCAAATCTCTATTGACAGCGAGAAAAATGCACAAGCAAAAACTTAACCGTTCAAAAAACAACCAAGACATTAAGTTTTCTTCAAAAAATTAACATAAGATTTTGTTTTAAAACAATTATAATAATTTTTATTAGGTTTTTAAAAGTAACACTTGACAGCAAATTGGCGGGCGATACAGGCTTTTTAACAATTTAATTCACATAGTTATCCACAGATTTAGTGGATAACTGCAGCTAGCCCATAGCCGTCGCCATCTGCAATAATGCCACTTGATATTCAAGGTAAGTTAACACTAACGTTGCTAGCGCCCTAAATACGTTAATAAGATGTTAACAGGGTAATAATGAGTACTGTCAAACTCTCTTCATATACTATTAAGGTCTATAAGATTAACTTTTAATGACAGAAAAGTTACAATACTTGGCATGCCGATTTTGTTCTATTTTTAAACAGTCGTTCCTGAGCAAAGACGATAATGCTAACAACGGCACTGGCTTTTGTGTAGCAAATGAGCAATTAAGCGATTTAACATGAAAATAGTTGGGTACAGGTGTTGACACTTACCGGTACCCTCATTAATATTCCGCTCCGTTGAAATCTGGCTTCAGCAAGCGGGCAATCGCCATGTTCACCAGTTTTAACACATTGAAATTCTGTTCCCCCTTAGCTCAGCTGGTTAGAGCGACGGACTGTTAATCCGCAGGTCCCCCGTTCGAGTCGGGGAGGGGGAGCCAAATTTCAAGTCGATAGTATCATCGATACTAATATCGAGATTATGATTCCCCCTTAGCTCAGCTGGTTAGAGCGACGGACTGTTAATCCGCAGGTCCCCCGTTCGAGTCGGGGAGGGGGAGCCAATTCGGCTCATTGTTTACACTTCTTATTTTTCATTTTTAATAAAATTCCTATCCATCAATATATTACTTCTTACACACTGTTTTAAGTCCTTTATATTTTTAGGGTTATAGCCTTAAAACGGTTAATCTGAAGGTCTATTACCTCAGTATTCAACTTAACTCCGCAAAAATTACGTTTTTCCCGCATATCAAGTTGTTTAATAAGACATAAAATCGGATAATGCGAGCTGTTATCATCTTATTGCCGGTTGTTATTTTTCATGTCCGAATTTTTACTGTTGCTGGTAAGCACAGTACTCGTCAATAACTTCGTACTCGTGAAGTTCTTAGGTTTATGCCCCTTTATGGGTGTTTCCAGCAAGTTGGAGACCGCCATTGGTATGTCGATGGCCACCACCTTTGTACTCACACTGGCCTCCCTAAGCAGTTATCTGGTTGAACATTACATTCTGCTTCCCCTTGGTATTGGTTATTTACGTACTCTAAGTTTTATTTTAGTGATTGCCGTTGTCGTGCAGTTCACCGAAATGGTGGTACATAAAACCAGCCCTACTCTGTATCGATTACTCGGTATATTTTTACCTTTGATCACCACTAATTGCGCGGTATTAGGTGTGGCACTGCTGAATATCAATGAAGATCACAACTTTATTCAATCGATCATTTATGGCTTTGGTGCAGCAGTCGGTTTTTCTTTAGTACTGATTTTATTTGCCGCCATGCGTGAGCGTTTGGCGGCCGCCGATGTCCCGGCCCCGTTCAAAGGCGCGTCTATCGCCATGATCACCGCCGGTTTAATGTCCCTCGCCTTTATGGGCTTTACTGGTCTGGTTAAGTTTTAATGCTGATCCTTTATGCCCTAATTGCCATTGGCGTGTTAGCCCTGATTTTTGGCCTAATTTTAGGTTATGCGTCCATTCGTTTTAAGGTGGACGCCGACCCCTTAGTCGAACAGCTTGATGAACTACTACCACAAACCCAATGCGGTCAATGTGGTTACCCCGGCTGTCGTCCTTATGCCGAAGCCATTGCCAATGGTGATGCCATTAATAAATGCCCCCCTGGCGGCGATGCCACTATCAAACATATTGCCGATTTAATGGGCGTGGATGCTATTCCACTAGATGCCGCCCACGGTGAAGCCCCTGTCAAAAAAGTCGCCTATATTCGCGAAGATGAATGTATTGGTTGCACCAAATGCATTGTCGCTTGTCCGGTGGATGCCATTGTTGGCGCGGCCAAGCAAATGCATACGGTAATTGCCGATGAATGTACCGGTTGTGACTTATGTGTTGAGCCCTGCCCTGTGGATTGTATTGATATGATCCCAGTGAAAACCACGGCTAAATCTTGGCGTTGGGATTTACACAGCATTCCGATTAAGCAGGTGAATTCCTGATGAAGTCGATTATCGATCGTATTCGCCAAGGGCGTTTATGGGGCTTCCCCGGTGGTATCCACCCACCGGCACGCAAAAGCTTATCTAATCAATCCAGTATTGAAGAACTGCCGTTGCCCGAGCGCCTATACATCAGTGTAAAGCAACATATTGGTGTTGCTGGCAGAGTATGTGTGGAAGAAGGTCAAAGTGTTTTAAAAGGCCAAGCCTTAACCCGCAGTGCTAACCCTTTTGCGGTGCCAGTACACGCACCAACCTCTGGTATTATTGCCGGCGTAATCAATCACCCTTCGGCACATCCATCGGCACTGCCTGAAAAAGCCATCGAGCTTATTCCTGACGGCAAAGGCCAGTGGGCCGAGTTATCGCCCTTACCCAATTACACCGCTGTGGCTAAATCTAAACTTATAGAAACCATTTGCGCTGCGGGTGTTGCAGGGATGGGGGGCGCGGGCTTCCCTACGCACATTAAAGCCTCACCGAAAAAAGACATTGAGTTTTTAATTATTAACGGCGTTGAATGCGAACCTTACATTACTGCCGATGATCGCCTGATGCGTGAATACGCTTGGCACATTCGTCAGGGGATTGATGTGCTCTGCCATTTGTTGTCGCCGGAATATGTGGTGATCGCCATTGAAGACAATAAACCCGAAGCTATTGAGGCCATGAAAGTCGCCTGTAATGACGTCGAGCAATATGTTGTCAGCGCCATTCCCACCCAATATCCAGCGGGTGGCGAGAAACAGTTAATTCAAACCTTAACCGGTAAAGAAGTGCCTAAAAACGGTTTACCCAGTGATGTCGGTATCGTCATGCACAATGTAGGTACCTGTTATGCAGTAGCCGATGCAGTGTTTAACGGCAAGCCGCTGATCCAACGGGTAGTCACGGTAACCGGCGAATCTCTACAACAGCCTAAAAATGTATGGGCGGCTATTGGTACACCAGTGTCGCATTTACTCAGTGAATGTGGTTACGACTCCGCCAAACAAAGCCAGCCGAATATTATTATGGGTGGGCCGATGATGGGCTTTGCGTTGGCTGATGACAGTATTCCAGTGGTGAAGATCACTAACTGCATTCTCGCCCCTAGCGCCGAAGAAATCCCAGCCAATCCGGTTGAGCAAGCTTGTATTCGTTGTGGTGCCTGCGCCGATGCCTGCCCTGTGAGCTTATTACCACAGCAATTATATTGGTATTCCAAAGCCAATGATTTCGAAAAAGCCAACGAGTACAACCTCTTTGACTGTATTGAATGCGGCGCCTGTGCTTATGTTTGCCCTAGCGATATTCCGTTGGTGCATTATTACCGCACTACTAAAGCCGATATTCGTGCCGAAGAAGAAGAGAAGCATTTAGCCGATAAAGCCAGACAACGTTTTGAAGCCCGTAATGAACGTTTGATCCGTGACCAACATGAGCGTGACGAAAAACACCGCAAAGCCGCCGAAGCCCGTAAGCAATCCATGCAATCCGACGGTGGCAGCGCCAAAGACAAAATTGCCGCCGCCTTGGCCAGAGCAAAAGCCAAAAAGCAGGCCTCAGCCGATGAAAGCGCCAATCAATCCGCCAATGTAACAACTGCACCACCGGCTGAAAATAGTACAACCGAAACTGCTAGCATTTCGCCGACCGCCCCTGCCGCCGACGACAAAAAACAAAAAGTCGCCGCTGCGATTGCTCGTGCTAAAGCGAAAAAGTTAGCCAATGCTGCAGCCGCTGACAAACCATCGACCGATGCTGGCGAAGATAACGCAGCATCACCAAAGCCGGTAGCCACCGACGCTGTTACTGAAAATGCTGATGTAACCCCTGATAACAACATCGCTGAAAGTACTGATACAACTTCTGATGATAAAAAACAGCGAGTCGCTCAAGCAGTAGCAAGAGCTAAAGCCAAACGTGCCGAACGCCAGCAAGCAGACAATAACAACGCAGATACAGACAACGAAGATGCAGGCGAGACTCAGAAAGTAGAAACTCAAGAACTAGACAAAGACGCTATCAAAAAACAACGAGTGGCAGCTGCGATTGCCAAAGCCAAAGCGCGTAAATTAGCACAACAGAATCAAGATAATGAGAACAACTCATGACCTTTAAACTAAGCAGTTCTCCCCATCAACATGCTCAGCGCAGCACTAGCGATTTAATGCGCTTAGTGATCTTCTGTACCTTACCTGGCTTACTCGTACAAACTTGGTTATTTGGTTGGGGCACTCTAATTCACTTGGTGTTGGCCATTGTGGTAGCGGTAGTTACCGAAGCGGCAATTTTAGAGCTGCGTAAACGTAATTTTGAAGTGGCCATTAAAGACAGTTCAGCGATTTTAACCGCAGTATTACTAGCACTAAGTATTCCGCCATTGGCCCCCTGGTGGATCAGCGTTATCGGCGCCTTTTTTGCCATTGCCATCGTTAAGCAGTTGTATGGCGGTTTAGGTTTTAACTTATTCAATCCAGCGATGGCCGCTTATGTGGTATTGCTGATTTCGTTCCCAGTACAAATGACTTCTTGGTTACCCCCTGAAAGCCTAACTCAATATCAGGCCAATTTCGCCGATGCGCTGTCGGTGATTTTTACCGGCTTCAGTAACGATGGCTACAGCCTGCAGCAACTGCAATTAGGAATAGATGGTCACACTATGGCCACCCCGCTGGATCAGGTGAAAACTAACCTCACCTTGGGCTTAACCTATAACGAAACACTCGAATCACCCGTATTCGCTGGCGGCTTAGGTGTGGGTTGGTTATGGGTGAATCTGGCATTTTTAGCTGGCGGTATTATTTTGTTGCTACAAAAAGCCATCAGTTGGCATATCCCCGTAGGCATGCTCGGCGCTATTGCCATTATGGCGTTAGTGTTTAATGGCATTGATGGCGACCAATATGCCTCACCACTATTTCATCTATTCAGTGGCGGCATTATGCTTGGGGCGTTTTTTATTGCCACCGACCCAGTATCGGCTGCCACCACCAAT
Source organism: Alteromonadaceae bacterium BrNp21-10 (assembly GCA_030418115.1). GTDB lineage: Bacteria > Pseudomonadota > Gammaproteobacteria > Enterobacterales > Alteromonadaceae > Neptunicella. The sequence continues at coordinate 227,176 of JAUHQD010000001.1, read as the reverse complement.
CAGGGACGAATTGTCTTCGGTGCCTGTGTCGGCTTTTGGATCTTCATTATTCGCGTGTTTGGTGGCTATCCCGATGCCATCGCTTTTGCGGTCATCATTATGAATATGGCAGTGCCGTTAATTGACTACTACTGCCGCCCAAGAACCTACGGCCATGCAAGGAGCGGTAAATGATTAATGTCGTCTCCCGTAATGGTTTAATACTGGCGGCCTTTGCACTGGTCAGTACCGGTTTGATTGCAGTTACCCAATATTACGCCGCACCGGTTATCGCGGTACAGCAACAACGTCATTTACTGAAAACCTTAGATGCCATTATCCCACCAGAGCTTTACGACAATGCGTTGCAACATGATTGTATTGATATCACTTCGTTAGAATGGTTAGGACGTAAACAACCGCAGCGTATTTTCCGTGCCACTAAAAATGGCCAACCGGTGGGAATGGCTATCGAAACCACAGCGCCTAACGGCTACAACGGTAAAATTGATCTGTTAGTCGGCATTATTGGTAACAATACCGTCAGTGGTGTACGAGTGCTACAACACAGTGAAACCCCGGGCCTCGGCGATAAAATCGACTTAGCAGTGGATGACTGGATATTATCCTTCAATAACAAAACCTTTGAACCGGGCTTAGGCCATCATTGGGCGGTGAAAAAAGATGGCGGCCAGTTTGACCAGTTTACCGGCGCTACCATTACCCCCCGTGCTGTCGTTGGAGCGGTGAAAAAAGCGATGACTTTTTATCAGCAACAACAGCAACATTGGTTTGCCATGGACAATATGTGTGAGGTGCCGCAATGAGCAATGACACCACCGCTGATATCGACAATACGCCAAACAGCGAACAACCTAACGATGATGCACCGGCGTTAAGCAAACAGAATAACCTGCAACAGCTAAAAGACATCAGCTGGCAGGGCATCTGGAAAAATAACGCAGCGACGGTGCAGTTATTGGGTTTATGCCCACTGCTAGCTGTAACTGCGACGTTAATCAATGGTTTAGGCTTAGGCATTGCCACCACTTTGGTATTGATTGGCTCCAACTGCACGGTATCGGCGGTACGTAATTTAGTGCCTAACGAAATCCGCATCCCGATTTTTGTCATGATCATCGCCTCCTTCGTCACCGTTATTCAGTTATTGATGAACGCCTTTACCTTTGAGCTGTACCAAGCACTGGGGATCTTCATTCCGCTGATTGTGACCAACTGCGCCATTATTGGTCGCGCCGAAGCCTTTGCCTCGAAAAATCCGGTTAAGTTCGCCGCCTTCGATGGCTTAATGATGGGTTTGGGCTTTACCTTAGTGTTAGTGATACTCGGCGCCATCCGTGAAATTCTCGGCAACGGTAGCCTGTTTAAAGGTGCCAACTTGTTACTGGGTGACTGGGCCAGTCAAATGGAAATTACACTATTTACTACCGACAGCGCCTTCTTGTTGGCAATTTTACCCCCCGGTGCTTTTATTGGCATGGGCTTTATTATTGCTTTTAAAAACCTAATGAATAACCGTATCGAAAAATTATTTGCAGCAGCACCAACAACCAAGAACATCGCCCGCGTGCGTGTTACCGCAGAAAAATGAATAAACAAAAACGCATAGAAATCTTAACTCGACTTAGGGATAACAACCCTCATCCCACTACCGAACTCAATTTTAGTTCGCCATTCGAATTATTGATTGCGGTGCTACTGTCAGCACAGGCCACCGATGTTGGCGTTAACAAAGCGACGGCCAAACTTTACCCAGTGGCAAATACGCCGCAGGCGATCTTAGATTTAGGCCTAGAGGGCTTGAAATCTTACATAAAAACCATTGGCTTGTTTAACACCAAAGCGGTAAACACCATGAAAACCTGCCAAATGTTGGTGGATTTACATAATGGTGAAGTGCCAGAAGATAGAGCCGCACTAGAAGCCCTACCCGGCGTTGGCCGCAAAACGGCTAACGTAGTACTCAATACAGCCTTTGGCTGGCTAAAAGATAATGAAGGTAGATACTTCATTGCGGTCGACACTCATATTCAACGAGTCGCTAACCGCACGGGCTATGCTAAAGGTAAGACGGTTGAAGAAACTGAACAAGCCATCATTAAGAATACGCCAAACAAAAAAGAATTTATGTATGACCTACACCATTGGTTAATATTACATGGTAGGTATACATGTATTGCCAGAAAGCCTAGATGTGGTTCATGCATCATTGAGGATCTTTGTGATTTTAAGGATAAAACAGAATAACGCCTCGTTCTGTTTAATAAATTCCACCCATTCGCTATGGCACATATAAAAAGCTACTTCTGCGATTAAGCTGGCAGTCGGCGCAATTAACTTTAATAGCCGCTCAGTGCCATTTCCCGTTGATTAATAGTGTCGTCATGTTGTTCTACTCCATTTATTTTAGCGTTGTTTATAAGAGCGTAAAACAACAACGCCGAGGCAAATAGTTAGTAAGTTAGTGGGGGGAATACTGGTTTGCTAAAATTAATTTGTTATTCCAATAATTTGGTAAAAGATAGTGAACCCAGTATCCAGTTTTCGCCCTTATTGACATAAACTTCAGTCACCATAAAGTTATTGGTAACTTCGCGTCCACCTACGACAGCAAGTAAAGTGATCCGGTTTAACAATATGGCAGTATTATCGATGATTTGCACAGACACATCATGAATATCCGCCTGTTTGTAATGAATTCCGCCAGATTCAATAACATTCAGCTCCTGTTGTTTGCCCCAAGATCCTCCCATATGTACAAACATCGATTTTTGGTCAAATAGTGTGTTCAAAGCAAATACATTTTTATCGGCCATCCATTCCCATTTCTCTTTTGATAGATCAATAATTTTTTGCTCATTGGTAGGGGGGTGCGCAAAACCCATTGACATATTCATAAGCGATAGAAGCATTACCAACAGTAAGTTTTTCATTTTAGATTTACCTTATTTATTAGAGTAAAGATTGAGTTTTTTTCAATAGCCTAATACTAGTGTTCAATTTTGTGGGTATCTCGGACACTGCTGAATGTCAAACCAAGTAAAAGCCAACGGTTTTCTGTTTTCACATAAACCTCAGTAGCGGTAAATTCATTCGAAACGTCGTTTCCACGGACGTGCGCTTCGAGAGTAATTCTGCTCCATAGAACCGCTGTATTTCCGATAATTTCAACATCTGTGTCATGAACTAGCGTATTTTTGTACCAAATACTTCCGCTCTCGATAATTTCCATCTCCCTTGCTTTTTTCCACGATCCGCTCATGTGTACAAATTTTGATTCTTCATGAAACAGTGCCGCTAAGTCATCAACATTTTTGTCTGCCATCCACTGCCATTTTTGTTTAGACAGAGCAATGAGCTTGTCTGACTCCGCTTGTTGTGTGACATAAAAATTCTGCTGTTCAGCCATTACTGAATTCTCATCAGTATTAGTATTATTTTCTCCAAGAGCCGTTGTCGATGACAGTAGGGATATCACTGCTACGATAACCAATTGAATGCTTTTCATAATCTATTTCTCCTATTTATTGTTATTTGTCGCTGTTGACTAATTCCATCCAGTTGACAGTTTCACCGTTGTCTGGCGCAGATATGGCAATATGTGACATTGATGAGTCGGAAGATGCCCCGTGCCAATGTTTGGTATTAGGTGGAATGGTGACTACATTACCAGGCCGCATTTGCTGTATATCACCACCTTCTGACTGCACAAGGCCTTTGCCTGAAATGATGATAAGTGTTTGACCTTTTGGATGGGTATGCCAAGCGGTGCGAGCACCAGGCTCGAATTCGACCATCGCACCGCGATAATCAGAAGAAACTGGTGATTCAAAACGAGATGTCACCTTTGCAATTCCAGAGAATTTATCTAATGCTCCTAAAGTCACTGAGTCGTCTTTGCTGATTTTAACCAACGATATTTCGCTGTTTTTCAAAGCAATATCAGCCACTTCTTTTAATACTGTTTGTGCACGAATAGCGCTATCTTGACCGACTTTGTCTTTTAACACTTGGGTAAATTGAAGTAGCTGGACGGGAGAATAGCCGACCCGCAGTGATAGCTTGATATGTGAGGTCAGTTGCGCTTCAGTGCCCGGTATAGCGGCCAGAATACTAATGGTTACCAGTTCTCGATCTTTGATAGTGAGGACATCTCGATAAAAGATATTGGCAAATAAATGCTCAACCAGAAATTTGTCAATGGTCGGTACAAATCCCGCGTACCCCGTTGTTCGATTGGATATATCCCTGCCTACCAGTTCGTTACGCACTTTGTTGCCGTAGGCATTAGCATCGTAGTCTGTTGGCACTGCGGTAGCTTCATTACCCAACTTATCGGTAATGCTACGTTGTTTGCGCTCGTCCATGACTTGGATGTAGGCATTTATGCCATTTAAGGCGCGAGGAAACCCAGCGTAAGCGTAGGAATGAATGAATATTTCTTTCACTTCATTTATGCTTAAGCCATTATCCAGACCCGCGTTCAATGCAGATTTAAGTTCAGAAATGTTACCAGAGGCGGTTAACGCTGCAATAGGGATGATGGCTTGTTGTCTGTCATTTAGCGCGTCTGTGTTTTCAACTGCATAGCTTTCAAATACAGCCACCACGTATAGACACATAATCTGTGCCACTGAAATGAATCTTGCTTTTTTACGGTTAAGCGTAATCATGTTGTAGTCCTTTTAATAAAGCATTGAGTCTTGTGACAATTTAGTCCAATTTCTTGTCATGTAACCAATCAGCCATTAACTCGGCGATGTCGCGATTATTTAAATCGGAAAATGGAAAGTGGGTATTACCATAAATACCGACTTTGGGGAGGTGAACGACAGTCGCGTCACCACCATATTGGTTTATGGTATTCGCCCATTCATATGCCATTTCAAGGCGCACGCGCCATCCATCCTGACCAGGATTGCCACTTGGTTGCTGTGGAATGTTGTCGCCGTAATAAATAACAATAGGGATCTGGGTAAGCTTCTTAAATTCTGCTAGGGAGATTTCAACCGCACTCAGTGCGCCACTGGAACTCTGTTTAGGTGCCGGAGCCTTACCTTCAGGAAAGACAAAGTTACTACCTGGCTCATAAGAAACAATGGCTTTGATATGTGGATTTTGCATGGCTGCTTGCCAGCCCATTCCACCACTGTGAGAATGTGTGACTAAAATACCATCGCCAATTTTGTCAAATAATGCATCTACTGCATTGGCATTAACATTAATATCAATAGGGCCAATATCAGGGGTCATTTGTCTGAAATACTGATCTAGAGAAGCAGGATCGGTAGGAAACTGAACATTGCTGAAATACTCAGGCCACTTTCCTATCCGAAATATGTTAAACCATTTCTGTTCATCCGGCTCTGGCGCATAGGTTGATGCTTGCGTGCCTTTACCTGCATTACCTCGACGAGGCTGATCAATCAAATACACTCCATATCCTTTGCGCAAAAAGATATTTTGATATCCTTCCCTGCCATCTGGCGTGGACTCCCACGTTTTAGAAAACTGGCCGTAACCGTGCCACATGACCATGGGATATTTTCTTTCATTGACTGGAGTTTGATAGAAAACATACGCATGATCTCCATGCAGAGTTTGCCCATCGGATTTGAGTTTAATCGGATCAAATGTCCCCTCTTTTTTAACGATAGTGCCACCAACGGCAAAGCTGCCTTGTTCTGCAATCATTAACGTAGATGACTTCTGGTTGGTACACGCACTTATAACGAGTATTGTGAACATCAATAAAGGAATGGCTCTTTTGGCTTTAAGTTGAAGATTCATCACGCGATATCCTTATTTTAATGTAGTAACAAAGAAGTCTGTCAATTGAGCTATTACTTGATCAACATAGTCTGGTTTCCAATACGTTTCGATATGGCTTGCTCCTTCAATCAAATACAACTGTTTTGATACAGTGTTCGTTGCTAGTTCAAACGTTTCTTTTGTCATATAAAGAGAATCGGCCTTGCTACCTGCTATCATCAGTAAAGGTTGATTGATAAGCTCAATATTGGTTACTGCATCAAAACTCATTAGTGATAGCAAACTGCTCTCAGTGTAACGAAATGTTGAATTCGGATGTGCATGGGTTTTCCCATAATATTCAAAACCCTGACGATATAGATCAAAAGGTAAGGCTGTAATTTGCTCGTCAGTTAGCTTAGCATCGCCAACGTAAGTTACTTTACCTGTCTTCACTTCTTTGGCTCGTGCATCTGTGGCTGATTGCAATCGTTGTTGGATCGTAGCGGTTGCAGAGTCCATGTACCCGTTTCTGCGAACCCGCCCAGAATTAAACATGCTCAAGGTGGCAATAGACTTAAAACGCTTGTCCGTTTGTGCCGCTTTCATCGCATATCCACCGCCACCACAAATCCCTAGCAAGCCAACCTGACCCGCATCTACGCCCGCAAATTGTGAAATAAAGTCGGCCATGCCGTGGATATCTTCAATCCGGTTTGCAGGTTTATCGATATTTCTGGGCAGTCCGCCGCTGGCTCCTTGATAGGCGGCATCGGCGGTAATGGTAATATAGCCCTTTTCAGCGAGTCGCTGGGCATAGAGGCCAGCAACTTGCTCTTTCACACCACCGTTGGGATGAGCGATGACTATGGCTGGATAGTGCTTCGTTGCTTCGTAATTAGGCGGCATGTAGACGTTTGCAGCTATATCAATATTATTCAGTTTGTATGTTAATGAGCGCAGGCTTACTTTGTGTTTTACATTGTCAGTTATCGCCCCTGCATAAGTGAGTGTGAAGGGGTTTTGTCGGTAATCGGCAGCCAATGCCTCAACGGGCATTAAGTTAGCAGAAATAAGAAAGGCCGCTGTTTTAATTGTTGATTTCATTTCAAAATTACCTTTACATGTTGTTGCTAATGAATGCAAACACCCCATATGAATGTATGATGACAAGCATAGAGTGGTAGAGTTAAAGCAAGTATTCAATTACTGTTCAATAATTGCCTATTTCTCTGGCAGGCAATCCAATCTATATATAATGACTATCCACGTCGGTATACTCAATGAAAGAAAATTTAGCTAAAGTAGGTGAGCTAGAATGGCAAACATTTCAAATTTAGACAGTAATATGAACCTGCTAGCGTCGAGCATATTGAAACTCACTGAGTGTAAAGATTATTACTCCACACAAGTTCCAGGGCTGACGGTTTTTAAGAAAGTCGATGCAACAACTATTGCCGGATTCTATGAACCAAGCGTATGCCTCATTGCTCAGGGCGCAAAGCGTGTCCAATTGGGTGATGAAACTTATATATATGACACGGAACACTACCTATTTTCAGGAGTCCATTTGCCTGTCGTTGCGCAAGTGGTTGATGCCAGTGTCGAGCACCCCTATCTTGGCTTAAAGCTGACCTTTGATTACCAGGAAATTACGCAATTAATGACAGATAGCCAGCTTCCGCCTCCTAAAGGGCAGCGATCTGGACGCGGAATGGCCACAGGAACTCTTTCACTTTCCTTAATCAGCGCATTTCAGAGACTCATTGATCTGGTCGACGATGAATCTAGCATTCCAATGTTAGCGCCGATGATCCGCAGAGAAATCTTTTATCGGCTGCTAGTTGGAGAGCAAGGCGAAAAACTGCGCCAACTCGCAGCAATGGGCACACAAACACATCAAGTGGCTAAGGCAATATCCTGGCTAAAATCTAATTTTTCTAAATCTGTTCGCGTAGAAGAACTAGCCCAAATAGCCAGTATGAGCATTTCAACGTTTCATCATCACTTTCGCAATATGACGGCAATGAGTCCCTTGCAATACTTAAAGCTGATGAGGCTTCAAGAGGCTCGACGATTAATGTTAACCGAACACTTAGATGCCGCAACTTCTGCGTTTCAGGTTGGTTACGAAAGTCCGTCACAATTCAGTCGTGAATATGGTCGTTTGTATGGATGTTCACCCGCCAAGGATGTCAATAAGCTTAGGTTTAAGCTGGCCCAAGCTAGCCAGTGATATTTAAAAGAATAAAGTTTAAGGTTGATAACTCGTTCTTCAAGAAAACTATCGCAAGTAATTTCTGTTAATGTCCGTTATTGATTAAATTTATAATTTTTTGGTCAAGTCCTGACTGTCTATATTCTACGATTAAGGATCGTTCAATGGGTAGCTTGCCAACAGACGCTTATGGCACTAACCTGCTCTTTCAGAATTATAGGGGTGGTTTTATCAACGGCGATAATGCCGTATTTGGCTGGCTAAAAGACAATGAAGGTAGATACTTTATTGCGGTAGATACTCACATTCAACGTGTTGCAAACCGCACAGGCTACGCCAAAGGAAAGACGGTTGAAGAAACCGAACAAGCCATCATTAAGAACACCCCTAACAAAACTGAATTTATGTATGACCTACATCACTGGTTGATTTTGCATGGTAGATACACCTGTATTGCCCGCAAACCTCGCTGCGGCTCGTGTATTATTGAAGACTTATGCGAGTTCAAAGATAAAACCGAATAAACAGCATTCAAAGTAGCTGTCTCATTCCCACTCTGGGTTTCTAAAGTCCTGATTGTCAGTAAGAAGCTGTGTGTTGCGTCCATCAGGTGCTACATTGTTGACCTAAGCTATGCCGATTTTCGGCCAAAAAATAACAGATTTGCGTGAAGAATATTATTTATAATTGACTACGACCCCAATTATTAATTTTGGATATCTGATTTTATAGTGGAACAAAAGTTACCAATAAGGATGACATGACGAATAAATAGATAAAAGGCAATAGCAAATAACCCACTACATCACGAGCTTGTATTTTAACTCCCGCTCCCATAATGGGTAAAATTATCAGCAAGAAAAATGGTTGTAGTAAATTACTACTGGTTTCACCATAGGCTGTAGCCATAGCGATACGTGCAACATAAGCTTGAATTTGTTCGGCTGGTAAACCCTGAGTAAGCGTAAGGGCTGTTTCTGTTAACGCAGGTCCTATTACTGCCCACTCACCACCTGCTGAGGGAATTGCAAAATTAATTACTGCACCACTAAAAAGGGCCCAAAAAGGTAAGGATTCAATGGAAGCGCCACTAGCCATCCAGTTCGATAGCACTGCGCCTAAGCCACTAAACATCATGATCCCCATGATCCCTGCATAAAAAGGATACTGAAATATAATTCCAGACACATTACTGCAGGACCGTTTCATTGCAACCACGTAACGCATAGGCGTTTGGTGAGCGATTAAACCGATTGCTATAAAAAGGAAAATCATAATATTTAGATTGATATCAAAGCCATTCTTAAGAAAATAGCGGAATATAAACCAAGCTGCTGCTATTGCGATAACCATTTGTAACCAGCGACCGTTGTTTAATCTGTCTGACAAGGAAGTCCCATTGAGACTCTTAGATAATGCTTCTTCGGCAACAGACTTCATTTCTCGATGGTCATCATCAAGTAAATCACCCATGGATGTTGAACTATTAGTCTTTGGTTTTAATAACCACATTAACAAAGGAAACGTTAGAACGAAGGCACCTAGATAGCAGTAATTTAACAAACTACCCAAAGTGAGATTCACTGGAATGAGATCTTGAAGAACACCCGTACTGATTAAAAAATTTCCTTCGGTATTGAGCACTAAAGGTATAGAACTTGAAAGTCCTGCAACCCAAGGAGCACCGGAAATATAAACACAGGCGACGAGATAGGCATAGTCAATGCCGTCAACACGCTTACCAAGTTCTCGAGCAAGTACAGCTGTAAGCACAACCCACCCCCAGCTTACCAGAGCAAACAAAGCACCTATAAACATAACCAGTAAATAAACTTTGCCCGGTGTTTTAGCCAAGGTCGCCAGTTTATCGATTAACTTTGAGATGAAAGGTGATAAAGCAATGGAATATCCTGTAGCAAGGATCAATACCATTTGCATGCCGAATTCAAGTAACATCCAAAATCCCTTGTACCAATCATCAGTTACTTTATTTATTGAAGTATCTGTCAAAGTCACAGCCATGATTGCAGTGATTATGGTCAAGATAATTGCAAACACAAAAGTGTCTGGTATCCAATGTTTCAGACGGGTTGAAAGACTGTTACTAATTGCTTTTAGCATATTGAATTCCTTGCTTTTTATTATTAAGTTTCCTTAGTCCGAACAATGTACTGTTATCTATATATATTATCAATTAGTAGGTGTTTATTCGGCAACGCAATACCCAAACCATTTCATTCTTCTATTTAGCGCGATCACATAAACTTACTAGTACAAATAGAACAAATAGAACAAAACAAAGACACCCAAAACAATAAAGTATCCAACCGCAGCGTAATCAACAAGCACATAACCTTAACAATCTAATTATAGATAATTAAGGTTGAGAGACTATATCTTGGGCAAAGCTGTCGTTTGGCTACGATCGCTCGAATGACCGATTGAACTCACAGCTCGAAGCCGCCCTTCAATCAAATTAACCGCCCGTCGGCTTACTGCTATTTGGGATCGTTCAGCGGGCAGCTTGCCAACAGACACTTTTGGCACTACCCTGCTCTTTCAGAATTATAGGGGGGGATCAACGGCGATAATGCCGTATTTGGCTGGCCCACAATCGCCGTAGATACCCATATCGACCGCGTATCAAACCGCACTAAATTTGCTATGGGTAAGAACGTGGTTGAAGTAGAAAAGAAGCTCGAAAAAGTAGTGCCTAAAGAGTTTAAAGTCGATGTACACCACTGGCTGATACTGCATGGTCGTTATGTTTGTACAGCCCGCAAACCAAAATGCGGCAGTTGTATAATTGAAGACTTGTGCGAGTTTAAAGATAAGACTGAGTAATGTTTAGACTGCTTTGATACGATAACGGACATTAGCATCAATAGTTTTCAGAGATATTTTTAGTATCCATTAAACGTAGAGCTATCATCATCTTGACAGTCAACTAAGCCGCCACATTGATCATATAAACTTTAATTAAAAACACCAGTAGAAACTAAGACTTCACTTTAGAATTCATTACTCTAAGATATATAACCCTAATCATGATGAAATAAGGCAATACGTTTTCTATTATTATGAAAAATCTATTATCCATCCGCTCCTATAGCACAAAGCCAGTTCGTCACTCACATCAATTTAATCAGTTGGTTCTACCTTTACGTGGTGTCATAAATATATGTGTTGGTGATTTCAATGGAAAAGTTGCACCAAGTGAATGTGTTGTAGTTAAAGCCAACGAAGAGCACCTGTTCACTGCAAACACTGAAGCTAGGTTTGTAGTCGTAGATATGAAAAATCTTCCGCTAAATATTTCATCTTCACAATGTATTGTTTTTGCAATTAACTCATCTCTTAGAAGTTACTTAACTTTTATCGAAAACCAACTAGAAAACAAAGTTAATGCTCAATTAGAACAGGCGATGTTCGAAATGTTCAGCTTACTGCTGGCAGAGCAAACTTTATTACCAAAGGTAGATAGTCGCATTGGTACAGCAATATCCTTCATAGAGCAAAATATTGCAGAGCAGCTTCAAATTAAATGTTTAGCTGAATCTGCTTTCCTGAGTGAAACACAGTTTAAGAAACTATTTAAAATACAAACAGGTATGACCGTGATGAAGTACGTAACAAAACTTCGAATGGAAAAAGCCCAAGCATTACTTACGCATACAGATTATCCGTTACCAATTATTGGTGAAAAAGTAGGTTATAAAGAACCCTCAGCCTTTAGCCGAAAGTTTTCACAATACTTTGGTCTATCACCAACTAAATTCAAAAAGTAAACTTAGTCGGAATTGTTAACTATTGCGTCTTAATTGTTAAAAACACCCTACATAATTAGCATACTATTTCTATATTGAAGTTATTATAAATAGGTCTCATTGTGGAAAATCATCACGGAAGTTTTAAAGGTGTTATGGCGATTATTGTTGCTAGTTTCTTGTGGGGGACAACTGGTACTGCTGCAAGCTACTCCCCAGATGTAAGCTCTTTGGCTATTGGTGCATTCTCTATGGGGATAGGAGGAGTGTTACTTGTAATCACAGCTCGAAAAAAGCTACTTATAGATTATAAGCTGATGCTCGAACAGCCTAAAATATTTCTCTTAGGTGTCGCTTCTGTCGCTATTTACCCATTAGCATTCTATACCTCAATGCGCTTATCAGGTGTTGCCATTGGTACTGTAGTATCTATAGCCACTGCACCTTTTTTTGCTGGAATCCTTGAACGTCTTATTAGCAAAAAGGACATTTCATTGCAATGGATGTTGAGCTTTGTCATTGGTGCTATAGGTATTGCTCTGTTAACTTTAGGTAAAGACCAGAGTAATAATAATGCTTACAGTATCAATCAACAGGGTTTGGGGATTATTTTAGGTTGTATTGCTGGTTTAACTTATGCAGGTTATTCATGGGCGGCAAGGTGTTTAATTGAAAGTGGCGTTCACTCAACATCGTCCATGTCTGGGCTATTCGGTTGTGCTGCACTATTGTTACTTCCTTCATTATGGTTTACGGGTGATAACTTATTTTCAAGTTCATCTAATGCTTTCGTATCTTTATATATGGCAATAATTCCAATGTTTTTAGGATATTTATTATTTGGTTTTGGCTTGAATTATATAGATGCAAGTAAAGCGACATTAATCACCTTAATTGAACCATTAGTTGCAACTGTTTTAGCTATAGTCATTATTGGGGAAAAATTTAAAGTAATAGGTTGGGCAGGCGTAGCTTTAGTATCACTATGCCTATTGATGCAAACAATCAAACCTCAAAAAAACTAAGGTTAGCCGTCAAAACAATGTAGATATATAGCCCTAAATATGCTCCTGAATTTGCTAAGGCTTAATGTCAGCATATGGCTAAAAGCAGTCCATAGGTTTTCCTTTTGCTACCTACCTTAATTATCTTTTGGCTGGCCGACGATAGCTGTAGACACCCACATATTCAGAGTTAGTAACCGCACCAACTTTGCCACCGGTAAAAATGTCGATATCGTCGAGCAAAAATTACTTAAGCACGTACCTAACGAATTCAAAGTAGACGTACACCACTGGCTAATACTCCATGGCCGTTATACCTGTATTGCCCGCAAGCCACGCTGTGGTTCTTGTATTATCGAAGACTTGTGTGAATTTAAAGATAAAACCGAATAGCTTTGTGTTTGCAATCAGTGAATTGCCGCCGTTGGCTAATTTTGATTTAATCAACTTTCTCAGATCTAAAGCCGACATTTCATCGGCTCTGGCCCGCAGTTTTTTTAAAGCGAAACACAATTTCACTCAATATAAACCTGCACCGCAAGCCAGTTAGCAAGCCAGAACTCAAAAAAAGCACAACTTGTTGCATAGGGTAGTGCTATTATTATTCTTACTCTTAAAAAAGGGAATGCACAATGACGACACGACCTTCGAAAAGCGCATCTAAAACAATGCGTTTGCTGATCGTTGGTGGCTTGGCGGTTTTGACGGTGGCTTGCGCAGCCCCTAAAAACGACGAGGCCACCCCAGCTAGTGCTTCCGAATACCTTGCAGATATATCATGGCCGCAAGAAGAATGGGAATACTCGACCCTTGCAGCGGAAGGTTTCGATCCCGAGCCCGTCAATCAGTTCATCGAAGATCTGGTTGCGGAAAAATACGGCCGCGTTGATCATTTTCTACTCATACGACACGGCCGCATTGTTGCTGAAAAAAAGATCGAACGGGATTATGCCGCACTGGCGGCTGGCCTTGACCCAGATGAGCGATTAACGCCGAACTTTAGCAATCCAATCTATAATTACGACAATGCTGAACTGCATCCTTATTATCAGGGAACCGATCTGCATACCGCTCAGTCAGTCACGAAAAGTATTAATTCCGCGGCCTTCGGTATCGCTATCGACGAAGGATTTATCCAAGGAACCGACACGTTGGCATTGTCCTTCTTTGACGACTATGTATTCGATAAGTCTGACCCGCGCAAAGAGCGAATTACGATTGGTGATCTCCTGACCATGCGTAGCGGTATCGCGTGGGATGATAAGAATGGTTTCGGCTCTGAAACCGACAGTACTTACGCCCTTGAAAACTCCGAGAATTGGATCCAGTTCATCCTTGACCAACCTATGTATGCAGAGCCTGGCACAGTCTTCCAATATAATGACGGCGTGAGCGTTCTCCTCGGCAAAATCCTGCACGAAGCGACCGGTCAACGCGTCGATGCTTGGGCGCAGGAAAAGCTCTTTGGCCCAATTGGTATCGATAAGTTTCATTGGAAAATTACGCCCGATGACGAAGCCGATACTGAAGGTGGGCTTTACCTTACAGCCCATGACATGGCGCGGATTGGCTACCTCTACTTGCGAAATGGGCTATGGGACGGGGAGAGAGTCATATCCGAAGAATGGATTCGCCGTTCTGTAACACCATACAATACTGACGCCTCAAGCAAGGCGAGCGACAACTCCACTGAATACGGCTATCAATGGTGGATACCCAAGCAAAAAAACGAAAACACATTCGTTTTCGGAGGATATGGACTTGGGGGACAGCGGATCATCGTGTTCCCTGAATACGACGTCGTTGCGGTGTTTCAGGGTTGGGACCCTATCGCCGAGTATTGGAAAGCTAGCAACGCCTTCCAAACGATGGTATTGCCAAAGTCTCTCAAAAAACCGGAATAGGTTGTTAGACGACAAAGCGTGAACAATTTTTAAGACACCCATCCTTAAAAAGTAGTAAAAACACTCCTTTGAGCTTGTTGATTTTGCTGCGATTGGTAGCCGGTCAAGGCAGTGATTGAGCAGATACAGACATATTAGAGTTCAACATGTTTAACGTAACAAGAATCACTCATAAAACAGCATTATGGGCATGTTAGAGCGCCAACGAATTGATTATTACCCGCGTTGAATGATGGAGATTTGGTCTGACCTAGAATACTCTAAAGTACCCAACGTAGTAATCGATAATAGCATAGCGCTATCTTATCCTCTTACTGTCTATTTTTTGTACGCAAAAGCAATACCCAACTACATGACGTAATCTATAAAGGCTTAAATAACGCCATAGAAGACGGTTCGTTTGACCATTTTTTTCAGACGTTTTTTGCAGAAGCAATAGCCAAAGCAAACTTAAAATCTCGAAAAATGTATTATCTTAAGAACTCCTTCCTAAACGAACTCACCCCTCTTAAAGATAAAGGTTGTGGTACCGACCGCTGGAGTGAGTGGTGGTCTTGGATATCAAATGTTTTGGACTGCGACGCTGCTAGATTTTTTATGCACGTAGAACTTTTATTGGCTGCGCAGGTAAAACAAAAGACGTAGGCTAGTAAAGTTGACCATCCTTCGACAAGCTCAGGACGAACCGGTAGTTGTGCATGTACGGCACGAAAAATGTCAGGATGACTGTTGGCATAGCCAATAAAAAAGATTACCGCAAAACCATTTGCAATTAAAAACCAAGTAACGATTTTAAACCAAAAATTGACGATTAAACATCAACATGTCGTACATTTATTGGTCAGAATGGCTTACTCATTATCGCGAGATTTTATTATGAAAAAGCCCCCTCAAATACCACAAGCTATTACCAGACGACAATTTTTAAATAACTCTGTTATTGGCCTTGGTGCACTAGGTTTTGGTGCGTTAACATTTTCCAACTTAGCCGCAGCTAAGAAGAAAGACGGTAAAAAACTTGGCATAGCCCTAGTGGGGTTAGGCAATTATTCACGGGGACAATTGGGCCCTGCACTGCTTGAAACCCAAGATTGCTACCTTGCGGCTATTGTTACCGGTACCAAATCCAAAGAAAAAATCTGGCAAGAAAAATACAATATTCCCGACAAAAACGTCTACAACTATGACAATTTTGACGATATCGCTAACAACGATGACGTGGATATTATTTATGTGGTTTTGCCTAACTCCATGCATGCGGAATATTCCATTCGTGCAGCCAAAGCTGGCAAACATGTTATTAGTGAAAAGCCGATGGCGGTGTCGGTGGCTGAATGCCAACAAGTCATTGATGCCTGTAAAAAGCATAATGTAAAACTGGGCATTGGTTATCGACTGCATCATGATCCGTTTAATCTCGAAATGATGCGACTGGGTCAACACCAAGTGTATGGTCAGGTTAAAAATGTTCAAGCCGATTTTTGTTTTAAAATGAACGACCGTACGCAGTGGCGTGCAGATAAAAAATTCTCTGGCGGCGGACCATTAATGGATATCGGCATTTACTGTATTCAAGGGGCTATTTATACCTTAGGTGAACTGCCTATTAGCGTGAGTGCTCGTGATACCACCATTGATAAGGCTGCTTGGAAAACAGTAGAAGGCTCCTTGGAATGGACGTTCAAATTCAAATCAGGAGCGGTAGTACATTCTAAAAGCAGTTATGAACAAGACTACTACGGCAAATTAGTAGCTACTGCCGATAAAGGCGAATTCGGACTCGGCCCTGCTTATGTATATGGCAATTTAAAAGGCTATACCCCAGAAGGCGAGATGAATTTCACCGCGGTTAATCAACAAGCTCAGCATATGGATGCATTTGCCAATAACGTGTTACATAACACTGAAACTTTAGCCCCTGGGGAAATGGGCCTGCGTGATATGTTTATCATCGAGAAAATATATCAGTCCATAGAACAAGGCGGTAAAGAGTTATCCCTCGCTGGTATACCCAATATTTTACACAAGGTTTAGCTCCCCAAGCCAAGCATTCCATTGCTTGGCTTTATTGTTTTTTCTGCGTTAAAGAAATGTCGCCGGTTGAATAATCAGCACGCTATGCAATGCCAGATAATCTAAACGAGCTTGTCGTGGCGTTTTATGGGTCCAAAAGTACCCCTAAATTATTCAGCCCTTACTCTAGGTTTAAGACAATCCACCATAAAGGTCTACACTTGTGGGTGTTGTTTCCACGTCAATGTTGTTGTTTCGAGCAGTTACAAACCTTGATGTAGAACTGGAGTTTTTGTAGCAAGTAATGGAATTGAATTCTTATTTTAAATTAAGGAACAATAAAGATGACTCATACAAAGCTGGGTAGTAGCAGTAAAAATTGGGCCATAATCCTTTGCTGTATTGCCGTGTTAGCTTTGCAAGGATGCATGTCGAGCGCAGCAGATGCTAACGAAAAAGGACAATGCTGGTCTATGAAAGGTGGAGTTGGTGTATTGAAAAAAAATTCTGCCACCCGAGCCGAATGTGAAAAACTCGGCGGTAAGTCTTGGTGCCATTTTGCTGGAGCGTGTGAAGACTTATAATGTGGCACTTTATCATTGTTGAAACAATCTGAGAGAGCAAAGGTTGCTCTCTCAGACCATTCACAATATTTCAGCCGAAATTCCCCAAAAAAGCGAGGTGAATTGTGCATTTATGGCTAGGCCAATTCTACGACACCAGTTTCACCTGCAGCATTGATCACAGCGACTTTAATTGCCTCAGCTACTGTTTTAGACGCTTGAGCACTTTGCATTGCACGCGCTATATTCAACCCACCAATAAGTACCGCCAACATCGACCAGGCTCTTGCTAAGCAATCTTCGGGCGACTCACCACTCAGTCCCTGTGCCACTAGTTCTGCAATCAGCGTCATTTTTTCCTCAAATGCTTGATGTACTTCTGCGCCAAAACGAACCACTTCAGGTGTCAATGCGGCCATAGCACAGCCGGTCTCTAGATCTGCCATGTGTTGCTGACCTAGATAATAGTCGGTGAACACTTTGACCCATTCAGTTCCATGCTCATTTTGAAACCTTGGCACACCTATGATCACCTCATCAAGGCCCGCCGCTAGTGCAAGATTGAATGCTCCGTCTTTCGATCCGAAATGCGAATAAAATGCACCCGATGTTACGCCAGCAGCCTTGGATAGCCCATCAACACCAATACCCGCATAACCATGTTTGCGAAAGCAGCAGCTAGCCGCTTCAAGCATCTTCTGCCGCGTTGCTTGTTTATCCACACCTTTATGTCTCATAGATTTCACCCCTTTTGATAGTGATCGTTATTTAATGATTGACAAATAACGATCACTATTTAAAAATCAACATAACGACCACTATATAGTGATCGTTATTAAAATACAAAGGAGACATACAATGAATACCCAGGGCAACAAACCCAAAGTCACCACAAGCAAGCGATATGACCGGCGTTGCGTTTTAAAGCTCGGCACTACAGCAATGGTTTTTGTTGCAGTAACGTCCATTTTTACGTCTCTTAATGTCAGTGCAAATAATACCCCAACTCTTAAGGAAAATTCGATGAAACCAAAAGCTTACGTCTATACAGAACTGCAAATGTCCATCCCATTTAAGGATGTCCCTTGGCAACAAATTGATGGAACAATTAAAGAACAACCAGGATTTATGAATAAAACCTGGCTATCTGGAGTGGGTAATCAGTCAGGTGGTGGACTTTATGCGTTCGATTCAATCGAAAATGCACAAAAATTCGTCACTGGCTATTTCCCCGAAGAAGCAAGAGGTTTTGGAGTAGCACAAACAACCAAGATTTTTGATGCTGATGCAACAGAAGAAGCCAGTCGTGATATGAATTCCATGCATTATGATGGCAAGATGAATGGAAAGCCCGGTGCGTTTGTGTACACAGAAGTTCAAGTACACGCAGTACCATTTAATACTGCAGCGCCGTGGCGCACGTTAAATCCAACGCTGAAACAGCAACCTGGAATAATGTCGAAAACATGGCTTAGTGGACTGCATACCGGTACCCCAGGTGGATTCTATGCCTTCGATACTATTGAAAACGCGCAAAAATTCGTTGTGGATTACTTTCCAACCGAAGCCGCTGCATTAAATGCGGCTTACACTACGAGTGTATTTGATGCCAATGCGACCGAAGCCGCCAGCCGTGATATGAACTCTCCTTTCTACGACTAAGTGGTAATGATCCGGCGGAAATCTGCTCTGATGGGGTTTCCGCCATTTTTTAAAACCAAGCCTTATTTATCGAGATCCAAATGAAATTACTGCATACCATGCTACGGGTTGGCAACCTTGAACGTTCTATCGCTTTTTACACGGACTTACTAGGCATGAAGTTATTGCGCCAAAGTGATAACGACGAATATAAATACACCTTGGCTTTTATTGGCTATGGCGATGAAACTGACCACACAGTGATTGAACTGACCTATAACTGGGGCACTGAGTCTTACGATATGGGGAGCGCCTTTGGGCATATTGCCATTGCTGCAAAAGATATTTATGGATTGTGTGAGACGTTAGAAAAAGCCGGAGCCGATGTTTACCGTAAACCCGGCCTAGTGTTAGGTGGCGATACTGTTATTGCCTTTGTACGTGACCCCGATGGTTATGCCATTGAACTCATCGCGTGCGACTAATATTGAATAACTTACATCAGTTCAGGTAGATGAACTGATGTAAGCACAGGCAGATAAATCTTGGGCAATCTGTTAACGGCTATTGCTCATGTCAATTGTACATACGCATTCAGCAATCCAGCAATTCAGCAATTCAGCAATTCAGCCCCAATTATTCACCATTAAAACGCAAATCAAATTGATCTTTATTGAGTTCAATCCAAGCTAAAAACTCAGCTAACTTAGCAGATTTGTTATGTCCATCGCGATAGACCAATGAGATAGGTAAACCGCTACTTAACCACTGTGGCAGAATATGAATTAACCGGCCCGATTTGACGGCATCACGTACCACCAACCAAGGTAACTGAGCCACGCCCAAACCACCCGATACCGCATCAACCAAGGCTACAAAATCGGCACATTGAAAGGAAGTATTCAAGCTGACCTGCTCAGTCTGCTTGCCATTTTGTAAGGTCCAAACCTGTTGTTGACGCTCAAATATTTGCACACTTTTATGGTCAATTAAATCTTGAGGATGGTTAATTTTAGTCTGCTGGGCGAGATAATCCGGCGCAGCCACCACCACCCTATTAGCCAAACCCAGTGGCCGTTCAATCACGCTTTCATCGCGGTTTTGACCCATACGAAATGCTAGGTCAAATCCCTCTTTAAATAGATTTTCATACTCGTAGGATAACTTCAGGCTAATGGATACTTCGGGCCATTGCTTTAAAAACGAGGGGATAATATCTTGTGCCAAAAAACGTCCCAACGCTGGTGCTGCGGCCAGCTTTAAATGTCCGGCAACGCTGTGTTGCATGGTTTTTAAATCGTGCAATAGATGGCTAGCATCATCAAGTAAGACGATGGCCCGGCTATAAAGAATATGGCCAGTTTCAGTTAAACGCACCACCCGTGAAGAACGCTCAAACACTTTGCCGCCCAGCCCATCCTCAAGTTTAGCAATGGCCTTACTCAGCGCCGATTTAGGAATATTTAATGCCTGACTGGCCAAGGTAAAATTAAGTGTTTCAGCCGTCACCACGAAATAGCGTAATAACTTCAAATCTATTGTTTCTTTAATCATAACAATCGGTTTCTTTTTTATTCATTGTTTTTATTTTGCCTATTACTCATAATTTTACAAGCGCAAATGAATTCCAGCATCTAAGCTGCATACACGTTTGTACCAATAACCGATTAACAGGAGTCAACAATGATTAAAGCCTATGCCGCCATGGCAGCCGGAGCGAAGTTCGAAGCGTTTGAATACGATCCTGGTCAGCTAGCTAAAGATGAAGTAGAACTGAATGTAGAATCCTGCGGTATCTGTCACAGCGATATCAGTATGCTGGATAACGACTGGGGCTTTACCCAATATCCGTTTGTGGCCGGTCACGAAGTGGTCGGCACCATTAACGCTGTGGGTGAAGATGTCACCAGCGTTAAAGTGGGCCAACGAGTGGGATTGGGCTGGCATTCGGCCTATTGCAATACTTGCCCTACCTGCCAATCCGGCGACCAAAATTTATGTGCCACTGCACAGCCTACTATTGCTGCTCGCCATGGTGGTTTTGCCGATAAAGTACGTGCCCAAGCCAATTCAGTGGTAGCCATTCCTGAAGGCGTCAATCCTGATTCCGCAGGCCCGTTATTTTGCGGTGGAATTACCGTATTCAATCCTTTAGTGCAGTTTGATATTAAACCTACTTCCAAGGTCGGCGTTATTGGTATTGGTGGTTTAGGGCATATGGCGCTGCAATTTTTGAACGCATGGGGCTGTGAAGTTACCGCTTTTACTTCTAGCGAAAGCAAAAAGAAAGAAGCACTAGAAATGGGCGCGCACAATACTCTCAACAGTAGTAGCGCAGATGAACTTGAAGCAGCCGCTGGTCAATTTGATTTCATCCTGTCAACGGTGAATGTCAAACTCGACTGGAATGCCTATATTGGTACGTTAGCACCTAAGGGGCGTTTACACTTTGTTGGTGCCACCTTAGAGCCGTTAGATTTAGGTGTATTTCCGTTAATTATGGGACAACGTTCGGTATCCGGCTCACCAGTAGGCAGCCCTGGCACCATCAAAAAGATGTTGGACTTCGCAGCCTTACATCAAATTGAACCGATCACTGAGTATTTTCGCTTTGCTCAGGTGAATGAAGCCATAGCCAAATTACGTGAAGGTAAGGCTCATTATCGAATTGTGTTAAAGCGTGATTAATTCACTAGCATTAAGACGATAAATTAGCAGACATACTAGTCGGACGACTGGTATGTCATTTCCAATAAAAATAAACTAAAACCTCAGGTGCATTTGGCCTTCTGCATTCAATTATCTTAAAATACGGCAACATAACGTTAGCTCCAATCTACTATTTGAGAATCCAATGAAATTACTACATACCATGTTGCGTGTTGGCAACCTTGAACGTTCTATCGCTTTTTATACGGACTTACTGGGCATGAAGTTATTGCGTCAAAGTGATAACGACGAATATAAATACACCTTGGCTTTTATTGGCTACGGCGATGAAACTGACCACACTGTGATTGAGCTGACCTATAACTGGGGCACTGAGTCTTACGATATGGGTAGCGCCTTTGGGCATATTGCCATTGGTGCAAAAGATATTTATGGGTTGTGTGAAGTCTTAGAAAAAGCCGGTGCTGATGTTTATCGTAAACCCGGCCCAGTATTAGGCGGCGATACTGTTATTGCCTTTGTACGTGACCCAGATGGCTATGCCATCGAACTGATCGAGTGCGAATAGCTCTTAACAGCTAGTATTAGAACAGCTCTAAGTTCTTGAATAAGTACAAACACTTCGTACGCACACAGACACAAACAAAAAAATAGCGGCACAATATTCTTGGCCGCTATTTTCTATTAATATGCTTAACGCAAGGTATGAACTCTTTCACTATTAACTAGAGCGATCCATGCGGATCACCACGCGACGGTTTTTTGCCCGCGATATTTCGTGATCGTTCGGTGCTATGTGACGGCGTTCACCATGGCCAGTCACTTCAATTCTATCAGCCTCGACACCGCGCTCGGTAAAATACGCTTTGATGCTTTCTGCACGACGTACGGATAACTCGTAGTTAGTATTGCGGCCGCCGTAGCTGTCGCTATAAGCATCCAACAACACCAATTCCATGTCGGTATCTTCACGTAAATAATCACCAATCATATCGAGTTTACGCTTGGAGATTTTATTCAATTCCGAACTGTTCTTTTTGTAACTGAGCACAGTGTAGGAAATGTCATCAAAGGAGTAGGGTAATAAGTTAGACACACAAGCCACAAATTGCTGATAGGTCGGTAGGAAATTACTGGCGTTTAGGCCCACAGCAACCTTGTCATAATCGTTGTACCAATCTTGATAATAAATGGTCGGCCAATAGCCCTTTTCTAGTTCGGTGAGCATGGTCCATGCGGCTTTTTGCGGTAAATCACCATCGTATTGTTTGCGTAGGGTCATATCGGCGATGGTCTTTTGCATCGCGCCAGGCATCCAACGTGGCGGCACCGAATACACACCCGCCACCCCATAGGTATCGGGCAAACTCAACATATCTAAATTGAATTCCATATTCAGCTGTTTGCTGGCCATGCTGATAAACTGCGCATTACCATAGCCAGGAATGGGATGTTGTAAGGTACATTGAATGCGATTGGCATCGGTTAACGCCCAATCGGAAGATTCAATTTTAGCTTGATAATGACGTACACCGGCCTGAGTTATTGATGACAGCACACACAACAATACCCCAATAGAAATTCTTTTTTTCATAACATACTCGCCTGCTCTCTCGGTTTTGTATCGGCGCTGATGAAAAAATACTTAATCATTATCACTCAGTCATCTTTATCGCATAGCATCACTTGCTAATGAGCGCTCAGCATACAGGCAGCGCTTAATTTACGCTAGCCGGTAGCTACCTGTTTTGATACCTGTAATAATTGCGCCCTAATTTCATCTGCATTGAATCGCATGTCAGACAATATACACAATTTAAATCAGCGCTTTAGAGGTTACTTTCCGGTCGTCATTGATGTTGAAACTGCCGGTTTTAACGCACAATCCGATGCTTTACTGGAGATTGCAGCAGTCACCTTAAAAATGTCAGAAGATGGCTGGTTATCCACTGATCAGACTTTTCATTTCCATATAAAACCCTTTGAAGGAGCAAATTTAGAACAAGCTGCCCTCGATTTTAATGGTATCGACCCCTATTGTGCCCTACGCGGCGCCGAGGAAGAATCCTCAGCCATGAAGGCATTGTGCAATGGTATTCGCAAAGCGCAAAAAAAAGCCGATTGCCAACGCTCAGTGATCGTTGCCCACAATGCTGCCTTTGATCAGGGCTTTTTTAACGCCGCCATTGAGCGCAGCAGTATTAAACGCAATCCATTCCACCCCTTTGTTTCCTTCGATACCACGACGTTAGCCGGACTAGCTCTTGGGCAAACCGTGTTAATTAAAGCCTGTGAATCAGCGGGAATTGATTTCGATCAAAGAGAGGCTCATTCAGCCTTGTATGATACCCAGAAAACCGCTGAGCTTTATTGCTACATTGTCAATAAGTGGCAAGAGTTAGGTGGTTGGCCATTGCCTAAAGATTAATCATTGATTTAAATACAAAAGTTAGTAATCTGATAGTTATGGATGAGACACTCAAAATAGTGGGACATTAGAATGAAAATTGAACGTATATTAGTCATTGCTGATCAACGAGATAAGCAACAAAAAGCACTCGCCCGTGCCAAATTGATGCAAGAGCATCTGCAAGTCAGCATTCATGTGGTGGGCTTTTGTTTTGAAACCCTCGATGACAAAGTAACCAAATTGACCGCTGAGCAACAACAACAAGCTCAGGCTACCCTTATGCAGCAGCATCAAAAATGGTTACAAGCAGAAGTAGACAGCATGGGTTTTACAGACAATGTCAGTCAAGACGTGGTGTGGGAAAAAAATATTGGCCACTGGGTCACCGCCCACTGTAAAGATCAGCCATTTGATATCATTATCAAAACCGGTAACCGTAGCGAAACCATTTTATACAGCCCCAGCGATTGGCAAGTATTACGTAATAACCAAGTTCCGGTGTTATTAGTCGCTGATAAAAAATGGCGTAAAAAGCAAACCATTATGGTCACGCTCGATTTAGCTACTAAGGTAAAATCCAAACAGCTGTTAAATCAAAAACTGTTAGATGCTGGCATTTTTATGTCAAACACCATGGGCTTACCTTTGCATGTTTGTTGTAGCATTACCGTATCGCCGATTCTTAAGGATTTAGGTATTATCGATGCCAAGGCTATCTTGAAAGAGAGCAAGCGCGACTTCATACCGAAAATTAAAGCCATGGCCGGTGACTACGAGATTGCCGATAACCACATTCATATTAAAACCGGTGATCCCGAAAAAGTAATCCCCAGTGTGGCATCGGATATTGCTGTGGCATTAGTGATTATGGGTACAGTTGCCCGCAAGGGTTTAAAAGGTAAAGTGTTAGGTAATACCGCAGAAAAAGTACTAGCATTGCTTAAAGCTAATATTTTAGTGATCCAGCCCTAGGCGGTTGAAATAAAAATAACCAGTTAGAAAAACAAAAAGCCATTTAGGGTGACCTAAATGGCTTTTTTAATAGATAGTGCTTTAAAAAATTAAAGCTTATCGCTGTTCTCTGAAAGATACGCAGCAACACCGCTTGGGCTAGCATCCATACCTTTATCACCTTGATTCCAACCAGCTGGGCAAACTTCACCATGCTCTTCATGGAAAGCCAAGGCATCAACCATACGCAACATTTCATCAACGTTACGGCCTAATGGTAAATCGTTAACCACTTGGTGACGAACATTACCAGCAGCATCAATTAAGAACGAACCACGGAATGCAACGCCAGCATCTGGATGCTCAACATCATAGGCTTGGCAAATTTCATGCTTAACATCAGCAACCAATGTGTATTGAACTTGACCGATACCACCATCATTGATGGCAGTGTTACGCCATGCATTATGTGAAAATTGAGAATCGATAGATACACCAATTACTTCAACACCACGTTTGGCGAATTCAGCATAACGCTTATCAAAAGCAATCAATTCTGAAGGACACACGAAAGTAAAATCTAAAGGATAGAAAAATATTACTGCGGGCTTACCTTTGATGGCTTCACTTAGGGTAAAACTATCAACAATTTCGCCACTACCTAATACAGCTGCTGCGGTAAAATCTGGGGCTGGACGTCCTACTAATACGCTCATTTTATTCTCCATTAATTAGTTTTTGTATACACAGTGTGCAAGGCACACCATAAGCTTATGAACTTGTAAGAGATTATAGGGGCGCGCAGTAAAAAACCAAGTGGCAGCGCTAACTATTTTTAGCCTTTGATTAAAACAATTTGCGTTTAACCATAACCTAAAAATACTTTAATCAGGGATAGAACAAAATCTAACCTGAGTTTGGAAATAAAGCTTGATCAACAAGCAAATAACAACTATTATCATTTGCACTACCATTGTTGAGTACTTATTTTATGTATGTTTGCCTTTGTTATGCAGTGACAGACACCCAAATTAAAAACGCCGTTCGTGAACAGGGCGTGGGATCAATGCGTGAATTGCGTCAACACCTTGGCCTCGGTGGTCAATGCGGTAAGTGTGTACAAATGGCTCAAGAGCTTATCGACTCGACCATTATTGATGAGTCGCTATTCAAAGAAGTCTGCTAGGACTAATTTAATCTTAGCTTTAAACTTTTATAACTATTCCTTTCTAAAAAATAGAACTACTCATTATTCGATTTCATCGAATTGCTCAGCTCTTGCCCTATTCCTGATATAGATCAAAAACTTAGTTAAAAAACTGGATTTATCTTTAGCCCTAAAACCAACAGGTAAACGAAAGCTGATTAATAATGAGAATGCTTAACGTTTGTTATGTTATTGTTTTTATTGAATATTATCTATTGTAAGCTTGTGTCAACGGCACTATTCCACTATATTTAACCACATAATTTCACTCTAGAAAGGCTCCACTATGCGTGGTAACAAATTAGCTTTAGAACAATTAAGCAAAGTGCTTACTTGTGAGCTGACATCCATTAACCAATATTTTCTACATGCGCGCATGTATAAGAACTGGGGATTATCGGTTCTTAATGAAAAAGAATATAAAAAATCCATTTTAGATATGAAGCAAGCCGACAAATTGATTGAGCGTATTTTAATGCTTGAAGGCCTGCCCAACCTACAATATTTAGAAAAGTTGCGCATTGGTGAAAACACCCATGAAATGCTGGAATGTGATTTAGCCATGCAGATGGAGCATCTTGCCATCACTAAAAACGCTATCGCCGTTTGCGAAGCGCAAGCCGACTATGTCTCCCGCGAGATCCTCGATGATATTCTTGAACAAGAAGAAGAATATATAGACTGGTTAGAAACCCAATTACATTTATGGCAACAGTTAGGTCAAGAAAACTACCTACAAGCCATGATCAACGATTAATACGAGGACATTCATCATGAAAGGTCACGCCGAAATTATTGCCAGCATGAACAATTTACTGGCTGCTGAATTAGCCGCCATGGATCAATATTTCATTCATGCAAAAATGTATGAAGATTGGGGCTTAAGTAAGTTACATGCCCGCATTGATCATGAATTCGATGACGAAAAAGGCCATGCTTCATTGTTAATCGAGCGGATTTTAATGCTTGAAGGCATACCCGATATGCGTACCCGTTGTGAAGTGCGTATAGGCAAAACCGTAGCAGAAATGCTCGAAAATGATTTACTATTAGAACAAGAAGTAGGTGATGCCCTAAAAGCCACAATTGCTCAATGTGAAAAGCTCCAAGATTTTGTTACTCGTGAAATGTTAGAAACTTTATTGGATGACACCGAGCGGGATCATGCCTATTGGTTAGAGCAACAATTACGTTTAATCAAAATGACCGGATTGCCGAATTATTTACAATCGCAAATGTAAGCCTTACAAAAGCTCACTATAAAAAAGCTCTCCAATTGGGGAGCTTTTTTATTACCAAGGTAAGCTTTTTAGCTCAATAGCGTGTTCAAATTTCAAATCACCACGAATCATAAAACAAAAATTCGCGAGTAAATTTGCATCACCACATCGCGATACCACCGGATACTCAAGTAATTTATAACCAAATTTATGATAATAACTGACTAAGCGCGGAGGACAGAACAACGCAAAAGTGTGGCTATTAAAATCGTCAAACGCCATAGCATGCAGCTTAGCAAACATCTGTTGTGGTAAGCGCTGGCCTTGATATTCCGGACGCACCACCACTCCGCCGACGCCCAATATAAAGCATTCTTTCTCGTCAGTTTTTATAGCAAATTCACCAAAACCAATATGGCCGACGGCGTCACCTAATTCGTTGCGGGCGATAACATGATGGCTGGATTCACTCCATTGTAAATGCCGCCCCTCCTCAGGAAATATCTGTTCTGCCCAACCGGTTAAATGTTGCCAGTCCATTTCGTTAATTGTTTGCTGTATTTGAATATCCATTTATCTTATTTCTTTTTCTCGATGGCGGTCAGCAATGTTGACCTATTTATTTCTAATTAACGCCGTAATTATACCAGCCAGTCAAGTTGATGTTGGTTACAATAAATTAACTTTACAAACTAGTAATTAACATTACTAATAGTATTCAAACACTCCCTAGCAACTTACCTCAAATACTATAAAAAAGTGATTGAGGTGAACTACAAGGCTACCGCGATGAATAGACGCCAAATACTAAAATATGCCGCCATGGTCACAGGTACAGCAATCTGCGCACCATTAACAACCGCGATGTTATCCGGTTGTACGGATCAAACTTCTATACCGCCAACAGCTGGCTCAGCATCAGCTGCACAGTTTTTCAGTGCCGATGAATTCAAGCTGTTAACCCAATTGATTGATGTCATCTTGCCAAAAACCGATACCCCGGCAGCATCAGAGGTCGGCGTGCACCTGATTATAGACAACATGTTTGCTAAGGTTTATGACCCTGAATACCAAAGCAAATTTACTACCCTATTAGCAGAGCTGAATCAGCATCTTCAAGACAAGGACTTTTTCAGTGCCAGCAAGCAGCAACAAGTAATCTTGTTAAAAGCGCTAGAAACCGTATCTGAAGATCAGCGTAATAACGCTTATTGGTCTTATATTGATATCAAACAGCAAACCGTTGTTTTCTATTTATCCACCGAAGAAATCGCAGAAAATCACCTTAACTATCTTCCTATTCCTGGCGAATACAAACCTTGTGTATCCCTAGAAGAGTTAGGTGGCAAAGCATGGGCAATATAAAAATGAATAATAATGAAACAGAATTCGACGCTATCGTCATCGGCTCAGGTATCAGTGGTGGCTTTGCTGCTATGGAATTATGTACCAAAGGCTACAAAACCTTAGTATTAGAACGTGGCCCTATGGTGCAACATGGTGATTATCCCACGGCCCATAAAGACACATGGGATTTACCCAATCAAGGTAAAGTCGCTCGCGATGAAATTGCTAAACATTATCCAAAACAAAACCGTTTGCCATGGTGGGTGAACGAAGATAACAAACCTTTCATCAATAAAGATGACGAATATCCCTACAACGAAGATGAACGCTTTGATTGGATCCGTGGCCATCATGTTGGCGGTCGTTCTTTAATGTGGGGACGTCATTGTTACCGTTGGAGTGACATTGATTTTGAAGCCAATGCCCAAGAAGGCGTAGGTGTGGACTGGCCTATTCGCTATGCGGACATTGAACCATGGTATGACTATGTGGAAACCTTTGTCGGTGTCAGTGGGCAAGCGGAAGGTTTAAAACAAGTGCCTGATGGCGTATTTTTAAAACCTTTTCCGTTAAACTGTGTGGAGCAAAAGTTCCGCGAAGCCGTAGCAGAAAAGTATCCAGACCGAGTGGTAACCCCAGGCCGAGTAGCCAACTTAAGTGAATATAATCCAGAAGTACACAAAGGTACCCGTGGTCAATGCCAAAGTCGTGCACGTTGCTGGCGTGGTTGCCCTTTTGGGGCGTATTTCAGTAGTCAATCCGCCACCTTACCTGTAGCCACCGAAACCGGTAATTTAACCCTACGTGCCGACAGTATTGTAATGGAAATTCTATATGACGCCGAGTCGGGTAAAGCCAGTGGTGTAAGAGTCAAAGATGCCAAAACTGCTGAAGTAATTGATTACAGTGCGCGGATTATTTTCTGCAATGCCAGTACTGTAGGCACCACGGCGATATTGCTCAACAGTCGTTCAGAAACCTTCCCTAATGGTTTAGGCAATACTAGTGGTGAACTTGGCCACAATATTATGGATCACCACTATGGTATGGGCGCGTCAGCTTATCTATCGGGGCACGAAGACGATTACTATCAAGGTCGTAAACCCGTGGGTTTCTACATTCCGCGCTTTACTAATATTGATGAAACTAATCAGCGCGCAGAATACCGCCGTGGCTTCGGTTATCAAGGTGAAGCTCGACGTATTCCCAATAATCCTGATGGCCTTGTGGGGGAAGATTTAAAGGCGGAAATTTTTAAGCCAGGTGGCTATTACATTCGTATGACCTGTTTTGGCGAAATGCTGCCCCATCACGACAATCGCATGTATTTGAATTTTGAAGAGCGTGACCAGCACGGCATGCCGATTATCACCTTTGATGCCAAACTACGTGAAAATGAAATGGCGTTGCGTGAAGACGGCGTAAAATGTGCGGTAGAAATGCTCGAAGCCGCTGGTGGCATCAATATTCAAAGTAGCAATAACCTAACCGCACCGGGTGCCTGTATCCATGAAATGGGCACTGCACGTATGGGTCGCGATCCCCAAACTAGTGTCCTCAATAAATGGAATCAAATGCACGACGTGCCTAACGTTTTTGTTACCGATGGTGCTTGCATGACCAGCTCTGGTACGCAAAACCCCAGCATTACCTATATGGCGCTAACAGCACGCGCAGTAGACTATGCCCACCAACAAATTCAGCAAGGTAAGCTCTAATGGCAAACCTTTATTCGCGAAAATTACTGAAATTCAACCTGCTGGCGATATGTACGTTACTCGCCACACAATGCTTCGCGGATAAAGGTGAATGGACTAGCCTGTTTAATGGTAAAGATTTAAACGGTTGGACGCCTAAATTTACCGGCCAGAAGTTAGGCGTGAATTACTTGGATACTTTCCAAGTTAGCGACGGCAAGATTGTGGTGAGTTACGCTAACTACAGCAAGTTTGATAATAATTTTGGGCATTTGTTTTATAAAACGCCTTATTCACATTATCGCCTGCAAGTAGAGTATCGTTTTACTGGCGATCAAGCTCCTAATGGCCCAACGTGGGCTTATCGCAATGCTGGGATTATGTTTCACACCCCAGCACCAGACACCATGCGTGAAGACCAATTCTTCCCCGTTTGTGTTGAGTTGCAAATGCTTGGTGGTAATGGTGTGGATGAACGTAGCACCGGTAATATTTGCTCTCCCTCTTCCCATGTTGAGATAGACGGCAAATTAGTTACCGACCACTGCATCAACTCGTCTTCAAAAACATTCCATGGTGATCAATGGGTTACCATGGAGCTGGAAGTCCACGGTAATGAAAGCGTTAAGCACATCGTTAATGGTAAAGTCGTATTTGACTATGTCCACCCCATATTGGACGTAACTGATCGCGATGGTAAAGGCGCCAACGATAGTGGCCTCCCCGTTAAAATGAGCTCAGGCTACTTCGCACTACAAGCAGAAAGTCATCCAGTGGAATACCGCAATATACGTTTAATGGAATTAACGCCATAAGTTGCAGTAACATCCAGCTATGCAAAGTCATGGTTCTTGCTCAATAATAAGCCTGAATGTTTATTAAAGGGAGCAAGAACCATGACTGGCATATTTACCCCCAATAAAACCAGCGGCAGATTATTAGTCGATTACGCCAAGCGTTACTGGCATGTCGATACAGATAACGTCAGCGCTGAATGTCATAAACGCTATTTAATGGTGTACGACTTGTACATCAAAGCCAGAAGCTTTGCGTTAATCAACAAAATTGCTTTTTGGTTGGCGATTATCGCCGGCATCCTGGTGCTAACTTGGCCAGCATTGGCAGTGGTGTCGAAAGATTTTGGCTTTGAAAAAGATTTTCTAAAATCAGCCATGGTGCAAACCACGGTAACGGCGTTAGCAGCAATGCTATTTGCCCTTTACAGCCATTACAAAAAGCGGCAGATGCACATGGAAAATTTAATGCGTTTACTCATTTATTCACCAGAAAACGAAACCTCGTTACTAGACACCATCCTTAAAGAATTAGAAAAAATGGACAGCGGTTTTAGTTTCTCGGCATCAATTATGAATAAGCAACATACAAAAACGGACGACCAATAGCCCATTGCAAGATATAAGGGGCACATGGTCATAGCTTTACGTTCTTGCCAGACTTTTCCAAAGCATCGGGCTTGTTGCTACTCTTTGTCATTAGCACTTTACACATTGTACTTTCACTGCAGATTAAGCTTACTTAGACAGCTGAATAAATCATTATTTACTGTATGCTATAGCCTGTTTCCTACTTACTTACCTTTGTATAAATAATGTCGTTTAAAGTCGAATTTTCACAACTGGCTAAGTTAACCTGGCCACTGCTCATTGCCCAAGTCACACAAATCCTCATGGGGGTATCAGATACCATCATGGCCGGGCGGGTATCCGCAACCGATATGGCTGCTGTGGCAATTGCTACCAGCATCGTCATGCCCATCTTGTTTTTTATTCAAGGGGTGATCCTAGCGCTACCGCCGATTATTTCCCGTCTTAATGGCGGCAACAATCTGGCGGAAATTCCCAATAAAATGCAACAAACCCTGTGGTTATCCTTAATGATTTCTCTGCCATTGGCCGGTTGTTATTGGATAGTGCCCAAATTAATTGGGCTTATTCCCATGGAAGCTGAACTAAACCGTATTACCTTCCGTTATGTGCAATTTATGCTGGTGGGCGCACCCGCGTTTGCGATCTATCAAGTACTGCGCAATACCTGTGAGGGGTTATCCCTGACTCGACCCAGTATGATTATTATGGGCGTGGGGTTGGCGGTGAATATTCCGGCGAATTACATTTTCATCTACGGCAAGTTAGGGGTTCCCGCTTTTGGTGGCGCTGGTTGCGGTATTGCCACCTCACTGGTATTTACCGCGATGATGCTAGCCACTTGGCTATTTACCCTTAAGTCTAGCGTATTACAAAAGTATCATTTATATCGACAATGGTTTGCCCCTAACTGGCAAGGTATTTGGGAAATTCTGCACTTAGGTGTGCCTATCGCCATGGCCATTTTGTTTGAAGTGTCATTATTTGCCTTAGTGGCGATATTACTCTCCCCTTTTGGTGCGGTGATTGTCGCTGCCCATCAGGTGGCGTTAAATGTGTCTTCATTAATGTTTATGGTGCCATTGAGTATTGGCATGGCTTCAACTATTCGCATTGGTCATTTACTTGGTCAGCAACAGCCGCAACAAGCTAAAACCGCTGTCAAAAGTGCATTGGTGTTTGGTACCTGCACGGCCGCTTTTACTGCTACCTTCTCATTCGTGCTGCGCTATCCCATCGCGAATCTGTACAGCACCGATGCAGTAGTCATTAATATGGCCGCTGATTTAATGTTATTGGCGGCGATGTTCCAGCTATCCGATGCCCTGCAAGTCATTTCCGGTTGTGCGCTAAGGGGCTATAAAGACACCAAAGCGATGTTTTATATTACCTTCTTTTCCTATTGGGTAATCGGCT
The DNA here is from genome assembly GCA_030418115.1 of Alteromonadaceae bacterium BrNp21-10. Lineage (GTDB taxonomy): Bacteria > Pseudomonadota > Gammaproteobacteria > Enterobacterales > Alteromonadaceae > Neptunicella. The sequence continues at coordinate 194,012 of JAUHQD010000001.1, read as the reverse complement.
TAACCACCGGTTGTGTACTGGGTTTAACCGACTGGTTAGTCCCCAAAATGGCGGCCAAGGGTTTTTGGATTGGTTTTATTGTTGGCTTGACCTCGGCGGCCATATTACTCGGCTGGCGGCTCATTTATATTCAACGACACCTCCATCCAGAATTATATAAAAACGATCAGCAGGCGCTTTCATGATTACCCTTTTAAATATTGCCAAACGCGCTAAACGCCGCGCGCCAATGCAAACATTGGCTCAAGCTAATATTACTTTAGCGGCAGGCGTTGATGATGACTTCCGTGGCAAACCTACTAAAAGGCAAGTATCGGTATTAAGTGCAGAGGCTTGGCAGCAGGCCTGCGATAGTCTGCAAACGACTTTGCCTTGGACCATTCGCCGGGCTAACTTGCTGATCAGCGGTTATCAATTTAGCGCTGATGATGTGGGTAAAGAGATCCATATTGGCGAAGTACGATTATTGATCTGTAAAGAAACCGACCCTTGTCCAAGAATGGATGAACAGCACATGGGGTTGCAACAAGCCTTGTCGCCCGATTGGCGTGGTGGCGTATGTTGTAAAGTATTGGCTTCGGGTGTGATTAATATCGGCGACCATATTTATATTGTTACCGCCAGCGACAAATAATTAATAATGCCTATGTTAACTGCTGTTGGAAATGTTTAAGCCGATGAACTCAACTGCCATTACCACGTATTACCTTGAGATGAATAGCCCTAACGAACTCAAGCCTAAGCTGCCAGTAATCGACTTTAAAGTGATGGAATGTATGCTAAAGCAGTTCCATTACAACAAATTTATGTATCAGTTTGTGGGTGAACATTGGCAATGGCACGACAAGCTAAGCTGGTCAGATGAACAATGGCAGAACTACGCCGAAAGTGACCAATTGCGGATTTTTATAGGCTACTACCAAGGCTCGCCCGCCGGCTATTATGAGTTACAACAACAGGCCAATGGCAATGTAGAAATCATGTACTTTGGTCTAGGAAAAACCTTTATCGGCAAGGGCCTAGGTGGTTATTTACTTACCCATGCCATTAACAGTGCTTGGCAATGGCAAGATACTCAACGTGTATGGGTGCATACCTGTTCGCTTGATCACCCCAGTGCACTAGCCAATTACCAAGCCAGAGGCTTTCAGGTATACAAAACCGAACCAAATAACGGTGATCAAAGCTAAACTACTAAAGAGTTGCAATTAAATTATCGCAATCTCTGTCTTAATGCACTTGCAAAACAATTTGAGTAAAAGGATCTAGGAATGAAAAACTGGTTACATTCCATCAGTCACAAAATAATCTTGGGCTACGGCGCGATATTAGTGATTACTATATGCATTGCTGTACCACTTTTAGCAACAAATACTACAGCCCAACAGAATGTATCCACCTTTGTACAAGACACCATTCCGCAACTTAGTCATATTCAAACGTTATCCAATTCCCTTAAACAACTGGAACTAAATGCCTATTCGTTTTACGGCTATACCATGACCATTGAGGAATTTGATCAGCAACAAACGCTATTAAAAGCTGAAATTGAAAAAACATCGAAACATACTGGTTCTAAAGAAGTCGACGTCGACACATTCTATAGCGATATTGATGGTATACGAGCCCAAATGACTAATGAAGATGGCGTTGACTGGGATGCTGCCAGAAATCAACTGACTGCCCTATCAATGTCTTCACAACATATAGCAGAGCAATTACACACATTGAGTCAATCTTTAGCTGATGCTGCATCTGCTAACTCAAACGAGATTATCGACACCATGTCCATGGCAGTCAATTTACTATTAGTTTTGATTATCAGCGTTGTTGTTGTCGCCATTCTGGCCTACTTATTTTCTCGACGATTGATTGCCTTACCAATTTCAATGCTAGCGGAAGAAATCCAACTTATTTCGGAAACGAGAGATCTTACAACCACCCTGGACTTTCATTCTAATGATGAAATTGGTCAAACCGCAAATAGCTTGAGTATGCTGCTTGGCGTATTCAGAACAGGCATGACTGACGTTTCCGAGGCGATTACCAGTATCGGTGATAGTGTTGACTCCTTAGGTCAAACTGCAAATGACTCAGACCATACCGTATTAAAACTCAATACGGATATTCAACACCTCATTGAAGTAATATCAACCTTACAAGAACAGATAGAAAGTGGCGCTCAGCACGCCAATATTGCCGCTGATGTGGCCGAACAAGGCGCTACTGAAATTCTAGCAGGCGCCAAACAAGTTGAGCAAACCGCTGATAGTATTAGCGAACTTGCTGGTCACATTGAAACCACCGCGGAAAAATTGGTATCACTTAAAACTGCTGGTAACCAAATCGCAGGGGTTGTAGGTACTATTGCTGCCATTGCCGACCAAACCAACTTACTGGCGTTAAATGCCGCTATTGAGGCCGCACGAGCGGGAGAAAGTGGCAGAGGCTTTGCTGTGGTCGCAGATGAAGTCAGAACCCTAGCCACACGCACACACCAATCAACAGTTGAAATTAACTCTATGCTAGATGCCATTGTAAATTTGATCACAGAATCAGTGAATATTATGGACAGCAACCAATTAAAGGCACAAGAATCAGTAACACTTGCCCAAAATACCGTAGAAAGTTTGTCATCTATTCAGTTAACCATTACCGATATTAGTGGCAAAGCCCGTGAAGTCGCTCAGTTCAACAACACTGCCGGCAGTGAAATTGCACAAGTACAAGATGTTGTGGGTCGTTTCGAGTTGCTAGGTAATGAAGTCAAACAAGGAAGTTTAGCAACTCAAACCGCATCAGAAGATTTATCAGAAATGGCTAACAAACTGCGTCTATTAGTCGCACAGTACCGCTTTTAAAAACAATATTCATTACTCGTTTAATGGTATGAAGGGTTGAGGATCGTCCACTTCTGCTCAATGGGATAGAACAGCCCGGAGTCGCTATACGCTTTATGAATTAACCCCTGACTACGCAGAATAGTAATACCTTTGTTTAGAGCAGTAATCGCTTGTTTACCAAGTGGATGCTTTTTAGAAACCACAAAATGACGACTATCGTCTAATTCAACAGCAATACCTGGCACTGGCACCAAAGTAAACTCTTTGAGGTGGTAACTTAAATCAGGCCTGTCCAGAAAGGGGGCCAACATAAAATCGGCAAACTGATGTTTAATCATTTGTACCTGTGCCGACCATACTGGTTCATGAATAAGCTGTTTTAATTGCATGCGCTCTAATACACGCCAATCAACAAGCCAATTTCTACTGGAAATTCCTGTTAACTGCTGTAATTCGTCTAATGAACGAACCGCTAATACCTTTTGATTATCTGATGCGGTATATACGCCCGCGGTATATTCACCGCGGCGAATCATGACATCACTAACATAGATATCCTTATCTTGTTTAGTTTCCGATAACCAAAAAGTATCAGCACTAAACAGTACCTTCCCTGCACTTAATAAGCCCTTGTAACGTAAACCATATTCACCGGGAATAAACTTAATTGGAGGTAGAAAGCCCCCCAATAGTAAGGCTTGTTGGATCAACACAACCTCAACTACATCACGACGGGAACACGCACTTTTATAATCGCGAATATCCATGATGGCGCGGTTATTAAGCAAACATTGGTAATCTGCATAAACGTCAGTTTGCAACGTAAGTTTCACCTCTTCCTGAGCTTGAACTATAGGTGCCAAAAGTTGAAATAGAATTACCAATATAATTAACAGTGTCCGTGATGCTGTCATGTGGTTTTCGTCTTTATTCCATTAAGATACTTGCAGCATAATGGACGAAACCAGTAAAACGCAAATGTAATTACAGCAACCCGTGACAAGCAAATTACTCAACTAATGTAGTTGATCTGGGTTGTCTGTTCCATCAACTTGTTGCCATTCATCACCAATAATCGGGTCATCGAGTTCTGGCTGCCCTTCCCATTGATAACGTTTTTCTACTGGCTTTTGATCCACACGCCAATACATTAATGCGCATAAACTGCCGAACAATGCGCCATAAAGATGATACTCAAAGGAGATGGTCTCAGATCGTGGGAAAATACTCATGGTCATGCCGCCATACATAAAAAAGCCAATCATCATAATGGCTACTGAACGTTTATCGCGACGAAAGATACTGGCAATAAATAAAAAGAAAAATACTCCATGGCTTAAACCACTAGCACCAATGTGTGTGGCGTCACGGGCATAAAGCCATACGCCGATCCCCGAGCCTAACCAAATTATCGTCAATACTCTCTTCCATGATTGGGGATAACCATAAATGAGCAAGGTGCCTAACAATATGGTGGGTAAGGTATTACTAAAAATATGATTTAACGAGCCATGAATTAATGGTGCAGTAAGAATACCGATCAGCCCTAATGGCTGATGGGGGGTCACGCCAAAATCGGCGAACGACCAACCGAAGAAAATTTCAGTTAACTTCACCCACCATAAAACGCAGGCAAAACCGCAACTGATAAAAAGACTATTTTTGAATTGTTTATCCATAACTTACAAATGGGGATAAAAAACCAAATAAAAAGCGCCCAGCAATTTAAAGCGTTGAAATTTTGTTAACTCTGTTGCAACCAATGTTGCCACTGCTGTTGGGTATCAATATCCACCCGCGCATTATCACATTCTAGTAATTTAACCCTGTGGCTATTTTGTTGCAGCAGCGATTTGGCGCCCTTATCCCCCTGCAACGCCATCAAATCTGCGAAATCCGCTTGGGGAAATATCGCTGGTACACCCGCCCCATGGGAGTATTCGGTAGCAATAATATGCTGCGGATACTGCTCACTACGTTTTATATAAGCATTGATGTCGTCACTGTTAAGTGCCACCAGATCACCTAGGCCAATAAACACATGAGTATAATTTGCCTTAGCTAAAGTGGTTATTGCATAGGCAAGGCTTGCGCCCATACCTTGCTGCCATTGCGCCGTTTTTATTATTCGCACATCGTCGGGCAGTTGCACGGCAATTACATCAGCACTAGCCCCCAATACGACCCAGACATCACTAATGTTGGCTTGTTGATATTGAGCAATCACTCGATTGATTAAGGATATACCGCCAATATCGGCCAATTGCTTAATGCCATCAAAACGACGACTTTCACCGGCAGCTAAAATCACTGCAGCAAGATTAACGTCCACTTTATTTGTCACCTACAACGCTTTCAATAGCGATGTTTCATTAGCACTAAACAATTGCTGACTAATGGATTGAGCATCCGCCTGATGTAAATAAGCATGCACTTCACTAACCATCGATAACGCAATGGATTCTGGTAATTCACCACCCAAACGTAAGCCCACCGGATTGGCTAAGGGTTTAGTCAATTGCACACGAGTCAATTTAGCCTGCGCCAGCACTCTATCAGTACGGTGAATTGGCCCGAGTAAACCGACATATTTAGCACTACTTTGCTGTACCAGTAACAACGCTGCCGCGTCGAGATCAATGTTATGAGTGAGGATAAGTGCTGCATCTATGTGTTGCAGCCAAGGTGCCTGCTGGTTATCAGTAGGCATGATTTTAACTATCTCGTCAGCCGCGGGGAAATACTGTTGGCGACCGTTAGCGGCACGCGGATCAATTAGGGTAATTTGCCAACCTAAACTGCCAGCAATAGCCACCACAGGCCGCGCATCCACACCGGCACCAAATACCGCCAAATGTATTGGTGGGGTTAAATTATGTTGCATGTGTGCCACGCCATTAACATGGCTAATATCACAAGCACCTGCCACATAATCACCGGCTAACGCGCTGTTCAATTCCACTAAAGTGTTTTGCGGTGCCTGTTGGTCAATTTGCTGGCGATAGCCCACTGCCTGATTATTCGATAAACAATGATGCAGTTGATCTAGCTGCAAATAGTCATTTGCAGCAATTACCGGCTGCAATAAAATGCGAACCATACCGCCACAGCCCAAGCCCAGTTGCCATGCTAAGTCTTCTTCTTCACGCATATCGTATTCGATAATGCGATTACACCCTGTCTGCCAGCATTGCTGGGCCTGACGCATAATGTCCGACTCAAGACAACCGCCACTTAATAAACCAAAGTATTGCCCCATACTGTTGATGAGCATCATTGCACCGGCCTTACGGTACGAGGAACCATCGGTTTTGATGATGGTGGCGAGCACCCAATCAAACTCATTCTTTTGCGGTTGCCATTGTTCAAGTAAGCGGCATAAATGGTTGGCCATAATACGATTCCGACGTTCCTAAAATTTGTTATAGCTTAAAGCTAATGCGCTTAGCATTGCAGTAGTAAAGCCATAAAATAATCGACTAATTTGTTAAATAGTATGTCGCTGTTTTCGCTAATCTACTATCCGATTACCAAGGCTCCTAAAAGCCAGCGATAATGCTTAATCAGCACCGGCATTAACTGTTAGGTTAATGCGCATGACATCCAAAAATGTTCACAAAAATAATAAAAATCAATTAATTAGAACAATTAATATGTTAATTATAACGTCAATGATATTTTTTTATATTACACTGAGAACTATTGGATCGGTTGTCATATGAACTCGGGAAGTTGAGTCAAGATAACCAGCAATGGCCAAATCACGCCAACGCAAACAAAAGGGTTTAAATGGTCGCTTCAATCAAGCAAATAAAGGAATCGTTTCAGCAGGGTGGTGGCAAACTAAATGCTAGAGGCACGCTATTTATTGCGATCAACCTGCTAATCACCAGCTTATGTGTATATGCTGCTTACGCCGTCGGCGCTGGCATGAATGCATACGATGAGATTGACCTATTACTAGAGTTTGGTAATGCCAGCATACATTTATTTATGTACAGCTTTATTGCACTGATCCCCTTAAAAAAGAAAATTAAGATATTTTTATTGGTTGGATTATTGATGACCCAAATCGGCACTATTGCCGACGCCATTGATGAAGTGATCATTATTAATTCCGTACACTGGCCTAGAATTGGCGATACCCTTTATTTTATCGGCGGCATATTAGTCGCTTATGGCGCTGCGATATGGGTAACCTACACCTACCGATTGTCGACATTGGATAAACTCACCAAGGTACATAACCGCCGTTTTTTTGAAACTATGGTTACTCAATATTTACTGCAAATGCAACGCCAACCTCAACACAATAGTATGCTATCCATGGACCTTGATGATTTTAAAATGCTTAACGATGAGCATGGCCATTTAATGGGTGATCGCGTGTTGAGCGAAGTCGGTAAAATACTGACAGATTGTGCACGCAAGGGCGATATTATTTGCCGCAGCGGCGGTGAAGAGTTTGAAATGCTGTTGATTGGTGCTGATCTTGAACAAGCCTCTAAGGTAGGTGAGCGCATATTAGAACAATTAAAACAGAATACCCCTTACGGACTCAGTCCACTTTCTGCCAGCATCGGTGTCACTCTGGTAACCGAGCAAGACAATATCGACAGCTTGCGGTTCCGTGCCGATGAAGGCATGTATCTAGCTAAAAAATCTGGCAAAGCGCGGGTCATAGAAAACTAAAGGCACCTTACATTTGCCACGTTCGGCCTCCCCTAGCAGTCCTTCCCCACTATAGCCTTCAACAACTCAGCAGGACTGAAAGCTTGCATAGATTTCCTTGTTTCGGCCTGCTTGATCAAATCAACAATACGCTGATTGCAAGGCGTGTGTATATTCAACCTTTGACCATGGGCGACAACAGCACCATTCAAAAAATTAACTTCGGTGGCCCGCTGGTGATGGACATCCCACCACATTGACGTTCTTACCGTCGGGTCAATCGCCAACATTTTATTGGCTAATAGACTAAAAAGACCATTGGGTAAGCGCAACACAAAAGGCAACCAATGCGCCGGTAGCGCTGTCAAACGGGGTAGCTCAAAACCTTTAGCTTGAGCCACTTGTAATAACTCTTGCATTAAAGCTGCAATCACCAAGCGGTACCCTCGCTGTTGTAACATCGCTTTGACTGGCATATTCGATAACGCATTAACGGCATTGCTGAGGTTTAACTGTAATTTGGCCCATTGCATGGCTTGCATATCTGCACACACTGACGTGGGCAGTAGTTCACAATACAGAGCTTGCTGCAAGGTAGTTGCATGCCCTTGCTGATCTTGCTCTATGACTAAATGCCCTTCAGAACCGCGATGAAAGTGGCCGGATTGCGCTTCTACCACGTTAAAGGGCACCATCACCCGTAATACGCTGTTATTCGGAAAAGCCTGCTGCACTAATTGTTCACTGCCGATGCCATTTTGGCAGCACAGAATTATGGTTTTCTTCGAAATTAGGTCCTGCATATCGATTAAGCTTTGTGAGATAGCGGTGCACTTTACCGTCAGCCAAAGATAATCAATATCGCTATGGATAATGTCTGCACAATTGGCAACGGCCAAATAGTCGATGTCGGGAATAGTTTGTTGATGGCCTTGATAGTCTGTCAGGTGCAGATCGACGCGCTCAGTCGCTCGTCGTCGTACAAAATGTACCGGATAACCACGACTGTGCAGCACACCGCCAATATAACTGCCAATGAGTCCGGCACCCAGTATACAATGTTGATTCATGTGTTTCCCCTAGTACTGCAGAGTGAAGAATATTCTAGCCATTCGCCGCGGATGATTTGCTAATCACCCTTTAGCCCTTTACTATCAACTATATAAAGCAAACCAGAGTCGCAAACAACTCTAACTAAGAATAAGAACTGCTATGGACATGACCCAAGAAGAACTCAATCAATTAATGGCGGACAGCGCCCAAAATGCCATCCTTACCACCAAAGATGAATTTAGCATCGAGTTAGATAACTCCACTGATAGCATCGCTGTTATTGATGATGTATTACTAAGTTGGATAGAGAAATATAAAGACCAAGCACTGGAAGACCAAGCCGTTTTTACCCTGTGCAATATTTACGGTGCTTATGTGGGCGAGATTTTTAAAAACGTGGTCGGTGGTAACTGGCAATACGATGAATCTAATCCAGATGCGCCCTATATTGTGCTGGAGTATGCCGGAAAGACTTACGCCTTCGCGGGCATTTGCTATCAGCGTTTAGTCAATGACAGTCAAATTAGCGTGAAAAGTTATTTTGATCTAGCTGTTGGTAATAGTACCCAATAGAATATGTAGGCCTGAATACTCAGGCCATGCAGCTAAACGTCAGAACAGCCAAACTCAAACTTTTTTGACCCAATCACCTAGCATAACGTCTAGATAGCGGCTGCGAGAAACGTAAAACAGCCAACTGGCATCAATCAATAATGTGCCCGCAATAACCCAACTAAACGCCCAATGACTTTGTTGGGCCATCAACAAATGTAACGCCCCATCGGCCACTAACGACAGCAGCAATAATGGCCAAATTAACTTAAAGTAATACAGCCGCTCTGCACGCCATATTTTATCGCGATAAACAACCAAGGCCACAATAATAAAAGCCGGTAACCCCACAGCCAGACTGGCATAAAAGTCATGGGTTTGTGGATAGAATAATCGCAATAAAAAAGTACTGTCTTGCCGATAGGACATCGACAAGATAAATAGAATGTAGCCACGGCAGAGAAAGGCTAAACAACAAATAATCGAGACTAAAGGCTTTACCCGCCCCTGTTCATCATAATGTTTTAGCGGTAGCAGTAATTTCACAGACTACGAGAAAAGTGATGACTGGCGATTTTCATACCTTCGCGAAGATAAAATTTATGAGCTAGGAAGCGTTGAACGCCAGAATCCAAGTGTAACTCCTGACATTGTTGCCCTCGGCCATACTCAACAATCCAGTCCAGTAACGCCTTACCCGCTCCGCAACTGCGGGCTTGCGGATCGGTGACCAAATCATCAATATAAACATGCTTACCCCACGCCAGCTTTTCGCCAATCACAAAACCACTCACGGCTACCACGCGGTTATTATGGCGCACAAAGGCTAGCTGATAACCTTGCTGCATTTGTTTTTGCACTTGCTCCACAAAGGCCGATTGTGAATATTGTGGGCGCAAATGCACCATCACCTCGAAACAATCTTTAATTTGCTGTTCATCCAGTGCGAATTGAATTTCCATTTCATACTCCATGTTGACTGAAGAGATTGAGCATATCCTCTTCGGTTAAAACTTCTACGCCTAATTCTTGGGCCTTGGTTAACTTCGAACCCGCCTTTTCACCGGCAATTACAGCGGTTGTTTTAGCGGAAACACTACCAGACACCTTAGCACCCAATTGTTGCAGTTTAGCCTTGGCTTCATTGCGCCCTAAATGGGTTAAGGTGCCGGTGAGTACATAGGTCAAGCCAAGTAAGGGTTGTTCCTCCACTTCCGGCTTAACGATGTCCGGCCAATGTACCCCTTGGGCAATCAACTGCTGAATAACCAGCAAGTTTTGCTCTTCTTGGAAAAAGTGCAATACATGCTGGGCGACTATTTCGCCCACATCACTCACTTCAAGTAATGATTCCAAAGTTGCCTGTTGAATCGCTTCAAGGGTTAAATAATGATTAGCCAAGTTAGCAGCTGTGGCCTCTCCTACTTCACGAATACCCAGTGAATATAAAAAGCGCGATAACGTGGTAGCCTTGGCTTTATCGATGGCATTAACCAGATTCACCGCTGACTTCTCGCCCATGCGCTCTAAGGAAGACAATTCAATAATTTCCAATGCGAAAAAATCCGCCGGTGTTTTTACCTTGTTGGCATCCACTAATTGTTCAATGATTTTATCGCCCAAGCCATCGATATCGAACGCCTTGCGGGAAGCAAAATGCTTCATGGCCTCTTTACGTTGCGCCGCACAAAACAGCCCGGCGCTACAACGCGCCACGGCTTCCGATTCGAGTTTTTCCACATGGGAGTCACACACTGGGCAAAGTTCTGGAAAGACGATATCCCGAGCGTTGTCGGGGCGCTTATCTACTACGACCGAAACAATCTGCGGGATCACATCACCGGCACGGCGGATAATCACGGTATCGCCGACTTTTATATCTAAACGATTAATTTCATCTTGATTGTGTAGGGTGGCATTGGATACGGTAACACCACCAACAAAGACTGGCTTTAAACGCGCCACCGGCGTGATGGCACCGGTGCGTCCCACCTGAAATTCAACATCTTCCAGTACCGTCATTTCTTCTTGTGCAGGAAACTTATGGGCAATAGCCCAGCGCGGTGCGCGGGCAACAAAGCCGAGTTCCTGCTGCAAATCAATATCATCAACCTTAAACACCACACCATCGATGTCATAATCCAATGAAGAACGTTGTTGTAATATTTGCTGATAATAAGCTAAACATTCTTCGGCGCCTTGGGCTACGGCAATTTCGCGGCACAGGGGTAAACCCCATTTTTTTAGCTGGTTAAGGCGTTCAGAATGTACATAAGCTAACTCTGTGGACTCACCTTCTACCAAGCCAATGGCGTAAGCGTAAAATAACAACGGGCGTGCAGCAGTAATGCGCGAATCGAGCTGGCGCAAACTGCCGGCGGCGGCATTACGCGGATTAACAAACACCTTTTTGCCCGCTTGCCGTTGTGACTCATTGAGTTTGTCAAAACCGACGTTAGACATGATCACTTCACCGCGCACTTCCAAACGCTGGGGAAAATCATCACCGCGTAAACGCAGTGGCACGTTATCAATAGTTTTCACATTGGCCGTAATATTTTCACCGCTGTAACCATCGCCACGAGTGGCAGCACGTACTAGTTCGCCATTTTCATACAAAATACTCACGGCTAAACCATCTAACTTAGGCTCACAACTAAAGGCTAATGTCTCTACATTATCTAAACGGTCATTAATACGTTTACAAAAAGCGTGGAATTCTTCTTCGTCAAAGGCATTGCCTAACGACAACATTGGCACTTCATGCTGCACTTGAGCGAAGGCACTTTGCGGCGGCGCACCGACTTTTTGGGTAGGTGAATCAACAGTAACTAGATCAGGGTGTTGTTGTTCAAGCTCAGTTAACTCAGTCAATAAACGGTCATAGGCAATATCAGGGATACTTGGATTGTCATCCACGTAATAGGCAAAATTATGCTGATTAATTTGCTCACGCAACGTTTGGATTCGTTGATTTACTGCATCGGTCATGGTGATTACCTAAACTGATTTATTTGAGAAAGGTATTGTCTGCCCATGATGGGCAGAATCAATAATAGGCTGGCTAATGGAAATGAGTCAGCCTAGTTAATACTTTTTACGCAATTAAACGCCGTTAGCGTTTAATTTTGCGACGACGCTCGGATTCACGAATTTTGTCCACATATTGTTGCAACGCCTGCTTAGTCAATAAGGCTCTGCGAGCATCTAAAATTTGTGCACCAAATTCATCGGCAATCTTACGTGCCGCATTGTGCATCATATTGAAAACCTGATGGGGGTCGCCTTCGATGGGCAATACCATAAACAACGATACGCCCTGAGTTTTAAAGGTTTCCATATTGTCGATATCAAACACACCGGGAGCAAACATGTTGGCCAAACTAAATAACGTCGGGCCTTTACCATTACTATTCACATGGCGATGAAAAATATCATGCTGACCAAATTTAAACCCTAAGGTTAGTAACATAGGTAACAACGCCGAGCCTTGCATAATGCCATCATTAGGCATTTTGACATTAAGTACTAAAACTTCCTGCTCTGGTGGTGCATTGTTTTGTTCTTTGGCTGGGGCAACAGCGCTGTCGGCCTTGGCAGCTTCTTCCGCTTTAGTATCGGCAATTGGCTGATCATCAAAGTCAATGCGTAGCTGTTCTTCATCCACTTTAGGTTCGGTGCGGCGTGCACGGCGTAGCGGTTTTTCACGACTAACCAGCTTTTTGGCCTGCTCAGCTAAGCTGATTTTTTTGGCTTTTTCTGCTGGCACAACCGGCGCTTCGGGCTCTTCCACTAACGGTGTATCTTCTAAAAATTCTGTTTTTTGAATTTGAGTTTCAGGCTTATGGGCCTGCTCAAAAAATTGTGATTTACCTTCACCGGTATTGAGTAATAACGACGCCGGTGGATCCGGATAGTCATTACTAGCCGGTTTAGCATTGGCAGTGTTAGCACCACTGCTAGCTTGTTGACTCGCTGTAGCAGCCTTTGTTGCGGCAACCTGAGCAGAGGCCTGCGAGACATTAGGCTGTTCGTCTTGAAGTTTTGGCTTACTCGCAGGCGGTGCCGCATTTGGGACAGCATCATCAATATCGCTGCTAAAAACCGGCTCACTGCGCTTATTCGTAGGTCGACTATTACGATCAACCACGACATCGTCACCATCCGTATGTGGATCGTTTTCCACCTGAATAACACGAACTTTGCCAATTCCATGTTCGTCAAAACCGTCACCATTATCACGCTGACGTGAGTCCGACTGTTCACTCAGCGCTTTGATCGTATCGGCACGGGTGGCTTTTTTCTGGGCATTTTTACGAATAGTCCATAAACCGTGTACGAGAATACCGGCTATGGCAAATATTCCTAAAATCAATAAGGGTAGGCGTAATTCTTCCATCAAAATCTTTTTATGCTTCCGCGAGTGCTACGGCTTCTTCCACATCTACTGCTACCATTCGCGAAACACCGGGTTCCGCCATGGTTACACCTGTCAAATGGGAAGCCATCTCCATCGCAATTTTATTATGGCTAATGTAAATAAACTGTACGCTTTTCGACATTTCCGACACCAATTTACAAAAACGTACTACGTTGGCGTCATCCAATGGCGCATCCACTTCATCCAGCAAACAAAACGGCGCTGGATTCAGGCGAAAAATCGCGAACACCAATGATAAAGCGGTTAAGGCTTTTTCTCCACCAGAAAGAAGGTGAATTGTACTATTTTTCTTACCCGGTGGTTGCGCCATGATCGCCACGCCGGTTTCCAACAGGTCATCGTCGGTCAATTCTAAACTGGCAGCACCGCCACCAAAGACTTTCGGGAACAGTATTTGTAAGTCTGCATTCACCGCATTGAATGTATCTTTAAAGCGGCTGCGGGTTTCTTTATCGATTTTACGAATAGCCGCTTCGAGGGTGTCCATGGCATCGACCAAATCCTGATGCTGCTCATCCAAATGGGCCTTGCGCTCGGATTGCACTTCAAATTCTTCCACTGCTGCAAGGTTTACCGCTCCTAAACGACCAATGGCGGCAGTAGATTTCTCCAAGCGTTGTTGCCATTCGCGCTCTTCGGCCTCGGCTGGCATCTCTTCCAATAGTTCTTTGAGCCCCATATCGATATCCGGTAATTGTTCAACTACCGCTTTAGCTCGCACTCGATGGCCTTCACATTCCAGCTGCAAACTTTGCTGCTTGGTTTGTAATTGATGGATTTTATCCACCACCGCTTGTTGGCCTTTTTGATTGTCCGCCAAAAAGCTTTCTACTTCTGCCAACTCATCTTGCAGTTGGCTTTTCTGTTGTTCCATTTCTAAGTGCTGTTGCAAATAAATCTGTAATTGTTCGGCGTGATCTTCCATTGGCAGCAACATGTCTTGTTGCTCGGTTTTCAGCGCTTCTCTTCGTTCATGCATTTGTTGCAACAATTGCTGATTACGCCCTAAAGCCTGCTGACGACTTTGTAACTGGCTAGTAACGCCTTGCAACTGCAGCGCATGCTGGTGTTGACGATTTTTGATTTGTTCCAGCTGTTGGCGATGTTGACTAATTTGTTGCTGGCAACGTTCGCGTTTTATGGCAATGTCATGTACCGATTCGCCGTCATCGCTTTCTGCACTCATTTCCAGCTCTTCCAATTGCATGGCGATTTCCTCTTGCTGCAAGGCTTCTTCTTCTACTTGCTGCTGTTGGCGCGCTATATCACCGGCAATTTTTTGCTGACGTTGCTGATTTTGTGTTTGTTGCTGCTGCACAATGTGCAACTGCGCTTTAGCTTGGCTAAGTGTATCTTGGGCACTCTGGCGCTGTTGTTGAGTGTTATCTAAAGTGGATTTAGCCTGCTGTTGTTGTTCGTTTAGGTTTTCTAATTGCTGCTGTAGTTCAGTAATTTGGCTAGCTAGCTCGGCCAATTGCAGCTGATTACTATCAATTTGTTTAGCCCGTTGCATTAGGCTAGCTTGTTGATCTTGACCAGCTCGCATGGCCCATTCAGCGCTACACCAAAAACCGTCTTTACTAATAACCGACTGCTCAGCGGATAACCTCATCGACATCGCCTGCTCGGCGGAATCGGCTAGCAGAATTTGGGTTAATACCGTGGGTACACGCTGACTTTGTACCTTAGCTGCCAACGAGTTCGCCGGTTTTTGTGTGGTCATAGATTGTGCAAATAACAAGCGCGCACCGGCAATGGCTGGTAACGGCATTTTATCTTCGACTATTTGCGTCTGTAACCATTGTTGTAATGCGGTTTCCACCGCTAGTTCCCAACCTGCTTCCACCTGTAAATATTGCCACAAGGGCTGATGTTCTACCTGCTGCTCGGCCAACCACTGTTGTAATTCCTGACCGGTATTTTGACTGGCCTGCAAAGTATTCAACGAGGCTGTTTCTGCGGCCAATTGTTGTTGTTGACCAATGAGCTCCAGCTTGCTGGCTTCGGCGTCTTTAATACTCTGTTGTAACTGTTCCAGCGCATGCAGTTGTTGTTGCTGTTGTTGTTGAAATTGGCTCAACTGAGTTTCAGCTTGTTGCGCTTTTACTTGCTCGTCTTCAAGTTGTTGCTGTAGTTGTGGCTCGTCCAATTCAAGACGCTCTTGCTGCAACTCACTCAGGCGCTGGCCGGTACGCAGTTGCATAGCATGTAAGCTCTGCAACTGATTTTTGAGTAATTGTAATTGTTGTTGACGCTGCATTTGCGCCTGCTCTTGAGCGCGCCACTGTTGTTGTTGTTGGTCAAAATGCTGTTCACTTTCAATCAGTGCTTGTTGCGCCTGCTCTAATTGTTGGTGGGATAATTCATGATCCGGTTCGGCCTTTTCTAGCTGCATGTGCAGCTCTTCTATCAACTGTTGTTCTTGCTCATTATGGCTTTCATTTTCAACGATATTGTCGTGCAAACTCTGTAGTTCAGAGGTGATTTGTTGCGCTCGCACTTTCTGGTGAATTTGGCTTTGTTCTAGGCGGGTTATCTCATTGCCCAGTTTAAAAGACTGCTGCTGCACATCATCCAACTGCTGTTTGAATTCCTGCTGTTTGAACTGATAACTGAGCATACCTTTTTCACTGCCCCGCTGCTCGGCAATGAAAGACTGTAATTGATTTTCTACCTCAGCAATTTGCTTTTCCAACGTTTCAATCAAGTCTGTATATTTTAACCAACGTAACGCCGCTAATTGACCTTTATAGTTACGCTCTTCGGATTTTAAATCTTTATAGCGTTTGGCGGCAGCGGCTTGGCGTTGCAGTTTTTCTAACTGTTGACCTAATTCGCCACGTACATCGGCTAGACGGTCAAGATTTTCGTTAGTGTGACGAATGCGATTTTCGGTTTCCCGGCGACGCTCTTTATATTTTGAAATCCCCGCAGCTTCTTCAATAAAGATACGTAATTCCTGAGGCTTGGATTCCACTAAGCGCGAGATCATGCCCTGCTCAATGATGGCATAACTGCGTGGCCCCAAACCGGTACCTAAAAACAGGTCGGTCACATCTCGACGGCGGCATTTAGTGCCATTAAGGTAATAAGTAGAAATGGCTTCACGAGTGACGACCCGCTTAATGGAGAGTTCATCATATTTAGCAAATTCGCCCTGTAATCGTTCACTGGCATTTTCAAACACCAACTCCACGCTACATTGGGATACCGGCTTACGACCGGTGGAGCCATTGAAGATAACATCGGTCATGGCATCGCCGCGCAAATTTTTAGCTGAGCTTTCCCCCAATACCCAACGCACGGCATCAATAACATTAGATTTGCCACAGCCGTTAGGCCCGACAATCGCGGTCATATCATCCGGAAAAGGGATATTGGTTGGGTCGACGAAGGATTTAAATCCTGCCAGTCGAATCTTTTTTAAGCGCATTAATTATTCGGGTTCAATTATTGTTTTTATAGCGCGATGAAGTTCGCGGCCATCCATGATATTGCTTTTATGCATCGAATGTATCAGAAGTCTTTATTTGTAACAAATTCACTTTTCTATCCGTTGTTCATGTCGATACAATGTAACTCGACATCAGCATGATCTAACTCAAACTACAGGGAATCGAAGAAGAATGTCACACAGCAATGACCGTAGCGGCGTGAGTTACTTTTTTCAGGGCTTTGATCTGATTCAGGTTAAAGGCATTCGCCTGTTTGTATTTGTACCGTTAATGGTCAACTTATTGCTATTTACTGGCGCCTTTTATTATTTATACCAGCAACTAGATGCGGTTTTTTTATGGTTAGATGGTTATATTCCCGACTGGTTAAGCTGGTTAGACTATTTATTATGGCCATTAGCGGTCATTGCCATACTGGTGGTGTTCTCGTTTATATTTAGCTCCATTGCCAACTGGATTGCCGCGCCATTCAATGGGCTATTAGCGGAAAAAGTGGAATTGCACTTAACCAATCAACCCATGGGCGACAGCGGCCTGAGTGATATTATTAAAGACGTACCCCGCACCCTCTCCCGTGAATGGTCAAAATTGGTGTATTACATCCCTCGCGCCATTGGTTTCTTTTTAATCTTTTTGTTTGTACCGGTATTTGGCCAACTGATTTGGTTTTTATTTACCGCTTGGATTATGGCTATTCAATATTGTGATTATCCTTTCGATAACCACAAAATATCCTTTCAGGAAATGCGCCAACAACTATCTGAAAATAAGAGCCGTAGTTATAGCTTTGGCTTAACTGTGACGTTGTTTGCCATGCTGCCGATCATCAATTTTGTGGTGATGCCTGTGGCCATTTGTGGGGCCACTGCTATGTGGGTAGATCAGTATCGTGAAAAATTTCGTTGATGCTAGGCCACTAACAGGCGAAGATTAAACCATCCATGAGTTTAGTTGGCTGATAATAATGACGATAAAACGCGCTCTACTGGCTCTGCTGCTATGTATTATCTTTTTACTCGGCGTAGGCTACCTCACCGCCAGCAACGCTCCACGCTCTACGTTATTTACACAACATCCACAATTTTTAACTATTGCCCATCAAGGTGGCTATTTATTGTGGCCGAGTAATACCCTGTATGCTTTTGAGAAGGCAGCAAAATTAGGTGTGGATATGTTAGAAATGGATATCCATCAAAGCCAAGACGGCTTCTTGGTCGTCATGCATGATGAAACCGTCGATCGTACCACCGACGGTACGGGCTTAATTAAAGAGAAAACCTTAGTTGAATTAAAAAAGCTCGATGCCGGTTATCACTGGTTAGAAGCCACACCTAAAGATGATAAAATATTTAGGGATAAGGAAATTACCATCCCCACTTTGGATGAAGTATTTTTTCACTTCAATGACAAATTAATGACCATTGAAATAAAGCAGCAATCGCCGTCTATTGTTAACAATTTATGCACCACTATTCATCAATACAAAATGCAAGATAAGGTCATCATCGGTTCGTTTCATCAAGATGCATTAGACGAATTTCGTCAGCATTGCCCTGATGTTGCCACTTCGATGGCCTCTGCGGAAACCACCGTCTTTGTGCTCTTGAGTAAATTAGGCTTATCGGGGTTATTCAGCCCCAAAGGTAACGCTCTGCAAGTACCTGTGTATAGCAGCGGATTAACCGTGATCACGCCAGATTTTATTGAAAACGCCCACGCCAAAGGTTTAAAGGTACACGCTTGGACTATTAATGACCCCTGGCAAATGCGCGATCTAAAAAAAATGGGTGTTGACGGATTGATATCCGATCGGCCTGATTACCTACTAAACATAGATTAATGTCTAGATTATTCATCCTTAACATCTTTAATCACACAACTCATCGAGTTGACCAAAATTCAGGCATGCTGTTAGCTTAGTCAGTTAAATTAAAACGTTTTCTGTTATCACTACTCTATAATTGAAAACGTTATCACCAACAACAAACGATTCAGTAATTTACAAGGACGACTATGCAACTGATTATCGGTAACAAAAATTATTCTTCTTGGTCATTGCGACCATGGCTATTTATGCGGGTCAAAGGGCTGCACTTCGATGAACAGAAGATTCCCCTATATGCCGATAACAGTAAACAACAATTACTGGCGCAATCACCTGCAGGCTTAGTGCCCATACTGGTGGATGATGAGTTACGAATTTGGGATTCACTAGCGATTTTAGAATATCTCAACGAACGTTTTCCTCGGGCGCAGGCTTGGCCCTTAGACGAAAAACAACGGGCAGTGGCACGCAGCCTATGCTCAGAAATGCATTCGGGCTTCTTTGCGCTGCGCAATCAAATGCCCATGAACTGTCGGCGTACGCCGGCAGCCATTGAGATAGATGCGCCGTTACAGGCCGATATCGAACGTATTCAACACATTTGGCAACAGTGTTTAGAGATGAATCAAGGGGAATTTTTATTCGGGGATTTCGGCATTATAGATGCGTTCTTTGCACCGGTTGTGATGCGCTTTGCAGCCTATGATGTAGCACCGGCATCTGCACAAATTGCCAGTTATTGCCAAACCATCTATAACTTGCCGGCGATGCAAGATTGGATAGCTGAAGGCATAGCCGAACCAGAAGTGATCAGCGCATCTGAACGTTAAGGTTGATGATTCTGAGCGAGCTGCATACAGTGGCTCGCCTATCAATCGTTGTTCGATTACTAAAAGCTGAACCCTAATCTCACAAAAAACGCCAAAGCATAATAAATAACCCTGCACTTGCTACAATAACTAGACACAAGTGATTGTTTACGTTAGTAATACCAGCAGTAACTCAAATACCGTAATTTTGTTTGAAGGATGTTTGTCGATCATGACCGAACGGCGTGAATATGCATTAATGTTAACCGGTGGTGGTGCCCGTGCGGCATATCAGGTGGGCGTTTTAAAAGCCATGACTAGCTTTATCCCGCGCAACAATAGTTTGCCCTTTCCGATTATCTGCGGCACATCTGCTGGCGCCATTAACGCCACTACTCTAGCTTGTTTTGCTTCATGTTTTCATTTAGGGGTACGTAAACTGGATTGGGTGTGGAAAAACATGCATACCAATCAAATTTATGAAAGTCGTTTTACCTCAGTGTTCAGCCATATGATGAAGAACTACTTTTCTGGTTTGAGCGCAGCGGATCGCCAAAAGAAAGCCAGCAGTTTATTAAATAATGCACCGCTTAGGCAGTTACTACATAAATTGCTGGATTTTAAGCGGATAGAAACCAATATATCCCGCGGTCATTTACGCGCCATTTGCGTCAATGCTTCCAGCTATACCAGTCACGACTCTGTTAGTTTTTACCAAAGTGATGGCACAGTCGAACCTTGGGTACGGGCGCAACGCTGTGGTATTCGTAGCACAATTAATGTCGAACATTTGATGGCCTCTTCCGCCATTCCACTGGTATTTCCCAGTGTTAAAATTGATCATCAATTTTATGGCGATGGTTCTGTACATCAATTGTCCCCCCTGAGTCCGCCTATTCATTTAGGGGCACGGAAAATTTTGACTATTGGTGTGGATCAGCCGGAGATAAAATTTGCCAGCGCAGCACAGGAACATCATCCCAGTGCTTCCGCTATTACGGGTCACTTATTGGATACTATTTTTGCCGATACGCTAAATGCCGATATTGAACGGGCCCAGCGCATTAATCAAACCTTAGATTTGCTTACCCTTAAGCAGCGCCAATCAACCAATTTAGAAAAAATAGAAACCATGGTGATTAACCCGAGTATCAATTTTAACGAAATTGCCGCAGTGCATTATCACCGCCTGCCAAATGGTATTAAAACCCTACTGCATCTTGTGGGACTCAAGCCGGATGCGGAATCCAGCTTACCCAGCTACTTGCTGTTCGATAAATTCTTTTGCCGAGAATTGATTAACATCGGCTTCAAGGATGCCATGGACCGGCAAGAAGAACTGCGAGATTTTCTGAATATCTAGCCCCCTCTTCTCTCTGCCTTCAGCAACCACTAAACGTCGTATTCACCTCATTGGCACATTAATTGTATGAGTACTCAACATACGACAACCGTGTCAAACTTTTAGCGGGATACGACTTTGGATCAACTCAGCCCTATTTATGATACTGCTAGCGACGGTTTTGTTAACGTCCATACCGGTAGTAACAAAAATCTAAGTTACTACCAATTGTATGCTTTGATGCAAAAATTAACCTCCAGCATCGATTTGCCAACCTTATTGCACACTTATACCGATCAGGTACAACGGCATTTACCTATTACCGGTATTACCTTTGAGTATGCAGGTAACAGCAATATTTTTGCTGATTGTAGCGAATCCGAGCATGACTTTGATCTACATATCACTCACGGCAATCAGGGCAAAATATCGCTGACTTATCACAGCCAACGAAAATTAACGTCTCGCGAATCAAAACTGCTATGCGACCTACAAAGCTGTTTGCAACAACCATTGTTAATCGCCGTTGAACATGACCAGATAAAACGCCTGTGTTTTAAAGACAATCTGACTGGCTTAGGTAATCGTAGCCACTTTGATGAAAGCATTCGTCGATTAATTAGTCACTCCCAGCGCAATAACAGCAGCTTCGGTTTACTAGTACTGGATCTTGATCACTTCAAAAAAGCCAATGACCAATACGGACATTTATTGGGTGACCAGCTGCTAATTACCTTTGCAGGTTTATTGCAGGACTGCCTACGTGACAGCGACTACGCCTTTCGTTTTGGCGGGGATGAGTTCTGTTGCCTATTGGAAGATGCCGATGAGTTGCTAAATCAAAAAGTCTCGATCCGTATTATTCATGCCATGGCAAATCACGGTTTGTTAATTAAACATAATTTAACCGCCAGCATTGGTAGTGCGGTGTATTTGCCTTCGGACAGCAGCCATACGTTATTCCAACGTGCTGATGAGGCTATGTACACAGCCAAACAAAACGGCAAAAATGGTGTGAAGTGTGCTTAGTACAGCTTAGTTAGCGGCAAGGTTTTGCCGCTTCTGTTGTTATTTGCGCGTGATGTCGCAGTTATCTTGCTTGATCCAATAATTAACTTGGCCTTGGCTAAATGCTTCGGCAACGCCATAACCCATGACCATCGCCAACTGACCATCCACAAAAACCAGCGGGATCTGTTGCCGTTGCCATGGTGGTATCTGCCAAAGCTGCATCCATTTTTTTAATGGCTTGGAATGTCTTTCACCCTTAGGTTTGAAGACCGTCCCTAAACGGCCAAAACCAATTTGAATATCAACCGCTGCGGTGGCTAATTGCAATAACTGGCCACCGTTATCATTGCTATCAATAAGCAATGCTGGCTGATTTTCGCCGATATTAAATAACGCCTGCCCTTGCCAACTAATTAGTTCTAGTTCCACTTCAGCTGGCGCAGTTAATACATACAATAAGCCGTTGTACTTGCGCAACTGCCATTGCTGCCACTGTAAACAAGCATGACTATCGTCTGCAGTTTGTAACAGTTCCTTAGGTAAGAGTTCAATGATGGCGGCTGGCGGCATGGGGATGGATTGCTGACTTAACCATAATCTAACCACTTGCGCTTGCCATGCACTGGAGAGTTCACTCAATAAATGGATATTAAGCCGTAGCTGGTCGTCCTGTATGCGCATTAAATGGTTGTGGCTTACCTCGTCCAATAATTGTTGTTGCTCGGCACACAAGGCCGCTGAGCGACTCACCGCTTTAGCCATACCTGGCCAGCGGCTCAACAATGAGGGAATAATTTGCTGACGCAAAAAATTGCGATCAAAAGCCTCATTACTATTGGACTCATCTTCAATCCAATTTAATTGTTGTTGTTGGGCGTATTCTTCAATTTGTGAACGACTCAGAGCTAGCAATGGCCGCGCATATTCTATTCCATTACTTGCTGATTTAAGCCCTGCCATGGCCGATAATCCTTTAGGGCCTGCGCCACGTTTAAGCTGCAGCAAGACAGTTTCTAATTGATCATTTTGATGTTGGGCCAGTAAGACTAAACTGTTGGCAGGCACCAGTGACTCAATGGCTTGATAACGTGCATCACGAGCGGTTGCTTCTAGGCTAGTGCGTGGTCCTTGGTTAACCAACACTTTATGGCCAATAAATTCAATGGCTAATTGCACACAGGTCTGCTGACAATGGACTAACCAATCATCAGCATTGTCGCTTAGGCCATGATGAATATGCACGGCGCAATATTGATGTTGGGGAAACTGCGCTCTTAATTGACAGAGGGCATGCAGCATGACATGAGAATCCACACCGCCACTGTAGGCAACAGCAATGGTACGCGGAGAAATGGATAATTGTTGCTGTAAAAGCATTTGAATGGAGTTGTTCATACTAACTCCATTTTGGTTAAGAGTTTTTTTGCCATGGCCAGTATCAATTCAATATAGAGCGACGTTGGCCACAGCGGCTAAGAGATTACGCTGCTTAGCAGTAGCCAAATGACAATAGTCGCTGATAGCGTTGATCTAACAATTCCTCGGTAGACAAACTTTTCAACTGCATTAATTGCTGCTTAATACAGGCTTTAAGATTAGCGGCCGTGGCATCGAAGTCACGATGTGCGCCCCCTAAAGGCTCATCAACAATAGTATTGATTAAGTCTAATTCTTTAATTCTTTGCGCATCAACACCCATGGCTTCAGCAGCCAACGGCGCTTTGTCAGCACTCTTCCATAAAATAGACGCACAGCCTTCCGGTGAAATCACCGAGTAAGTACTGAATTGCAACATGTTAACGCGATCGCCAACGCCAATGGCTAAAGCGCCACCAGAACCGCCTTCACCAATAACCGTACAAATAGTTGGCACTTTTAAGGCGGCCATCACTTTTAAATTTCTAGCGATGGCTTCACTTTGGCCACGCTCTTCAGCACCTACACCCGGGTAAGCGCCAGGAGTATCAATAAAAGTTAGAATAGGTATATTAAAACGCTCGGCGGTTTCCATTAATCGCAGCGCTTTGCGATAACCTTCCGGTTTTGGCATACCAAAGTTACGTTTGATTTTTTCTTGAGTATCTCGACCTTTTTGATGACCAATGATCATCACTGGCTGACCTTCGAAATTGGCAAGACCACCAATAATCGCTTTATCGTCGGCATAGGTTCTATCACCGGCTAACTCATCAAAGTCGGTAAATAAACGGTCAATATAATCTTGAGTGTAAGGACGTTTGGGATGGCGAGCTAATTTAGATACCTGCCACGCATCCAGATCGGAAAATATCTTCCGAGTTAAATCCGCGCTTTTTTCGCGCAACTTACTAATGTCCTCTTCTAGACTGACATCAAAATCGCCATTTTGGCTAACAATTCTAAGTTCTTCTATTTTGGCTTCCAATTCTGCAATTGGTTGCTCGAAATCCAAGAAGTTTGTGTTCATTCCACTACCTAATATTTTTTGGCAAACCTAGCTAAAGCACAACGAAACCCGTGATTTATCTAGTAATTGCGCTAATTCGTATAATAGTTGGTCTTCTGGTGTGATATACCAACTGGCACCTAATGCCACACTGGCGGATGCGTCTGGATGTTGGTAATTCACTAACACCGGACAACTGCCACCACTATATTGTTGCAGTAATGCCTGCAGTTTAGCCATATGTGAGGGCTGACACCAGCCTGAATCCAACTCTAATGTTAAAGATTTGGCAAATTTTTCTCTTGCTTGGACAATGTCTATAACATCGCGGGCGTTAATTGTATTGCTACCATTATACTGATCAAAGCTGACCTGTCCCGAAATCAATAAGATTTTATCCGGTTGTAGTACTTCTTCAAACTGTTCAAACATCTCCGGCGTAAACTTCGCTTCCATACGCGCACTTTTATCATCGAGAGTAACAATGGCCCAACGGCGGCCTTTTTTGTTAACCAATTGGCGTACACTTAGCACTAAACCAGCAGCAGTAATTTGCACGCCTTTAGCTGGTTTCAAATCAACCAAACGGCATTGAGTATATTGTTTTAATTCGGTGATGTACTGATTAATAGGATGGCCTGTAAGATAAAGACCTAAGGTTAGTTTTTCGCCATCCAACCAGGTTTTGTCCGGCCACAGGGGGACATCAATAAAGGTCTGTTTGATATCGTCAGGTTCGGTGGTTAATAAACCGAACATATCTTCCTGACCGTGGGCTTCTGCGGCTTTATGCTGTGTTGCCGCCGCCATGGCGTCCGGTAGGGTCGCCATTAATGACGCCCGATGGGCACCGAAAGTATCCATGGCGCCGGCTAGCACTAACTTTTCTAGCACCCGTTTGTTAATTTTCTTTAAATCCACCTTGGCACAAAAATCAAATAAGTCTTTAAAACCATTATGCTTTTTGCGTGCCTCTATAATGGCTGCAACCGGCCCTTCACCCACACCTTTAATAGCACCGATACCGTAAATAATATGGCCGTTACTATCCACAGTGAATTTAAAAGCACCACTATTAAGATTCGGCGGTGCAATGGTCAGCCCCATGTTCTGACATTCATCC
This sequence comes from Alteromonadaceae bacterium BrNp21-10, assembly GCA_030418115.1. Classification (GTDB taxonomy): domain Bacteria; phylum Pseudomonadota; class Gammaproteobacteria; order Enterobacterales; family Alteromonadaceae; genus Neptunicella. The sequence goes on along the minus strand of JAUHQD010000001.1, from coordinate 168,462 downwards.
ACTAAAGTAACTATTTTATCAGTGGTTTCCATATCAGCGGACATCACCGCCGCCATAAACTCTGCAGGGTAATGAGATTTCAGCCATAAGGTCTGATAAGACACCAAGGCATAGGCCGCCGAGTGAGATTTGTTAAAGCCGTAACCGGCGAATTTTTCAACCAAGTCAAAAATCTTGGTCGCCAGTTCAGGGTCGATATTGTTATTTTTAGAGCCTTCGGCAAAACCATCCCGTTGCTTAGCCATTTCATCGGCATTTTTCTTACCCATCGCCCGGCGCAACATATCGGCGCCACCAAGGCTGTAGCCTGCCATTACTTGGGCAATCTGCATGACCTGTTCTTGGTACAAAATAATACCGTAGGTTGGCTCCAGGATCTCTTTAAGGCACTCATGTTGATATTCGGCATCGGGGTAGGATATGGCTTCGCGACCGTGTTTACGATCGATGAAGTTTTCTACCATGCCTGATTGCAATGGTCCCGGCCTAAACAACGCCACCAAGGCGATAATATCTTCAAAGCAATCCGGTTTAAGGCTCTTGATGAGCTCCTTCATACCACGAGATTCTAGCTGGAACACCGCAGTAGTAGAGGCTGACTGCAAGGTACGGAACGACTTAGCATCATGGATAGGAATAGATGCGATATCGATGTCGATACCTTTATTTTCCTTAATGATATCCAGCGCCCATTGAATAATGGTCAGGGTGCGTAAACCCAAGAAATCGAATTTAACCAGACCAGCAGTTTCCACATCGTTCTTATCAAACTGGGTGACCGGGTTAGCGCCTTCATCGTCGCAATACAAGGGCGCGAAATCATTGATCACCGTCGGTGCGATAACCACACCACCCGCATGTTTACCGGCATTACGGGTTACGCCTTCTAGGCGTCGTGCCATATCTATCAGGTCGCGCACTTCTTCATCAGAGTCGTATAGCTCGGGAAGTCTTGGTTCTTCTTCAAAAGCCGCAGCCAGTGTCATACCCGGAGTCAGTGGGATCAACTTACTAATGCGATCGACAAAACCAAAGGGATGACCTAATACTCGGCCCACATCTCGAATAACCGCTTTAGCGGCCATAGTACCAAAGGTAATAATTTGTGATACCGCATCCCGGCCATACAGCTCGGCCACATGGGCGATAACTTCATCACGGCGATCCATACAAAAATCGACATCGAAATCCGGCATCGACACCCGCTCGGGATTGAGGAATCGTTCGAACAGTAAATCAAATTCCAAGGGATCTAAATCGGTAATTTTAAGTGCGTAAGCCACCAAGGAACCGGCACCTGACCCTCGACCCGGCCCAACTGGAATACCGTTGTCTTTACTCCACTGGATAAACTCCATCACGATCAAGAAATAACCAGGGAAACCCATTTGATTGATTACTTTAAGCTCAATCGCCAAACGCTCGTCATACTCAGGGCGTTTTTGCAGGCGTTCGGATTCATCAGGGAACAAGAATACTAAACGCTCTTCCAAGCCCTTTTCGGACATCATCACCAGATAATCTTCTTCGGACATATCACCCGTGGGGAACTTAGGTAAGAAGTATTCAAATAAGGTCATGGTGGCATTACAGCGTTTAGCTATTTCAACACTATTCGCGAGGGCTTCAGGTATATCACTGAAGACCTCAAGCATTTCTTCTTCACTACGCAAGTACTGTTCGGCAGAGTATTTTTGTGGACGACGTTTATCTTCAAGAGTAAAACCATCGTGTATGGCGACACGGATTTCATGGGCATCAAAATCCGCCTCTTTGAGGAAGCACACGTCGTTAGTGGCAACCAGTGGTAAATCAAACTCTTGTGCCCAGCTCACCGCTGCATGCACATAGTCTTCCTCACCTTTACGACCTGTTCGGACTAATTCTAAATAATAGCGATCACTAAAATATTGCTTATAGAAATTACTGATACTGCGAGCGAGTTCGTTATTTTTAGCAATTAATGCCTGCCCTAAATCACCTTCACGGCCACCGGAGAGTAGGATCACGCCCGCAGCGAGCTCCTTCAACCAACTACGATCAATGACTGCTTTTTCTTGAACATGGCCGCGCTTGTAAGCTTTGGAGATCAACTCAATAATATTGCGATAACCGGTGTTATCCATGGCCAATGCGGTAATACGAAATAACTGCTCGGACTCGTCGCCTTTCATCCACAGGTCAACGCCAATAATCGGCTTAACACCCTGTTTATGGGCTTCTAAATAAAATTTAACCAAACCACAAATATTCATTTGGTCGGTAATGGCCAATGCTGGCATATTTAGGTTTTTGGCCGCCCCAACCAGTGGCTTGACCTTAGCCAAACCGTCAGACATAGAATAATCACTATGCACCCGTAAATGGATAAATTGTGGATCAAGCATTAACGACTCCAGCATGCTCAGCAAGGGCCTTAACAACCGGTTTAAAACTCATACGATAATGTTTTGTTGGCCCTAATTCGGCGAGTTTTTGCATATGATCTTTCGTGGGATAACCTTTATGTTTTGCAAAACCATACTCAGGAAAAAGCTCATCAAGCTCTTGCATTTCCTGATCGCGGGCTACTTTGGCGAGTATCGACGCCGCTGAAATTTCTGCAACCTTAGTGTCACCCTTAACTATCGCTTCACTGCTGTAATGCCATTGGGGGCAACGATTACCATCCACCTGCACATGGTCTGGCTGAATAGCCAGCCCTTCTACTGCACGGGTCATGGCTAACATGGTCGCATGTAAAATATTTAATTCATCAATTTCTTGTGGCTCGGCTCTACCTAAACACCAGCTCAAGGCTTTGGCTTTAATTTCTATGGCTAAGGCATCGCGTTTTTTCTCAGACAAGGCTTTGGAGTCCATTAAACCAGTAATGGGATTGTTAGGATCTAATATCACCGCTGCGGTAACAACAGCGCCAACCAATGGCCCGCGGCCAACTTCATCTACACCTGCAATTAACAATGTGTTTCCTCGATTAATTTACTGATGGCAACCGCCGCCTGTTGGTCTGCCTGACATTTTAATTGTTGATGCAAAGCGCTAAATTCTTCGAGCATGGCTAAGTCTGTATTTCTTAATAATGGTAACAATGTACTGGCAATATTCTCTGGGGTCACTTGCTCTTGCAACAATTCTGGCACTAACGCTTTATCAGCCAATAAATTCGGTAACGAGAAAAATTTAGCTTTAAACATACGCCGTAAAAATATCGCCGATAAGCGACTAAAGCGATAGGCAACTAACATGGGCCTTTTACACAACATTGCTTCTAAAGTGGCGGTGCCAGAGGCTAATAAAATAGCGTTGCTGGCGGTCATCACTTGTTTAGATTGGCCATCGACTAAACGAATGGACACAGACGTTGAATTAGCATCCAGCCACTGTTGAATTTGTAATTTACGTCGCCCATTAGCCACCGGGATCACAATTTGTAAATTAGCTATTTGCTGGGCCATTATTTCTGCGGCCTGAATAAAAGGCGCTAATAATAATTTAACCTCATTTCCACGACTACCGGGTAACACGGCGATGACAGTGGCATCTGCGTCAATATTAAGTTGCTGACGGGCGGTTTCGCGGTCAGGTACTAGCGGCATTTCATCTGCTAAGGTATGGCCAACATAGTCGCAGGGCACTTTATACTGGTCGTAAAAACGCTTCTCAAACGGGAAAATACTCAGCACTAAATTAGTCGCCGCGGCAATGCCAAAAATACGCTTAGGTCGCCATGCCCAAATGGTGGGGCTAACGTATTGTACGGTTTTAATACCGGCATCCTTTAGGCGTTTTTCCAGCCCAAGATTAAAATCGGGTGCATCAACACCAATAAATACATCAGGGGGATTAGCAATAAAGTGCTCGGCTAGTTCTTTACGGATGCGCAATAAGCGCCGCAAACGGGAAAGTACCTCAAACAACCCCATCACCGATAACTCTTCCATATCGTATAAGGAGTTAAAACCTAGGGCCTGCATTTTTTCGCCACCAATACCTTCAAAAACTGCGGTGGGATATCGTTGTTGCAGAGCTTTGACTACACCGGAGCCAAGAATGTCGCCGGATATTTCGCCGACGACCATGCCAATGCGCATCGGTATATCAATATGCTTTGAAGGATTATTCACTGGGATTAACGCAAAATTCCGCGGTTAGGTTGACTGAGAAAATCAACTAACAAACCTAATTCAGGGGTTTCGTCAGCCATCGAGCTAATGATGTCTCGTGCTTGTTCAAGCGTATTACCGTTTCGGTACAACACTTTGTAGGCACGTTTGATTTGTAAAATACTGTCTTTGCTGAATCCGCGACGACGCAAGCCTTCACTATTGGTACCAAAAGGTGCCAGCGGACTGCCTCCTGCCATTACAAACGGCGGAATATCTTTCACTAACCAACTACAAGCAGCACAAAAACTGTGGGATCCAATATGACAAAACTGATGTACGCCGGTCATACCACCAATAATAACCCAATCACCCACATGCACATGACCCGCTAGCGAGGCATTATTGGCAAAAATATTGTTATCACCAATCATGCAATCGTGGGCAACATGCACGTCAACCATAAATAAATTGCCGTTGCCGATTTGGGTTAGGCTTTGATCTTGGACGGTACCACGGTGAATAGTACAACCTTCACGGAAGACATTGTTGTCACCAATCACCAACTTAGTCGGCTCGTTGGCGTATTTTTTATCCTGACAATCTTCGCCGATGGAGCCAAATTGGAAAAAATGATTATTCTTTCCAATTTGCGTGTCACCTTTAATCAACACGTGGGATTCAATTTTACAATTGTCACCGATGCTGACATTGGCCCCTATGACACTATAAGGACCGATACTGACATTAGCGCCGATAACAGCGCTGGGATCGACGAGAGCCGTCGCATGCACTGTCACCTTACAGTTTCCTCATCGCACACATAAATTCAGCGCTACAGGCTTCTTTGCCATCAACGCTAGCGACACCAGAAAATTTCCAAATACCACGGCGTTCTTTGATTAATTTAACTTCTAAATCTAAGCGATCGCCAGGAACAACAGGGCTTCTAAAACGAGCCTTATCAATACCGGCATATAAATAGAGTTCATCGGTCTTCGCTGATGATTTAAAGCCTAACACACCTGCGGCTTGCGCTAAGGCTTCCAAAATAAGAACACCTGGGAAAATTGGCTTACCGGGAAAATGCCCCATAAAACAAGGTTCGTTAAAGGTTATATTTTTATAAGCACTGATACTTTTGAAGGCTTCCATTTCTGTCACTCGGTCCACCAACAGGAACGGATACCTGTGAGGTAAAAGGGACATGATTTCTTCAATATCAGCTTGATTAAGAGGGTTTGCCAAGGACGTTCTCCTTCCACTACAGCAATAGTCGGTAATTTTACCATTGTTCCATTTATCACTCGACTGAAAACAATCAGTTACCAGTGTTAACCTTTTGAAAAATGGCGTTACTTATTCGTTTTTTCTAACGCTTTGATGCGCTGATTCATTGAGTCCAAATTGCGCATCGCCACCGCATTACGTCGCCATAGCTTGTTGTTTACCACAGGCATTCCCGACGAATAGACGCCGGCTTCGGTGATACCTTTAGTGACCATACTGGTACCGGTAAAATGTACATTATCAGCAATATTAATATGGCCATTGATACCCACAAGCCCAGCAATCGTACAGTTTTTGCCGATACGCGTACTACCTGCAATTACACTACAGGCCGCCATAGCGGTATTCTCATTAATGACTACGTTATGGGCAATTTGACATTGATTGTCGATAATTACGCCATCGGCCAAAATAGTGTCATCAATTGCGCCGCGGTCAATGGTAGTACTAGCACCGATTTCGACTCGGTCACCGATAACAACACGACCTAACTGTGGGATTTTTAGCCACTGCCCATTGTCGTTAGCATAGCCAAAACCGTCAGAGCCAATAACAGCCCCTGACTGAAATAAACAGTCACTACCTATTTGTACATTGTGGTACACCACAACATTAGCCCACAACTTAGTGTTTTCGCCAATTACCGTCTGTTTACCAACAAAACAATTGGCACCAATTTGCACGTTGTCGGCCAACACTACGCCCGATTCAATGACGGCATTGGGACCAATAGCCACATTAGTGCCCAACTGCGCGGTTTTATCAATCACCGCACTAGCAGCAATGCCTTCGGCACTTTTCGGAGTGGTATCTAATAATTGCGCAACTTTGGCAAAGCCAATGTAAGGATTATCCATCACTAATGCCGCAGCAGACCAACAATCTAAATTGTCAGCGTGCAGAATCACCGCACTCGCCGACGAATCGGCAAGTTGGCTACGATACTTGGAATTGGATAGAAAGGAAATCTGACCATCGGCAGCGTTTTGCAAAGTGGCTATGGAGCTGATCATCAATGCTCCATCCCCTTGAACGCGAGCACCGATGTATTGCGCTAATTCCGCTAAGCTAATGGCCATAAGATAACAATTTGACCTTACTTTATTTTACTAACTTGGTCGGCCACTTTGGCAGAAATGTCAGCACTTTCATCTTTTAAATAAGTAATGGCATTAGCATTTAAAATCATGTCGTAATCTTCTTTGGCGGCAACAGCATCAATAGTTTGCTTAATCAAACCTAAGATTTTGTTACGCTCTTCATTTTGACGATTTTGAATACTGTCTTGCAGCGGTTTGGCTTTACCGGTGTATTCGTCACGCAACGCCATCATTTTTGATTCAAGATCTTTCTTTTCTGCTTCGCTCATAGTCGCAGCATCACGTTGTTGCTTTTCAATATAATACTTGATGTCTTTTTCTAAACGCGCGACATCTTGTAAAGCATCTTTAAATTCTTCGCGAATAACGCCTTCTACCGCGGCTGTTTGCGGCAAGGACTGGAAAATGCCTTGTACATTAACTACGCCAATTTTTTCTGCTGCGAAAGTGGCTGAGCTTAGTACTGAGGTGCTTAATGCTGCGGTTACAGCCAATGTTTTAATTAAAGTTTTCACTTATTTCTCCTGTCTGAACGAACTATATTATTGTTATAGATAAATATGGATTCGATTATATGTTTTAGAATGTTTGACCTACGTTAAAAGAGAAGAACTTAGTATCGTCCCCATCTTCTTGACGCAGTACCTTAGCAAAACTGAATATCATCGGCCCCATTGGTGACAACCATTGTACCGATAAACCTGCCGAAGCACGATAGCGAGAAAAATCACCAAAATCTGGCACTTGTGCACGCTGCGATGCACTCAGATTGGCATACTCATCAATATTGAATTCTGTATCCCAAAGATTACCTACATCTAAAAACAAACTACTACGTACCGAGTTATCAAAATCTTCTTCAACTAATGGCGTGGGTACAATTAGCTCCAATCCGGCTAATACTAACGCATTACCACCAAAGGATCGCTGCGTTGCCGCTACGGAATCAGACTCAGGCCCTAATACAATGACTGAACCATCAGGGCCGGTAACACTGCTCGGCGTACGGTAAATACCTTTAGGTCCAACGGTATTGTTTTCAAAGCCGCGCAATGAATCGCTACCGCCGGTGCGGAAAAATTCAAAGAAGGGTAAGAACTGATCATGCCCATCAATGGTGCCGTAGCCATTACCATATGACATTTGGAAACGAGACAAGAATGACCAACGTTGATTTGCCGATAACGGGAAGTAAAATTTAGAATCAAAGGTTACTTTATAATAGGTTAAATCGGAGTTCGGTGTAGTCGCACTCACATTGGCTCGCTGCATTGAACCCGCTGTTGGGAAGATACCGCGGTTAAGAGTTGAACGATACCAACCTGCGTTTAACTGGAAGGTATCAAAATTCATGCTGGCATCGGGATCGTTAGGATCAGAAAACACATCGTAGAAGTTACGAATTTGCTCGTAACGTTGCAACGGCGTAACTTCTTGATGCTTATAGGTTATCCCAAAGTTCAAACGGTTATATTCATTCACCGGATAACCAAAGTTTAAACCAACACCATAGGTTTTACTGTTGTACTGCACCAAGTTAGCATCACCCGCATCAAATGCGGTATAGAAAATACTGCCGCCTAAACTAATACCATCAATAGTAAAGTAAGGGTCTGTATAAGAAATAGTGGCACTGGACTGATAGGAAATAGTGTTCAAATTCAGAGCTAGCTGTTTGCCACTACCAAGGAAGTTGTCCTGCTGAATACCCGCTTGTAAACTGAGTTTAGTGCGGTCGCCATAACCGATACCGGCGTTGAATGAACCAGACGCCTGTTCTTTAACCTTAAATTCAATATCCACTTTGTCATCTTGACCGGGGATACGTACGGTTTCAAAGTCATTTTCTTCAACATAGGTTAAACGTGCAATACGTGCTTTACTGGACTCCAATGCGGTATTCGACAACCACGCTCCTTCCATTTGCACTACTTCACGACGGAAGACTTCATCGGCGGTCAATTTGTTACCGCTAAAGTTAATACGGCGCACATAAATACGCTGACCGGGTTCAACCGACAATGTCAGCTTAACCGTTTTATCTTCATCATTGATTTCTGGAATGGTGGTAACGGTAGGGAAAGCATAGCCAAATCGACCAAGATATTTACTGATAAATTCTTCGGTGTAGGTGACCAACGCTAGGTTATACATAGAATCTGGGCGCAGCGGCATTAATGCCCGAATAGCTTTTTCATTGCCTAGTAAGTCGCCACTAAACTCAACTTCAGAAATATTATATTGCTCACCTTCAGTAATGTTGAAGGTAACATAAATACCGGTTTTATCCGGTGTCATCGACACCTGAGTGGAATCCATGTTGTAACGTAAGTAGCCGCGGTCCATATAATAACTACGGATTTTTTCCATATCGCCAGACAATTTTTGCTTTTGATAACGGGTTTCGGACATAAAGTCCCACCACGGCGCACCAAATTGCAATTCCATTTGTTCCAGCAGTTCTTTATCCGAAAAAATTTTGTTACCGACAATGTTAATTTGCTGAATTTCAGCGGCATCACCCTCTTCAAAAGACATTTTCAAATCAACACGGTTACGCGGTAAAGGTGTGACAATAGCGTTCACTTGCGCATTATATTTACCAATGCTGTAGTAAAAGTCTTTCAGGCCATTTTCGATATTGGTGAGGACGGTTTTATCCAGAGGCTCACCTACTAAAATATTGTTGTCATCCAAACTTTGCTGAAGTTGCTCATCTTTAATGTCGTCATTATCGGCGAAGATGATGTTACTGATAGTGGGACGCTCTTTGACCTTAATCACTAGCGTATTACCATCACGCAATACTTCAATATTCTCAAAGTGCGTTGAAGAATAGAGAGAGCGGATCAACTGGGTGATCCGGAATGAATTCATGGCATCGCCAATTTTCACCGGGATGTAGGTTAACGCGGCACCTAAAGCAACGCGTTGCAGCCCTTCTACTTTTAAATCTTCTATTACAAACTCATTATTCGAGTTTGCCGAAGCAAGGCTAGCACTGGACAATAAGATTCCGGCTACAACTAACTGTTTAAACTTCATTTGTTATAATTCTTCCAAACTTCAATTTAGTTTTACCCTATTGTCAAATCAGCCATGATGGACTGCTTACAAGCGGGTGATATCGTTCATTATTGCAATAGACATCAGCAAAAATAATAGGCTACCGCCTATCTTAAATCCGACTTCCTGCACTTTTTCAGGAACCGCTTTACCGGTTAAAAGTTCAATAATGAAATACAGTAAATGGCCACCATCTAATACCGGTAAGGGTAATAAATTTATGATGCCAAGACTAACACTGATCAACGCCAAAAAACTGAGAAATTGCACCAAACCGTATCCGGCACTGGCACCTGCTCCCTGAGCAATTGATATTGGTCCACTTAAATTCTTTACCGACATATCACCGGTAAACAACTTACCAATCATCTCTACGCTTAAGGTCATTAAACGCCACGTTTTAACCGAGCCCTGCACTAATGCGTTAAACGGATCATATTGTTGAGTAAAACGATATGACTCTGGCCACGCCTCACGCTGCGGAACAACCCCTAAATATCCAGACACTATGCCATCAACCTCGCGGCTTGCAAGTGTCACTGATAAATCAATGGTGTCAGCTTTCCGCTGCACGCGGATTGTAACATCCTCACCAGCGCGAGCGGCAATATAACTCACTATTGGTTCCCAATCTTGGACAGGAGTTCCATCCAATGCAATAATTTTGTCACCTTGCTCAATATTCGCACGCTCAGCGGCGGAATTTTCAGCAACCAAGGCAATGGTGGTGGATACTTTGGGCATAAAAGGAGTAAAACCCAAACTTGCCATGGCACTTTGTTTATCCGGATCGAATGCCCAATCTTCAATTTTTAAGGTTTTTAGCTGTCTGCTATTACTACCTTCTGGCTGTACGGTAATCGCTAGCTGTTTGGCACCAATATGAGAAATCAGCTCAAGATTCACACTTTGCCAATCATTTACTTCGGTTTGTCCTATCGCCACAATCTGCGATTGCGGTTGTAATTCTGCCTTAGCAGCGATAGAAGATGGTGTCACTTTTCCAATAATCGGCTTAACGCTATCTACACCCAGCATATACATGCAGGTTAATGCGAGAATGGCAAACAGAAAGTTAACCACAGGCCCAGCGGCAATAATCGCAATACGTTTACCTACTGACTGGCGGTTAAACGCATGGGGTAAATCCTCATCTGCAACATGGTCTACGCGCTCATCGAGCATTTTCACGTAGCCACCCAGTGGAATAGCAGCAATGACATACTCTGTTCCTAAAGCATCTTTACGACGCCATAGTGCTTTACCAAAGCCAATGGAAAAACGTTCAACTTTGACGCCACAGCGCCTTGCGACCCAGAAATGCCCCCACTCATGTACCGCCACCAAAATACCAATAGCAATAACAAAGAAAAATAAGCTCCAAAGGAAACCGAACATTAAGCAGCACCTCGCAAAGCTAACATCGCTTGCTGACGAATTTGCTGATCATAGGCGATGATATCATCCACCGAGTCCAACTCAACGGAAGGCATTTTCTGCATAATATTTGAATTCAATTCGGCGATCCCGGTAAAAGACAACGTGCCTTGCAAAAAGGCTGCTACCGCCACTTCATTCGCCGCATTCAGTGCTGTACTAGCATATTGACCGGCTTTAACCGCTTCCATAGCCAGCGCTAAATTGGGAAATCGATTGACATCGGGTGCGGTAAATGAAAAATCACTTAAGGCTTTAAAATCTAGACGCTGTACACCGGAATCAATACGCTGTGGGTAGCTTAATGCATGAGCAATGGGAGTGCGCATATCAGGGTTACCCATTTGCGCTAGCACCGAACCATCGTTGTATTGCACCATTGAGTGGATCACGCTTTGCGGGTGGATCACCACTTCAATATCATCGGGCTTAAGACCAAATAACCAGCAGGCTTCAATCAATTCCAGCCCTTTGTTCATCATCGTCGCTGAATCGACGGATATTTTACGCCCCATATCCCAATTAGGATGAGCACAGGCTTGTTCGGGAGTTTTATGTGCTAATTCTGTCAGTGGACAATTAAGGAAAGGTCCACCGGAGCCGGTCAGTAATATTTTATCAATACCGGCGTTGGCTAAATTGGCATATTCAAAGGAGGTTGGCAGACACTGGAAAATAGCATTGTGTTCACTGTCTATAGGTAACAACGTGGCGTTGTTCTGTTGAACTTGCTGAATAAATAACTTACCCGACATTACCAGCGCTTCTTTATTCGCCAATAAAATTTTCTTACCTGCTTTGGCTGCGGCTAAGGTGGGCAATAGCCCTGCAGCCCCCACAATGGCCGCCATCACTGTATCCACTTCTGGCGCAGAAGCCACCATATTTAGAGCGTCTGCACCACATAATACTTCTGCAGACAACTTAGCTTCTGCGGCTAATTGCTGACAACGTGCATAATAATTAGGGTCACTAACGACTAAGTATTGTGGTTGATGTACTAAGGCTTGCTGGATCAGGGTTTCTATTTGTTGATGACAAGTGAGCGCATAAACACTAAATAATTGAGGATGACGGGCAATAACGTCTAAAGTACTGACGCCGATTGACCCCGTAGCACCAAGAATAGTTACGCGTTGTTGCATTAAGCCATCCACAACACGTAACAAAGCGCAAAGACTGGGAATGCCGCTGTTAAGCTGTCAATGCGATCGAGAATGCCACCATGACCGGGAAGTAAATTGCCGCTGTCTTTAACACCCACACAACGTTTAAACATACTCTCGTTTAAGTCACCTAGGGCAGAAACACCGACGGTTAAGGCACCGATAAGAATATGCGTCCACATCCGTCCTAAATCTACTTGATAATGTAACGCCGCAAAACCAATAATAGCTAAAGAAGCAAAAACGCCGCCCATTAAGCCTTCCATAGTTTTGCCCGGTGATACATTGGGGCGCAATTTATGTTTGCCGAATTTGATACCAATAAAAAATGCACCAATATCCGCTGCCCACACAATACCGAGCACATAAAAAATCAAGGAAGCACCAAATAACGGGTCAATGTCATATAAATAAGTACGTAAACTGACGATAGCCACCCAGGTAGGCACTAAGGTCAGCAGCCCGAAAACACCGCGTATCAGCATACTGTTACGCCATATTATCGAATAGCTTGGATAGGCAATTATCATCAGCAAAGACAGCACCCACCACATACCGGCAGCGCTTAAAATAATGCGATATAAATCGGCCAATTGCCCCTGATACCAAATTTCTTTAACAGGAACTAAGTAGGAGCAATAAACACAGGCAGCAAACAACAACCCACTGTATATAGCTTTACCGAAACGATTCTGAATACCGGCTAGTTGCGCCCATTCCCAAGCACCTAGGGCTACAACTAGGGCAATGGAAATTTCAAAACCAATCAGCGGTAAAAATAAAATAGCCCCAAGCACTAGCGGCGCTAAAATCAAAGCGGTAATTATTCGTTGTTTTAGCAAGGCGCCACTTCCTCTGATTCGATTTGTTCGCCGGTTAAACCAAAGCGACGTTGTCTACTGGAAAAGTCTAACACGGCTTGATGAAAAACGTGCTCATCAAAATCGGGCCATAATTCTGAGCTAAAAAACAATTCAGCGTAAGCCATTTGCCATAACAAAAAATTACTGATTCGATGGTCACCACCGGTACGGATCAATAAATCCACTTCAGGCAAACCATGCAAGGAGGTGTGTTGATCAAATAACGTTTCATCAATATCCTGCGCCGACAATTCACCTTGTTTTACTTTTGCAGCCAACTGCTGACAAGCATTAACAATGTCCCAGCGACCACCGTAATTGGCAGCAATATTCAATACCAGTTCGGAGTTATGCTCGGTGAGCTTTTCGGCTTTGTTGATCAGCGATACCAATTTATCGCCGAAACGCGCAGTGTCACCCACCACTTGTAAACGTACACCATTTTTATTCAGGCGTTTGACTTCGCTTTTCAACACTAGAGTAAATAAATCCATTAACACCCCGACTTCTTCTTCGGGACGTTTCCAGTTTTCACTACTAAAAGCGAATAAGGTTAGTGCTTGGATATTATTTTCACGGGCATAACGTACAGAAGCACGCACGGCTTCAACTCCAGCTTTGTGGCCAAAGGTACGCAGTTTACCCTTTAACTTAGCCCAGCGACCGTTACCATCCATAATGATGGCAACATGACGGGGCATGGTTAGGGCATTAGCCGTAGATTTAGTTGAGGAAGACATGAATCGCCGAAGAGATGGATTAAATCTCCATCAGCTCTTTTTCTTTGGCGGCTAACATTTCGTCCACTTTTTTAATGTGATCGTCAGTTAATTTTTGCACGGAATCTTCGCCCTTACGGCCATCATCTTCACCGATCTCTTTTTCTTTAATCAGCTCTTTGATATCGCTATTAGCATCACGACGAATATTGCGGATCGCTACACGGCCCTGCTCGGCTTCGGCACGAACCACTTTGATCAAATCTTTACGGCGTTCTTCAGTTAATGAAGGTAAAGGAATACGGATCACCGCACCGGCACTCATAGGATTTAAACCTAAGTCCGATTGCATAATAGCTTTTTCTACCGCTTGTGAAGCGCTTTTATCAAATACCGTTAGTGCTAAGGTACGTGAATCTTCAGCGACCACATTAGCCATCTGATTTAAGGGAGTATCAGTGCCGTAATAAGATACCATTATGCTATCTAACAAAGCTGGATGGGCACGGCCAGTACGCACTTTTGATAATTGACTTTTAAGAGCACTAAGGCTTTTATCCATACGCTGTGCAGCATCTTTATTTATTTCTTCTATCACAGGTCAGTTCCTTAAATTTGGAGAATTAGACTAAACGTTCTGCGTGGTCAATCAGGGTACCTTCATCTTCACCCATCACCACACGACGTAATGCGCCTACTTTATTCATATTAAATACACGAATTGGCACGCTATGATCACGCGCCAAAGTGAAAGCGGCTAAATCCATAACTTTCAATTCTTGCTCCAACACTTGTTGGTAGCTCAATCTGTCATATAACTTAGCTTCGGGATTTTTTGCGGGATCATCGTCATAGACACCATCGACTTTGGTGCCTTTAAGAACGGCGTCCGCTTCGATTTCGATACCGCGCAAACAAGCCGCAGAATCTGTAGTAAAAAAGGGATTTCCGGTACCGGCAGAGAAAATAACCACACGACCTGATTTCAAGCTACTGATCGCTTCGGCCCAATTGTACGAATCGCACACACCATTTAATGGGATAGCTGACATTAAACGCGCATGGACAAAAGAACGATGTAATGCATCACGCATGGCTAAGCCATTCATCACCGTGGCCAACATGCCCATGTGGTCACCTACAACACGATTCATTCCGGCTTTTGCTAAACCTTCACCACGGAAGATATTACCACCGCCGATGACTAACCCTACTTCGATACCTAACTCTATTAGCTCTTTAATTTCCTGAGCCATGCGATCAAGAACTTTGGGATCAATACCAAAACCTTCTTCGCCCATCAGGGCTTCGCCACTTAGTTTTAAAAGGATACGTCGATACGCAGATTTAGGGGTACTCATTAATGTCTATTCCTTATATATAAACAAACCGCGACAAGAAGCCGCGGTAAGTTTATATGACATTGGCATGACTAAAAAGTCATGATTTCACTATTTTTTAGCGGCTGCCATTTGCGCTTGTACTTCAGCGGCGAAATCTTCAGATTTCTTCTCAATGCCTTCACCTACTTCAAAACGAACGAAGTTGATAACATCAGCATTAGCGGCTTTAAGTAACGCACTCACATTAACAGAAGGATCTTTAATGAAAGGTTGACCAGTTAAGCTAACTTCACCAGTAAACTTCTTCATACGACCAACAACCATTTTTTCAGCGATTTCAGCAGGCTTACCACTTTGGATCGCGATATCGATTTGAATGGCTTTTTCTTTCTCGACTACGTCTGCTGGTACATCTTCAGGCTTAACATAACCTGGGTTTGCCGCAGCAACGTGCATAGCGATATCTTTAGATAACGCTTCGTCACCACCAGTTAAGATAGAAACAACACCAATACGGCCACCGTGTACGTAAGCACCAAGGTTTTCACCTTCGATAGTTACTACGCGACGTACATTGACGTTTTCGCCAATTTTAGTCACTAACGTATCACGTATTTTAGAAACACTATCACCATCAATTTCTAATGCATTTAACGCATCAACATCGTTAACTTTATTCGCATTAGCTAGGGCGATGATTTTGTTACCGAAAGCTAAAAAGCTTTCATCACGGGCAACAAAGTCAGTTTCACAGTTAAGTTCGATCATGGTTGCAGAACCATTTTCAATCTTAGTTAAAATAACACCTTCGGCAGCAATACGACCGGCTTTTTTAGCCGCTTTTGCTTGGCCTGATTTGCGCATATTTTCAATTGCGACTTCAATATCGCCATCGGTTTCAACCAAGGCATTTTTACAATCCAACATACCGGCACCGGTACGTTCACGTAATTCTTTTACTAGAGCTGCAGTAACTGCCATTTGAATTTCCTCGAGATAAAGATTTATTGAAAAACAGGGGCGAAAACGCCCCTGATTGTAACTTTAATGGTCTTACGACAATTATTCTGCTTCGACGAAATCGTCTTGCTCAGCTTGAACTTCCAAGTTTTCTTCACGACCAGCTAGTACTGCGTTAGCAGCTGCGTCCAAATATAAATGAACGGCACGGATCGCATCATCATTACCAGGAATGATGAAGTCAATTGGATCAGGGTTTGAGTTAGTATCAACAACAGATACTACTGGGATCCCTAAGTTTCTCGCTTCAGTTACAGCAATGTGCTCATGATCTGCATCGATAACAAATAAACAATCAGGTAAACCACCCATGTTTTTGATACCGCCTAAGCTGCTTTCTAGCTTTTGCATTTCACGTTGAAGCATTAAAACTTCTTTTTTAGTCAATTTTTCAAAGGTACCGTCCTGAGACTGTTGCTCAAGATCTTTAAGACGTTTGATTGACTGACGCACTGTTTTCCAGTTAGTTAGCATACCGCCTAACCAACGTTTGTTTACATAAAAGTGGTCACACTTAATAGCAGCGTCTTTTATCGCATCACTTGCAGCACGTTTAGTACCAACAAATAAAATTTTACCTTTTTTCGCTGCAATACCTGAAACGAAAGCTAGTGCTTCGTTAAACATAGGAACAGTTTTTTCAAGGTTGATGATATGAACTTTGTTACGTGCACCGAAAATGAAAGGTTTCATTTTTGGATTCCAATAACGAGTTTGGTGACCGAAGTGCACGCCAGCTTTTAGCATGTCACGCATAGATACAGTATTAGCCATGTTTAATTTCCTCAATTGGGGTTAGGCCTCCATACATCCCAGTCCTCGATCCGGCTCCCAATAAAAAAAGAACCAGACACCCCGATTACTGTGTCGATGTATGTGTGTTATTTAAGTAATTACCCTGTTAAAAACGGTTACCCGTAAAAACAGCGCGGCGCTTTATACCATATACAGCCCACGGAAACAAAGTTTTATTCAATTCTAGCCATATAAAATTGGTTGGATCTAGGGCTACACCGCATCGGCCATTACTGTTAGAATTCAGTTACTAAAGACTTTTCATTGCAAAACAGGAATCGACGCTTGGCTGCTATTATAAAAACCGCCGAAGAAATCGAAAAAATGCGTGTTGCTGGCAAATTAGCCGCAGACGTTTTAGGCATGATTGAGCCCTATGTAAAAAAAGGCGTGACCACTGATGAATTAAACCAAATTTGTCATGACTATATTGTGAATGAACAGCAATGTATTCCCGCACCTTTAAATTATGGTCACCCGCCTTTTCCTAAATCCATTTGTACTTCAGTGAATCACGTGATTTGTCATGGTATTCCCGCAGACAAAAAACTGAAAGACGGCGATTGCATCAACATTGACGTCACCATCATCAAAGACGGTTACCACGGTGATACCTCGAAAATGTTTGTGGTGGGCAAGCCCAGCATTATGGCTGAAAGGCTCATTCGTATTACCCAAGAATGCTTATATAAGGGTATACGCATGGTTAAACCCGGTGCGCGTTTAGGCGACATTGGCCATGTTATTCAACAACATGCCGAAGGTCATAATTATTCTATTGTGCGTGAATATTGCGGGCACGGAATTGGCGTTGGTTTCCACGAAGAACCACAGGTTGTGCATTATGGTCGCCCTGATACGGGTGAAGTGTTAGAAGCCGGAATGTGTTTTACCATTGAGCCCATGGTTAACGCTGGTAAGCGTCATTCCAAAATCATGCCGGATCAATGGACCGTAGTCACCAAAGATCGTAGCTTAAGTGCACAGTGGGAACATACATTACTGGTAACAGCAAACGGTTGTGAAATTCTGACATTGCGCCCCGAAGAAACTATTGAGCGGATTATCGAACACTAATGTCATTAGCCGTTATTCTTAAGAAGATTAGCCAATTCACCACCCTCGATGACATTCAAGCCTACAAAGACTGTAATAACAGTTGTTACGCTTGGTTACAGGAGTCGTTGTCGACCACGCACATTAATGAGCTGGTCACCGGCCGCGCTAAAGTGGTTGACGCAATATTGGTTAAAGCTTGGGAATTACTACAATTTCCTGAGAAAGAAAATCTAGCGTTAGTCGCTGTGGGTGGTTACGGCCGCCAACAGTTGCAACCCTATTCCGACGTTGATTTATTAATTCTTTCTAAAAAAAACCTATCTGATAAAAGCCGAGAAAAACTCGGCCTGTTCATCACCTTGTTATGGGACATTGGCCTTGATGTGGGGCAATCAGTACGCACCATCAAGGAGTGCGTCAAACTGAGTAAAGATGACATCACTATTGCCACCAACTTGCTAGAATCCCGCGTATTATGTGGTAGCGCTGATACCTATAATGGCTTACAAAAACTCATTCAAGGCGAGAAAACCTGGCGCAGTGACGCTTTCTTTCAAGCCAAATTCTATGAACAACAACAACGCCACAGCAGATTCAATGATACGACTTATAACCTAGAGCCAAATGTTAAAGAAAACCCCGGCGGTTTACGGGATATTCAAAGTATCGGCTGGGTGGCCAAAAAACACTTCGGCGCAGTCAATGGCCAAGAGTTAGTAGAGCACGGTTATTTTAGTGAAGAAGAACTGCAAGAACTCTTAGAGTGTCGTGAAAATCTCTGGCGTATGCGTTTTGCACTACATTTAGTGGCCGGCCGCAGTGAAAATCGCATGTTATTCGATTACCAGCCCGAAGTCGCAGAAATGCTCGGCTATGGTACCGAAGGCAAGTCTTCCGTTGAAAAAATGATGAAGGCTTTTTTCCGCGTAACACGCCGCGTCATCGAGCTTAATGAAATGCTTTTACAACATTTCAAGTACGACGTACTGAATCAAAAAGTAAAAGTACAGCAAGCCATTGATAACAACTTCTGTTTAATGGATGGCCTAATCTTCGCCCAGCATGATGATGTTTTTCAGAGTCAGGAACAGATCCTGCAATTTTTCATATTAATTGCCCAGCATCCAGAATGTATCGGCATCCACTCATACACGTTACGCTTATTGCGCAACGCCCGACGCCAATTTAGAAATCAGTATTTATGTGAACGTGAACAATGCCGTGAATTGTTCATGGAGTTGATCAAAGAACCAAACTGTTTTGGCCTAGCATGGGATTTAATGCACAAACACGGCATTATGCAGGCGTATTTACCGCAGTGGGATAATATTGTCGGCATGATGCAGTTTGACTTATTTCATGCCTATACGGTGGATGAACACACTCATCGTTTAATCAAATACATCTATAAATACGCCAACCCCGGTGAGCAAAATGAGTTTCCTCGTTGCAGCCGGATTATGGCCAATCTTGATCATCCAGAAGTGTTATTTCTAGCTGCAATATTTCACGATATAGGTAAAGGCCGTGGCGGTGATCATTCCAAACTTGGCGCTGAAGATGTTATCCAGTTTTGTGCCATGCACAATGTTGATGAAGAACATTGCAAATTGATCGAGTGGCTAGTGGCCAATCACTTGTTGATGTCATCGGTCGCTCAGCGCCGTGATATTTATGATCCCGAAGTGCTGGCAGAATTCGCTGGCCACATCCACGACCAAAACTATTTGAATCATCTTTATGCGCTAACGTTGGCCGATATTCGCGCCACCAATAATAATTTATGGAATGACTGGAAATCGTCCTTGTTACGGGAATTGTATTTGATGTCCAGTAAAGCCATGGAAAGCGAACATACCCTGAATGAAGATTTCCGCCAACGCTTAGAAAAGCATAAAGCCGAAGCCCTAACCCTATTGGCTGATACCCAACATACTGTGGCGAGCATTCTGAGCTTTTGGGAAAGCGTAGACGACAGCTACTTTATGCGTTTTAAGCCCAAGCAAATTGCCTGGCATTGCCAATGCATTTTAGCAGCGGAATCCCAGCAAGGTGAAATCACCCTAGTTGAACTCAACGAAGAAACTTCACGCGCGGGTACCGAAGTGCTTATTTACGCTAAAGATCGTAAAAGCTTATTCGCCCAAGTGGTGTCGGTATTAGATAGCCGTAATTGTGCGGTACATGATGCCAACATTATGAGTACACGCGATGGTTATGTACTCGATACCTTTATAATTCTTGAGCACGATGGCGAGCGGATTGTCTCCCCTAGCCGCATGAAAAATTTACAGCAGGCCATTTTGACTCAACTTAATGGCAAAGAAACCACCCATACTAATAACCGTAAAATGTCGCGCATGATGAAGCAGTTAAAAGTGCCCATCAAAATGCGATTTTTTAATAATCATGCGAACCATACCTTATTGGATTTAGAAGCCTTAGATGCACCCGGGCTGTTAGCTAAAATCAGTAATGTATTCGTTGCACAAAACCTGACCCTACATATGGCAAAAATCACCACTATTGGTGAACGCGCCGAAGATGTCTTTATTCTCAGCAACGCTGACGATAATGCTTTAGATCAACAACAACAATTAGCGCTAAAAAAACAATTATCCTTAGCGCTAGATGACAACACGAGTGAATCATGACTGAATTACAAAACATCATTGAAGCTGCGTTTGAAGAACGTGCAAGCATCACCCCATCAACAGTAGAGCCAGTAGTTAAACAGGCCGTCACCGACGCTATTGAATTATTAAACACGGGTAAAGCCCGTGTTGCTGAAAAAATTGCTGGCGAATGGGTGGTTCATCAATGGCTGAAGAAAGCCGTACTTTTGTCTTTTCGCATTAACGATAATCAGGTGATGGACAGTTCTCCTGAAAAATTCTATGACAAGGTGCCTTTAAAATTCGCTAACTACAGTGCTGAACGTTTTGCTGCAGAAGGTGTACGCGTAGTACCACCAGCAACAGTGCGCAACGGTAGTTACATCGGTAAAAATGTTGTGCTTATGCCTTCCTATGTAAACATTGGTGCTTATGTTGACGAAGGGACTATGGTTGATACTTGGGCCACTGTTGGCTCTTGTGCGCAAATTGGTAAAAACGTGCATTTGTCGGGCGGTGTTGGCATCGGTGGTGTTCTTGAGCCACTACAAGCTAATCCGACAATTATTGAAGACAACTGTTTTATCGGCGCGCGCTCTGAAGTGGTAGAAGGCGTGGTAGTGGAAGAAGGCTCAGTGATTTCAATGGGTGTTTACCTTGGCCAAAGCACGCGTATTTTTGACCGTGAGACCGGCGTAGTGAGCTACGGCCGTGTTCCAGCAGGTTCAGTTGTGGTTTCCGGTACCCTGCCTTCTTCAGATGGTAAGTGTAATCTATATGCGGCGATTATCGTCAAGAAAGTCGATGCCAAAACGCTTTCAAAAGTGGGTATCAATGCTTTACTAAGATCAGCTGAGTAAAGCTAACTGACGCAAGGGCAAGATGCCTTTGCGTCCTCTTCTCATCGCAAGCAAACCAAAGCATGTTTATGAAACTAAAAACTGTTAGCTTATTAGCCCTCTTACTATTTAGTATCAATACCGCCGCAGCCTCATTCTGGGACATCAATAAATGGTTAACCCAAGGACAGTATGATATGGCCATCGAGGCCTTGTCAGAACAGATAAGGGCCGGTAATTCAGACACCGATAATCACTTTCTTCTCGCCATAGCCTATTATCAAAAGTACCAAGCGCTTAGCGAAAACAATGAAGCCATCGATGCCTCACTATTGGCCAATATAAAGGCCGAATTAGATCAAAATTTAACACAAGTATTAAAACTGGAGCCAAACCATGGCCCCGCTTATTACTACAGAGGCCTTGTTCAACAGATTGACTATGATCGACTAAAAAACACCATCGATCACGATCCGGCTCTACTGAATCAAATAACCCAAAGTATCATCGCCGATTTTACACATTCAATAGCACTAACCTCAGAAGCACAACCTATCTATCAGGCAAGAGCCGATTTTTATCTAAAACTCCAGTCCTTTACCAAAGCGCAAGCGGATTTAGCCAAGATTCGTGAATTTGAAAACGCACACAAAAGCCCACTGAGTGATGCCGAGTTTAAACGTCTTAACGTTAGTTATTTAAAAACAAACGCCAGTCACCCTAGTGTTGTTAAAACACTTAGCGGTCTTCAGTTTAAACAGTTAAAAGCAGGAAAGGGTCGTAAACCACTCGCCACTGATACTGTGGTGGTAGATTATGTAGGCAGGTTGGTAGACGGTAGTGTTTTTGACAGTTCCATTGAGAACGGCCAACCAGCTACTTTTCCACTCAATCAGGTCATTAAAGGCTGGACAGAAGCATTGCAACTGATGAACGTCGGTGATGAGTTTGAAATCGTTGTTCCTGCTGAATTAGGCTATGGGCAGCGCGGCAGTCAAGGGATTAAGCCCAACTCTGTGCTCATCTTTAATATTCACTTAATTGCTATCAAATAATCACATCTCAGCGGCGATTTTCAATGAAAAGCTCGCTGAGATGGTTTCAATATTACTGCGACTAAGTTAAAACTGAATTAAAGCTGGGTTGCCCAATCGGCAGCCCATGGCACTGCCTCAACTTCTGGCTCCATCGTCTCGATAGCATCTATACGTAGCAATTCTTTAACTGGCTTGCCTTGTAGCTCTTCTAATAATGCAAACCACTTTTCTCCGGCGCCACAATAGGTATCACCATAGCTGGAGTCCCCCATGCCGATTACGCCAAAAGGCTTACCGTTCATTAATGGAAACTTGGATTCTAAATCAAAATAGAGGGATTCTAATTCGGCAGGAATATCGCCCTGCCCTGTGGTTGAGCTCAACACTAATAATGCTTCAGCGGCTTCGAAATCTTCCACAGTGGGATCTTCAAACAACGTCACTTCATTTCCCTGGTGCTGCAACTCCGCCTGCACTTGTTCAGCTACATGGGTTGCTCCACCATACACGGAGCCTACAAAAATACTAATTACTGCCATTTTGTTACTGTTCCTTATATTCTACTTGTTCAGCACTTGAGGGCATTGACCACCCCCACTGCTGAATAACATCTTGAAACCTATCAGGTAATTTTGCATCAATCGAGATACGGTTGCCAGTGTGGGGATGAATTAAGGTTAAATTAGTACTACACAACGCTAACCCTTCCAAGGCAAATTGCTCCCGAATAAAACGATTATGTTTACCATCACCATGAGTTGTGTCACCGACGATGGGATGCCGTAAATGGGACATATGTCGGCGGAGTTGATGTTTACGGCCGGTTTTCGGCGACAGTTGCATTAATGAATAGCGGGCACTGGCATATCGCCCCACGGCAAAGGGTAATTCAACCGTATGCAGGCGTTTGTATGCCGTCACCGCTTCCTGGGGCTCCTTATCTTGACGGGCCTTTTTATCGGCTATTTTATCCAGTTCTTCCTTCAATGGATAATCCAATTCCCCCGCCTCCGGTGCAAAGCCACGGACAATCGCATGATAAGTCTTTTCAACCTGCTGAGTGGCAAATTGCTCCCCAAGCAAACGTGCTGTATCACTATTTAAGGCAAACAATAAAACCCCTGCTGTGGGGCGATCTAAGCGGTGCGCTGGGAACACATGTTGATCAAGCTGGTCACGCAACATTTGCATGGCAAATTCTGTGGCATGTTTATCTAACATACTACGATGAACTAACAGGCCACCGGGCTTATTTATAGCGACGAGGGTGTCATCTTGGTACAAAATTTCTAACATTTCTGATTATGCTCATGAATGGCTGCATCAATGGCAGCGATGATAACTAGCATCTGGCGATAGTGTGAGTTGGTGGCAAAACGCATTTCGGCCATGGGTAACAACCCCATACTGCTCGGTAACGGCTGCCTGTTGTTAAGTAACAACTGCATTTTGGGTATAAATATAAACTGTAGCCACTCTTCAAATGCAAGGGTATCACAAGCAAAAGGCGTACTACTGGCCAATGCATCTGCTGATGGCAACTTGGTCCCCCAACTACCGTTAGCTTGCATTTCCAACTGTAACTTGTGAAGCAGCTCTTCAAATTGATGATAAATAAGGTGATTGCTCATGTTATTGCCTAGCGCCATTGATACTGAGTAAATCATTTTGGCTGAGTAAAACTGAGCCTATAAACGATTACCTTGTCTAATTCGATCTTAATTGCTGCCCAAACCCTGCATTTTGCAGCAGCATGAGTATATAATCCATCGTCATATTCATGACACACAACGCCCAAAAGAATAACATGAAGCCCATATCCACCATTAGTGAATTTTTACTCCAAGCAGGTACCCAATATCAGGTTTTTGATCTCAGTCGAGGCCTGCGTGTCGTACCCACTCAACAATTCTTAGATATTGAAATGGCGCAAGTCGCCCACCCAACTCCTCGACAACAGGCAGCATGGTTTGGCATTGTTTTTATTAATAAGCAGCTATCCCAGCAACATTACATTTGGTTTTTAAAATTACCCTTGGATGAACAAGGGTTAGTGATCCAAGCTGCGTTGAACGACTTCTTACATATTATTGTCACCGCGTTAGGTCAGGATTTGGAAAAAGCCGAAGCAACGAACGGTCAATTACCGGAAAATCCCTATACTTTTATCCCTAACCAACAACAACTAGCCGATTTTAACAGTGCTAGCCGCCAGCAGTTGGGGTTACCAGCTAGCCAGTATTTTACTGCAGTACAAGACTATTTTGCCGATCCGCTAGAGGACCAGTGGCAAGCATTGTCGCTACAAGGGATCAGTGATTTTGCTGTTTACACCCCCATTAGCGAACTGGCAGAAATAATCCGTGCTCAGCTCAGTCAATTGCCGGCACCGGTGCGTACGTCGCTATTTAGCAGTTTGGAAAATATCGCCGTCAATAAGCAAATTAGTCAGTACCTATTAGAGTGGGCACAACAAGACAATACAGACACTCGAGATATGGCCATGGCGTTACGTGCACTAGCGCAATCAACGGCAACCACTTTGGTCAAAACATTTATTCAATCGATGTTATGCTCTGAAGAAAAAGTCGATATGGATATTCTGGTAGTCATTGCTGGTCGTCATTGGCAGCATTTACAAGACAGTACTTTGCTGGATTTATTCATCAACCAGTTAGCACTGCACGATTCAGACAACGGATTGTTTAACGGTGTCTTTGCCGATCTAGTGCAAATACCATTGTTACGTACGCCGTTACTGAGCATCATTCGCCAGCAGCATAAATCACCAGCACTCACAAAGGCTATCGGACAACTGTTCAGTCAACAGGAAAGCTCAACACATGGTGTTTAACCTATTCGATATAATAATGTTGTTGGTCATCATCGTGGTGGTGGTTCAATTTTGGCGCATCCGCGCGATTACTGAATACGCTAATCAATATTTGCTGCGCTACTGTGAAAAAAACCAATTACAACTGGTAAGTGTCGCCAGACGAAAAACTCGTATAGCCATACATCATGGCAAGCTAGATTGGTACAGTGAGTTTGATTTTGAGTTTTCCGGCAATGGTGAAGATAGCTCTACGGGGGAGTTGAGCATGCGCGGCCTGCGTATTGAAAATACTGTACTACCAGCCTATCGCATCTAATGGCAATGCTTATGTAATAGATATAAAAAACGCGCGACTAATATTATTTAGTTGCGCGTTTTTATAAATTTTGAGAATCCCTCTCGACCATCCATTGCCTCTTTACGGCTAGCGTCCTATTTTTCATCCTTGAAAGGCCTATATATTCCCTTACAAACCTCGTCTTCCTGTGCTCCTTGCCAACATCCGTATTGATGGTCATCCAGACCGTGCTTCATCCAAAAGCTATCCCTTTAAGTGATCCATCACTTTCCATTTCCTCATCCTGAGGTCATCCCTCTATTTCATCCTGAAATCTTTCCAGTTAATCCCTTTGTCTTCCTGACTTATCGTGTTTCCTTGTGACGGTTGATAATGTACAGCGATTTGATGAACGAAAGGTGACTAGAATTAAAAAAAGAGGGGGTAATAAAAATGACATTCGCCGAATTTATAAAATTTTCTTTTAAAATCAGTTGATTGAATAAATTAAAATGAGATGTTTGTACAAAAAACCCTAGTTATTCCTACATGTTTGTAAGATATTTCCTACACAGCGACTAGGAAAAGTAGACGCTTGATTTTGCCCACCATGGGAAGCCTTGGCGACTATTTAAGCCTATCCAGCGGCGTCGCGAAACCAAGCAGTGAAAGTAGTGCATCTTTAAGCATGATCCAATCAGCCGCAAGACTATAGAAGGGGTATTGAAAGGTTGCAGGTTTATTTTTTTCAAACACAAAATGACCAAGCCATGCAAAGCCGTAGCCAATGATCGGTAACAACCACAATAATGTCCATTGGGCTTGGACAATGGCTGTTACTAAAACAGCAATCACCAGCAAGCTGCCGATATAATGTAATCGTCGGCAAACGGGATGGCGATGCTCCTGCAGATAATAAGGATAGAATTCCTTAAAGCTATTTATGCTGGACATGACTGAGTGTTATTTCGGACGATGACGAAACATAATATGCCCAGCAATGGCCCCTACCTTTAGCTGCTCGACTAAATCGTATTGGCCGTCTTTGAAAAAGGCCAAACATTTGTCTACCGTCACATACACACCAACACCTTCACTATTAGTATCTTCCATCATCAACGAGTCAATGGCACTCATTAAAATATGCCCTAAACCTGCATGTTGGTAATCTGGATGCACACCAATAAAGGACAGCATATGATGGCGAGAGGCTGGCATATGTTGCTGGATAAGCGTTTCTTTCTCAACCATACAACGGGTACCTAAAAAACCAGCTGTCAATAACATTTTCAAACGCCAGTGCCAAAAACGCTGAGGCCCGAAGGTCGAATCTGGGGCGATTAAACAAGCAACGGCAAGTAAACGTTCATCTTCGAACAAACCAATCATGGGTTGCTTCGCTTGCCAAAAGGCGTTGAGCTCTTCACGTATCGCTGCCCGCAGGCGTGGCTCATAGCCTTCTTTTTCAAACTGAAAAATATCTTTAAACAGCGGATCATCATGATAAGCCTGATACAAAATTGATCCTGCAATCTTTAAATCTTCAGCAGCAAGATACACCGCTTTTATTTTGTCTGGGACTGGTGCTAATTCAGCAATCATAAATAAGAGTACGTAATGGCAATAATTGCGCAAAATGTACCTTACCCAGCACACTTTGTTAACAGTTTATTTACATTGATAGATAATATTCGTTTAAGTCACACAGAGTGGACAACATAGGCTACAATTAAAACAGTGTAGGTTTTTCAATGTTATAGGAGAAGATATGGACTTAAGTCACCCTTCATTTAAGACATTATTTGAACAACTTGGTTTAGCCAGTGATGAACAAGCTATTGAGGGTTTTATCGACAATCATCGTGGCCTAAATCAGTCAACTCAATTGGCTGATGCGCCATTTTGGAATAAAAATCAGGCGACATTCCTGCAAAATGCCATTGATGAAGACGCCAATTGGGCTGACGTCATTGATCATTTAAATGTGCAATTGCGTTAAATAGAGGAAAACACAGTATTTCCCCAACCAATCAAAATACCATTTTTAAATACTAATGGCGTGCATTCATCTTTAGTGGTGATGCCGTCATCTTCAGTACGTTGGGTGCGGTAATATAACACTTGTATATTTGCCCCATCTCGTTGGTATAATTCGTTAAATTCCGCCACACCCATTGCGCTGCGAATATCCTCGATAGATAAGTTCACCGACAATTCAGAAATTTTTTGGCGATTTTGAAATTCGGTATCTTTCCAGCCTTTTTTCCAATGATTATCATCTCGACCATCAACCGAGACAACACAGCCACTCAATACAATGGGAGTTATTAGTACTGCTGCAATTAAAGTTTTTTTCATTTTATCCTCGTTTATAATCAAACTACTTATTTACCAAAAGTAATAAAATGCAATTTCGGAACCAACTTTTAACGCATTGTATTTAAAGTATTTTTTGTTTTTTAGCTTAAAATAGCGCTACGACCTTGGTAATTCACACTATTTATTCGTCATTATCACTAAAGAGAAAACATGTCAGTCATTCAACAAAAGATTATTCAAGCCTGTCAGCATATTAGCGAAAAAGGTCTGACGCCCAGTGTGGCACTCATCAAAGGCCATAGCGCGGAGCCATTGCCCATGCAGGCCATTATTAAAGTACTGCAACAATGGAAACAAAATCCACAGACGCTACTGGCACAATTGGCAACTCCACCAGCAAACATAAAACCTGCAGCCAATGACAATCTAGAGCTTCGGATACAACAGCTAGAGCAGCAGGTCGCCGAGCTCACCGCTGCTATAAAGATGTTACAACAAGCTAAGTAATGGCTAAATCAGTGGTTGAAGGGATTGAATAAAAGTCGCTAGATTGGGGGATAACACTTCTCGAGCTTTTTGACCGACCTGCTCTAACAACACTTCGCCGCTAGCATTATCCACACTGAGGATAAAATCATCTTCATCGGTCAATGCAAAAAATAACGTTACCGGCTGGCGTAATCGTTGCTTCATTAAAATATGGCCGATTAAGTTAGTCTGTAGACGCTCAAAATCGTCATCATTCCAGACTTGCAGCAGCTGCAATGCGCCTCTGGAAGAATTAGCATTCAGTGGGTCGCTATAATAACGGCTATAAAACGCTTTAATATCGGGGTGTAATGTCAGCTTTACTGCTTGTTCTAAATTATCAAATGCCGTCGTTTTTGTTTTACGCACCGGCAGCCAACAGCTCTGATCATCATTATTGTCAGTCGAAATGACACAAGGTGATGGCCATTGTTCATCAAATTCGGTGAGCAGTGCATTGTCGGGATACTCTAAGGACTCGGTCAGTGCGGCTTGCAACGTTTGCATAAACTCATCAAGGACGTGACACAGATTCAAATTTTCTTGCATGGGATAAACAGCTTACTTTAAACAAGGTACAATACCCTATTCTACCGTCGGGAAAGTTAGAATGACATATAAAGACCCAGCCTTAGATCAGCTAAGTTTAGGTAAAACTGTTGAGTATATTGATCAATATGCGCCGCATTTATTGCAAGCAGTGCCGCGAAAGCTCAATCGCGAATCCTTAAATATTGTTACACAACAACCTTTTACCGGCGTCGATTTATGGACGGGGTATGAATTGTCATGGTTAAATCTTAAGGGTAAGCCCTGCGTGGCCATTTTAACCGCCAGTGTGCCTTATAGTTCGCCTAATATTGTTGAGTCCAAGTCATTTAAGCTTTACCTCAATAGTTTCAACCAAAGCCAGTTTGAGCATTTTGACGAAGTAAAAAATGTGATTACCAAAGACTTGTCGGCCTGTGCGGGGGTGCCGGTAGATGTACAGGTTTATAGCAGTACTGAGTTTCAACAATTTCAATTACAGGAATTACCCGGGGTCAATCTGGATGATTTGGATATTAGCGTTGATTGTTATAACCCAGACCGCAGCATCTTAACGTTGCAAAACAACGCGACCACAGTAACGGAAACCCTTAACAGCCATTTACTCAAATCCAACTGTTTGATCACCCATCAACCAGATTGGGCCAGCATTGCCATTCGCTATCAAGGCCCACAAATAGACCATGCTAGTTTACTACGCTATTTGATTTCGTTCCGCCAGCACAACGAATTTCATGAGCAATGCGTTGAACGAATTTTTTGTGATATTAAACAACTGTGCCAACCTAACGAGTTATCGGTGTATGCCCGTTATACCCGCCGAGGCGGCTTAGACATTAATCCCTTTAGAAGTAATTTTGAGTCTTGCTGGGGCAACATTCGGCTAGCCCGCCAATAATAATTGTCGGCAATATTTAATGATTGTGACGACTATAATTCCTCTGATTACCATTGAACAACCGATATCAAAACTGGTTAGCTAAGCATGAGGAATGAAGCAATCACAGTGGCATGGGTTAGTCCTATCAACATGCACAGCATGAACTCAATACAAACAACATTGTCATCTATCCATCATCAATTTACGTTATTAATTGCTGTGTTATTGTTGTTTTAATAACACCACGCTGCAATTGCTTGTCATATTGTTTTACTTTGTATTTAGGAACAAAATTCGACATATAGGCAACTATAGATATAGTAAAGGTAAGCGTCACAAGTATTGCCCTCATCCATTGGAGTATTCACAAAAGAATGAATATGGAAATTATAAAATTAAAAAAAGAACTCGAAACATTAAAAAACAGCCAAACCAAGTTAATCCGTAGCTTCAAGCATCAAATAGAGCTGCTGAGTCAGTTCATTATTCGTGTTACCCGCTTCTATGATGGGGCTCATAAAGAATTAGATGAAGAGTTGAATATCCTGCGTTCCCACCTCGGTGGTAAAGCCAATTTTGCCCTTGCCGAAAGTAGTATCAATAAAACTAATAGTTTAATTGAACGTTATGCAGATAACTTCAAGCTTAAAAATCGTAAAACTTGGGATTTGCTACAGCAATCCATCAAGCAATTACAATCCGAAGATAAAGTAGAAGAAGCGGTTAAACAACAAGCGTTAACGTTTTTATCGGGTTTACAGCAAGCTGAAACCACTATTTTCAATTCACTGCCACATTTTGAGCAAGCGCTGCTTTTGTACAAACAGGCGTTACAAAATCATGAAGGTGCGTCAACACCGAGCCAAGATATTGCTAACCACCCCGCCCCCACTGACACTTTACATCAACAGATATGTGATGAATTACTGCAATTAGTTAACCAACTTCCCCCCAGCAAAGAACAGGAGTCAGAGCTAAAGAATATCCGCCAACGAATTATTCAAGGTATTAGCCATCAAGAACTCCTAGAATGTTGCTTGATCATCATTAAAGCAATTCTTAAAGAGGTAATTGATGAACGTCAATATGCCGAAAAATTTGTTATCAGCATGCATACCGCGCTTAACGACATGTCGGCGTCTATTGATCATTCCATCAAGCATACTGAGATTAATCTTGAAACTAAAAAGAAAGCCAATGATGCCATTAAATCTCAGTTAGTTGATATTGGTGATGCGGTTGAAAATGCACAAGATCTTGAGCAACTTAAACAGCAAACAGCAGAATATTTACAACGCTTAAGTCTGTCACTGAACGAGCGAGAAAATGCCGACCATGACGAGCAATTAAACTTAATAAATTTACTCAGCGCCATGCAAGCGCAATTAACCACTTTAGAGCAGCAAGCAGCTAGCTATAAACATCGTTTATCGGAGCAAAAATCCAACAGCCATACCGACCCATTAACCCAAATCCCTAATCGTCTGGCTTACACAGAACGAGTGGAAGTGGAAATAGCGCGCTGGCAGCGTTATGGCCATGCCTTAAGTTTTGCACTGATTGATATTGATTTATTTAAAAATATTAATGACCACTATGGACATACCGCCGGCGATAAAACCTTACAGGTTATTGCACAACACATTCAGCGTCAGCTTCGCGGTTCAGACTTTATTGCACGCTGGGGGGGGGAAGAATTTGTGTTATTACTGCCGCAAACCAACCAAGAACAATTACGTCCCCCCCTTGAAAGCATACGTGAGCATATTGCCCATATTCCTTTCAAATTCAAAAACAAAAATGTGACCATCACCATATCCATTGGTGCAACACAGTTAACCAGCGATGATACCGTCGAGAGTGCCTTTGAACGCGCTGATAGCGCCCTCTATAAAGCAAAGTCCGATGGTCGCAATTGCTGCGTTATTCAATAATAATTAGGTAATAAAATAATGAATAGAGTACAACTTAACCCTATGGGCTCAATGAGCCAACTTTCACAATACGAAGTCGACCGTCTGCAAAAATCCACGACCAACGAGCTATATCGACTCGTGCGAAATTGCTGCCTAGCGGTACTCAATAGTGGCGCAGAAATGGATAACTTCGAAAGCATGTTTGCCCCCTATGAAGATTTTGATATCCAACTACTACGCCGTGAGCGCGGGGTCAAAATTGAATTAATTAACCCTCCAGAATTAGCCTTTGTAGATGGCAAACTCATCAAAGGCGTACATGAGCATTTATTCGCCGTACTACGTGACTTAGTACATATGGCGGCCAAATACGAAGACAATAATCTCAGTAAATTAACTGACCCTGCACATATTACCCACATGGTATTTGATATGCTGCGCAATGCAGAAACCATCAAACCCGACGTCGAACCCAACATGGTAGTGTGCTGGGGTGGTCATTCCATTGGCGAAGTAGAATATCAATACACCAAGGAGGTCGGCTATCAACTTGGTTTACGGGAATTAAATATTTGCACCGGTTGCGGCCCTGGCGCCATGAAAGGACCAATGAAGGGCGCTACTATTGGCCATGCAAAGCAGCGTTACCCTCAAGGGCGTTACTTAGGCATTACCGAACCCGGCATCATCGCGGCTGAGCCACCCAACGCTATTGTTAATGAACTCGTCATCATGCCGGATATTGAGAAGCGCTTAGAGGCTTTTGTACGTATTTCTCAAGCCATTGTTATCTTCCCCGGTGGTGCCGGTACCGCCGAAGAATTGCTGTATTTACTAGGCATAATGCTACACGAGAATAATCATGATCAATGCTTGCCCATTATTCTTACTGGTCCTAAACAATGTGAGGCGTATTTTCAGTCAATTGATGCCTTTATCGGCGCAACATTAGGCGAAGAAGCGCAGCAACTGTATACCATTATTGTTGATGACCCGTCGCTGGTTGCCAGCACTCTCAAACGTCAACAGCAAGATGTGATGAATTATCGCCGCGAGAAAGGCGACTCATACCATTACAATTGGTCGCTGTATATTGAGCCAGAGTTTCAACAACCCTTTGCCCCCACCCATGCCAATGTTGCATCACTTGACCTGCATTTTGATCAACCTAAACCGCAATTGGCAGCGGCATTACGTCGTGCATTTTCAGTCATCGTCGCAGGTAACGTGAAAGCAGAGGGGTTAAAAGAAATTCGCGAACACGGTAAATATCAAATCCATGGTGATCCAAAAATCATGGCACTGCTAGATGAATTATTAAAATCATTTGTCGCACAACAAAGAATGAAACTACCGGGAAGCTCCTACAATCCTTGCTATGAAGTCGTTCGTTAATTCGGTCACTTCGCCATATTTTACGTTAAATCCACTATGCATCATCAAGTACCAGCATTACACTGGTACTTGATGATATGTGTTGAGTCATAGGTATTACATGAGCAAAAAAATAGTAAAACGTGTTGCTATTGGCATTGCTGCATACGTTTTATTTGCCGTTGCCGTTGTCGAGTTGTATCCGCAAGATCCAAAAACCATGGAATGGGAAGATCGCGAGCAATTTAACAAAGTACAAGTTAATAAATTACAAGTCGGCACTGATAGAAAAGTTATTATCGAACTCTTGGGCTCCCCCGATATCAGTGAGGCTAGAAAAATAAACGACAAAATTGTACAAGTGATGTTTTATCGTACTCAGCATACAAAGTCCGATGGCATTACCACCCAAGACGAATGTACGCCGCTACTGTTCGAAAATGATAAATTGATCGCGTGGGGCAACGGTACCTATCAGCAATATATCGATATGTAAGTGATCGCAACAATAGCGATCCATTAGCAAATCATACTAAAGATTAGGGCATGTTGGACAAATACAAAAAAAGCGCCGAGCGGCGCTTTTACATAAATATTTCAACAATCTAAATTGAGTTAACCTAGCAAGGCTAACACTTGTCCTTGTTGTTGATTGGCCTGAGCTTGAACCGCAATCGCCGCCTGACTTTGAATGCCAGCTGACACATTATCTGAGGTGGTTTGCGCATAATCCGTATCTTGAATACGGCCACGGGCGGCTGCCACATTGACTTCTGTTTGCGCTAAATTCCGCGCTGCGCTTTCAAATTGATTCTGCGTCGCGCCTAAATCAGCACGAGCACCACCAACATATTCTGCAGCATCATCGGCAGCTTCTAAAGCAGCATCAGCACCTTTTGCCGTGCTTAGATCAACATTCAAAATATCATCTAAACCAGAAGCGACATCTTTAGTACCAACGTTAATTTTTTGCCCTGCATTGGCGCCAGTCTGAAAACTAATTTCGCCATCAGAAGACAATAACGGCTTACCGGCAAACTCAGTTTGGTCGATAGTTTGACGAATATTATCTTGAAGTTGTGACACTTCAGACTGAATTGCCTTACGATCTGATGCTGTTAATAATCCATTACCAGACTTTACTGCCAATTCACGGATACGATTTACATCATTAGAAATACCCGACAAGCCGCCTTCAGCGACTTGGGATAATGAAATTCCATCGTAAGCATTAGTCACCGATTGACGATAACCGGACACTTGCGACGTTAAACGGTCAATGATCTGCTGACCTGCCGAATCATCGGCAGCACTGTTAACTCGTTTGCCAGAAGCAAGCCGTTCAAACAATGTATTTTGTTTTTCTTGCAACTGCTGCAATAACGACGTGCCAGAATTACTCGTGTTTAGATTAATCATAACCTACCTCCACAATGTCAGTTACCAGCTGACAAAAACCTCATTGCTAAGAATAGCAGAGCGATGGTTATAAAGTAAGCGAACATAGGTATGTAATTACATAACTAAGTTGCTCAATTACATTAATCATTGAATTAGCTTTATTTTTATTACTTCACTCATTAATCTTACGTACATATCACTGGATCTTGAAGTTATGCTATTTTGTTAAACCTAATTTGCGTCAAGAATGTCTAACTTTAGAAGTATTCATTACAGCCGATATAGGCAGTAGAAGTCATATTTCAAGAGCTGAGTTAATTATGAAAAATTTTGCACTAATGGGCGCTGCGGGTTACATCGCCCCACGTCATATGAAAGCAATCAAAGATACTGGCAATGAACTTGTTGCTTGTCTCGATCCTAATGATTCCGTTGGTATCATAGACAGCTATTACCCTAATGCGCATTTTTTTACCGAATACGAACGCTTTGATCGACATTTAGATAAGCGCGCTAGAAACAATGACACGATTGATTATGTATCCATCTGCTCCCCTAACTACTTACATGACTCACACGTAAGATTCGCTCTTCGTTCTGGCAGCAATGCCATTTGTGAAAAACCCTTAGTGCTTAATCCATGGAACATTGAAGGTTTAGTGGATATGGAAAAAGCCACGGGCCAAAAAGTAAACACCATTCTGCAGCTTAGATTACATCCAAGTATCATTGCGTTAAGAAAGAAAATTCTTGCCGCTCAATCTGATAATAAATATGAAGTTGATTTGACCTATATCACATCCAGGGGACATTGGTATCAAGCGTCGTGGAAAGGGGATGTCAACAAATCCGGTGGTATCGCAACGAATATCGGCGTGCATTTTTTTGATATGTTGCATTTTTTATTCGGTGACTTACAAGATAATCAATTACATTTTAGCGATGCTACTACTGCCTCAGGCTACCTTGAATATCAGCATGCTCGCGTTAGGTGGTTTTTGTCTATTGACGAAAAAAGCTTACCTGCTCAAGTGCGTTTAAAAAACCAACGTACTTTTAGAAGTATCACCATTGATGGTGAAGAATTAGAGTTTTCAGGTGGTTTTACCGATCTCCACACCATGAGTTACCAGCATATTTTAGCTGGAAATGGCTTTGGTTTAGAAGACAACTATGTTGCTATTAAAACCGTATCGGATATTCGCAATATGCCAGCGAAACGCTCCATGTCGTTAAATCATCCTTTTGTCGCTCAAGGACAATAATTTGGATTATGTTGCACATCCGTCAGCCATCATCGACGCTGGCGCTAAAATCGGTGAAGGAAGTCGAATTTGGCATTGGGTGCACATCTGTGCCACCGCCGTCATTGGTGAGCGCTGCTCACTGGGACAAAATGTATTTATTGGTGAACATGTCCGTATAGCCAACAATGTAAAAATTCAAAATAATGTTTCGGTTTATGAAGGTGTTGAACTTGAGGACGGTGTTTTTTGTGGTCCCTCAATGGTATTCACTAATGTCTACAACCCTCGTTCGGCAATTATTCGTAAAGATGAATATCGCCAAACGCTTATTAAAAAAGGTGCGACCTTAGGGGCAAATTGCACTATTATTTGCGGCATTGAAGTGGGTCAATATGCTTTTATAGGTGCCGGTACCGTCGTCAATAAATCAGTACCCGATTACGCTTTAATGGTTGGAGTGCCCGCCAAACAAATTGGTTGGATGAGTGAATACGGTGAGCAATTAGCTTTACCTATCCTTGGTAAAGCTCAAGCTCAATGCCCCCATGATGGCAGCACTTACATTTTAGATGACGGACAGGTTAAACGGCTCGACTAATGCAGTTTATTGATCTAAAAGCCCAATTGGCGCATATGCGCCCCGCCATTGATAAACGTATAGCCAAGGTGCTAGACCATGGCCAGTTTATTATGGGGCCAGAAGTGTTCGAGCTCGAGGAACAATTAGCAGAGTATGTAGGTGTTAAACACTGTATCAGTTGCGCTAATGGCACCGACGCATTGCAACTATCGCTAATGGCCTTAGGTATCGGCCCTGATGATACGGTTATCACCACAGCGTTTTCTTTTTTTGCTACCGCCGAAGTCATCCCTTTAGTGGGTGCAACGCCTTATTTTGTCGATATTGATCCCCATACCTATAACATTTGTCCGGTTAGTCTTGAGCAAGGTATTGCTGATGCTAAAAAACAAGGATTAATCCCCAAAGCGGTTATCGCCGTTGATCTATTCGGTCTACCCGCCAATTACCCTGAATTAGAACGCATATGTCAACGACATAACTTACGACTTATTGAAGATGCTGCACAAGGATTCGGCGGCAGTATAAAGGGTCAAAAAGCGGGGAGCTTTGGGGATATTGCCACTACTAGCTTTTTTCCAGCAAAACCCTTAGGCTGCTATGGTGATGGTGGAGCCATTTTTACTAACAATGATCAACTTGCTGAGCTGTGTAAATCCCTTCGTATCCATGGTAAAGGTGAAAATAAATACGACAATGTAAGAGTCGGCATGAATAGCAGGTTGGATACCATTCAAGCGGCTATTTTATTGGAAAAACTAACATGTTTTGAACATGAATTAGCAAAACGTCAACAAATTTCCAGCGACTATTCAACACAGTTACATGAATATTTTAATACCCCTTCTGTACCACAGGACTATCAGTCAGCTTGGGCCCAATATACTCTGACGAGCAAACAGAATGATCGTGAATACTGGCTTAAAAAATTGCAGAAAGATGATATTCCTTGCGCAATATATTATCCAACAGGATTAAACCAGCAGAAGCCAATGTTGGGTTATATTTCAATGGATACACCAAATAGCGATAAACTTTGTGAACATGTATTCTCAATACCCATTCATTCGTATTTAACGCTACAACAAAAAAACAGTATTCTGGATGGCTTATTAAGGAACCCGTTATGACAATACAAAGAGCATTAGTAACGGGGGCTGATGGTTTTATCGGCTCACACCTTGTTGAATTACTTCACGCTAAAGGCTACGAAATTACTGCACTGGTTCAATATAACTCATTCAATAATTGGGGATGGTTGGAGCAAATAAATTGTTTGCCCAGCATTAATGTAGTTGTGGGTGATGTCAGAGATTACAATTTTTGTATCGAGCTATGTAAAGACATCGACGTTATTTTTCACTTAGCAGCACTTATAGCTATTCCCTACTCCTATGTAGCACCACAAAGCTACGTAGATGTGAATGTGAATGGCACACTGAATATGTGTCAAGCAGCATTAAAAAATAACGTAAAACGCTTCTTACATACGTCTACTTCTGAAGTTTATGGATCTGCACAATATATTCCGATCGATGAGAAGCACCCATTGCAGCCACAATCCCCCTATAGCGCAAGCAAAATAGCAGCTGATTCAATGGCAATGAGTTTTTATTATTCATTTGAGTTACCAGTGACCATTATGAGGCCTTTTAACACTTATGGTCCACGCCAAAGTGCCCGTGCTGTTATCCCATCGATTA
Source organism: Alteromonadaceae bacterium BrNp21-10 (assembly GCA_030418115.1). Classification (GTDB taxonomy): domain Bacteria; phylum Pseudomonadota; class Gammaproteobacteria; order Enterobacterales; family Alteromonadaceae; genus Neptunicella. The sequence goes on along the minus strand of JAUHQD010000001.1, from coordinate 130,397 downwards.
TCAGTCAATTAGCCACAAACAAAGATGCCATTCAATTAGGTGATGTATCAACCACGCGAGATTTCAATTACGTCGAAGACACTTGTGAAGCGATGTATGCTCTAGCTCAATGTGAGCAAGCTATAGGGCAAGCAATCAATATAGGCTCAAGTACTGAGATTTCTATTTTTGATACCTTTTTACTCATTAAAGAGTTAATGGATTCAAATGTGGAATTCATTCAAGATCCAAAGCGCCTACGCCCCAAAAATTCAGAAGTACAACGACTTGTATGTGATAACAGTGTATTTAGGAACTTAACTGGAGTATTACCCCAAAATTCAATTCAAGAAGGGTTGAGAAAAACGATAGAGTGGTTTAGCAACTCAAATAACTTATCTAAATATAAGTCCAATATTTACAATATTTAAACTGTAAATACTACAACAATAAAAGGGCGGAACTATGCAAGCAATAATATTAGCCGGAGGACTAGGGAGTCGCTTACGGCCATTTACTGAAGTAGTGCCCAAGCCTTTGCTCCCCCTAGGTGAAAAATCGATCCTTGAGATCCAAATTGAAAAGCTAAAAGAAAGCGGATGCAGCGACATCTATTTAGCCGTTAATTATAAAGCCGAATATATTCAATCATTTCTTGGCGATGGTACCCGTTACGGAATCAATTTACATTACAGTGTTGAAGATAGTCCGCTAGGTACTTGTGGACCATTAAGTTTGTTGAAGGATAAATTACATGCTCCATTCTTAGTCATGAATGGAGATATTTTAACCAAATTGAAATTTTCTCAACTCTATGAATTTGCCAACACTGTAGAAGATACTCCCCTAACCGTAGCGACAAAAATCATTACCACACCATTTCGTTTCGGTGATGTTAAAACTGAAAATAATCGCATTACTAGCGTTCAAGAAAAACCTGAATTTAACTTCGAAATATTGGCAGGTATTTACGCAATGACACCAGATATTTTTAACTATATTCCAGACAATCAATATTTTGGAATGGACACTCTAATCCAAGTGCTACTAAAAAAACAAGTTCCTGTTGGGCGCTATTTAATTAAAGACTACTGGATAGATATTGGCATGATGGAAGACTATGAAAGAGCCAAAATAGAATACTCGCAAACTTAACCAACGAATTGTAACAAGCAAATTTAAGACCATGCTTCCCACTATGCAAAGGTAATAGTCCGTGAAATCGCTTTTAGTCATTGGAAACATTAACTCACCTTTCACCAAAACTTATATTTCAGCATATAAAAAAGCATTTCCGGAGGTAAGAATAGATTGCCTAACCCTAAAAATTCCCGACTTAGACAGCGTAGATAATGTTGATAACATCTACATCAATCATTTTTCTAACCTATGGATTAAACACATTGGCAAACGGGCTAGAATTGGGTGGGTTATTGGCATAGCTCTATGGACGCTGTTTCGACAAAATAAAATTAAATACGATCTCATTCAAGTTCATTACATCAATATCATTCATCACTACGCATATGGATTATATAAGTTGTCTTGTAAAAAGTTGGCTTCGGTATTTTGGGGATCCGATTTAAACAAATGTACAAGAGTGGATATTTTACAAAAGCTAATATCTAAAAGCGATATGATTAATTGCCAAACAAAGTTCATGGAAAATAAAATAAAATCTTATTTATCTCCCTCCTTTCTTAAGAAAAAAACATTCACAAATAATTTATTTGGACTGCAATTATTAGATACCATTGAGAACATTCGGGATGACCACGAAACACAAAGTTTACTGATAAAAGAATTAGACCTGCCGCAAGGTAAAGAAATTATCGTTATTGGTCATAATGCCTCCCCAGCCCAGCAGCATTTAGAAATAATCGATGCACTAGATAGAATAAAATTTAAAAATACATTATTCCTTTTCCCAATGACTTACAGCGGTAACAATAACTATCGAAGTAAAGTTTCACAAAGACTTAAGCAGTCACAACTAGATTACAGAATATTACAAGATTATATACCTCATAACACGATGGCAGCGTTATGTATTAAAACCTCTATTTTTGTTCAACTTCTTGAAGATGACGCCCTATCAGGCTCAATGCAAGAGCACATTTATGCCGGCTCTACAGTTATTACTGGAGCATGGTTAAACTACCAATTACTTACAGAACAAGGCGTGAAGATATTCCAAATACAGCAAGTGTCAGAGGTTGCAAATAAAATTAGTCAGTTGAGAGATATCCCCAAATTGACTAATGCCGAGTTATTAAACAACGCTAATATTATTGCAAAACTAAGTAAATGGGATAATGTTATTCAAGGCTGGCATGCGATGCTCACCGATAAAAAAGGTATCTAAACTCCTCGGCTAAATTCCGCTAGACATGATTATTGTTTCAAACTTTGATCTTAGATTTTCATCCCAATTAAAGACTTTATCTCCGACTTTTTCAGCAGATGAATTTTTCTTATTTGCCATGATAGACAACACTTCATTTTGAGCATACTCACCCAATTGCAAAAAATCTAATATTTGGAATAGCGCAGTTTTATCTTTGCTAGCAAAGACGTCTTCAAATAAAACCTTACAATAGTGCTTAGAGTGACTTGCTGCCGCTTCAATCATGCGATTATATTTTACCCAATGCCAGCAAAGCCTTTCAAACTGACTCATATTTGGCCACTTATTATAAAACGGATCATTGGGGTAGTCTTTTGCACATAAACGTGGTCTAGCATCCTGATCAGATAGTAAGGTATAAGAATTCATCTGCACATTATTCATCGCAGAAATAATGTAACTCTCAGGCTTTCGGATAATATGTATTACTTTCAAAGCAGGGATTAGCGTGAGAAGTGCTGGCAATATCATTGCTAAATTATTATTGGATTCGATGTAATTCGTTTTACCGGTACGTGTTAACTCTTCTAGAATGGGCTCTCGCATCTTCAGAAATTTGTTGACCACTTCATCATCAGCCAGCGAATTCCTTATCCTTTCGACTCCTAAATAAAAAGCGTCAGGTCTAGGCTCATGCAAACACAAAGCATTGGGATATAAAGTTGATACCGCGTGAGAAAAAAACTCTGTTCCCGTTCTACCTGTACTAACAATCACCGCGAAATTAATGTTTTTCCAACGCTCTAAAAAATCTGAGTTAGTCATTATTCCTCCAACCACTTAGCAACAAATAAACCTTGGAAAACTTAGTTGACGTACTCCGTGATTTTTCACTCAAGTATCCTGACTCAAGTGCGATTTAGCCTGATCAACAAGTATTTGGATATGCTCCGTGAACGTTGATTCCGCTAACTCCGTGTTGGTATAACTAAAACAGCTTTCATCCACACTAATTCCAAGCCTCTGAATTACACTGTTGAGATCTACATTTACATTAAAATCCCATAATGCATGATTTGCAAAAAACTCATCTGCTTCAGAAGAGGTATACCCGAATAGTTTCAACAATAATGCGTATGTTAATAACTGCAAATTAATTACTGAGCTATTCCGATGTCTCATAAGTCGTGCATATTTTTCTATAAATGCAGCTGCTGTTTCGAATTTCCCCTGATATATTAACGACGCAACATAGCCAATACTAGATTCGGCTAACAAGGGGCAATGTTGACTGATATCAGCGTAAAACTTCCCCGCCTCGACATAACTTCCAACAGCCCAATTGTTCCTGGCGGCTTTTAACGTTTTGCCAATATCTGTTTCTGCGAAAAGTCCACCGATTGAACTTTCATCAGGCATTCTTACCTGAAACTCCCCTAGCCAAGACGATTGCTCAACGCGACCAATACGCTCTTTTCTTTTCCATGCTTTAAACCAATTCAAAATATGCCGGCGATGGGCAGATTGATGAAATTCTTCTACCAACATCTGGCCAGCATGTACGACTTTATTGTATTCATCGGGTGCATCTAAATAAAAACGTATTCTTTGTAGTACATTATGGCTATCAACAACACAACAATTTACCCCATCCTTAAATCCTAATTGCCCCAACACGACAGAATCATTCACCATCAGCAATCCGCCACATGCTGGAATTTCAAACAGTTTTTTGACTGGAATATCTTTAACGCTAGTACAACCAAATATAAATTGAGTGCGATTCATTACCTTCACGAAATTTTCACCAACAATACCATGATCACGTAACCCAGTGGGACGAGGCAAAATGTACGATGGAAACTCAGGAACAACACGTGCTGCGATGCGCTTACGCCAAGGGTAGTTTTGGCCATCAAAGAAACCAGCACCATAAAAACCACAGACAATATCTTTGGGCAGATTACGGTTCCTAAAAAGCATATGGTTGTAACTATTAGGTATATAAAATAATTTCTTGTGCCATTTGGCAGGATAAAAATCATGATAAAAATCATGACTAAAAATAGCATCAGGTACTATTTTCTCTGCAAACTCAATAATCTCTTGATGACTATGATAATGCGCATCCAAGGTGGTATAAATTACTTTAGGGAGCATACATTGCTGCAGAACCTCTGGGTTAGGAAGCTCAGAACGCATCACTGCAGGTCCAGGATCAATCATAATAATATCTGGTGAAACATTATTAATTGACTCCGCCACGTCATCATAGTGGTCGACGATAATCAACTGAAACTGTTCTGACAATGCCGTATAAAAAGGTTCAACCATCCCTTTGAAAAAATATGGATGTAACAGCGATAAACTAAGTGCCTGCGAAAAAGCAAGCATAATTGGCTTCCTATCCATCTATATCATTTCCTTTTTCGCAGTCTGATATTTCACAATACAAAGGACCACCGCAGATGCTCAACAAAATATCGAATACTTCGGGTATGCGTGGGTAAAGTGATTGATACTCATTGATGCAAAACATGTCACGCTCACCTTGAAGAATTAAGTCAAATAAAAATTTAACTTTTTCAGGTGCGCCAATACGGCAAAGCTCAAAACTGAAATGCACCATTTTCTCTGTATTCTTTAAAATAAATTGCCCAGTGTTCACACAGTGATGATAATACAATGACTCTGGTAGAAATTGACTTTCATGACGGAATCTAAAATGACAGTTATCTGAAAATTGCTGAGATAAGTCACAAGCTAGCTGCTGCTGTATTGATTTTCTAAATGGAATAAAACCGTGGCTCGGTACTAAAAAATGATCTCGATCATAGCCCTCCATCTTTGCTCCATTCACAATTCCTAGTTGATGTAAGGTCATATTATGCTTTTCTGCAATGCTCGACCAATCCGCATAAATAATGGGGTTTCCCTGATCAAAAAAGTAATTTGGGGAAATATGATTACCCAACATTACATCATCATTACCTAAAAGATAAAATTCACTTAACCCAGCTAAAGTATGTAATCGTGTGGCTAATGTACGAGAGTTAAAGGTCGGCAAATATTGTTCACAGTTAACAAATAAGGATTGATGTTGAACAAGTTCAATACGATCGGCATGCATTTTTTCACAATCTAGAAAACTAGGTGTCTGATCATCAACAACAAGCCATATTTTTCGATACCAAGGAGCAAACTTCTTAATTGATCTTAAACAAAATTTAAGTTCATCATGTTGAACGAAGCGTAGCAAGCTAGTAGATTGCTCTGTATTTTCGGTGTTATTCAATTGAAAATCAGGCAGATATTGCTGACGTTTTTGTTGATGAATAGGATCAACCCCATCTACCCAAAAAATGACAACATCGATCCCTTGTGATTCAAGCACGTCTTTAATTACTCAATTGCTTTAACAATATTCAGCACGCTATCCAACCCTTGCTTAATCTGCAGTATGCTATCGGCATCCACTTTCGATAAGGATTTTTTCAGCTCTGTGGTTGAAATAGTGGGTGTACGAGGTAAATACACAACCTGACAGAGATCTTCAAGTTCATCAAATTTACCTTGCCAATCACTACCTATGCCAAAAATATCGACAGCATATTCAACAATATCCTGTTGTTTTTGCTGCCAATTATTTTCAGGGAACACTTCATCCACACAAGATAATGCCGCGACAATTTGTGCTCTCTCATCATAGCTATATAGGCTTTTTTTACCTTTTATTTCGTTAAAGGTATCGCTGGATACACCGACTATCAACTTATCACCCATGGCGCGTAAACGCTGTAGCATATTCAGGTGACCAACATGAAATAGATCAAAAGTTCCGTAGGTTAGTACCGTTTTCATTGTTAGGCCTTAATACACTGTGGCATTTTTAAGTTCACTGAGGTTCCAATCTTTCTTGGGAGTACGCCAATCGCCATAATGACGCTCTAAGTACAACTCGGTATTGCTTGGAATATTAATATCTGCACCGGCAAAACGCATCGTATCCAATTGCAACAGGTGCTCACTGGGCATGCGAATTCCCCTAGACGATAAGGTGTAGTCCATTACATTACCTTCAACATATTTCACGAAAAAGTCCATGAGTGGCAATTCATTATGAACGTTTTGTGGTTGTAATTTTAATGACCGAACGTTACCCGATTTAACCGCTCCAAAATCTTGCTTAGCCTCGTAACAATTTAATAACCAAGGCTCCTGAGTTAATTGCTGTAATTGCGGTAATAGGTCACTAATGGCGGCTTGGGTTTGGGCTACTTGGTTACTGTTAATGGCAATATCTAAATCATCATCCCAAGGAATGAGCGCACCATCCCGATATATCCCCAACAGCGTTCCCGCATCAACATAGTAATTAACACCGGCCTTTTTAAGGGTGGCACAGACCAACAATAAAATGGCAATGGCATTATTGGTAACCTGCTGATCTTCACCAAAATGTAACGACTTAATTTGGGTTGCGGCCAACACCTGAATTTGCTGATGATGGATCCCCATATCAAGCAGTTGTTGCTTTATTTTCTCAAAAAACTCGCTGGCAATCAGAATGCGTTCGAAGGGATAATCTAATAATTTAGCTGCAGAGATAACTTCCTTACCATTAAGCAAGGTATTAACTTTTGTCGCATCGTTATCGCAAAAGGCGATGACATTATATTGCGCAGAGACATTCTCCATGGCTGCAATACCAGCATTACCAGCACCAAAAATTACTACAGGTATTTTCGAATTAAAGTTTTGGGTTTTCTCGGTCATTCATCACACGACTTAATAAAAGTAAAAGCACGGGGTAAATTTATACCATCCCAGTTAGACTCAAACGTCAGCGCCTGACCTAACGTTGTTAAACGCTTGAAACCTTTATTATCCTGATATTTAGTTAGTTTCTGCAACATTGCCTGACTCAACCCAAACTGACTCACTGTTTGTAATTTATCGGCAAATGGCAAGGTATCTAAAGTATCTAGCTGCACATCACATAACAGCCCATACCCTGAGTGCAACTCAAACTGCACTGCAGAGAGTTTTTCTACTTGTATCACTCTCATACCTGCTATAGCTTGGCATGGTTTAGCGATGACTTTTCCTTGCATAATTAAACGTTGCCCACAAATAATTTGTTCTACTTGATCTGACATAGAAAATTGTTGTGAATTTGTCCCCAACTGTTCACCAAAACGTTGCCAAAACACTTTCTGCAGAGCATTAGGCGTTTGCCACCAATAAAACGCTTTTGGTGAAGAGCAAGCCTGTTGGCGGAAGGGTAATAAATCACGAATAAGTCCATCAACGGCACTGGCAATTTGCTCAACTTCGGTTAACTGAATAATCGCAATAGAAAACCTATCAGGAAAAGCAATTTGCCGAGTTTGCGGACGAATATGGCTAATAGCTTGAATTGCCTTATCGCCCCCCCAAAGCACGCGAAGGTCACACCATTGACTAAAAGCTTCAGTAGCTGACCGATGCTCTGCATCATATTCAACAATACTAATTAATTGGCTCAAACAACTCTGGTGAGTTTTTAGATAAGTATCCAACAATTTAATTAACTGTTGAGTGATATCACCGCTACGAAGACTAACACGGACAATATTTTGATTACCCGCAAGCACTGATAAAATAAGCGAATAGAAAAATACGGTATCGACATTCGCGGGAGCGATATGAAAAACCTTATGCACTACGGATCTAGGCTGCTCTAAATGGTCATTCTGCATTGTTTTTTGAATCGATTTAATATTGCTTTTCCGGGCCCAAAAAGCCAAGGCAACAAGCTCTGGTGTTGCTTTTACTTTTGAATTTGTCAGTAAATATTGCGCCAATTTATTAATTTCACTGACCAAGTGATTGGACCATGGCGCAATGTTATCAGTGAATGCACAGCCCTGTAATGGGATCCGCCACTGCACATTTTCAAGTGCTAATAGTTGCTTAGGCGAAAGTATCACTACACCCTCTTACTTCAGCACTGGGAACCCGCCCTAATACCTGAAAATACTTACCCTTACGGCCACACTGACAATCATCCTCGCCAATTATTTGGCCCAAATCTTCGGTCAATAAACAATGTCCGGGGTAACTATGGGCAAGAATCGAATTAACTTGTATTAACCCTACTTCATTTTGGTTACAGACACTTAAATCAGCAGTTCGGCGCATAACCACATCTGACCATACGGGACAGTGTAAATACCCCTGCTCGCATTCCATATAAATACTACCGGTTTGCTCAACCATGCCATAGTAATCCTGCACGCGAACTTGACCCAACTGCTGTTGAATCGCTTCTTTAAAGTCACTGTTGGAGACTGCTTTATCTTGCAACTTTTTCCACCCTCCACCATGCAGTAACACAGCGTCGGTACAATTGAATCGAACCTGCTGATCTTGTAGCGCTTGAATGAAGTGCTGCCACACCATAAAAGTGAAACCAAATAGCAAGATGGACTGGCCTTGATATCGCTCAAAAAAAGCCTGAACAACGGGCACGTTCAGTTGCATATTTTCGTCAAGGGCATAAGTGTGATCACGACCAAAAAATGACAATCCCTGAAGACCTGCAGCTCTGGCGGTCATCCCTGCACCTTTTTGAATAGTCGTAGGTGAATCAATTAACAACATTGGCCGACGCGCTTTGCCTAACCAATGTTGTAAAATCTTTACCAAAATTTGGCTTTGTAATTTTGCAGTTACCCCATCAAGATAAATCGTCGAGGGTTGGCCTGATGTGCCTGATGAATAAAGCGTTTTTACTATGCTTTCCTCACTAATACTCTTCAAAGATAATTCTTTAAACAAGCGAACAGCGACCGGCGGAATATCCTCTATAGTGGGAATCGAATCAGGTGCGATATATTGCAGTAATCTTGCGTACTCTGGACAATGTAAAATATGTAAGTGAGTTAGCTTTAATAACCACTGAAATAACACAGAATTCTTTTGTTGTGCTGTAAGATCATAAACAGGTAGGCCTAGCAATGAATCCATATTAACACTATCAGGCAAATCTAAATTCATCTATCGTCAGCCATTGCAATGGTGCCATTCTTAATCAACGTACGAATACTACTTGCTTGAGTCCGGGTTAACGGCCGACCAATAATAGATTTTAACTGAATACGACCTTTAACATAGCGCCCTCTATTACCAATACCATCGAGTAAACATTCAGCGAGATCAACACCCCTTCTGGGAAGAGCGATATACTCAGAGAATTCTATATACTCCTCAATCTCACCGAAGTTACTTTCCAATTTAGTTAAATAGCTATTTTCCTGAGCATTACCGCCATCAACAAATTGCAACTTAGGAATAATAACTCTGAATTTTCCAATAGTATAACTACATTTACCTAACCAAACTGCCAGCAATGCATTAAGTAAATAAGGTTTTTGGCCTTCCATAAAAGCCGCCACATCTTGCTCAGAAGCAATTTTATCTAACGCATAAATCAAACTCATTTCAATATCAGGATGTTGCTGGCTTAATTGCTTAAACGTCTCCACTTCAGTATCAGCCATAAGTAACTGGATGCTATTCTGCTTATTACAAAAACCTATGTACTTACCAAGTTTCACTTCAATTGTATGCCTTAATTTTTCCGTCAATAGAACTAACATACGTTTCGCTTCAGACACTTTGCTGTCACTTAGCTCCGACAAGTTCATGATAGGTGTACCAATGGGTAATCGCGTTTGAGTTCTTTTAATTAACTGCTCTCTACTAGATTCTGGATAATCACACAACACGAACGAATCTATTGCTTTGATATTGATTAACGCTAACTCTCTTCGAGCAAAAAAAGAGCCACTATAATCCAGCGCACCAGGGACATTAATATAGTCATCATAAATAACCTGCAACGTATTTAACCACATGGCTTTTGCATGATTAAACTGTTCAATACAATTTTGCTCATTACCTGACGCAGACAACAACTTACTAAACACTGCATTGGCGTAATTCACCGTGCCATAGAGTAAGTAAAATAACAGTGACTTACCTTCTTGATAAGAGGCGAACAACATCGATTTTTGGCTTTCGATTAACCCTTCAGCATCGGCAATAGTCTCTACCGGCATTGCCACCCGCTCAATCATTTTGCCTAATTCAAATTCTAAACGTTGTGGGCTAAATTTTGCTTCAAAACGCTGGGCATAATCATGTTCTTGATTGGATTTTATAAATGCCTGCTCTGTAATAGCGGCGATGGCCGCATCCTTTTGCTCTGGGCTGGCCGTAATCAGCATATAATCCAATTGCAACGGTATGCTACCCACTATCTTGGCACCATCACTACAGTTAAAACACTCAACCTTAGCTGACGCCAACGACTGCTCAATAATGGCTTTGGACACTTTAAACTCATGCTTGGTAAACACGGTTTTTCTAAAATTCCCCGGCACCACCATGGCGGTATTATTTTTAGCGGCATAATCGTAGAGCTCATCACCGTCAGCATTGTAATATCCAGACTGTTTAGAATGATGCTGTTTGTTATCGAAAAAACCTAGATCAATACCAATAAGATACAGCTGATTAAACTGCATACTGGTAAACAAATTCATTACGAAATTAGATACTGTTGGAAACGCGAATTTCAGCTTTTCAAACTTTCCTTCACCCAAAATATGCAATGCCGACGTGGTGGATGACTCACCTTCTTTAAACGCCACATACACATCTTTAAACAAATCACAGGTGTCCGGATGAATACCATTACAAGACAGCAAGCTAATCTTTTTAAGATAATCAAAATCGCCTACTCGACAACACCAATCAAAGGTCGCGCGGTTTTGTTCAATCTCTGCATGAAAATCGGGCACAATGCCATTTTTATATAAAACTTGTAACGAGGTTCCACAAGACACAATAATGGCTTGGTCTTGCCATTCTTTAATGGCTGCAATGGCGGAATCTAGCGAAGGCCCATTACCCACCATAAACACCGGTACGCTTTTATTATCAAAGCTGAGCTTTTTTGCGGGTTTACTGGTCAACAACGAGTAATCTCGATTAATGACTTCGCTGGTTTGTGCGATACCAAATCGGGCATGGTCGTAATATTCACCCATAGAAATCACCACCTGCAATTGCTCGCGCAATTGGGCAATGGCCTGAACTAAAGTGGCGTTGTAGTAACTTTGATAAAAATAGGTACTGGCTAATATATACGGGCCGATGGAATAAAACTGATTCAATAAATCACGGAATAAATTACTGCCATCATCACCTATATTAAAATAAATACGACCATCAGTTTTATCTACGGTTTCCAGCACCTGCTGCCAGTCAATGGCAAATAATGAAGCGTAGAAAAAGTCTCGGTTAGGTTCGCACAAAAATAGCTTTTCAACCTTGTGTATCTCTAATAAATGTTCAATCTGATAACCACTGCCAACACCAAACATGATCAGTGATTTAATCACCTCAGGCAGCTGACCTTGTTCTTCTTCAACCTCATTCAGCAACTGCTCCGTTTCATTAACAAAACGGTAATGGGTATAGTGCTTTAACTTGGTACCTTTGTAGCCAAGCACCAAACCATCTTTGTTGGGATGCTTGTCAAAATTGTCAAAATTAACAATGCATTCAGTCTTAGGCGAATCGCCATACCAGCAGGTTAATGAATCCTTCTTGATAACATTAATTTCGCCTTCTGTATTGCTTACCGGCAACCATACCTTGGCAACATAATCCTTAAATTCTTGGTAAATATTGGGAACATACTTTTTAAACGCTTGCAGGTTAGCTTTGAACTGGGGATCGTTTTTAGGATCAACGTCAGTAAACTCACTCAATTCCACCGACTGCGTCCAATTTGGTAAATAATTTACCGCTTCTTGGGAATAATCAAAACTGATGCCATCTCGCTTAATTTGCTGCCAACTTTTGCTAGCTAATGTATTAGCGAGCGCGTTAAATATAGGATGGTTGTAATGCTGATATACATAAAAACCATTAAACGCATAATGCTCAGACAATTCATCTAAGTCGGCAATGATATTGCGCCCGTCCTTGCCCACCTGTAAATAAATCGCGGTGCCATTAATAGCGGCTGTTTGCAGAATATTGGCCCAATCGGTAATTAATGCAGAACACTGAAAATACTGCGATTCCGGCTCATAAATGACTAAGTGCTTTATCTTATGGGCAGACATCAGCCGGCGAATATGCTCACCTAAGCCCAGCCCCAACACCACTAGAACATCAACCTCGGCTGGCAATGTGGGTTGCTGCTGATACTGCTGATACGCTGGCAATTGTTGTAATTGACTAGAAACAGTTTCATCCGTAGTGCCGCTTTCATCAGCCGCTGCAGTAAAATCTATAAAACGACAATGCTCGGTATGTAATTTTACCTGCTGTTGAATTTCCTGTTGCGGGTCAAGACCATACAAGGTACGGCCAACACCATAATCCACAATATTGTGCTCACCGAATTTATTACAAAATAAGGCTACATTTTGGGTTTGTATATTAGTGATAAGTGGTAATAACGAAGGGATATTAGCCCGAAAAGCTTGCACATTACGTTTGTATTGATGCTGAATTTTCTCCGACAACTGCAATTCCAGCTCGGCTTGTTTTTCATCATCAGCGTCCAAATGTAAACGGATATTTTTTAACATAGGCTAATCTAAACGCTCCGCTTCTACAGTCAAAAACAAAGCGGCTACACGCAAATAATCAATTTTATTATTCTGGGTACGAGGCAATTCAGCCACTAGTTTTACCTCTACTACACTGGGGTGAAGTTGCATCTTTTGACAAATAAGCTGCTCAATAGCTGCGACATCATTTGGCTGGGCCAAAACAATCTGCAATGCATTATCATTACCGATTACCGCGACTTCAACACCTTTATCGACCAAAATCCTTTCGACTTCATCTAAACTAATACGTACACCGAAAAGTTTAATCATGCGTTTAATGCGGCCGCAGATAATATAATCGCCCTCTTCATCTCTAAGCGCAATGTCTCCAGTAGCTAAAGTGTCAGACTGCGTGAATTGTCGCAGTTCAGTCGCGTTATTTGCATAACCCAACATGATATTGTCACCGCGATAAACTAATTCCCCTTGCTGATGGCAATCGTCAATCGTTTGTCCGTTGTCATCAAGCAAACTCAGTTCACCTTTAGGTATGGCTTTACCAATGCTGGCTGGCTTTTTATCGGGGTGAGCATTATAGGCCATGCGTGCAGTGGCTTCGGTTTGACCATACATTACAAAAAACTGCTGATTATGTTGCTTGGCATACTCTGCCAACAAAGATACCTTATCTTCACTAAGCTTGCCGCCGGCTTGGGTAAAATAACGCAGGGATGGCCAACTCTTTTGGGTAAAGCGCAGTCGTAACAGCATTTCATAGGTATAGGGCACACCGGCAAAACTAGTCACTTGATGTTGCTCAAACGTCTGCCAAAATTCACGACTGATCACACTATGTTCATTCAATACAATGCTGGCACCAGCCAACAAATGACTATTGATCACCGATAGTCCGTAAGAATAATGAGGAGATAATGTGGTAATGGTAACGTCACTAGATTCAATCGGTAAATAGTCACAAATAGACTGAGCATTGGCCTGTAAATTTGCAGCAGATAACGCCACTTGTTTAGGGGAACCAGTAGAGCCAGAGGTGGATAATAACAACGCTAATTGCGGGTCAATGTTAACAGCGCTAGTGCTAAGCACTTGCACCTCGCCGTCGGCTATCAGTGCATTCACTTTAAAAGTGTCGACTAGTGTCTGCTGATATCCATCATTAATTTTTTTATCCACCAGAATCATCGGCAATTGGGCTTGTAAACAGGCTAAATAGGCAACCATACTCGGGATGTTATTACTGGCTTTGAGTAGCACTAAACCGGCTACAGGTAAGCGCTGTTTGAAAGCATCAACCTGCTGCTGTAATTGCAAGTAATCAAGCCGTTGCTCGCCTTCAATTAACGCGAGGTTATGCCCGTGCTGTGGTAATTGCTGAAAAAACATTTTAGTCACCAATGCTTATTCGCCTAGTGCGCTACACTAGGCAAACTGCACATCATGTTTGGCTAGGATCTCTTTGGCTTTAGCAACCGAACTCATATCAATAATATCGTCGGTATCAAGCATTACATCAAACTGGTTTTCCAGCTCGGCAATCAAAATCATATGTGCAGTTGAATCCCACTGAGGAATACTGTTGTAGGCTAATTCGTCACTCACTTGTGCTAGGTCAACCCCTAAGCCAGTGGCAAATGCCTGATATAACGTCTGTGTGCTAGTCATGTATCAACTTCCTAATCTAACGGGATAAAAACTGTTTAATGGTAACAGTGGCTTGTTGGTAATCCTTGGCCGTTAAGGTTAATTTAAGCAACTCTCCCCTTTGCTGTACTTTGTAGCCTAATTTTTCATTGTAATTTAACGCGGCCTGATTGCTGTTTTTTACTACTGCTAACAACTGCTTGGTGGCTAATTCCTCAAAGCAGTAATCATTAACTAGTAAGGTCGGCGCAAAAGCAACAATATTGCCACGATACCGTTCATCGGCGATATACAGGCCCACTTCAATTGCTTGCGCATTACTGAGTTGTTGCCCTTGGTAGCAAGCTTTAATGTTCGCACAACCTATAGGCTGCTGTTTATAGCAAATCAACCAATGCTGCTGAGTGTTGTCACGCTGTAATTTATTAAACCACGCTTGCTGTTGCTCAGTGCTGATGTCCTCTTGGGATAACATAAACTGGCTTACCGCAGGCGAATTTCGCCATTGGCGGATCATCTCAAGATCAGTTTGCTGAATGGGGTTTAACGCAACGTTATAACCGCATAACGCCTTCATGCCACTGCCAACATGTTTTGCATTGCCTGTAATACTCGCTGGCAACCTTGGGTATCGGCATGTTGCTGTGTTTGCTGATGCATGGCCATTAATTTAGCTTCATCATCCCAAAGCAACATAATTTGTATGGCAATAGCGGGGAAATGATCATGTAACAATGCCTGATTATTCGCTTCTAAAATATCGCACCAACCTTGCTTAGCACTTTGCAGCGTAGCGTTACGTTGATTATCAGCAACCACCATCAGCATTGTGGGGGTATGGCAGGCCAATATTTCAAACTGACTACCACCGGCAGCGGATATCGCCAAACGACTTTGGCTCACGATCTCAGCCACCTGTTGGCAATTCGCTAAATGTTGAATTGCCATGGGGCTTTGGCGAATAAACGCCTGCAAATCGTCCATAAAAGGATAAGCTGCGCCGGTCATCACCCGAATAGGCATGCTGGCATTTTGTTGTTGTAAGGCTTCAAGTAACGGCAAGGTAATATTTAATGGATCACTACCGCCCATCATAATGCATAACGAATGGCGCTGTGACCACGGTACTTCATCAAGCTGGATAAACTCTTGGCGTAATATGCGGTAATCACTACCTAGGCAATATTGAGCATTTGGCGCACTGATTTTATAACCTAATTCAGCGGCATTATTGGCACCGTTGATGACTAAATCCCCGTGCAGTTCGCCACTGTTATTATTGTCATCAAAAACAACCAGCTTTTTGGCCATAGCCCGCAGTCGTTGTCGATAACCACTATCAAATTGATAACCATCAATAATCACCACATCAGCTTGCTGCATTTCATTTAGCATTGCTAACCAGTCCAATTCTTGCGCTTGAGTAAAGCCCTCTGGGATCACAACAATTCCGCCTACCCAATCTTGGCGGCTTAGGGCAATATTTTGAGTCTGATGCTGGCAAACAAAAATAATCTCGAAATTTTCGCGAGCTAAGGTTTGAGCTAAGGCCAAACAGCGCATCAAATGACCAAGGCCGATGTCGGCACTGGCATCCACTCTAAACAGCGCTTTCATTGCAGGTCATCCCAACTAAGGGGGGTTCCTTTGACTAAGTCATGTTTAGCTACTTTATGCAGTACGCTATGCCAATGTTTAGGAGCTAAACCAAAGGCTGGACGTACAATGCGTAAATTCGATTTATCCAACGCTTCACCGGCTTTAATATCTTCACTGACATAAATCGAACGGCGATATTGCTTAGATTTTTCTTCTGCCTGAGTTCCACCGTAAATGACCTGCCCCATGGCTTGCCATGCCCGTTCGGTTTCATTCACTAGTAGCACTAACTCTTGGGGCTCGAGTGAGAACGCCGCATCAACACCACCGGCATTTCTATCCAGCACAAAGTGTTTTTCAATTACCGTTGCGCCAAGGGCAACTGCCGCCACCGATACACCCACACCGGCGGTATGGTCAGATAATCCCACCTGACAGCCAAAGGCATCACGTAAATGAGCAATGGTATTTAGATTAGTATTGGTCGGCTGTGCTGGATAAGTGCTAGTGCACTTGAGTAAAACTATGTCGTTGCAACCTGCACTCTTGGCGGTTGCGACGGCTTGTTCAATTTCACTCAAACTGGCCATGCCCGTGGACATAATCAGCGGTTTGCCTTTACTGGCAGCACAAGCAATTAGTGGCAAGTCGGTCAGTTCAAACGAGGCAATTTTATAGCAAGGTACATTAAGGCTATCGAGAAACTCCACAGCCTGTTCATCAAAGGGCGAGCTAAAGGCCAACATTCCCAATTCATTGGCACGATCAAACAATTGCTGGTGCCACTCATAAGGGGTCGCGGCTTTTTGATACAATGCATGTAAGGATTCACCATGCCATAGGCTATCGGTTTCTTCGATAACAAAACCTTGGCTGCGCACATCTAACGTCATACTATCAGCAGTATAGGTTTGCAGCTTAATCGCATCAGCACCTGCCTTAGCGGCGGCTTCGACCATTTTTAGCGCTAGATCAAGTTGTTGGCTGTGATTACCACTGAGCTCAGCAATAATAAGTGGCTTTGACTGCGAGCCGACACAATAGTCATCGATATAAATATCATTCATTAGCGTCACTTTCGGCCTCTGCAAAAATTGACTGAATGCTTTCCAATAAGTTTTCAGGTGGGATCACAATCGGACTAGGATCGGTGGCGTATTCGGGCATCAAAGTACGCGGGTCCACATCAGCACAAATCACCAAACTTGGACAACCGACGGTAGTCGCCAACCATTGAGGCGCCGACGGCGCGGTCACTAATAAATCACTGGCTTTTAATTGGGCTAAGGTTTGGCGCATAGACACTGAGCCATCGAAACCGGTCCACACATGATAACCAGCCTCTTCTAACAACTTTTTTAACTGCGATCCATAAGGGTAATTGCGTTCTGAGGTACGAGCATCGGGTGCAAAAGCGATGATTTTTTTGTTCTTACCGATTTTTTTAAGCTGATGATCGGCTTTGACGTCAATCTGCATATCCATGTCTAGCTGATCAAAGCCACAACACGTACGTAAATAAAATTCAGGGTAGCCCATATTCGGCAGCGCTACACTTTCCCACCAGGTGGTATGCCAACGCATCATGCCAAAAAAGCTACTTTGCATATACATTGCCGGATCATTCACAAACTCGGGCTTAAGGCTTTGATCCTGAAACTTATCGACTAATTCAGCCACCGATATTGCCAGTGTGTTACCAATTACCTTTTCACCGGCATCTTTTAAAAATCGACTTAAGAAACACGGCATAAACCAAGTGTCGAGGTTAATGATCTGATCATAACCCACACCAATAATTTCTTCCGCCAAGCCTAAAAAGGTTTCCATGGCTGGGATAATACTTTCTGGCCATTGGCCGTTTTCTAAAACTTGGATCTTTACATCAGGTTCAGCCAGCTGAATGATATCCTTACCCGCTGCGAAGGTTAAGAAGGTCATTTCTGCATCAGGAAACTGCTGTTTAAAATAACGCAGCGCTGGAATGCCTATACAAGTGACATCTCCCAGACCTAGCATGCGAATTAATAAAATACGTTGTGTCATTTAAAGTTATTCCTGCCTATTCAATTTGCCTGCATATAGGCTTTATACATTAGCTCCGCGCGCAGCCAATCTTCTTCGGTATCAATATCCTGTACCAAATGTCGCGGTAGCTCGATGGCAACACTATGTTCAGAGAAAATACGTTTAGGGCTCAAGTAGTCTGCACTACGCCCCCAATAAAACTGTCCCGCATCATGATAAGTTTCGGCTAAATCCTGTGAGCGCTTGTTGATATCCGCTGGCGAAAACGGCGCTACGCCGCCATTTTGTTTTATCAAAGCTCGCTGGATTGGAAAAGCGAATGTACTGACCGAAAACGCAAAGGCTTTATCTGCTTGTTGTTGCAGTTGCTGTAACCCTTGTTGCAAATATTCGACCTGCAAAAAAGGCGCGGTAGCATAAATACAGCAACTAAACTCTGGTTCAAAAAAGTGCTGCTGACAATATTCGATGGCGTGATTGGTCACCGGGCGAGTACCAGTAAAATCATCGGCTAAATCATCAGGACGTAAAAACGGCACTTCGGCACCATAGGCGATAGCAACATCGGCAACCGCTGGACTGTCGGTGGAGACGATAATTTTATCAAATACGCCACTTTGCTGCGCCGCCTCGATGGAATAGGCAATCAACGGCTTACCCGCGAAGGCACGGATATTCTTACCGGGAATACGCTTACTACCACCACGGGCAGGAATAATAGCCAAATTCAACTTAGCACCTCGTGCAGTACATCGACTACTTGAGTTTGCTCGGCGTCACTCAAATCTGGGTAAAGTGGTAAGGTTAATGCGCGATGGTAAAAACCCTCTGCTATAGGAAAATCCCCAAGCTTGAAACCCAATTGACGATAATAAGGTTGTAAATGGATGGGAATATAATGCACATTCACGCCAATACCTTTGGCTTTTAGAGCATTGAAGACCTGTCGGCGATCATGCTCTTTTAAGGCCACCGTATAAATATGCCAAGCGCTTGTATCCACTTGCTGCATATCAGGCAATTGCAGCGGTAATGTTTGCAACTGTTGTTGGTAATTTTTGACTAATCGGCGGCGCCGCTGAATAAAATCATCTAATCGATTTAACTGGGAGATGCCCAACGCGGCATGTAAATCACTTAGTCGATAGTTAAAGCCTAATGCGATTTGCTCATAGTACCAATCACCAGGTGACGGTTGTTGCATCAGCGATTCATCGCGAGTGATACCGTGCTTAGCATACAAGACTAATTGTTTTTGTAATTCCGGATTATTGGTAAGTACTGCCCCACCTTCCGCTGTAGTAATTGATTTAACCGGATGGAAGCTCAGTACGGTCATATCCGAATATTGGCAACTGCCAATAGGCTTGTTTTGATACTGACCACCAAGGCCATGACAGGCATCTTCAATCACCGCAAAGCCGTATTGCTTAGCCAAGGCACTAATGGCCTGCATATCACAACTGACACCGGCATAATGCACGACTACTAATGCTTTAGGTAACTGAGTGGCCGTAGCCAATTTTTGCGCGAGATTATCCACACACAAATTACGAGTGACAGCATCAATGTCCACAAAGTCGACTTTAGCACCACAATACAATGCACAGTTAGCTGAGGCCACAAATGACAAGGGCGAGGTCCACACCACATCACCTTCACCTACTCCTATTGCAAGGCAAGCAATGTGTAATGCGGAAGTACCGCTATTCACGGCGACCGCATATTGGCTTTGGCAATAAGTGGCTAATGCCTGTTCAAATGCGGGCACTTGTTCGCCCTGTGTTAGAAACTGTTGTTCCAACACTTTAACAACAGCGTCAATATCCGTTTGATTTACCGCGTGTTTACCATATGGGATCATAACGTTTTTGCGTCTAGTGCCTTAAGTTCTGCCACTGTTAAGTAATGTGGATTAGTGCCTGAATGGTATTCAAATTTCTCATCCACTGGCGCGCCAATTTCACCTAATTTATTTTTGGCATAATCGATATTTCGGTCAAAAAACTTAATCGCTGGAGCAATAACATAATGGTCTTTAAACTCTAAAGAATGATGACCAACTTCTTCGGGCACCATAATTTCGTGAATTTTTTCCCCTGGGCGAATACCAATAATCTCATATTCACGTTTGCCGCTCATGGCTTCCACCAAATCAGGAATGCGTACTGAAGGTATTTTCGGCACAAAAATTTCACCACCTTGCATGCGTTGGAAGTTTTTAATAACAAACTCCACGCCTTCATCAAGGCTGATCCAAAAACGAGTCATTTCAGCATGGGTCACTGGCAAGGTGGTTTTGCCTTGTTCCAGTAGATCACGGAAGAAAGGTACAACTGAGCCCCGTGAACCTACCACATTGCCATAACGAACCACGGCGAACCGAGTACCGCCAGCGCCAGAGATGTTATTCGCGGCAACAAACAATTTATCCGAGGCTAATTTAGTCGCACCGTATAGATTTACTGGGTTAGCCGCTTTATCGGTTGATAAGGCTATGACTCGTTTTACATCGGTCTCAATGCAAGCTTCAATAACATTTTGCGCGCCCATAATATTGGTTTTAATACATTCCATGGGATTGTATTCAGCGGCAGGTACTTGTTTGAGCGCTGCAGCATGGATGACAAAATCCACATCTCGCATAGCGGTTTTTAAACGGTGTTTATCACGGACATCACCCAAAAAATAACGCATACAAGGGGCGTTAAAGCGCTGTTGCATATCAAACTGCTTCAGCTCATCACGGGAATACACAATTAACTTTTTAGGTTTATATTCTTTAAGAACCCGAGCAATAAAATTATTGCCGAAAGAACCGGTACCACCAGTAATTAATATTGACTTGGAATCAAACATACGGATTATTCCTTTTTGCCCCTGTGACATTATTGAACTCGGGAGCCGTTATTATTGGAATTTTGCGTGCAATTTACGCAAACCTAAATGAAAGCGTCAATTTATGCACAACTAAATTACATTATCAGGCTGATATGCATTTATCGAACCAAACTAAGTAAATGTAGATACTATTAAATACTATCAAGGAAGTACCAGATAGCAATCTAAATGCAGTAGCAATAGAAATATCTCTTTGTTTTTTAGTGGAATTTCACGGGTTGAGCGGATTATTTGTACTTTTTGACGGATTTTTGATCGCGTACAAATTTAGACAATTGATTTTCAGTTTGTTTAAACAACGCAGCGACTTTTTTCTGAATATCTTCATTAACGGGAATTTCTTGTTCAATTAAAGCTTTTTTTTGCGCTTCATCAAGGCTTTCAAGCAAGGTATTTATCAACTTATCTCGAGATTCCACCAGCGACAGCAACTGCGAAAACTCCACATCATCGGATGATTCGGCCAATATGGCGTAGATTTGTTCGCTAAACGCTTGAGCATCAGCGATAGTATTATTGTGGTTATTACTCACATTGCAGCTTGTTGGTTTTGCCTTTGTATCGCATACGCTTCTTGTTTTGCAGCTTCAGGAATTTGCGCCCAGGCATTTTTAATAGGTAACAGCAGATTAGTCACTTCATCCATAATCAACAAGCTATTTTGTACATTAGCATCAATAACACGCTGGATCATGTAGTCATAAAGGGAAAATAAGTTGTCGGAAATTTCGCCACCACTTTTCATATCTAAACTATCACGTAAGCTCACAAAAATAGCGGTCACTCGTGACAAGTTTTCTGCCTTGCTTTCAAAATCTTTACGTTCCATATTACCTTTGGCGTAGGCCATTCTATCCAACGCACCTTGCATTAACATCAAGGTAATTTTGTGAGGATCCGCATTGGCGATATCCTGCTTAAGACTGCCTTTTTTATAAGCATTAATACCTTTAAGTGCCATATTTTCCTCTCTTATCCTACCGAGCCCAAGGACGCCATTAAGGCATTCCCTGTTTGATTCAACTGCGCAACGGTTTTATCTAAATTTTGATACTTCGATCTTAATAAATCTTCATAACCCAACATTTGTAATTCTAATCGTTCACGCTGATCGAGTATCGATTCCTTCTGATCTTTAAAGGCCTGCTCTCTAGTTCGTAGCAAACCACCAAAAGTGGTGTACTCATAAGAAAAATCATATAAACGTGAGGCTATACCATTATCGCCGGTGAATAAATTGGAAATTTCATCAAAGTTATCTTCCAGTGCGGCCGTTAGTCTATCTTCACCACTTTTAAGGCCAAACTCGCCAGAGTCAGATATTTCTAAATTACCTTCATCATTAAAGGAAATACCTAATTGAAATATTGTTCCCAAAGCCGATTCAGAAACTGCAGATGACATAATACTACTCAACGTCGACTGAATATTACGCGCCATAAAATCGCCGGCTAATGCGCCATCATCTTCCAATTCAGACAAACCATATTTAGTTAATTTAGTAATTTCACTATTTAGCGAATTATAATTTTCAACAAAATCACGAATTTTCTTTTCTACTGCTTCTTTGTCATAGCCAATTTCAAGCCTTGATGAAACGGGCTCGCCTAATGCATCCAGTGATGATAATTCACTGGCCTCAAAGGAGACATTCTCAATAACATTTTCAAACTTATTGGTTTGACTTTCAGTGACAATACCATCAATTGTCGCACGAGCATTTTTAGCCACATTCGCGGGATCAATAGCCAAATGAGTGGCAGCCTCCAACGAGTCCGTTGTAGACACACGATTTAGATCCGCAATGTCATTATCATTGACAATTTTTAAGTCATTGCCAATACCACTAACCGTGGAAGAAAATACCAATTTAGCACCACCATCGGCGGTACCGGTGCTGATAATGCTGGCATTAACACCAAAATTAGACTCTGAGTTATTAATTTTATTACGTAATTGTTGTAACGTCATACCCGCGGTAACGTTGATTGAAAAACTTTCACCCGCACTATCAACTTTAAAAGTTAATGAACCAGCGCTGGCCGATACCACGTCACTGGAGCTAGCAAAGCCACCATTGACTGCATCTTCGGTTTCCACACGACTACCAGACGCAAGCTGAGTAATCGCTATTTTATAATCACCGGCGACAGCTGAATTGGACGCTTCAGCAGTAAAAGGTTCAAAGGCATCACTGGGGTGGGTCGGTAATGCTTCACGACCTTTTAACTTAGTGTCTGTGCGCAGTTCGTTAACAGAGTTTTTAAAATCATCCATTTTTGATTTTAGTTGACCAATGCCTGATAGCACTGATTCTATTTGCTCTTCTCGAGCGTCAAGGCGAGCTTGTTTAGGCGCACGTTCAGCATCCAGTAACTGAGTTACTAGATCATCAAGTGCTAATCCTGAACCTACACCTAACGATTGAATTGCCATGTCAAAGACCTCTATAAATCAAAAATACGTGTTTCAAAACTTAATATACTAATTCTAACGCTAAATATTAAAGCTAAACATAAATAAGTGCGGCTAACTTTTGCACTGCGTACAACTACAAAAGTTGACATCAAAAATTAGCCTAACACTCAAAATGCTACACTGCCTTATTAAACAATACGCCGACAGCTGCACCTACATCAGATTGTAAATCTTGGATCCGTGCCGCCAATTTTAACACTTCATCAGAAGGTAATTGGCGGATCACATCGCCCGTTTCTACATCTGTTACTTTCACAACAGACCGTTTACTTGCCTCATCGATTGAAAAATTCAGATTGCGGCTTTGTGATTGAACAAAATCGTTCATGTCACTTACCGCTGTTTCAATCTCAGCTCTTGCTACTGTATCGGCTTTTAAACCAATAACTTTACTACTTTCAGTTGCTTCAGATGGAGCTTTAACAGCTTTATCAACGGAATCTAAATTAGCCTCAGAGTCCTTAGGAAAGCGCTCTGCTGGCGTCTCTTTATTATGCAAAAGAGCTGCTAACGACGCCTGTTGATTCCCTTGTGAAAAATTAATATCCATACTTTTTCTCCACTTTCAGTGAAAAGTGTGAGCTACCATAAAAACTATAGTAGCCCATCCGATATTAACCCAACAACGTCAGAGCCGCTTGTGGTCTCTGATTCGCTTGACTTAGCACCGAAATACTCGCCTGTTGAATAATCTGATTTCGGGTAAGTTCCGCGGTTTCAGTCGCAAAGTCGGTATCCCGAATTCGCGAACGGGCGCCGGCAATATTTTCAGAAATATTACTCAAGTTACGAATAGTAGACTGAAAACGGTTTTGTAGAGCACCTAGGTCAGCTCGCGCACCACCAATGGTTGATAACGCAGTATCAATAGCGGTAATCGCCGCAGAAGCATTGGCGACACTGGCAACACTTGTATCAGCCAGACTCAATCCAGAAGTGCCATAACCACCTGATCGAGATAAGTTAACTGAAATGGTTTGCCCACTGTTTGCACCCACTAAGAATGCCGCAGAAAAATCACCTTTTAACAAATCAACACCACCAAACTGGGTATTGGCGCTAATTCGACTAATTTCTTGCTTCAGTGCCGATACTTCTTTTTGCAGTGCCGTTCTGTCTGCAGATGTATTGATACCATTTTGTGCTTGCACCGCCAATTGTCGGATACGCTGCAACGAACTGGTAATCTCACCCATTGCACCTTCAGCAGTTTGCACCACTGAAATACCATCATTAGCATTACGAGCCGCTTGGTTTAAGCCCATAATTTGCGCGGTCATACGATCCGCAATTTGTAATCCAGCAGCATCATCTGCCGCACGATTGATCCGAAAGCCCGAAGACAATCGTTCAAATGACGTAGATAAAGCTTGACCAGAATTAAACAGCTGACGCTGCGCATTTAGAGAAGATATATTTGTATTAACATATAAACCCATAAGTGTTACCTCCTGAAAACAGCATCAGATACCCTCATACCTAATACTGTTCGCCTCAATTTCAACTCTTTCGAGTTGCCTCATTAATTTGATGTAGGACACCTCTATCCGACACCAAAAGTCTTTTTGATACCCCAATACACCTCTCACAATGTATTAAGGTACAACTACCCTCAACTATGGTTATCGGCACTTCGTTTAGGAACTTTAGTTTTTTTTTAAATTTTTTTTCAAGACCTAAGCGTTTTGTTTTTATTAGCTTTTTTACTTTTTTATTAAATTAATTAGAAAATAAATGAAAAAAATTTAGCGAATGAGACAAACAATCACCCAGTGTTACTGACTGATATGGAGGCCTAGTGCTAAACTACGATGCAATATTCACAACGTAGAAATTAATCCATGTCTCAGTACGTCTATACCATGTCGCGAGTGGGCAAAATTGTTCCGCCTAAAAAACAAATCCTAAAAGATATTTCTCTGTGCTTTTTCCCCGGTGCCAAAATTGGCGTACTCGGCCTCAACGGCTCAGGTAAATCCACCTTACTGCGCATCATGGCTGGTATTGATACCGACATTGAAGGTGAAGCGCGCGCGCAGCCCGGTTTAAAAATCGGTTATCTTCCTCAAGAACCCCAGCTGGACATGAACAAAGACGTGCGTGGCAATATTGAATTAGCCGTCGCCGATGTCGCCGATGCATTAAAACGTTTAGATGCCATCTATGCAGCCTATGCAGAACCCGATGCGGATTTTGATGCATTGGCCAAAGAGCAAGGCGAAATGGAAGCGATCATTCAATCCAAAGATGGTCACAATTTAGAAAATGCCTTAGAGCGTGCTGCCGATGCATTGCGTTTGCCGCCTTGGGACGCCGATGTTAATACGCTATCGGGTGGTGAACGCCGACGAGTTGCTCTATGCCGATTGTTACTAGAAAAACCCGATATGTTGTTATTGGACGAACCCACTAACCATTTGGATGCAGAATCCGTGGCGTGGCTTGAACGTTTCTTACATGACTATGAAGGTACAGTGGTGGCTATTACCCATGATCGCTATTTCTTAGATAATGTGGCTGGCTGGATTTTAGAGCTGGATCGTGGTCAAGGTATTCCATGGGAAGGCAACTATTCCTCATGGTTGGAACAAAAAGACCAACGCTTACAGCAAGAAGATCGTACTGAAAATGCCCGTCAAAAATCCATTCAACAAGAATTAGAATGGGTTCGCAGTAATCCCAAAGGCCGCCAAGCGAAAAGTAAAGCCCGTATGGCGCGCTTTGAAGAGCTGACCAATAGTGACTACCAACGCCGCAATGAAACCAACGAATTGTATATCCCCGTTGGCGAGCGCTTAGGTGATCAAGTCATTGAAGTGCAAAATTTACATAAGGCTTATGGCGATCGAGTGCTGATAGACGACATGAACTTCACCATGCCTAAAGGTGCCATTGTAGGCATTATTGGCCCCAACGGCGCCGGTAAATCAACCCTCTTTAAAATGCTGACCGGTGCTGAAAAGCCAGACTCTGGTAATGTTATCGTCGGTAGCAGCGTGCAGCTTGCGAGTGTCGATCAGTTTCGAGACGACATGCAAGGTGACAACACCGTCTGGCAGGAAATATCCGATGGTCAGGATCTGATTAAAATTGGAACTTATGAAGTGAATAGCCGTGCCTACGTCAGCCGCTTTAACTTCCGTGGTAACGATCAACAAAAATTTATTAAAGATTTGTCCGGCGGTGAACGTAACCGAGTGCATTTAGCCAAACTGCTTAAAGCCGGTGGTAACGTGCTATTACTCGATGAGCCTACCAACGATCTAGATGTCGAAACCCTGCGTGCACTGGAAAACGCATTGTTAGCCTTCCCTGGTTGCGCTATGGTTATTTCCCATGATCGCTGGTTCTTAGACCGAATTGCGACGCATATTCTCGATTATCGCGATGAAGGTCAAATCAATTTCTATGAAGGTAACTTCAACGATTATGAAGCATGGTTAAAAGATAAATTTGGTAAGGATATTGTCGAGCCTCATCGTTTAAAATATAAGAAGATGAGTAAGTAAGTTAAGTAACATACGCAAAAACCATGGCCTGTGGATCCAATAAGATCCATCAGGCCCCGTTGCTAACGAGGTTAAGCCATATGGATAAACGTCAATACACTCGCGTCATTTTCCCCAGCCCAGTGGAGATCCGCCAAGGCGAAAATTCGTGGCATGGCGAAATATTAGATTTATCGTTACAGGGTGTCTTAGTTAGCAAACCGATAAATTTTGTTATTGATAAAAACCTAAACCTATTAGTGTCTTTCAAGCTAGAAGATATTGATGAAGTAATTATCATGGAAGGCCGCATTAGCCATAGTGATGACCAACATATTGGCATTCAATGCAAAATGATGGATATCGACAGTGCTAGCCAATTGCGCAGGCTAATTGAACTTAATGTCGGTGATAGTGAATTACTTAATCGTAACTTTGAAGCGTTAACGGCCCCTTAAATTTTAGCTAACTGGGGGGAGCATTGAGGTGAAATATTAATGACCATTTATATCGCTTCCAAAGCCTCGGCTAAGCGCTTCACTCCAACCACTTGCATACCAGCGATAGCCTTTTTGGGTACATTAGCAAAAGGCACAATAGCCTTTTTAAAGCCGTGCTTAGCCGCTTCGGTTAAGCGCTCAGTACCATTGGTTACTGGGCGAATTTCCCCCGCTAGACCCACTTCACCGAAGACAATTAACTCTTTAGGTAAAGCAAAATTTTTAAAACTCGACACCATAGATAACAATACCGCCAAATCGGCACCGGTTTCGCTCACCTTGACACCACCGACCACATTCGCAAAAACGTCTTGATCATTCATTTGCACATTGCCATGGCGATGCATCACCGCCAGTAACATTGACATGCGGTTTTGATCTAGCCCCACCGCTACCCGTCGCGGGTTAGCTGTTTGGGAATAATCCACCAATGCCTGAATTTCTACCAACAAAGGGCGCGTGCCTTCCCACATGACCATCACCACTGAGCCGGGTGAGGGGTCATCACCACGACTTAAAAAAATCGCCGATGGATTACTGACTTCTTTAAGACCGTTGCCGGTCATGGCAAAAACGCCAAGCTCATTAACCGCACCAAAACGGTTTTTATTACCACGCAACGTGCGATAGCGGCTATCGCTTTCCCCTTCAAGCATCATTGAGCAATCAATGCAGTGCTCCAATACTTTCGGGCCGGCCAAACTACCTTCTTTGGTGACATGACCCACCAAAAACATCGCAATATGATTTTGTTTAGCAAAACGCGTTAAATAGGCAGCACTCTCACGCACTTGCGACACACTACCGGGTGCCGATTGCACATCGGCCACATGCATAACTTGGATAGAATCAATCACCATGATGCTGGGTTTGATTTGGCTGGCAATCTCACAAATGGTTTCGATATTGGTTTCGGCTAATAATTGCAATTTATCCGTGGGCAAAGCCAGACGATTGGCGCGCAGGGCCACTTGTTGCAACGATTCTTCACCGGTCACATATAGTGCTTTATGGTTAGCCGCTAAACCACACATAATTTGCAACAATAAGGTGCTTTTACCTGCCCCAGGTGAGCCACCAATAAGTAATGCAGAACCCGGCACAATACCACCACCCAACACCCTATCCAGTTCTTTAAAACCGGAAGTGAATCGTGGCAGTGCCAATAGGTCGATTGTATCTAAAGTTTGCACTTGGGCTTGGGTTTGCCCCGCATATCCAGAGCGGTTACTCGTTTTTTGCACACTCGCTGGACTTACAACAAATTCAGTAATCGTATTCCATGCCTGACATTCATTACACTGGCCTTGCCAGCGAGGAGATTCTGCTCCGCAATCAGAGCACACATAAGCTGTTTTTGCCTTCGCCATGGGGTATCACTTCAATTATCATCGTCAACAGCAAATTCTAAATCATTTATGCTAACAATGGGCCACAGAATTTATTATTTCTGCCGATAAGTGTATAAGATGAAACAATATTTTAACTACATCAGCAGCACAGCATTGGTATGACACAGGAATTCGAAGAATATTACGATCTGATTGAGCAATTAAAACCGGTGATCCATGAGCCGGACTTTAATCAGATCCTAGCAAGTGTTGCCAGCCACCTGCCAAAAAACAAACGCTTCATTCTTAAAATGGAGTTGTTTCGTTTGGCGAAATCCTGCCAACGTTTAATTGACTTGCGTGGCTTAGTGGATGCTAAGTGCAGCCCCTATGAATACGACGGCATCACGCATTTTTTAGATGATGTTGCAGTAGAAGTTTTTGAGCGGCAAATTCGCAGTTTTGGGCACTTTACTATTGGCGTCTATGAGGCAGTAAATAATACCGAAAACAATTTTCGGGTGATGCACCAAAAAGCCGTAGAGCAAAAAGACGACGATAAAACGGATGATGATGCTGAAGCCGCTGAGGCGACCCCGCTTTATCCAGCACAAATAATTACCTTTTCCAGTGGCTTGCAGCGTACCGAAGAGCGCATGAATTTTGCTGTTAATGTCGAGTTGCTCACCGAGTTAAACGAAACCATTGCCGCCACCACCATTGACATGTCGCTGACCGGTTTGAAAGTCAAAGTGAATAATCGTCATTTGTTTAAGTTAGCGGATACCATACATGTAAACTTTCGCGGCTTGAACACCAACAATAGCCTACAACGCAATGAAGGCATTATTTACCAAATTATTGAAATTGAGCATTCCAGAAAAGAGCAACGCATTGCCTTACGCCGGCCTAAAGATAGTCCTGCCAAAACTAAGTTTGACGACTTTTTGCAACGATTCATTCACGGTAATAAGCGTCGCTACAAAGTAAATATGGATAATACGGTGGAATCCATATTGTCCAAAGGCTATGAACAATATTACATTCCGCACTTTACCTCGCTACCCATTTTTTTAAATGAGCAACATCAAGCTCAATATATTTTAACCAACGACAGTAATAGGTCGCTGCTACATTATTGGTCCAATGAAAGTGACGAATTGTGTATAGAAAGGCTATTTAAGCGCGAGCGTATGGCGTCACTGTTGCAACATAATATAACTGAAACCTATGTCTACAGTTTCATACGTCAGCACAAAGAAAAAACCTATTTCTATTCAGCCACCCTCGATGAACTCAATAAAGACAGTGATCTAAAGCACTTGTTCTTTGCCTACGGCAGTCGTCGAGCTAGCTGGCGGGTGTTTAAATTGCAATTAAGCAAAATTGACCCACAGCAGTGTCATATTCCATCATCTCTACCGGATACCTTAGGCAGCAATATTAAGAAACTCAATGCGCCACCACCACCGCGATTGATGTCCCGTTTAATGCCGTTACAGCATATTGCGCTGCTCACCGATATTACTCAAAAATGGAATACGGTTAGCTATCAGTTGTTTGCCTTGGATAAATCACAATTACCACGCTTGAAGCAATTTATTAATTTACCAGACCCAACACTACCTAAGGTCAGTTTGCACCGCTTTAAATATCAAAACCTGCGGCGTCAAATGCGTTTTAAGCTGCGTACTAAAGTGGTGGTATCGTTGGACGATGTTGAGATAGAAGGCATCACCGAAGATATTTCAGTGGGTGGCGTAAAAATTGAATTAAGTCGTCCCTATACGGGCGGCACATTTGATGATGTAGATCTAAGTTTTCCACAATTACAGCGGGTCAGTAAAAATTATCAACTAAAACGTCTTCCCTATGAAGTCAGAAATATTAGCAAAGATAATAACGTCCTACATCTACAGGCATTTATGGATGATCGGGATAAAATTAGTCAGCTATTTTTTGAACAGTTGATAAAAGCCAATCGCAGCAAGCTGCAATCTGACCAAGATGAGGAGGCTATTCCCGGTTTAGGCGAAGCATTACGCAACCTGTATTCAAACAACATCCTCAATATCGGCATTTTCTTAAAAAAGGACGGTGTTAGCTATAAACCCGATTGTGTTGCCATCCCCAAACAGTCTCACTCCATATTGCCGCTATTACGGCATAACGCCGAAGCCAATAAACTCAATTTATACCCGTTGTATCAAGGGCAAGAGCCACCCTATTTGCAGCAACAACTGCGGTCGTTAAAAAATAATAGTCCCCCCACTCAAGCCGAACTGTTGATCGCCTACAATGCCGATATTGAGGAAAGTCATCTGGCTATCAAAGTTAAATTTGTTGATCAATTCAATAATGACAAGCTACGTCAGGACTTTATTCGCAAGGCCATGGGCGGTGGTGTATTTATTGCCATTAAGATTTTCCTATCGAGAACAGGCCGTCCAGATATTGATGTTGTACGTGCAGAAATGCAGTATGTAGGGCAGTACGCAATCCACAAAGCGAAATCATTGGAAGAACAATTGTGGAATGTTACCGGTGTAGGTGATTTATTAGATGTGACCGATGAAGTGCTGACTCGCTATCAGTTTAACCAACAACATATTGCCAACAATCGCGCTGCGCTACAAGCCATCAGCAACAAATTACCAGCGTTAGCTCCGACATATTAAACAAATGAGGTGGCGGTCATGTTGTTAAGCAACCGCCCTCTTTAAGCCAAATTATCTACTCCGCCGGCTGCAAGTAATGCAATAGAGTATCTAGCCCAGCAATACGGATAGCGGCAACGGCTTGTTTATCTACTATTGGTTTGGCATGAAATGCCACACCTAAGCCTGCCACCTTCATCATCGCCAAGTCATTGGCACCATCACCCATGGCGATGGTTTGCTCATGTGCAATTCCCCATTGCTCAGCCAAGGACTGTAAGATTTGCGCTTTAACTTTGGCATCGACAACCTGCCCTTCAACGGTGCCACTCAGTAGCCCGTTTTGCATAGACAAAGTATTCGAAACAGCGGCGTCGAGCTCTAAGCGGTCACGTAAGTAATTGGCAAAATAGGTAAAACCACCTGAGGCAATAGCAATTTTCCAACCTGCTTGTTGTAATGTTTTGACTAACAAACTTAAACCCGGCATTAATGGTAATTTATCGCGAATAGATTGTAGCAACGCTACCTCAATGCCAGTTAAGCAGGCGACCCGCTGATGTAAACTTTGTGCAAAGTCTAACTTGCCCTGCATTGCCAGTTCTGTGACTTCAGACACCTGCTCGCCCACATTGGCTAAATAGGCAATTTCATCAATGCATTCGCAGCCGATCATGGTGCTGTCCATATCCATCACCAGTAAACCCGGCGCGGATAATGTTGGACGTTGCTCCAGCAATGCCAATTCCACATAAAACTGCTTACTTAAGGCAGCAACATCAATGACAGCAGCATCGACCAGTAAACTGACATCCATGATCACCGCTTGGGTTGAGCAGTGTTGTGACATTGGCGAATAACGGAAACCGTCAACGGTTAACTGCGAAGCAAGAGCTTGCTGAACTTGATGAATTTTTTCAAAGCATAAACCCTCGGCTGCGAGAACTAGCACAGGGCCTTGATGGAGTGTGGCATCCACCACATTAACACTACAGGCATTTAATTGGCCAAGGTACGCATTGGCATCAGCCATGGTTTCACTAAGAAAACGGCTACTGTTAAATTGTGATGGAGTAAAGCTAATGGACTGCACAATAGATCTCGAAGGCTAATTTTAAAGCGGTGAATTCTATCGAATCACAACCCAAAGCGCATTAGTTTGTCAAAGAAATCTTAAATGTAGAAATACCGCCACTTATTTTGTATGGTGAAGGTATTCTCATCACAATGCTGTATATCCACTTTGGCTAAAACCTCTAAAACATTATCTGCTGAAGAAAAGTCTCTGCTTCCCAGTGGGCATTCTATTTTCAAACGCTTGGCCAATTTTGTATTGGCGGTAGCTATTGCTTTTATTATTTTGTATTTATGGCTCAATAACGTGATCCAAGATCAACAACAACTGCAGCATCAAGCTAACCAGTTGGGGAAAACCATCAGCCAACAAAATGCCAAGTTCATCACCGATAAATTAGTCAATAACGAACTCGATAGCATTAGCCAGCAGTTGCAATATTTGCAAACCGACCCGCACATTCGCTCGGTGGCCTTGTTCAGTGATCAAGGAAAAATGTTATTAGGCACCGACGATGAGGCACCGATTATTGAGCTGCTACAACAAGAAGAAAATAGCGATTTGTTAGTGTATGTGCAGGAAATAGTACATGAGCAGAAAGTAATTGGTTATTTACGCGTGTTGTTATGGCGCGATAAAGTGCTGCAATATTATCGACAATACCAGCAGGAAATATTGTACCAAGCGATGTTACTGGTAATATTAGCCTTGCTAGTGGGGGTATTACTTACCCGTGGCTTCTACAAAATAAAATACAAGCTCGATTAAAGCCTAAATAACTCTCTGAAGTTTTGACTGGTAACATGGGCCACCTCCTCAATGGATTCATTGCGCAACTGTGCTAGTTGTTGCAACACCAAAGGTAATCGAGTCGGACAATTGCGCTGGCCCTGAAAACCTTGTAATGGCATATCGGGAGCATCCGTTTCCAGCAACAGGCTACTCAAGGGCAGTTGGCTAACGGTTAAACGTGTTGTTTGCGCACGTGGATAAGTAATAGTGCCGCCAATGCCCAGTTTAAATCCGCGATCAATAAACTGCTGTGCTTGCTGCAAATTCCCTGAAAAAGCATGTAATACGCCGCCCTGATCAAACTGACAACGCTTTAGGCTTTGTAAGATAACGGACTGACTTTTTCGATGATGAATAATTACCGGCTTGTTGAATTTTTGAGCCAATAACAGTTGTTGTTCAAAGACCTCGGTTTGCAATGCCAACGGGATGTTAATCGCACCATCAATGCCAATCTCACCTAGGGCCACATAACGCTGAGGATCTTCGGCATAGCACTGTGCCAATACCTCTAAATCATCGTCATTATAATTATCGAGAAAATACGGGTGCAGACCCAAACTGATATGGATTTGCGGTTGAGGCGGTGACAATGAGGATAATGACTGCTTTGCCAACGTCTGTACCTTCGACCAAGTAGCACGCTGTACGCCAGGCACCAAAATATCGCTAATGCCAAGTGTATGGCACTGTTGGAGGATAGCGCTGCGATCGGGATCAAAGGCGGCAAAGTCTAAGTGGCAATGGCTATCAATCATCGAATATAATTATGTAGATGAATACGAGGAATAAACATACACAGCGCCTTCAGTGGTACACTAGGGCATTAAACGCTGTATTTGCCATTGGTCATCAGCCTGACGTGAATACACGAAGCGGTCGTGCAGACGATGTTCAGCACCTTGCCAAAATTCAATCTCATGGGCAATAACCCGATAACCACCCCAAAAATCCGGTAATGGGATCTCACCATTAGCAAATTTATGTTTAACCTTATTAAACTGGGCCATCAGCAACCCACGAGAGCTAATAGGATGACTTTGTTTGGAAGCCCACGCAGCAAGTTGGCTTTCTTTGGGGCGAGAGACAAAGTACTTCATCACTTGCGCAGTAGAAAGTTCTTCCACATGACCACAAACTTTTACCTGACGATTTAAATGATGCCATGGAAAATGCAGGGATATTTTATTGTTGTGCTTTAATTCTTGAGCTTTGCGGCTGCCAAGGTTGGTATAAAATACAAAACCTTTAGTATCAACGTCTTTAAGTAGCACGATGCGCTGAGAAGGCTGTCCTTGCTCATCAACGGTAGCGATGGTCATTGCAGTTGGATCGGGTAAACCGGCTTTGATGGTTTCAGCTAGCCACAGATTAAACTGTTCGATGGGATCAGCATGCAATGCACCCTGCTCCAATGCACTACTTAAATATTGACGGCGTAAACTGGCTAAATCTTGCATGGTTAATTAATCGCTCCCGAAAAATACTAAGGCAAAAATTGCTTGGTACACCACACTACTAAGATAATTTTACTGCTTACAACCTGTATGATTTTATGGGGAATAAAATCATACAGTAGCAACGAATTACTCTCCGTAACCTAAGCTGCGCAGCGCACGTTCGTCATCAGCCCAGCCGCTTTTCACTTTTACCCATAACTCCAAAAACACTTTATGCTCGAATAAGGTTTCCATATCCCGACGAGCTTCCGCACCAATGGTTTTAAGTCGACTACCGCCTTTACCAATTACCATCGCCTTTTGGCTTTGACGCTCAATGAGTATCAAACCGTTAATTTGATAAACGCCGTTCTCCGACAACTTAAACTGTTCAATTTCGACAGTCACTGAATAAGGTAATTCGTCACCAGTAAAACGCATCAGTTTTTCACGAATGATTTCCGCAGCCATAAATTTGGAAGAGCGATCAGTAACATAGTTTTCTGGATAAAAATGTTCACTCTCCGGCAAGGTTTTCATCACCAGTGCTCGTAACTCTTCAACATTTGTGCCCACCTTGGCGCACATCGGCATAATATGATTAAAATCATGCTGCAATTGTAGCCACTTTAAATGGTCCATTAACTTGGTTTTATCTTTAACGTTGTCGGTTTTATTCACCACCAACCAACATTCAACCCCAGATTGCTTAATTTTGTTAAGTACCATTTGATCGTCGTCGGTCCAATGGGTACCTTCAACTAAGAATAAAATTAAACCCACATCATCTAATGTGCTAGACGCCGCTCGGTTCATAAAGCGGTTAATGGCACGCTTTTCTTCAATATGTAACCCCGGCGTATCCACATAGATAGTCTGATGTTGACCTTCGGTGTCGATCCCCATAATACGGTGACGAGTGGTTTGTGGCTTACGTGAGGTAATACTGACTTTTTGACCCAGTAGTTTATTCAACAGTGTCGATTTGCCCACATTGGGGCGGCCGACAATGGCGACTAATCCACAAAATTGTTGATCATCCATTGTTTAAGCTCTCTAGTGCTAGTGCCGCAGCGCGTTGCTCAGCCTTACGACGACTACTTGCTGTTGATTTGATTGGCTGCGGTATTCCCTCAACCTGACATTCCACTACAAACGTTTGGTCATGATCTTTGCCCTGTACATCGACAATTTCATAAACCGGTAAGGGTAATTGCCGGCCTTGTAAAAATTCTTGAAGACGGGTTTTATGATCCTTTAAATGCTCATCCGGATCTAACGCCGCTATGCGCGGACCTAACCACTGCAAAATAAGCGTTTTGCAGGTTTCAATACCGGCTTCTAAAAAGATGGCGCCAATGATGGCTTCTACTGCATCGGCTAAAATTGATTTGCGCCGAAAGCCGCCGCTTTTTAATTCGCCGGGACCTAACTGCAAGTAATCACCCAAATTAAACTCTAGTCCAATTTCAGCCAAGGTATCGCCTTTGACTAAGCTGGCACGCATACGTGTGAGGTTGCCTTCGGGTTGTTTGGGAAAGCGTTTAAACAATGCCTCGGCGACCACCATACCTAACACAGCGTCACCTAAATATTCTAAACGTTCGTTATGGTCGCCTTTAGCACTGCGATGGGTCATCGCCAATCGTAAATTATCAACCTCTTTGAACTGGTAACCGAGTGTTGAAAACAATCGGCTAACATCGGCTCTTGCTGACATTTAGTGTATTCCACCTACGCGTGAAAAACGCACGTCAGTTGGGATCCAACCAGGAACTGAACTACTAGGAGGACGATCAAACTCAAAACTGATCCAAATCGCTACCGCTTTACCAACCAGATTATCATCAGGAACAAAGCCCCAGAAACGACTATCACGGCTGTTGTCGCGGTTATCACCCATCACAAAATACTGGCCTTCAGGCACTAACCATTCATCACGCTGGGTACCCGGTTGTTGATAAAATGGCTCAGCTGAACGGCGTACCGCTGGATTGTGAAGCATGTCATGATTCACCGTAAGCAAATCTTCACTGTAACGCTCTAACGGCACCATGCCATGATAGAACTCACCGCGGGCTTCAAACTTCATATCCACCGGCTCAAGCCCCGGGCATGTGCTTTGTTCCGCCTGATCACAAGCTGGCTTAATAAAAACCTGCTTATTACGGTAAATGATTTTATCGCCGGGTAAACCAATAACACGCTTGATGTAATCGATAGTGGGATCGTCCGGAAACTTAAATACCACTACATCACCGCGTTCCGGCGCGCCAACATCCATAAATTTATGACGAACCACTGGGTCTTTTAAACCGTAAGTAAACTTCTCAACTAGGATGAAATCGCCTACTAATAGCGTTGGCATCATAGAGCCTGAAGGGATCTGAAAGGGTTCATATAAAAATGACCGAAGAATTAATACCACCGCTATAACCGGAAATATTTGCTGAGCGGTATCCACAATATAAGGTAGTGGAGCAACTTTCTCTAAGGTCTCGGCATCAATATCACCTTGAGTATTTGCTCTGGCTAAGTCGATTCGCGCTTTGCGCTTTGGTGCCCACAATAAGCTATCAACTAACCAAATTAGACCCGAACCTAGGGTGATTACGACTAAAATAATTGAGAAGTAAGTTGCCATTTATTTTCCTGTTTTAAGTATCGCTAAGAATGCATCCTGCGGTAACTCGACGTTACCTACTTGCTTCATGCGTTTCTTACCATCTTTTTGTTTTTGCAGTAATTTTTTCTTACGACTAATATCACCGCCATAACATTTGGCAATAACGTTTTTACGCAACTGCTTCACTGTGCTACGAGCAATAATATGGTTACTAATCGCAGCCTGAATCGCTATATCAAACATTTGTCTGGGGATCAGCTCACGTAATTTTTCAACTAAATCACGGCCACGGTTTAATGAATTATCGCGATGAGTAATCACCGCTAAGGCATCTACCCGTTCCCCATTGATTAGGATATCTAACCTGACCATATCCGCAATCTGAAACTTCTTAAAATTGTAATCAAGTGATGCAAAGCCACGGCTGGTTGATTTCAAGCGATCAAAAAAGTCCATTACCACTTCGGCCATGGGCAGTTCATAAGTCAATGCCACTTGTTTACCGTGGTAGGCCATATTAGTCTGCACACCGCGTTTATCGACACACAGAGTAATAACGTTACCCAGATAATCCTGAGGCACCAAAATATTAGCCTCAACAATAGGTTCGTAAATTTCTTCAATATCGTTTACTGGTGGTAACTTAGAGGGATTATCAACCATCACCTCCACGCCTTGAGTTGTCAGCACTTTGTACACCACCGTGGGGGCGGTAGTAATCAGGTCAAGATCGTATTCACGCTCTAAACGTTCTTGAACAATTTCCATATGCAACATGCCAAGGAAACCAATACGGAAACCGAAACCTAAGGCTGCAGAACTTTCTGGTTCGTAAAACAATGAAGCGTCATTAAGACTTAACTTAGAAAGTGCATCACGAAAATCTTCATATTCATCGCTACTAACCGGGAACATACCGGCATATACCTGTGGTTTAATTTTCTTAAAGCCGGGCAGCATTTCGGTAGCGGGTGATTTGGCCAAAGTAAGGGTATCGCCCACGGGGGCGCCGTGAATTTCTTTTATACCGGCAATAACATATCCCACTTCACCGGCACGCAATACACCGGTTTCAATTTGTTTAGGGGTGAAAATACCGACTTTATCTAGCTGATGTATTTGGCCATTAGACATGATCTTAATTTTGTCATTGGTACGCATCTCGCCTTCCATGACCCTTATAAGAGAGACAACACCTTGATAATTATCAAACCAAGAATCGACAATCAATGCTTTCAATTGCCCACTTCGGTCACCTACTGGCGGCGGAATACGATTAACGATGACTTCTAAAACTTCTTCGATACCCACACCCGTTTTGGCGCTACAGCGCACTGCATCTAGGGCATCAATACCAACAATATCTTCAATTTCTTCGGCAACACGATCGGGATCAGCCTGAGGCAAATCGATTTTATTAAGGATCGGCACCACTTCCATATCCATTTCCATGGCGGTGTAGCAGTTAGCTAGGGTTTGAGCTTCTACGCCCTGGCCAGCATCAACCACCAATAATGCGCCTTCACAGGCCGCTAATGAGCGTGATACTTCATAGGTAAAATCCACATGGCCTGGGGTATCAATAAAATTCAATTGATAGATTTCACCGTTGTTAGCGGTATAGTTTAACGTTACGCTTTGGGCTTTAATGGTGATACCACGCTCTCGCTCGATATCCATTGAATCCAGTACTTGTGCGCCCATTTCACGTTCGGTGAGACCGCCACAATGCTGAATCAAACGATCGGATAAGGTCGACTTACCATGATCGATATGCGCGATAATTGAGAAGTTACGAATGTGTGTCTGTTGTATGCTGTTGTCTGACATTTACCTACTACTTTTGGCATTGGGATCAGCGAATACAATTTCGCCAGAAAAATTGGCGCTGATTTTACCGGTTTATAGCGCTTTTAGCGAGCTACGTATGCAGACTGGCAGATATTTACTGTGATAAATACTATAAACCAGCTTAAAAAGACTGCTAAGCCCTTATTCAGAAAGGTTTTTCACCGGGATTGGTGGAGGTACAATTGATAACAATTGGGGTAAATATTGCTGCTTTTGGGCACCAACATAGTAGCGCACGCCGATAAAACTCACCACGGCTGCAAAGAATGCCGTTAAGATCAGCCAAATCTCATGAGTAAGGCCAATTTGCGCCAATATACTCTCAGCTAACATCACGGCTATTATCATGACTGCCAGAGGCAATAAATAAATTAACGCAGAGGCCTGCAATAAACTATTTTCGGCAATACCTAAGGTCACCTGCTGGCCCACTGCCACCGTGCCGGTATAAGGAATAACAATATCTTCTGTTTTAGGGGCAAAGGCACGGGCAATCACACCAGTGCCGCAATTGTTATTTTGCTGGCAACCACCACAGGTGGTTTTGATCTGGGTTTGTACGTGAATCGCCTGATTTTCTACTGCAGTCACTACGGCGGTTTCTTCAAGCATGAGCTAACTCCTTCCCTTACTTAGCCAAGGAGATCGACTGCGCAATTAAATTAGCAGTTTGTGGTGGCACTTTACCGACTACAGTCACATCTAACGGCCCACGTGTAGTGGAGAAAAAGGTATTAGAGCCATGGCGAAATAAATCCTTAGTACCACCATCATTCTCGCTTTTTTGTAAATAAATCGAAATATCGATTAAGCCATCGCTAAATAACATGTAATCCACGATTTGTCCGGTCACGGGTAATCGATGAGTATCCCGTTTGATTTCGAGCATCCCCACGGGTAACCAATTAATTTGCCATTTGTGCTGTACATCGACGGCACTCAATATTTTCAATACATTGGGTAATTCCGCTTCTTTTATCCGTGAAAAGAGTTCTGCCGGCTCTGAGCTCACTTGTAATGACGTTGCTTGAAACTGTTCAATCACCTTGCCCTGCTCATCAACCATATCCATTTTTAATAACAGACCGGTTAACTGATCGAGCCATAAATTGAAACCATACAAAGTTTTATCTTTACTGATGATCCGCACTTGTTGGGTGGAGCGACCTGACACTCGACTGCGCCCAACTAAAACAAAGTCATAGGCTGATTCAAGCAACAACGGTTCTTTTAACAGTATGCCTGGTACAGGGCCGTTAATGGTGTCAGATAATAAAGTATAAGCCGGTACGTTAGGTTCAAAATAACTGACCTGATCATTAATACGTACGATTTCTCGGCCTGGTCCATTGAGTAAACTCAAATGTTCCATGTCTTTACCATCAACAATGGCATGCCGCCAACGATAAGGTTCGACGGCCGATGGTGGGGTCAACATTACAAAGGATATATCGAAATTGAGCGTTCGTAGGGAGGTTGACATTTTATGCAACCAAGCTTGCGCGCTACCTTCTTGAGTACTGCTTTCCTGAGTACGGGTTTCCTGAGTGTTGGTTTCAGAAGCTAAATCGGCAGCCGAAGCTGCCGATAGAAAAACACTAAATATAATACCTACAAAAATTCGCATACTATTTTTTATCGGTCTCCGGTAACGCTTCTACTTGCGTTTCCTCAACGACTTCTTCAACAACAGGTGCCAATGGATTATGTTTAAGGCGCATTTGTTGTTGATGGTCAGTTAAGAAAGACACCACGCGACGACGCTGATCAATAGCATTTTCTGCTGGCAACGCACGCGACTGCTGTAAACTTACTGGTGACAATCCACCTTGAACACCAAAATTAGACAGGGGTAACACGCTACTATTAGGAGTGTCGACTTCAAGGGGCTGGTTAAATTGCTGTACACCAAAAATAACCGCAGCGGCTACCGATGCCGCAACTGCAAATTGGCCTGCATTACGTACCAACGGAATAACCTGAGCCACAACCGGTAAATCACGCCAGCTGTTTTTGGGTGCTAGTATTGTTGGTTCCAATTCTAACGCTTTAGCCACATTAGCGGCTATATCAAAATCCATTTCAGCGGGCAGTTCTTTGCGCATTACATCTCTTACAAGATGGTAGCGTTGCCACTTTTGTGACAACTCGGAGTCCTGCATTACACCACTAATCATGGTGTTATCCAGTAATTCTCCATCTACAAATGCCGAAAGGCTTTCATTTTTCTGCTGCGTCATAAAACAAACATCCTAATTAACGTATTGAAATACACATTAAACAGTTAAATTAACGTTCTAATAAAGGTTGAATTACTTTATCAATTGCTTCCCTAGCCCTGAAGATACGAGACCTAACTGTACCTACGGGGCAATCCATCACGGTTGCAATCTCTTCATAACTCAACCCTTCTAATTCACGCAAGGAAATTGCCATACGTAAATCTTCCGGTAACTTGTCCAAAGTGTCAAATACCATTGCTCGCATTTGCTCTGACATCAAGCTTCTTTCAGGTGATGCGTGTTCTTTTAATGCATCACTTCCTTCAAAATATTCTGCGTCTTCAGCATCCACATCGCTGGCAGGTGGCTTACGCCCCTGAGACACTAAGTAATTTTTGGCAGTATTCACTGCAATTCGGTAAAGCCAAGTATAAAAGGCACTATCACCTCTAAAGTTTGGCAAAGCCCTATAGGCTTTTATAAATGCTTCTTGTACTACATCCGGCACATCGCCAGAACTTCTGACGTAGCGCGACACAAGATGAGTCACTTTATGTTGGTATTTTATCACCAACAAATTAAACGCATTTTTATTACCGCTTTGTACTTTCTCAACTATTTGTTGATCTGTTAACTGCTCGCTCATTTGAGCCAACTCTCCTAAACTACTTTTTACTGCGTCTGACTCTTGCAAGCATTGAAATAGACTGAGGTAATTCTAAAAAGTTCGATTTATTTTTTAGTTTTATTTCATATTGATTACAAAACCATCAATTATGAGCAAAAACTTCGCATTTAGTACTTATTATTAATTGTAATTTGTTTGGCCATGATTACCATGT
Source organism: Alteromonadaceae bacterium BrNp21-10 (assembly GCA_030418115.1). Lineage (GTDB taxonomy): Bacteria > Pseudomonadota > Gammaproteobacteria > Enterobacterales > Alteromonadaceae > Neptunicella. The sequence continues at coordinate 87,961 of JAUHQD010000001.1, read as the reverse complement.
CAATCCTGTTGGAATAACAATTCTACATTATGGATCATCCAGTTGAACATCGTTGTGACGTTTTAATTATCGGTACTGGTGCCGCCGGTTTATCAATGGCATTAAAACTCGCCGACCATTGCAACGTCATTGTACTAAGTAAAAGTCTGATTTCCGAAGGTTCTACCTATTATGCACAAGGTGGAATTGCCGCGGTTTTTGATCAGCAAGACTCCATCGAAAACCATGTGAAAGATACCATGGAAGCTGGCGCAGGATTGTGTGATGAGGATGTAGTGCGCTTTACCGCCACTAACGCCAAACGATGCCTTGAGTGGTTAATCTCATTTGGGGTGCCATTTGATCAGGAACAAGATGAGCAGGGCAATACCCGCTATCACCTTACCCGCGAGGGAGGCCACAGCCATCGCCGCATATTGCATGCCGCCGATGCCACTGGTAAAGCGGTAGAATTAACCTTAGTCGATGCGGTGTTACAGCACCCTAACATTCATATTTTCGAGCGTTATAACGCCATTGACCTGATCAAAGATAAAAACCAAAATAACGCCATTGCTGGGGCTTACGTCTGGAACCGCAATCATGAGCATGTGGAAGTCATCCATTGCCGTTTTGCGGCATTGGCTACTGGCGGAGCCAGTAAAGTCTACCAATATACATCCAATCCTGATGTTGCCAGTGGTGATGGCGTAGCAATGGGCTGGCGAGCCGGTTGCCGGGTGGCCAATATGGAATTTAATCAATTTCACCCAACTTGTTTATATCACCCAGAGGCCGGTAACTTTTTAGTAACCGAAGCCCTTCGCGGCGAAGGCGCTTATTTGTGTCATGCGGATGGCACGCGTTTTATGTCACGTTTTGATGAACGCTTGGAGTTAGCCCCGCGAGATATTGTCGCCCGCGCTATCGATTATGAAATGAAACGTTTAGGTGCAGACTGTATGTACTTAGACATTAGTCACAAGCCAGCAGATTTTATTGTTAAACACTTCCCGACAATTTACCGAAAATGCCGTACATTGGGTATTGATATTACTCGTCAGCCGATCCCAGTAGTACCCGCCGCGCACTATAATTGCGGTGGTGTAATGACCGACAAGGATGCTCGTACTAATATCGACAATTTATATGCTGCCGGTGAAGTCGCTTACACCGGCCTGCATGGTGCCAACCGTATGGCCAGTAATTCATTGTTAGAATGCGTGGTTTACGCCCATGTGGCAGCTGAACACATTATTAGCCGCTTAGCAGAAAAACACACCGAGACAAACATCAGACCTTGGGATGAAAGCAAAGTCAGCAATTCTGATGAAGAAGTCGTCATCCAACATAACTGGCATGAGTTGCGGCTGTTTATGTGGGATTATGTGGGAATCGTGCGTACCGACAAGCGTTTAGAGCGCGCATTACGGCGCATTGAATTATTACAACAAGAGATCCACGATTATTACGCCAATTTCCGCGTGAGTAATAATCTGTTGGAATTGCGTAATTTGGTAACAGTAGCGGAATTGATTGTACGTTCAGCCATTAACCGCAAAGAAAGTCGTGGCTTACATTATAACTTAGATCACCCAGAGCCTATGGCGAACCCGCAACCGACAATCCTCATTCCTACTGCCAGTAAGAACATCAATTAAGCATACACTTTCACCTGTGCCAACAGTAGAACTCTGTGGCGTTGGTCGTTATCGAGGTGTGGCATAGATTGGAGTTATATAAATATGAACTATAAAGACTGAATAGTTCCCTGCAAATGAAGATTGCCACTGTGACTGTCTCGTAAATCAAACCTATGGGTCAACACCTGCTGCTCGCTTGCTAATACCACTTTAGCAGGCAAAAATAACGGCCGTTTAAATTCAACTTCAATACAACACTGTTCTGGTAAAGTGGCAGCCAGTTCAGCAATACAGCGCGCCTTACTCCACATCCCATGGGCAATGTGCCGGCGGAAACCCAACAATTTAGCCGTGACGGGCCAAAGATGGATGGGGTTAAAATCCCCTGATACTTTTGCATACTGTCGACCAATATTAGGTGGAATATTAAAATTGTTATTCACTGGCATTAACCCAGTTGCAACTCCAGTGTGACGACTTTCGACCAATTTCTGTTGCTGACATCGATACAAACTACGGCTGCTACTTTGCCACACCAGTTGGCCATTAACCGTCGCCGACGTAACAATATCAAACAGCCAGCCTTTTTTATGGGCACTAAGATTCTGACAACTACAAGTCAATGTGAAGTTATCTTCAACATTAATAGGCACATATTGCTCAATTCTATTACTCATATGCACCAATCCCATACTCGCGAATGGAAAATCACCGGCGGTCAATAGTTGTAAATGTTGTTTAAAGGCAAGTATTTGCAGGTAAGTTGGCGCAACTCGATATGAATCTAACCATCCAATCACACGATGGTATGCCTCAAGATGGGCTGGTTTGATACTGACGTCAAGGGCCTCAAAATGACCCGTGGGTAAAACAGGCTCAGTGGTATTGATCGTTTTTTTTAATGCTGCTTGTAAAAATAATCTAGCTAAAGAGGGCGAGTTAGATGGAGACATTCAGCGTTCCTTGCTGTACTCGGTAAATAATACGTGCGAGTCGTCGATAATCATCATCACTAACGGCATCGCGACAAATCCAGCACCACTGTCGCTGCGAGCTAACTGAAGACTGCAACTGAATCCACAGCAACCATGGGGTCACTCTCGATGCACGAGTGATGTTGAATGCCCGTTGCTGAGACAAATCCAACCATTGGCCTTCAGTAGATAACGACACCACCGACGTAAAGGCGAGTTGCTGCAATTGTTGATAAAGCAAAAGCATAATACCCAATGACAGAGCTATTTGAAGCAACCATTGGTAACTAATAATATGCGGCTGCCAGCACCACACAGACAGAATCAACAATCCGTAAAAAGCAATCTGTAAGCGCTGCCACATTTTTGATGGATTAATGCTGATTCGATAATGAGTCACGTTGGTTATGTCAAATCTATACTTTAACGCGATCTAGAATGTGTTTCACCATGGCGGCTAACTCAGGATCATCACAACGCTGATGGCCCATAAACCAAGCGTATAAATCAGGGTCATCGCAGGTTAATAAGCGTTCGAATATAAGCTGCTGTTCATCGCTTAATTCTTTAAACGCATCCTTAACAAAAGGCATAAATAATACATCTAACTCTAACATGCCGCGACGGCAAGCCCATACCAAACGGTTATAACGTAATTTGTCGAACATTGACTGACATCTCAATTAAAAAACTCGGACAATATTAGCAGTATTAGCAAACAATGGCTTGTGTGTTGATAATGCGCCCCCATAAAAGAAGTCTATTATCACTATTTTGTTGACTCAAAAATCATGACTGACTATTTAGCCCAGCTCGACAATTTTGCAGTAATCACTCTAACAGGTGAAGAACGCGTCAAATATTTACAAGGTCAGGTGACTGCCGACATCCACCTACTGCATAACAAAAATGCGTTAATGGGCTGTCATTGTGATTTTAAAGGTAAAACATGGAATGTGTTTTATGCCGTCAATCAGCAAGATTGTATTCACCTCATCAGTCATCGCGGTGGTATTCAGGGCTCTTTGCCCGAGTTAAAAAAATATGCGGTGTTTGCCAAAACCGATATTGATGAAAACGACCAATTACAAATATTTGGCGGTAGTGGCAACAAGCTACAAACCACTATTCAAAACGTCTTCGGTGATGTGCCACAGCAACAACGTCAAGTGATTGCCAATGAAAATGGCTTAGTAGTCTGTATTGATACTGAACTGCCTCGCTACCTGGTTTTGCTAAATAAAGACGCTGCCAACTCCTTGGTAGATCAATATCCGTCTGAACTCAGCTCCTCTGAGCTTTGGCAATTACAAGATATTCAACAAGGCATAGCCCATATTGAGCCGGCAACCAGTAACGAGTACGTGCCACAAATGCTAAATATGCAGTCACTTGATGCCATCAGCTTTGATAAGGGCTGCTACATGGGCCAAGAAATGGTCGCACGTACCAAGTTTTTAGGTAAAAATAAACGCGCAACATACATATTAAAAGGTGAACATGGTCAATCGTTAGCCGCCGGTGATACGTTAGAAATGCCAATTGGTGACAATTGGCGCCGTGGCGGTATCGTTATAAGCTGTGTATCATTAGCAAGCAATACAAATGAGTCGTGGATGTTGGCCGTGTTGGCTAACGATACAGAAATTGGCGCACAATTCAGAAGTAAGGCCGATCCCTCAGCACTATTTACAGTGCAACCACTCCCTTATTCACTCGAAAAATAACAGGACTATTATGAAAATTTCCAACAACTCGGTCGTCACCATGCATTTTACCGTATCAGCAGAAGACGGAACTCAAATCGATTCATCCCGTAAAGGCGAACCTATGGTGGTTTTACAAGGTAGCCACTATTTAATTCAAGGCTTAGAAGATGCCTTAGAAGGTAAAGCCAGCGGTGACAAATTTGAACTCAGTGTTGGCCCAGAATTAGCCTATGGTGAACGCCATGACAATTTAGTACAAGCGGTACCAAAAAACATGTTTGACAATATGGACATTGAAGCTGGCATGCAATTTCGTGCCACCACCGATGATGGTGAACAATCAGTCATCGTGCTTGACGTTACCGATGATGAAGTGGTCATCGATGGTAATCACCCGCTTTCGGGCCTGACGTTAGATTTCGAAGTGGAAATTATCGACGTGCGCGCCGCTACCGAAGATGAACTTGCTCATGGCCATGCCCATGCGCCAGGTGGATGTGGACATCAGCACTAAGTTGCTAATCGCGTAGTCATTAATTGGCTACGCAAACTGCTTTATTCTTTGGGTGCCCTTATTATGAAAAAATCATGAAAAAGTTATGAAAAAAACCACTAAAGCGGTTTTATTTTCCGCACTCGTCTTCCCTGGCTCTGGGCACTTCATATTAGGTAGGATGAAAACCGCTTGGGTGCTTTTAATAACAAGCCTCGTAGCCATTTTTAATTTAGGCTCAACATTGCTCGCCACAGCGCAAACCATAGCCGACAAAATTATCGCGGGCGAGATATCACCCACTATTGAAGCCATCAGTCGCATGGTAGAACAACAGCCAGTAGACACCTCTAGTCAATTAATGAGCATGATCATCCTTGTTTGTTGGGTAATAGGCATTATTGACAGCTATCGCTGTGGACGCCCAAACGAGGTATCTGCTGACCAGCAAAGTCACCGCTAAATTTTTGACTCATCACATTCAAGCATTTTGCCATGCCATGGAATGCAATATAAATCTCATTCAAGTAGAAATATTAGCTGCTTTTAGCGCTCTGCTATTGTTCCTACATGTAATTTGGTTGATAATGATTATCATTTGATAAATTAGACTTGAGATCTACATGACCTTATGGGAAATGAAAGCCAAAAGCCACGCTCACATTGATTCTATTTGTGACAGCCTCACATCAGCAGTGGCAAGTAGACTGGCAGAAATGGGCTTTACTGCGGGGCAGCCGGTAATTTGTGTTCGGCGTTCACCGTTACAAGGTCCTTTGGTAGTGCAAATAGGTGATTGTGTCTATTCACTAGAGCAAGCTGTGGCAAGCAAAATCAGATTGAGTCAATTAAGTTAATCCCTTCCGACACAGTAAATATCTTATCGGATCAAGATAATAAATCAGGTAGTTTGATGAAGAAAATTATATTGGTTGGTAAACCCAATTGTGGAAAAAGTCTTTTATTTAATCAGTTAACCGGCCTACGTCAAAAAGTGGCGAATTTCCCAGGTGTTACGGTCGAATTAAAAAGCGGTCAGTTCAACGATTTTGAGGTGATTGATTTTCCCGGCACCTACTCTTTGCATAGCTTATCCAAAGATGAAGAAATCGCCATTGATAAGCTCAATGAAGCGCTGACTGATGACAATACTGCGTTGCTGGTATGTGTTTTAGATGCGACCCGCCTCGAAAGAAGTTTAGTGTTTGGGTTACAAGCCCAAGCCTTGGCCCATCGCCACAATAAATCCATCGTATTTGCGTTAAATATGATTGATGAAGTACAACGATTCGGGCTAGACATTGATGCCGATAAACTCTCAAAAACATTAGGCAGTCCGGTATTTGCGCTGTCCGCTAAAGCCTTAACTGGTATTGCCGAATTTAAAAAAGCATTACCAACCTTGGCTGCTAATCCAGCGGCTGTTAATAACTCTTTCAGCCATTTGGATGAGAAACAGCTACTGCAACGCTCGCGCGATCTGGGTGGTGAATTTGCGGTTAATGTTGACTTAGTGCTAAAAAATCAAAACCGCATCGATGCCTTTTTACTCAATAATGTCCTTGGAGGCGTTGCCTTTTTAGCCATTATGTTTTTCCTATTCCAAAGTATATTTACTTGGGCAACCCCGCTGATGGATGGCGTCGAAACCATTATCGCCGGAACTGCTATGGCGGTAACCAGTTTCACCGGTGAAGGTATAGTTTCAGATTTCCTGAATGACGCTATTTTTGGTGGTCTTGGATCCTTTTTGGTCTTTGTTCCACAAATAATGGTGCTAACCCTTATTATTGGCCTGCTAGAAGACAGTGGCTATCTGGCACGAGCTGCGCTCATTTGCCATAAACCATTAAGTTATTTCGGTTTATCTGGCCGCAGCTTTATACCTTATCTGTCGGGGCATGCTTGTGCTATCCCAGCAATAATGGCCGCTCGTACTATTGAATCGCCGCGTAAACGTTTAATTACCATGATGACAATTCCATTAATGTCCTGTTCCGCACGCCTACCTGTTTACGCTTTATTGATTGCAGTGTTGATACCCGAGAATCAATACCTATTTGGCTTATTCAATATGCAAGGTGTGGCCTTTTTCGGGCTGTATTTCTTCGGTATTGTGGTAGCGCTGATCATAAGTTTGATCCTCAATCAGATGACAGCTAAAGACAAAGAACTCTCCGATATGCCGTTCATTTTAGAACTGCCCACCTACCGCCTTCCCCACTGGAAACCCTTAATACATAAAGTGCTCAACAGTGGAGCGCAGTTTATAAAACGTGCTGCACCGATAATCTTCTTTGTATCACTGGGAATTTGGGTATTAGGCTATTTCCCACAAGACGGGGATTTACAGGAGTCTTACCTTGGGCAAATTGGCCATTTCGTTGAGCCTATTTTTGAACCATTAGGTTTAGATTGGCGTTATGGTGTGGCGATCATCATGTCATTCTTAGCCCGTGAAGTATTTGTAGGTGCTTTGGGTACCATGTTCGGTATTGCTGGCGCCGACGAAAATATTGGCGGGCTAGCGGCGAATATTCAAGCGGATGGTCTCACCTTAGGTGCCGGCATTGGTTTGCTATTATTTTACGTTGTCGCCCTGCAATGTGTTGCCACAGTAGCAGTACTCAAAGCGGAAACCGGTAAAGCGCGGATCGCCTGGGGGTTATATGTTGCTTATGGGATATTGGCTTATATAATTGCTGCGGTTGCCGCCAATGTTATTGGCTAAGTAAATATTCAAATAACGCCTAATTAGGCGTTATTTCACTCATGAGTAGTTAAATGATTTCAGCTAAATATCACAGATTTGTTTTTTCCTTTTTCATGTCTTTATTAATGTCCTGCATTATGTCGTTGGTGATCAGCATTTTTAATGTTGGCTTAGTCAGTAATATTGTTTCTATTTGGTTAAAAGCATGGATTTTTGCCTTCACTATCGCTTTTCCCACTATCATACTGGTATCACCTATAGTGCATAAATTAGTCAGCCTGACACTGCGTAAAGATAACCACTAATCATTTTTGCAAATCATTAAGGGGCTATGTAGATCAATAAGACCTATCTGCAAGCTCCTCAAAATCAACTAGAAGTAACAGTGTGGCGAACAAAAAACAGCCATCCCCAATAGCTATTAGCGCCAAACCAATGAAACCGTGACAACTTTGCCACAAGTCAATACACTGCCGGCTTTCGCCTTTCAACAAGTGATCCCCTTTGCCGCATATCAACGCTGTAATGCAATTGAGAAAAATCCAACTCAAGCTATCAACCAAAACCATGACGGCCAGAGGCTCCAAGGTAGTGCGTTGTGAACAATGTCTGTTACCCCGAGATCAGTGTATTTGTCAGCAAAAGCCGCAAGTAACAAGCCACTGTGCTTTTTGTTTTGTGATGTACAAAGGTGAGTATTACAAACCCAGTAATACCGGGCGTTTAATTGCGGATGTGGTGGCCGACAATCACGCCTTTCTATGGAGCCGAGTTGATCCCGATCCAAAACTGCTGACATTGTTAACCAACCCAGCCTATGCCCCCATGTTGGTGTTTCCACATCAATACGCCAGCGCCGAGCGTTGTATTAGCTCGCCATCGGAACTCGCGGCGGTTAACCAAGGAAAAATACCACTGTTTGTGATGTTAGATGGTACCTGGCGTGAAGCTATTAAGATGTTTAAAAGTCCGTCATTGGCATCACTGCCAGTTTTAGGAATTCAACCTGCAGAAGCTTCCACATACCAGTTACGGGAAGCGGCCCATAAGCATCAATTATGCACCGCGGAAGTGGCCATTGAAGTGTTAACATTGGCTCAGGAAGAGCATACCGCACAAGCATTAGCCACCTACTTCAATGTATTTCGCCACGCTTACGCAGCCGGTAAACCCCACTTAACCCTTAAATAAAGTTACAGTAAATTTACCGCCAACAAAAACACCTAATAAATAACGCCAAAGCCCTTCAATTTCAGCTATGGCACACTATAATCATCGACTTCTTAAAAGCGAACACGCACAGCGTGGGCGATGCGGTATACAAGGAATTCAAAATGTTACTACAGTTAACTCCTCTTCAAGCCAGAGTCATTGGCGTCTTACTCGAAAAAGAAATTACCACTCCCGACCAATATCCATTGTCACTGAACTCCCTAACCTTAGGTTGTAATCAAAAAAGTAACCGTGAGCCGGTGATGGAGCTGAGCGAGTCAGAAGTACAAAATACTTTGGATGAACTACGGGATAAAAATCTAACCTTTGAATATTCCGCCAGCCGCGCCACCAAATACAAACACCGCTTCTGTAATACCGAATTTAGTGACCTAAAATTTAACTGCCAACAACTGGCGATAATTTGTGTCATGTTATTACGTGGCCCACAAACGCCCGGTGAACTTCGTACCCGCAGCAATCGTTTAGCTGAATTCGCCAACGTTGATGAAATTGAAACGGTACTAAACAGCTTACAAGATTTTAATGGTGAGCAACTGGTAGTTAAATTAGCCAGAGAGCCTGGTAAACGTGAATCCCGCTATGGGCATTTATTCAGTGGTAAAGAAGGTTTAGAGTTAGCGACTGCCACACCAGCCAAAACCCAACCAACAAGTACAGCTATTATTCGCAAAGAAACCAAACCGCGTATGAGCCGTATTGTCATCCATCAAGGTACTGTGTATTTGTGTGGCCAAGTGGCGGCTGATGCTAACCAAGGCATCAAAGAACAAACCCAAACCATGTTAGATAAAGTCGATACACTATTGCAAGATGCCAATAGCGATCGCGAACATATTTTATCCGCCACTATTTATGTTAAAGACATGCAATACTTCGCTGACATGAATGAAATCTGGGATAACTGGGTACCCGAAGGCCATGCTCCGGCCCGTGCATGCGTGCAAGCCGCCATGGCACGACCAGAGTTATTAGTCGAGATATCGGTGATTGCCGCGCAGAAATCATAATGGCAAATAACGGATAATTTAATTAAGCTAAAAGCCACCGGCCAATTAAATTGTGGATAAGAGATAAAATATGGGATGTCATGTTTATCAAACACTAGTTTGCAATAAAATTACTGAAATACCACTTTGACTAATGCCAGAGGCGTCTGTTTGCTTATCGCACTATTGTTTGCCAGTGCGTCGTCCATGGCAGCAGAGTGGTTAACACAGCTGCAAGATCGCTTTCAAACTCAACAACAACGGTTAGGTACTGACGCTCACGCAGTCTTAGCCGAGCTGCTGAATGAGCCCGTTACTGATTATAGCCCACCATTAATCCAAGCTCAGTATCACCTATTATTGAGCCAAACTTACTATATATTGACCTACCCTCATGAGGCTCTGGCACAAGCGCAAACGGGTGCCAAACTGGTACACCCCACACAACAACCATGGCTTTACCACCAATTACATCTAGCTCAAGGACTGGCCTATGATGGCACTGGTACCCCTGCTAAGGGATTAGAGTTAGTCAATGCAGCATTGGAATGGGCCGAACAACATCATGATTTAAGTTTGCGCCTTGATGGGCTTTTTGTACGCGGTGCATTGTTAACCAGCTTAGTTGATTACCCAGGAGCTATGCAGGATTTGCAAAATGCCCACACTCTCGCGCCACAACCTAATTCCTTGGTTTCACTGGGTCAACTTGCAGGTGCAATTGCACTAGTTTATGAATATCGTCACGAACCTGAACTCTCAATCCCCTACTTCGAAGAAGCGTCTATCTACCATGAACAACATCAGCAATGGCAGGAATTGAGCATTTCTTTATATGGTTTAGGACGAGCGAATATCGGCAGCGGTAATATCGCCGTCGGCAAGGCACAATTACAACGCTCGGCGGAACTGGCCAAACAGGTGGGCGATATTCAAGGTATCGCCTATGCCATCAAAGAACTGGCTGCAGTGAATATCAAAGACCAAAAATATGCCTTAGCTGAGCAACAATTACTTAAAGCCAAAGAAATATTCGATCAAGCGCAAAATCCTTATATGCAGTTGGATGTAACAAAAAGCCTATCCGCCTTAGCGATAGCCAATAAAGAGCTGGAAGAAGCTGAGCAATACTTGCAAGCCGCTCGCGAGTACCTAGATCCCACGTCCATGCCTATTCAGAAAATATCCCTTGATGAGCAAGTTGCTAGGGTGGAAGCTCTCAAAGGCAATTTCCAACAAGCCTATCAACAATTGCACAAAACAGTCAGGGCTAAGCAACGCATTTATAGCCAACAAAGTACCGAACAATTACATCAACTACGCTCCCATTACGAATTAGAATCTAAAGAACAAAATAACCAATTGTTAGCACGGCAAAATGAATTACAAAAAATTACCCTTGGGGCGCAACAACGGCAAAACATTTATTTGTGGGCAATGTTTGGTTTTTCATTGTTGATTTGCTTGCTGCTAGCCATATTAGTCTACCGCAATCAACAAAATAAAAAACGGCTGTTACATTTGGCCAATGTGGATAGCTTAACTGGCTTGCTGAATCGCAGAAAAGCGTTGGAAATATTGTCTTTTCAGTTTGATTTGGCCGTCCGCCACCATTTTCAGCTATGTGTTGTGGTAGTTGATTTAGATTTTTTCAAAAAAATTAACGACCAATTTGGTCATGCCATTGGCGATAAAGTATTACAGCGCTTTGGTAACGTCTGCCAATCAATCTTTCGCAGCACTGATATTGTTGGCCGCATTGGTGGTGAGGAATTTATTATTGCCCTACCCCATACTCAGCAAAGCGCGGCGGAAAACTTACTGCATAGTTTAAGAAAACATACCCAGAACATTGCTAGTGAATTTGACAATATCGACATGGAGATCTCTATTTCCTGTGGCTTAAGTGTTTATCAGGAGCAAAAAAGTATTGAAGAATTAATAGCACAAGCTGACAAAGCGCTATATCAAGCAAAAGAGCATGGCCGTGATCGCATGGAAATATTCACAGCCAATACTCAACAACGGCTGTTACCTGTTTAACCTATAACGATTTACCCCAATAAAATTTGGGAAATTTCAGCATCCTCACCTTAAAACTAGCCGGACTTCGGTTAACTCACCTCCTCCACTTTTAAATTTTTTAATCAAAAGTGTTGCCAACTAGGCATATCTGTATATACTGTGCATATTATATATATACAGCGATATTTTTTAATGACGATTAAATTGTTTCTTTCGCAAAAAGACAGCAGGCCAATGTACTTGCAGATCATGACCCAGATTAAACAAAAGGTCATGGTAGGCGATTGGCCAACTGGGTTTCAATTACCTTCAATACGGGAAATGGCCGCGGCAACCAGTGTCAGTGTTATTACCGTCAAACGCGCATATTTAGAATTGGAGCGTGAAGGTGTGATCTATACCCAGCAAGGACGAGGTTCATTCATTGCAGAAACTGACGTAATGCGTTCGGAACTGCAACTGGCCGAACTGGATGAGAAATTACGCACTGCGGTAAGCACAGCTCGCCAATTGGGGTTATCCGATGACGAGATCACCGCAAAGCTAAATGAAGTCTTAGCTCAATAACCATTTAAGTTGGAACGAAGCGATGAACGAATTTGCAATTCAATTACACAATGTCAGCAAACATTTTAACTATTTTGACCTTAAGAATATTGATTTGGCTTTGCCTACCGGACAAATCATGGGATTTGTCGGTGCCAATGGCGCAGGTAAATCCACCACCATCCGTATCATTATGGGATTGATGCAAGCCGATAGCGGTGACGTTACCGTGCTTGGTCAATCTCAACCACAGATGCAAACCCAGATTAAACACAATGTGGGTTTTAGCTCGGAAGAAATGCGCCTCTATGGTGCAAAAAACCTTGGCTGGCATATGCAATTTATTAAATCCATCTACCCTGGTTGGGATGATGCTTATGCCAAAGAGTTATTGCAGCGCTTTGATCTCAATCTTGAGCAAAACATCAAGCAATTCTCCAAAGGCCAGCATATTAAGGCTCAACTTTTGTTAGTGCTGGCACGTAAGCCACGTTTGTTAGTGCTGGATGAACCCACTACGGGGCTAGATCCAGTGGCTCGTCAGGAAGTGAACAATGAACTAGCGTTAATCCTTAAAGACGAAGAACGTACGGTGTTATTTTCTTCCCATAACACCGCCGATGTCGAAAAAATTTCCGACCAGATTACTTTTATTGATCGTGGCAGCATCTTCGATAGCAATGACAAAGAAACCTTTTTGGAAAACTGGCGACGTTTGCAACTTGAGCTGCCATCAGACCAACCACTACTTCCCATCGGCAATATAGTGCAAGTGGAACAACAAGGCCGCTTAGCAGCGGTGATCACCAATAAGTTTACCGCTGATATTGTGCAAGCCTATCAAGCACAAAACATTAAGGTGCTAGCGGTCGAAAGCCTAAGTTTAGAAGAGATATTTTTAGCCAATGTTAATTTACGTCGGCAAGGAGAAAGATAATGCTAACCTCAAAAATCAATACGCCAATGATTGTAAAATTGATTGCCAAAGACTGGCATCTGTATAAGAAGTTTATGTTGGGTTATTGCGCCTTGGGCGTGATTGCCGCGGGAATAATGACCCTCCCCACTGATTTTAGTTTTCACCTTGGCGTTGTAGTGCTGATTACGGTACTCATTGGTGCCAGTGCCCATGTATTGTTTGCTTCCATCGTCATCGAGAAAAAAGAATCTCAGCTGTCGTTTATTATGGGGCTACCCATTAACGTCACGGATTACGCCTTGTCGAAGTTACTGGGTGGAATAGCCATCTACCTGACGTGCTGGTTGCCTATTGTGTTGGTCACGCTGCTCATTTTTACTTTTAGTCCAATACCCAATGGATTGATCCCCATGCTTATCCTTTGCGCCTTAGAAATACTGGTTGGCACGGTATTATTACTCAGCGTCGGCATCACCAGCGGCTCTGAAGCCGTGACTATTGTTACCATGGTGATTATCAATCTGCTATTCAATGTGTTTTTGTTTGCGGTTGTTCGTCTGGAAGGTATTCATCTGCATATGGCTGCAGAAACAGCAGTCTTCAACCAGACGGTGATGAGCCTGATTGGCGCTGGCGTGTTGATCATATTGCTTATCATAGCCGTAACCACTTATATCAAATCTCGAAAGGTTTGTTTCTTATAGCGGGCCGCTACTAACAACTAAAACTCGGTGCGACGCAGTCTTCAAGTCGCCCCCATCATTCCACTCACTATTTTAAAAGGTGCTCATTATGGGTAGTCATAGTCGTGTCCATTACATGGACAATTTACGGGCCTTTGCGATGTTGCTTGGCATATTCTTTCACGCTGTATTAGCTTATAGCCCCTTGCTTCATTACCTTTGGCCGGTCGCAGACTCAGAAAACTCTGCGGTAGTCGATATGCTGGCGTTTTTCAGTCATACCTTCAGAATGCCGCTGTTTTTCATTATTGCAGGCTTCTTTACGGCACTGTTAATCCAAAAACGCGGATTAGCTGCAATGGTAAAAAACCGCTTAATGCGCATTACGTTGCCCTTTTCAATTTTTCTGCCGCTGGTAATGACGTCTTTTGTAGTCATTTTTGGCTGGGCGATTAATGATGTCGAAAACAAATCACCGATGTTAGCCATGATCTCGATGACGGCACAAATGCCACAACCTCCTGAACAGCCGATTACCACCAGCCATTTATGGTTTTTATATAATCTGACCTTTTTCTATGTGGTCACTACAGTACTTGTAAAGTTTGTGCGAATTGATTGGATGGCCAAGGTACAGGCGTTCCCTAAAATATTCCTCATTGCGGCACCGCTACTGTTAGTACCTGCTTATATGACGCAACATTTACCGTTACCAGCGCCGGAGCAGTTTACTCCACAGCTGTGGTCGTTCGGATCTTATGGATTGTTCTTTATGTTAGGTTACGGACTATTTAAATACGAAAACTTCTTAGATAAATTAACGCCCTATTGGGGATGGATGCTAATTGCCGGAGTGACGGCCTATGGGGTGTTTTATCAGCAATTACCGGCAACCATCAACATGCAAGACATGATGGTCAACATCGCAACCGCTCCTGATTTTGACCTCAACCAAGCATTTTTAGCGGCGTTACAAGCCTATACTGGCGTATATATCAGCCTAGTGCTGTTAGTGTTAGGCCGTAAGTTCTTTAACCAACAAAATGCAGCGGTAAAGATTATTGCGGATTCATCATACTGGATCTACATCATCCACTTACCGGTACTATGGACCATTCAGTTTGCTTTGCTAGATACCCAATTGCCGCTTATAGTCGAGTTTTTAATTAGCTCAATAGGCACGTTAATCATTGGCTTTATTAGCTACTTGCTGTTGGTTAAATACACGCCTATCGGCTGGTTACTCAATGGTAAAATATCCAAGCCGACTGCTCAAACGGCAGAAGCTTGATTGTAAAAGTAGGCTGGCTACAATTTGTTTTTCGTAGTTAGCCTAGCTTTTGCAAACACTGCATGATCCACGATTTGAGTTGAGGCTCGCGCAATCCACCGGAGATACGGTCAAGCTCTTGCCCATGATGGAAGAAGATTAACGTTGGAATACTGCGAATACCGGCATCGGTGGAAATTTGTTGTGCTTGTTCGGTCTCCACTTTGGCAAACAATAACCCTTGCGATTCCTCAGCAAGTGCATCAAACACCGGTGCCATTGCCAAGCATGGGCCGCACCAACTTGCCCAAAAATCTACAATTACCGGCAAGTCATTTTTCTCAATAAAACGATAAAAATTGTCATTACCCAATGCCACTGGTTTGGCCGAATACACCCCTTGTTGGCATTTTCCACATTTACCATGATGATGGCTTTTATCCTCTGGGATACGGTTAATGGCAAAACATTGTGAACAGACTATATGCATAATATTTCCGATGAAAATTAAGGTTTAATGCTCAAAAGCTAAGTAATAGCGGAATGTAAAAGGGCGCAATGATGGCGCTAATGATCGCACAAAGAATCAAGGCCGTAGAAGAATAGGCCGCCCCTAATGGAAACTCTTTGACGATAGTCGCGGTGCCAATGGCATGAGCAGTACTACCAATTGCCAAACCCAACGCTTTTTGCTCTGTGATGCTTTCCCTAGAAGACGTAGACAAATTATCGCTAATAGGCTGAATCACACCAATTAAACGTAACCAGTAAACACCAGCAATACTGCCGGTCATGCCGCCAATAAACACAATATTAGCGGTAATAGCGCCAGTGCCGCCTAGCTCCGCACTGGTAGACATCGCAATCGCCGTGGTTATATTTAGCGTTACTAGCGAGGCTATCAACCAATCTTCCAGCCCCATAACATTAGCAAGCAACGCACTAATGGTTAATGAACTAAAAGCAGCGATAAAACAAATAAGCACAATCTTGCGCCACTGGGCACGCAATAATCGCAATTGCTTATATAAGGGATATCCAAGCAATACCACCGCTGGCTCTAACAAGATATTGATATATTGTGCCCCTTGCATGTAATCGCTATAGGGAATACCCAGCAACAAAAACAAACCAATCAGGGTTAATAACGACATCAATACCGGATTAAGCAACACCTTGCGCGTTTTCTGCTGCACCGTAAACCAACCAAGAAACACCACAATGGTTAAACCACAGAAGCCGACAATATCAAGCATTGCCATCTTCCTTAAGCAGCTTTTTACTGAGCAAGCCCACCAAACTAATTACGCTTAAAGTAGTGATAACGCCAATAAACACCAGCTTCAAACCGCTGGCTAATATCAGATCTGCATATTGCATTACGCCGGTAGTCACCGGCACAAACACAATCGCCAGATAACGCAATGCCACCGACATCGGTTGATGAAAAAGGTGCTCCGGCAATAGTTGCGTGCTGTTGCCAATGCTCAGAACCAAAGTAAATAACAACATGCCATACAATGCGGGAGGCAAAAACGCCACATACTGGTGGATGAGTCGACCTAACAACAAACAACAGGTAACCGTCGCGACGGCAATAAAATAGTGGCTCACCACCTTAAACGTTGGCATGAAAGTTCGTCGGGACGTTGTCAATATGGGTGCCTTAGCGGAAAAGAACGAATAATAATTAACTACCTAATAGTGACTAATTCTACCTGTCGCTGACGCAATATTAAAATATTCGTCAGTTTTATTCCTTTAGGTATCCACGAGCACGTTAAATCCCATGAATTAGCGCCTATCATTAGCCATTAAAATCGGGGATGATAAGACCATAAATACAGTGCCATAACCAATCAACGGATTGATATTGAACAATAACCTAGGGCACCACGCCGAATTCAGTCTCAATAGCCAGCATAAACAAAACCGGCGATTTAACGGCGATGCCAAACAATGACCATAGCCCTATTAATGCTAACGACAATTACCTACTTTAGTTATCGCGCCATGAAGAAACGTAGTTATTCTGTGTTTATCTATTTGCTGCTAGAACTGTATTTTATTGGTGTAATAATCTCCGTTTATGTTGCTAAATAAACCTTATATTAAGAAGGGCTAAATCGATGGAATCTATACTAATCGTCGGCGTTATTACTTTGCTCGCAGGATTGGCCATGCCATTGGGGGCAGTCCTTGCCAGCATTGAGGATATTCAATCCGACTGGTTGAAAAATGAATTTCGTCATGGGGTGATGGCGTTTGGTGGCGGCGCTTTGCTGTCTGCAATCGCATTAGTGTTAGTCCCCGAAGGTATTCAGCACTTAAATCCACTGTGGGCAGCGTTATGTTTTATGGCCGGGGGTTTAGCCTTTATGGCACTAGATATTGTGCTAAATCGTATAAAAACTCAGGCGAGTCAATTAGCCGCTATGCTTGCAGATTTTATTCCAGAGTCCATTGCCCTTGGTGCCGCATTTGCCGCCGATTCTGCGCAAGCCTATTTGCTAGCCTTATTGATTGGTTTGCAGAATCTTCCTGAAGGATTTAACGCCTATCGTGAACTCAATGCCGCAGGCTCATTAAAACCCAGTAAAGCCATTCTCATATTCGTTAGTATGGCGTTGTTGGGGCCGATTGCCGCAATTGCAGGATTTTTATGGTTAGCCGATATGCACTTGTCTATTAGTGTGATCATGTTATTTGCCGCAGGCGGTATTTTATATTCAATCTTTCAAGACATTGCCCCACAAGTGAAGCTCGAAGCCCATTATGCGCCGCCGTTAGGAGCCATTCTTGGTTTTGTTCTGGGACTCGTCGGTTTTATGTTAACCCGCTGATTCAGTTGTATTTACATAAATTATGTTGGTACTTTTAATCCTTGAAACAGCATCGCACTTTTTAACTAAATAACAGGAATTGTTTTGGCTCATCAGGATACCGCCCCAGCATTAACAAATATCCAATCACTGCAAGTGCATTACCAAAAAATGTGGCAACACTCTGCCAACTCGATAGCGACTGGTAATGTGGATATTGACCCATTAATTGCTGATAGCACCGACAATCGCCGCGGCATCACGCTATTAGCGCGTATAGATAGTCATATTAATAATCAACTGAATGCTGCTATCGCGCCGTTACAACAGCTAGCCCCTGAACAATATTATTACCCCAACAGTGACCGCCATATTACCCTGCTGTCGATTATTTCTTGTGAGGATGGCTTCACTCTGAATAAAGTGAATATTGACGATTATATTGTGCTTATCGAACAGTGCCTGAAAAATATCCCGGCCTTAAACATTGAATTTAAAGGTGTTACGGCCTCACCAGCAGCCATTTTGGCGCAAGGCTACCCACGCTCCGAAACATTAACAACACTTCGCCAACAATTACGTCAGCAATTTAAAGCCAGCTCCCTGATGCATTCCATTGATGCCCGCTATACTCTGCAAACAGCACATTGTACTTTAATGCGTTTCCAGTCGGCTTTAGTGCAATCCCAAGCTTTTATGGCAGCGTTACAACCATGGCGGCAACAGTATTTTGGTCGGTTGGCCATCACACAAATTGAGCTAGTATTTAACGACTGGTATCAACGCCAGTCACAATGCTTGCACAAATTTAAGCTGGGTAAATCAGTACAGACATGAATAACGAATAAAGGACCTATGATGAATCAACATGAAAAACTCAATTATGTGGAATTTCCGTCTTCCGACCTTAAGGCAACCAAACAATTCTTTATCGATGCATTCGCTTGGGAGTTCACCGACTATGGTCCCGAATACACTGCATTTGATCATCAAGGGCTGTATGGTGGATTTTATCAAGCACCATTGTCCTCAATCACTGAAAGCGGGGCGGCGTTATTGGTGTTTTATAGTGCGGATTTAGAAGCCACAATGGAAAAAGTTAAATCTGCCGGAGGGCTGATTAGCAAGGCCATTTTTAGTTTTCCTGGAGGCCGTCGTTTTCACTTCAATGAACCCAGCGGTAATGAGTTAGCGGTGTGGTGTGGTCAGATAAATGAGTCAATTATCCCACTTACAGCCAGTTATTTAGCTAGGCTTAAATAACTTAATCTATAAGGATATAGCAATGAGAACGTTACACTATTTAGCAATAGTAATTTTAGTAAGCGGGTGTTCCAGCTTAACCTCCCCCGCCAGAATTCATGAGCTTGACAGCAAACAAAGCTACTGGATGGATTACGACGTAACCCGTCGCGGCACCATTGTTTCTGGCGCCAATTCGAACTGGAAGGCCTGTGCGGAACCGGCACCAGATGCGGCCATTGGTGTGGTGGCAAAATTAGAAGGTGAAGCGGACATTGCCGGTCAAGGTTCCGCCAAAGCCAAAGGGGAGCTATCCCAGAGTATTGTTAATCTGGCCGAGAAAACCCAGATGGTGTTGTTCTTGCGGGAATCATTGTTTCGTTTATGTGAATTGTCGATTAATACCGAGATCACGGCAGCGCAAACTCAAGCATTATATTTAGAAGTCATCAAAGCGTCGTTAGAGCTGGTGAAAAAAGACATCGCGCAAATTGGTTTGGATAAACAGCGCTTAGAGTCGGCTAATCAGGCACAATTTATACATCAAAAACTATCTGACTTAGGTGTGGACTCAAAGACTATCCAAGCCTTACTGCAAGAATTACCCTGATTATTGCGACTTATCTCTAGTTCTGGCTACGTAAAAATGCTGACTAAAAAGTCAGCATCAATAGCTTCATCTTAATATTTGCTGTTATGCTGATGTTAATTTATTAATACTCAGTAAAATCAGGATATTAAGATGAAAAAAATAATTCTCACAATCGCCTCATTATGCATACTGTGGTCTGGCGCTAGTTTCGCAACCCAAGCGGATAAACAAGTGATTGCCATCGCCAATACCGTCGCTGATTGGCAATTGCAGCACCGTGACTCCGTTGATTATATTCGCACCTACAAAGATCAAACAGGCTTAACCAAAGGTTGGGTACAAGCCGCCTTCTATGTTGGCTTAACGCGTTGGGCGCATGTCACTAACAATGCAAATTATCAGCAAGTGTTGCTACAACTGGCAGAATCCAACAAGTGGCAATTGGGACCATTGACTTGGCATGCCGATGATCACGCCATCGGCCAGATTTATTTAGCATTGCCACAAGGAAGATTACCCAAGCACTACGAGCCAACACAAGCGGTATTCGATGGGATAATTAATTATAACGCCAGCAATAGTCTGGAGTTTCTTAGCAATCCTGATCCTCAATCTGAGGGTACCTGCCAACGTCGTTGGTGCTGGAGCGATGCACTGTTTATGGCGCCGCCAGTATGGGCCGCCTTATCCAAAGTAACCGGTGATGAAAAATATTTAAATTTTGGCCTCAAAGAATACGCAGCAACCCAAGACTACCTGTACGACAAAGAGCTACATTTATTTTATCGTGACAGTCGCTTTTTTGAAAAGCGCAGTGAGCATGGCAATAAAATATTCTGGAGTCGCGGTAACGGCTGGGTGTTCGCCGGTATCCCATTGTTATTAGAGCAAATGCCAGAAAGCCACCCTGCCCGTGCCACATTACTCACTTTATATACAGAAATGGCTGCACGCTTTAAAGCAATTCAAACCGACGCCGGACTCTGGGCTTCTTCTTTAATGGATTTTGAACATCAGCCACTAAAAGAAACCAGTGGCAGCGCTTTTGTGACCTTTGGTATCAGTTGGGGCATCAATCAAGGCATATTAGATAAAACCGAATACCTACCGGTGGTGCAAAAGGCGTGGCCAGCACTGGTTAGCGCCGTGGATAAAGATGGCAAACTAGGCTGGGTACAACAAATTGGCAATGCACCGGATCAAGTACTCGCCAGTGATACTCAATATTATGGTGTTGGTGCCTTTTTATTGGCAGCATCAGAAATGATGGTACTTGAGTAAACTGGTTATTTAACAGACAAACGACAATAATAGGACAACACTATATTCATTGATCATATAAGGAAAGATCATGGATCACCTTAGCTTGTCTGCCAAACCCGAACTGCGCTACGGCTGCCCAGCAGCCGATCAGGTACTACTTAATCGTTATTTTAGCGTAGGTTATTCCTACTATTTTCGTCAGGCCAAATGGGCGCTAGAAATTGTTGACCCAAATAAGGATATTTTACGAAGTATTGAGCGCCTAAATAACTTCCGCCCCGATTTTCGTATTCCCCAACAATTTCGAGCCGACCTTAGTGACTACCGCAGCAGTGGCTATGATCGCGGTCATCTGGTCGCCAGTGCCAATCATAACGATAGCAATATCGAAAATAGCGAAACCTTTTTACTGTCGAATATGTCACCACAAACCCCAGCATTTAACCGCCAGAAATGGCGCTTACTAGAAACCGCCATTCGCGAATTGGATGAACAACCGAATGTACTGGAAACCTACGTGATCAGCGGGCCAATCTTCGATTTTTTTCAACCCATTATCCTGATTGGCGAAAATGACAATAACGGTATTAGCGTGCCCGTACCCAGTCACTTTTTTAAATCTATTTTGGCGGAAGAGAAAAACGGCAAGTTAAGAATGTGGGCCTTTGAGATGGCGAATGAAAGCCTGAATAAGCCAGTGGAAGCTTATCGTGTTTCTACCAATTATATTGAACAACGCGCGGGCATCGCACTGTGGAGCAATTTAACCGGCACAGAAATAGCGTTAGAGAAAAGCAAAGTGCGCCCGATGTGGGGCTAAAAAGTGTTTTACCAGCAACTATCGACCAAAAGCAGACGTAAATACACCACTGCTTCACGCCCAAAGCGGACTAAATAACTTATCAGGTTGAACGGCAAAAACACTACTCTAAAGCGGTATGTTGGTGATTTTATTTTTCACACAGCTTGCCATTAAAAATGGCAAATCGAGACATCACAATTAATGTCAGCAGGTGCGACATTGTTGACAGAAGCAATTTCGATTTTCAACATCGGACAAACAGATTGACAGGAAAGCTATTTTTAAATTTGACTACAACACCTTTTATTTTAAATTCATTACGCATCATGGAGTGTGGGATACCGAGGAATTGTATGACATAAACAATGATCCCCGTGAATTACAGAATCTGATCAATGACCAGTCCTACCTGAACATAATAGCCAATCTAAGAACCCGTTTATTTACCAGATTAGAAAACTATAATGGTGAAGATAACGTGCCTTACACCGAACGTTTTTACAGTGGCGCAGTATTACGTGGAGCAACACAAAAGCCTATAAAACAATAGGGAATAAAAATATCGTCATGTTAATTTTAATATGCTCTGATAATTTGAATTAGCTAGGACTGAGTCTTAGATTTTCAGCACAATAAATTATTCAGCTAATGGACTTTGATTTATGCAGGCAAAATTAATTAATAAGCAAGTAGTTACCACTTTTATTTGGCTTATAACAACTGGGTTCGTCGCACTGGCGCAAGCAGAATCTTTTCCGGTTAACATAAACGTTGATGCCAAACAAACCTTGGAAAAAGTTAATCCTGTTTGGCGCTTTTTTGGTGCGGATGAAGCTAACTACGCAACGATGAAAGATGGGCGCACAACCCTTTCGACTTTAGGCGCGCTTGCGCCGGATAATGTGTATTTTCGGACCCACAATTTATTAACAACAGG
The DNA here is from genome assembly GCA_030418115.1 of Alteromonadaceae bacterium BrNp21-10. GTDB lineage: Bacteria > Pseudomonadota > Gammaproteobacteria > Enterobacterales > Alteromonadaceae > Neptunicella. Next base: position 65,127 of record JAUHQD010000001.1, on the reverse strand, counting down.
AGATGGAACCCCCGCGCTTAAATGGGGCTCCACTAATGCCTATACAGAAGATGCAAAAGGCAATCCTGTTTATGACTGGACGATAGTCGACAGGATTTTTGATACTTATCGTGAGCGTGGCATTCGCCCCTATGTTGAAATTGGCTTTATGCCAGAAGCGCTTTCTGTTAAGCCACAACCTTACCAACATAATTTTCGCCCTGGCAGTGGAGATATTCGTACTGGTTGGGCTTATCCACCAAGCGATTACGCACGTTGGGAAGAATTGGTTTTTCAATGGGTGACGCATTGTGTTGAGCGTTACGGCCGTGAAGAAGTGGCCACCTGGTATTGGCAAACCTGGAATGAAGCTAATTTGCCACAATATTATTGGGCCGGTACACAAGCCGAATTTTTTAAATTACATGATCACGCCATTCGTGGTGTGCGCCGTGCATTGCCCGACGCGCGTGTTGGTGGCCCTGATATCGCCGGTGCGGGCGATAATTTCATGACAAAATTCATTCAGCATGTTCAGGAAAATAATACACCAACTGACTTCCTGTCGTTTCATGCCAAAGGTGCCCCCACTATCATGCAACAGGAAAATGGTGCGTCCTATGTTCGCATGGGCTTGGATACCCATTTACGTGCAGCAGATAATGAGTTTGTTCAGATTGCTGCTGATCCGATCATGAAAACCAAGCCAGTCATTATTGGAGAGTCCGATCCAGAGGGCTGCGCTGCTTGTCAGGGGCCAGCAAATGCCTACAGAAACGGCACACTCTATTCCAGTTACACAGCCGCTTCCTTTGCTCGCTTGGAGGAACTCGCGGATCGACATGGAATATTATTGGATGGCATTTTGTCATGGTCATTTGAATTTGAAGACCAACCCTACTTTGCCGGTTTTCGTCAGCTGACATCGGCAGGTATTGATCTGCCAGTTATGAATGCTTTTAAACTGTTTGCCAAAATGGGTGGCAATTTTGTGTTCTCGGCATCGAGTGCACAAGCGAAGCTCGACGACATAATGGCTGATGGTGTGCGCGGTACAGCTGATGTGGGGGTAAGGGCATCACTTGATGCTGACAGACTCAGTGTACTTGTATGGCACTATCATGATGACGATGTCGTTGGCCCCGATGCCGCAGTACAAATTAATTTGCAAGGTTTGCCAAAAAGTTTTGCCAAAAGTGCCAGTCTTAAACACTACAGAATTGATAAAGATCATTCCAATAGTTACGCCGCCTGGTTAAAAATGGGCTCGCCAATCGCTCCATCACAAACACAGCGAACTGAATTATTAAAGGCAGCCGAGCTTAAAACAATCGACGCTGCGCCAGCGCAACTCAACATTGCCCACAGCGCAACAACCTTGAATTTTACCTTACCACGCCAAGGCATATCATTTTTGGTGTTAACACCGGATTGAGAGCGCTGGATTTACTGACGATCTCCAATCGTCAAACGAAAAAGACAGCCATTTATTTATAACAATTAAAGCCATTAGCGGCTTAGACACTCAACGGTTTCACGCCCGAAGCGGACGGTCACGCTGTTTGGTTTGAATTACAAATTTGTGCCAATTTGGTTATTGTAAACTTTTGGCGGTAATTTCCTTAAGATGAACCGGCTTTATGCATCAGTCTTTGATGTAGTGTTCACATTTCAGCGACATTTTAGTCACATTGGCTTTGCTAGACTCCCAGCGATTTATCAATTAGATACAGTCGTTGATTGGAGGATAGCAATATGAGCAAGAAATTGAGACAGGCATCGTGGTTAACGCTTAGAGGGATAACAATATGAACAGGCATTTCAGACATGTATCATGGTTGACGCTGTGGATGCTGATTGGCTTTCCACTTTTTAGCATGTCATTTCTTGCAAAGGCAGCAGAGGCGCCCGGTGCGCTGACTTTCATAGTCAAAGATCAGAATACTAAGCGGCCACTCTCAAGTGTGCAGATCACGATCAAGGAACGGGAAACCTCTTCCACGCAAACGTTAGAAACCGACGCACAAGGTCGCATTGTCGTTGAACAGCTTGATCCCGGTCTCTACTCGGTGAACGTAGCTAAAAGCGGGTTCGCTTCATTGTATGAGCCGAGCGTACGTGTGGTTACGCGCAAAAATATCAAGTTAGAATTCGAACTTAACGAGCACACCATCGAGGTCGTGGAGGTTCGGGCGCAGCAATCTGATGTATCTGCCTCAGGCTCCAGCACCTATTTCGACAGAGAAACGTTGCGAGGCGCTGTGGGTGGTGGCGCAGATCCGCTCCTTTCGCTAGACGGTCTACCTGGCCTGGCATCCGCCAGTGAATTCGCAAGCTTTAGTGTACGCGGCCGTGGCCCAAGAGATAATTTGTTATTCGTTGATGGCTTTCCCTTTGATAAAGCGGTGCACTTTGATGCAACATTGGGTGAAGAGGAGGATGTCGGTGGTGGTGGCCGATTCTCAATTTTCGCACCAAACGTTATCAGCGGAGCAGAGTTCTCACCGGGTGGCTGGGGACCGGCTTATGGTGGCCGTGCTGCATCGCTACTCAAACTGGACGTCGCCGATGGAAACCCGAGTCCTTCAGCCAGTTTTCGCTACGACCTAGCAGGCTTTGAAGTGGGCTACGACGGTCCTATGGGTATTACTGAAGACGCAACCATGCTCGTGTCTGCTCGGCGACTAGACTTCGGCGCTTTATTTGAAACTATCGATGAACTGGACATTGGTGAGCCTGTGTTAAGAGACGTCATTGTAAAGTCGGTGATACCCATCGATCAGGATCACACACTCGAAGTTCTATTGATGGATACCCACGAGGACTATACTCGCGGCGTCAAACATGTTTTTGCATCACCCAATTTCGAAGATGCCGCGCTGCAAGATTCTGAACAAGATAGTGATTTGTACGGTTTGACATGGCGATCATTGATCGGTGAAGAAGCTGTCTGGACCAACAAGGTTTACTACCGCAAAAGTGACAAGATCAGCTCAGAGGGTGAAGCCTTTCCTGATCTGGTACCAGCAGGCTCGCCCGCGTCTAGTTTTCCCGTGCGGGAAGACATTATTACCATCGGTGAAAATGAAACAGAGATCGGCTGGCGAAGCGACTTTGAGACAGTGAATCAATGGGGGATATTCAGTGCCGGTGTTCGAGTAACACAAGTTGAACTAGACTACAGCACTGTTTTAAACGGCGATTGGAATCGATTTATCTACGACGACGATGACTCTAGACCAGACCCAGAGCAGCGTTATATTGTGCTGACACCCCAGAACATCAACTCTTCAAGACGTCAGAAAGAAACGAGCTATGCTGGCTACGTAGATCAAGTTTTTGAACTCGGTGATTGGGATTTTGGCACTGGCTTACGGGTCGAACGGGACGGTTTTGCCGATGAAAGCTTCGCGTCGCCTAGGTTCAGCGCCAACTGGCAGCCGAGTAAAACGGTTAGATATTTTGCAACCGCAGGACTTTTTCATCAGTCGCCACGGTTTTTAGAGCTTGCCGCTAACGAGTCAAACGACCTTAAGACCGAAAAAATCACCCATGGTAGTGTCGGTTTAAAATATTTCCCGAGCAACAATTGGTCGGTGTTAACGGAGGCCTACTATCAAAACCTCGACAACCTAGTGGTAGATATGGATAGAGCAAGCGGCACCTTTGCCAATATGGGTGACGGCACGTCTTACGGCGTCGATATCGTGGTCAACGGTACGTTCTTCGAAGGCCTTTACGCTACTGCAACCTACTCTTACAACGATGCCGTAGTCGACCGCAAAGACGGTCGCGGTGACGTAATCGATGAATTTAGTCGCGAGCATGTCGCTACCCTCGGTTTGACCTGGGAAATCAGCGACCGCTGGAAGGTCGCCGGCCGTTACAAATATCTTTCCGGCAGACCAGACGACGCGTTTATTATTCACTCCGACGTGTTGGGACCAGGACAACCTCTACGCTACTCAAAAGAGATCACTGAGCGCAATATCGGTCGCAAAAGCGGTTCAGGCTTGTTGAACATTCGCGTTGACTATCGGCGCGCATTTGGCCCAATAGATGTAACAGCCTTTCTCGATGTCATCAACGTAACGGCAGCGTCATCGAGTGACGACACCGAGTTTGACTACCGTCGAGGTGTTGAAGTAGAAGACGAGAGCGAAGCCGAGCCGCTTATTGGTCTGCGGCTGGACTATGCTTGGTAATGGACTTGGTAAAGGGCCTAGTAAGGAATGAGAGCAGAGATGGTATACGCACTTAGTACAGCACCTATTAGAGTATTGATTGTCGAAGACAACCGCGATATTTGCGAGAACATTGCCGCCTATCTCGAAAAGCATAGCTATATACTGGATTTTGCCTATGACGGTATAAGCGCGATGCACCTAACGTTGACGAATCCGTTTGACGTGATTGTTCTAGACCTGATGCTTCCTGGGATGGATGGCTTAAGTTTCTGCAAAAAGCTGCGAGCTGAAGCCAAGGTAGAAACACCCGTGCTTATGCTAACGGCGAGAGACACGCTTGACGATAAACTGAAAGGGTTTGCGGCGGGAGCCGACGACTATTTGGTCAAGCCATTCGCATTACAAGAGTTACATGCTCGGCTGCAGGCGCTGTACAAACGTAGTCACGGAAAAGCTGACAAGCTGTTAACTGTTGGTGATCTGACGATGAATAGGTCTACGCTGCAAGTACATCGCGCGGGACGATGCGTCGATCTCAACCCTGCTTGCATGAAGCTACTGCAACGATTGATGGAAGAGGCACCGTCTGTTGTGACTCGCGATGCTCTCGAAACCTTGTTGTGGGCTGATGAGCCCCCCGATGGTGATGCACTTCGCTCGCACCTGTACAAACTGAGGCAGGCTATCGACAGGCCGTTTGATAGCCAGCTCATTCATACGGTGCATCGTATCGGGTACCGAATTGCAGAGGATAATTAGAGAGCGTATATGAAAGATAAACAGCCTCTATTAATGTACCGTTACAGTTTGAGCAAGCGTGTTGCAATTGCATTTGCAATCTGTGTTGCTGTACTCAGTGTGGTATGGGGATTCGCCTTCTTCGCTGCGATCAGGTTGAGTGAGGACCGTGTGCTGACGTATCAGTTACAGCGTGCCGCCGAAAGTTATCCCTCTATGCCGATGAACCTTCGCGGATACGATGAGATTGCTCGCTTGCCGGAATCACTGAGGGAATGGGCGCAAACAACCCCCGATGAAGGATTATACGAATTCGATACCGAAGAGTTACATGTCGCGGTGCTATCTACCTACAATGAAAAGACACCTACCGACAAAGAACAGCAACACGCATTTGTTGTTTTCGATGTTGCCGGGATTGAGGCTGCGTCATCAGAGGATTGGTGGTTGCTGCTCGTTATCACCGGTGTCGTGACTTCACTAGGTGCTCTTGGTTTCGGGCTGGGAATTGTTGTGATGCGTAGAGCTGTCGCCCCTGTCGCGCAATTGGCCAAAGTGGTCGCTGACATCGACCTGGAACAACTATCAGCCGAAGATTATAAACATATAGAGTCTAGCCGGTTCGGTGATGATGAGGTTGGTGTACTCGCTGGGACCATTGAGAAGACGCTTGAGCGTATTAGCGCATTTATTGAGAGAGAGCGATACTTTACCAGCTCAGCCAGTCATGAGTTGCGCACTCCAATCACAGTGATAACAGGCGCGCTTGAGTTGCTAGAACAAAGCGAACTGTCAGCGACCGATGTGAAGGCGCTAGATCGAGTGAGGCGTGCGACGCTCGACATGAAAACTACGATTGAAATGTTCTTGTGCCTCGCTCGCGAAACCGATGACGGGTTGTATGACGAGCAGTTTTTAGTGATGCCACTGGTGAGCAAAGCGATAGATCAGCAACGCTACCTACTGAGCAGCAAGTTCGTCGATGTTAATATCGACGAACTCACAAAACCCAGAGTCTGCGGACATCCGCAGGCTTTTTTTATTGCGGTCAATAATCTGGTGCGAAATGCGTTCGAGCACACGCTCGACGGGCAGGGGCCGATAACGATTATCATCAAAGAGCACGAGCTCTTAGTCACCAATCAGGTGAACAGTGAGGCTGATGAGCGGTACACACCGACCAAGGCTGCATCGTCTAACGGTTATGGTTTGGGTCTCGGTATTGTTCAACGGCTATGTGAGCGCAATGGCTGGTCGTTTTCGCTGCACACTGATAAGAAGCATGTAGTCGCTCGCCTTTCGTGGTGACGACGGTAGAACTATTCAATTGAAGCGGCTATCTACGCTTTATTGGCAAACGTCAGCATGTCCTGCAGCGGCAAATGGTCGCCTTCGTCTTTACCAAGATACACCAACTCAACCACGCCTTGTTCATTAACTAAAATATCTAACGGCATGGTAAATAGATTGCCTTTGAAAGACGTTGGCCAGTAACCTTGGACGAACATGGCATTCAACACTTGAGGAAACCGCAAGATAAAACCTTTTAGCGTGCGCAATATTGAGCGTTGCACCCCAAACTGTTTATAGTACTTGTTAGTCTCGTCAGCCAAAATGGGGAAAGGTGATTGATGCCTGTCGGCATAGCGTTGTAAGTTATCCAACGGACTATCAAACACCGCAACAATAGTAAAATTATCATTCCACGCTGATGCATTTTCAACTAATTGATGCACGCGCAGATTACAAAAAGGGCAGGCTGCAAAGCGGAAAAAAGACAACATATAACGCTTACCTTTAATCTGCGACACATCAAATTCACTTCCATCAATATTCGGTAAGCAGAGCTCATCAATACGATCACCTACTTTAATCATTTGCTCATTTTCCCTTCATTTTTTACAATGCCCATTTCAATAAAACAAACTTACATTTTTACAATGAGTATTGCAATAAATTATTTATTGGTTAATGATTAGGATAATCTTCATCTCGGTAATGAACTTATGGGTCGTAAACGACAATTTGATACGCCACAAATATTAATGCAAATAATGCATATATTTTGGCAACAGGGCTATGATGCCACTACCTACGCGACATTGGAAAAAGAGACAGGCCTTACCGGGCGTAGCCTGATTAATACCTTTGGTGATAAAGACCAAATGTTCAGTCAGTGCCTTGAACGTTACTACCAACAAACCTGTGTTTCACTGGATAAAATATTCATAGAACCGGGATTAGATGCCATTCACGGATTTTTTGACTTTATTGTGAGTCGCCCTGCTCATGATCCTCGAAATCGCGGCTGCCTAATGGTGAATTTAGTCAACAGCAAACTCACCCTGCCCGCTAACATTCAAGACATTGTAACGCGCTTTTTTAATACCTTTGAGCAGCATTTTGTAAAGGCGATTGAGGCCGAAGACATTCCGCAAGCTAGCCAAAAATCAGAACTGCTAATGCTATTATTATACGGCCTATCAACACGCATCCGTCAGGCGCAGTCGGTCAAAGCCGCTGCGTCCGTCAGTGGTGAGGTAGCGACCTTGCTAAACAGTTGGCGCACCATGGCAAACGTTTAACCATGGCGGCCGATTGTTTGTCTGCCACAATAACTCAATGCTGATGTTGCCCTTCTAAGGCGGCACCTTCGCTGTTATAAAAACCCGATGCGCCATGCTCAATAAATCCTAAGGTGACCATTTTGGTTAAAAACGGATCGCTATGATCATCACCAATATCGGCAAAATCCGTTGCCTGATAAGTATCTAAAGTAGTACGTAGAGCGTTAATTTTCTGCACATCATAATCAATATGTTGCAACGTCCAATGTTGACTCATTTGGGGTGTGGTGATCTTAAAAGACTTCACCAGTTTTAGCGCCGGTAACCACAGCAGTTCAATATTTTTGTTTGCGGTCGTTAAGCTAAATTCTTGCAGCTGCATACAGCCTTCGCCAGATTCATTCAACAACGTTAGTTGCGAAAAAAGCTTATCCGAAACCAATTGATATCGATATCCCCAATCGGATTCAAATTTTCCATGCACCTTCTCTGCCGGCTGATATTCAATGGCCCGTTGATAAGCATCGAAGTAACGTGTCGGTTTAATCAACTCATGCTGAGTCAAATACCAAGACTCGGTGATCTGAGTGGCGGGATAACGGTGCATCACCGTATTTTGATCACGCACCAATTGCAGGGACTGGGTAATGGATTTGCCCTGTGGTTTGTCGGTGATGATGTGATAATCAGCACTAAGCTGTTGCAGGGTTTTATCGCAACCAGCCCATGCATGGGTGGTGGTTAACACGGACAACCACAGTAAACTTTGCAGAACGATGTTTTTCATAATGTCTTTATTCATAATGACCTCTAACGACAAGAGGCACCAAAGTGCCTCTTTACAATCAAATCAGTGGTAGATTATTCAACTTTGGCTTGCGCCAGATTGACGAGATCCGCGGCATAATCCATAACATGGAAAATCATGCTTTGCTCATTAGTACCATTGACCAAAAACGCCCCCGGGCCTTGGGCATACACGCCTACATCTTCGCCTGAATGAGATTCAGAACTTAAGGGCACTAATGTCTCTTGATGGAAACCCGCAGAGGTAGTGTCAACGCTGGTCAAGTCTTTACGGCCGGCATCTATTGCACTGTTATAAGTAGCATCAGCATCGGTTTCCTCACCTAAATCGCGGAAACCTAAACCATTGGTGTAACCCAAAGTCGTGTATGGCATGCCATCGGCAGCAAGAGCGGGTTCATCAGCTCCAACATTCACCACCTTACCTAGGATTGGGTTGCCGCGTTTAGGGTAGCCAGCAATAGTAAACACATGACCATGGTCGGCAGTGACAATAATTAGCGTATCTTCTGCATTAGTTAATTGCACAGCTCGCGCCACTGCTTTTGACAACTCCACAGTATCCGACAATGCGCCGGCGGCACTTCCTGCATGATGGGCGTGATCAATACGACCCGACTCCACCATTAAGAAGAAACCCTCTTGATTGTTGTCTAGCACTTGAATCGCTTTTGCTGTCATATCGGTTAATGAAGGCTCACCAGCAACATCATTGCCACGGTCGGCTTCGTATTGCATATGTGATTCATTAAATAATCCGAAAACACGCTCTGTGGTCTCGGTATTGATGGCGTCAAAACCGGTCTGATCCATCACATAAGTACCATTCGGATAAGCCGCTTGCCATTCGCTAGTAAGGTCACGGCTATCGGTACGATCGCCTTCTACCGCGCTCACCGCATCAGTACTATTGAAGGCAGCATCTTTAGGTAAAAAGTGACGGCGTCCACCCCCCATCACGACTTCTAAGCCATCTACATCCAAGCCATTAAAACGCGCTTCTAAGTTACTTTCGAAATTAACCAATTGGTCGGCAATATCTTTACAACCTGCGGTAACGGCAGCAGCTGGCATATCGGACACATCTTCCCAGTTACGATCAGCAGATTTTGCATAAGTAGCAGCTGGGGTAGCGTGAGTAATACGTGCAGTTGAAATAATCCCCGTTGACTTACCGGCAATTTCCGCCAGTTCAATGGCAGTGATTAATTCATTACCGTCAACGGTTGAACAATCACCGCGGACGATATTTTCATTAACACCAATCACGCCAACATCGGTTTTAACCCCAGACATCATAGCCGTCATGGTGCCTGCAGAATCTGGCGTTTGTGCATCTACGTTATAGGTTTTAGCTAAACCGGCAAAAGGAAAACGATCAAAACTCAATTGGTTCTCTTCGCCCATGTTGCCTTGTAACTGCCCTTCTAAAATGCGCGCTGCAGTTACGGTAGAAATTCCCATACCATCACCCACAAACAAAATCACGTTTTTGGCACGCCCTTTAATACCCGCAACTTTTTGTGCCTGAGCATCTTTAGCAGCACTTGAGCCAGTAGCTTGTAGCCATGTGGTTTTAGCTGCAGTGATCTCAAGGTCCGCATCGGCGTACCATGGATTAATAATATTACTCGCCAGCTCTGAGGTATTTACATTAGTGTTATTAGGCGAACATACGTATTCAGTTTGCGTGACTTCTGTGGCATCTAATTCACCATTCACGTTAGTATCTAAACCTGAATCCAGTTGTAGTCCGCTATTGCGACAATGTTCATTACCGACCGCTAAAGCAGTTTGTTTAATCAAACTGTTTAAACCGCCAGCGCCATCAGTTCCATTACTACCATCTGTGCCAGCAGCGCCTGCCGGACCTTGTGTTCCAGGCGTACCCATCGCACCGTCATCCCCATCACAAGCAGCGAGGGTTAAGGTCAATGAGAACGCCAAAGCCAGTTTACTTAAATTCGCGATTTTCATAATTTTATCCTTGTTATTTCGCAATCAGATCAAGTGCTTGATTGATAATGTGGAAGACCATGTTTTGTTCCACAACGCCTTGTACAAGCTGCGAGCCTGGACCTTGTGCATGTAATGAAATGTCTTCACCTGAATGGCTTTCCGAAGAAAGTGGGATGAGTGCTTCTTGATGGTAACCTGATGCTGTGGTGTCAACATTCGTTAGGTCCTGACGACCGCTAACAATGTCAAAGTTGTATACTGCATCGGCATCAGTGGCATCGGCTAGTTCATGAAATCCTAAACCATTGGTGTAACCCAATGTGGTATAAGGCATACCATCGGCGTCCGTAGCAGGCGTATCTTCACCTACCGAGACCACTTTACCCAATATTGGATTACCGCGTTTAGGGTAACCAGCAATCGTAAACACGTGACCGTGGTCGGCGGTAACTAAAATCAAGGTATCTTCTGCATTAGTGAGTTCAACCGCCTTAGTAACGGCGTTAGCCAATTCGATGGTATCGGTTAACGCACTGTAAGCACTACCAGCATGGTGGCCATGGTCAATACGACCAGATTCAATGGTTAGGAAAAAACCTTTACTGTTGTTATCAAGGATCTGAATGGCTTTTTCAGTCATCTCGGTTAACGATGGCTCACCGGCAATATCGTTGCCGCGGTCGGCTTCATACTGCATGTGTGATTCATTAAATAAACCAAAAACACGCTCAGTGGTGTCAGCGTCTATCGCATCAAAACCAGCCTGATCCATAACGTATTGACCATTACTATACTGTTGCTGCCATTCTGCGGTTAAGTCGCGACCATCGGTACGATCGCCTTCAACTGCACTGACGGCATCAGCACTGTTAAATGCCACATCTTTAGGTAAGAAATGACGACGACCGCCGCCCATTACCACTTCAATGCCATCTACATCAACACCTGAATAACGCGCTTCAATATTGGCTTCAAAATTTACCAGTTGGTCTGCAATATCTTTACAACCGGCTGTAACAGCTGCCTCTGGCATATCAGACACATCTTCCCAATTGCGATCAGGCGACTTTGCATAAGTAGCAGCGGGGGTAGCATGAGTAATACGTGCCGTTGAAATAACGCCTGTCGACATGCCTTTTATTTCAGCTAATTCTAGTGCAGTAGCCACTTCATTACCTTCAAGTGTGCTGCAATCACCGCGCTCAATATCTTCATCAACACCAATAACACCTACATCGGTTTTAATACCAGACATCATCGCGGTCATAGTGCCGGCAGAATCAGGGGTTTGTGCATCCACATTATAGGTTTTTACCAATGCGGTATGGCTGAAATGTTCAAAGCTGAGGTAACCTTCTTCACCTTGATTACCGGCTAATTGACCTTGCAATATACGGGCGGCAGTTAAGGTGGACACACCCATACCATCACCCACAAACAAAATGACATTCTTCGCTTTAAATTGATTATTGGTGTCTAATTTTGCATTTAATTTACTTTGAGCGTCGGTATACCAAGGGCTGTTCATTTGATCAGCAGGTAACACATCGGCATGTATGGCTGTTGATACCGCTAATGCAAGCGTACTTGCCACGGCTATCCATTTCTGTTTCATTATATTTTTCCCGTTTAATGAGTAGGCGAATGCTTAGTTGGTAAGCCAACAAAACGGCAGAAAGCGTAGCGTTTGAATGTGACGATTGCTCGACAGTTATTTGAAGGTTATTAAGCAGTTTTAGGTCAGATTTTTTAAACTTTTATGACTAACGATGAAGTATCAACAAAGAAAAGCTGACGAAATTTTTAACTCTTGTGTAATATTAGCGAATCACTTCCCGTTTAAAAAGGATGCAAAAATGGGTCAACAATTTTCAGAAATCTCCACTAAAATTCAAGAATTTATTCACAAGCAAAAAATCTTTTTTGTGGGTACTGCCACAACCGATAGTAGAGTGAATATCTCACCTAAGGGCATGGACTCTTTTAAAATAATCAACGCCAATCGAGTGTTGTGGCTGAATGTTACCGGTAGTGGTAATGAAACTGCTGCCCATGTTGAACAATCCCCACGTATGACCATCATGTTTGCAGCTTTTGAAGGTTCACCGATTATTCTGCGTTTGTATGGCACGGCTAAAGCTATACATAGAAATGATCCACAATGGGACGAGTTATCTCAGCACTTTGAATTATTGCCCGGCGCACGACAGATTTTTGATGTGAAAATAGATTTGGTACAAAAATCCTGTGGTATGGCCGTGCCCTTCTTTGATTTTCAAGGGCCGCGAGATCAGTTAAAAGAGTGGGCAGCCAAGAAAGATCAAGCTGAAATGGAAGATTACTGGGCGACAAAAAACCAAACCACCATTGATGGTAAACCGACACTAATTATGCAAAAGAGTGTGCAATCTTAATTCAACTAGCTGTCGCTAAATAAGGAAAACCGAATGGCCGCCATCATCACCACATTAATTGTCATCATCGCTATGTTGCATCTGTACTTTTTGATCCTAGAGATGTTTCTGTGGGACAAACCCGCAGGTATGCGCGCTTTTAAGTTATCCTTAGAGCATGCACAGCGCACAAAAGCCATGGCGGCGAACCAAGGGCTGTATAACGGTTTCCTTTCTGCAGGTTTGCTCTGGGGGCTGATAGACTACCAACATAATGTATTAGTATTTTTCTTAAGCTGCGTGAGTATTGCTGGAGTGTTTGGCGCGCTGACCGTAAGTAAAAAGATATTCTATATCCAAGCGCTGCCAGCAATCATTGCGTTAACCCTCTTAGTAGTATAAAAAAGATACGATAATTCACTTTACCGAAACGACAATAATTAAGAGGTTAAAGTAATGGAAAGAAAATTTTTATTAAGCGCATTTGGTTATGCCCTCGTTGGCGTTATCTTGGGCATATTCATGGCCTCTAGCAAAAATCATGGGCAGCTTGTCACCCACGCCCACATTATGCTGTTGGGTTTTGTAGTGTCGTTTATTTATGCCGTCTGCCATAAACTCTGGCTCACTACCCCTTCAGCTAAACTTGTCCAAGTTCAATACTATGCTCACCAAATCGGCACATTGGTTTTAGTGGTCGCACTATTTTTGATGTATGGCGGCATGGTGGCAGCATCAGTGCTTGGGCCCATTTTAGGCGTTGCCTCAATCTTAGTATTACTCGGGGTTATTTTAATGAAAGTGATGATCATTAAAGCCAAACCTGAGTGAGCTCAGCCGTAACATGATCCGACATGCCAGTAGCCAAGATGCCGCGAACATCGCGGCTATCTACAATCATTTTATCCGTAATACCGTGATCACCTTTGAGGAAATCGAAGTTGAAGCCCCTCTCATGAGTCAGCGAATGACCGCAGTTGCCAACAATAACTTGCCGTGGCTAGTCTATGAAGATAAAGGCGAGATTCTAGGTTATGCCTATGCTTGCCCATGGAAAGAGCGTAGTGCTTATCGGCATTCGGTTGAGGTTACTGTTTATTTGCACCCAGACCACCATAAAAAAGGTATCGGTTATAGTCTTTATCAACAACTATTGGCATCACTGCCACAAGGACAGATCCACGCGCTGATTGCCGGTATCACTTTACCCAATAGTGCCAGTATCGCTTTGCATGAAAAATGTGGCTTTATGAAAGTGGCCCACTTTAAAGAAGTGGGTTTTAAATTCGATCAGTGGCTAGATGTGGGATATTGGCAGAAAACCCTGAGTTAACGCTCGCCCTTATCCCACTTTGGGTATCAGTTAATACGGAAGTCATTTAAGCCGGATTAATGGCATCCACTAGTAGCTGTACCGATACCCGCCCACGGAATTCATTAATATCCAGCTTATAAGCTAATTCGACTTGTCTTGTCTGTTTGTTAGGCCAAACATCAAGATCCACATTAAAGGCGATAGCATCAACCAATTGCCCACTATCGGTTTGTATTTGCATCTTCAAATGTTTTTGACCGACGATGCGTTGATCCACTAAGTTAAACACGCCGTCAAACACCGGCTCAGCGAATCCCTGTCCCCACGGCCCCGATTGTTTCAACATTTGTGCAACGGGCAAGCTCATCTGCTGCGGCGCTAACTCACCGTCGCTCATGACCACGCCTTGTAATGGCTGGCCTGCAAGCTGCTCTTGTGCCAGTTGATTGAAGAGCTCTTCAAAGGCTGCAAGGTTACCAACAGGCATAGATAAGCCTGCGGCCATCGCATGACCACCAAACTTAGTAATGATATTAGGGTAACGGCTGTTTAATTCTTCCAGTAGATCCCGAATATGTAAACCAGGAATAGAACGTGCGGATCCTTTAATAACCGCATCATCTTGATGGGCAAACACCACTGTTGGCCGGAAGTATTGCTCTTTAATTCGGCCAGCTAAGATGCCAATTACCCCTTGATGCCAATCTTCTTGATATAAACATATACCGTAGGGCAACTGTTCTTCATTCAATGATAACTGCGACAACGCCTTTAGCGCTTCCTGCTGCATTGACGATTCAATTTGCCGACGCTCACGATTAAGGCTATCTAACTGCACTGCCATTTCTCGCGCCTGAGCTTGATCACTGGTTAATAAGCATTCAATACCTTGCGACATATCATCCAGGCGGCCAGCGGCATTTAAGCGTGGCGCTACCACAAAACCTAAATCGGAAGCACTGAGATTAGCCTGATTGCGTCCCGCCACTTCAAGGAGCGCGGTTATCCCAGGGCGACATTGGCCGCTGCGAATGCGCTGTATACCTTGATGCACTAGAATGCGGTTATTAGCATCCAAAATCACTACATCGGCCACGGTACCCAAGGCGACAATATCCAATAATTCCGCCAAATTGGGCTCTGGTCGTTGAGCAAACCAATCGCGGGACTTTAATTCGGCTTTTAATGCCAACATCATATAAAACGCCACGCCCACTCCGGCTAAATTTTTAGACGGAAATGTACAACCCGGTTGATTGGGGTTAACAATGGCATTGGCCGCTGGCAATTGCTCCGCCGCTAAATGGTGATCGGTAATGATAACGTCCATGCCTAAGGCACGGGCATGCTCAACGCCTTTAATACAGGCAATACCGCTATCAACGGTAATGATCAGTTGCGCCCCTTGTTGATGAGCAACATCAACAATTTCTGGACTCAGGCCATAACCAAAATCAAAACGATTGGGTACTAAATACTGAAAATGCTGGGTGCCCAGCAAACCAAAACTCAACATACACAATGCAGTACTAGTAGCGCCATCGGCATCAAAATCGCCAACAATCATAATCTGTTTAGCACTGCTAATAGCGTCGGCCAACAAAGTTGCCGCCTGCTCTATGCCTTTGAGTTGATTATAATGACAAAGCTGGCGTAAAGAGGTATCCAATTGTTGTGGGGTTTGAATACCACGATGGGCATAAATACGCTGTAAAATAGGATCAATGTCTGTGGTGGAAAATTCGGATTGTGGCTGGCGGCGTTGTATTTGCATTTTGAATAGTCAATCTTCTAATCTAGCCCATTGAAAGGGCTTAAAATATGACGAATTGGAGGTTACCAAGTCTGGAGATGATAACCATTTACTAAGACAATTTCATCTTAGCAAATGGCACAAGCAAGAACCTACTGCTGACTTAAAGTTTGCGCCAATTGTAAAGGTGGCTGATAACCCGGCGTCATTTGTCCATCAGGGAAAACAATGGATGGGGTTGAATTAACGCCAATTTGCATAGCAAACTCAAACTGCTGACGGACATTGTTGGCACAACTTTTTGCTTCAACATCACCGCCTTCTTTGGCCTCAGTTAATGCCTCTTTAGGGTCTGCTGCACACCAAATAGACACCAAATCTTGATAAGACTGACTATTTAATCCGCCTCTGGGGTAGGCAAGATAATCAACACTAATACCTAAGGCATTGTATTGATCCATTTGAGAATGTAATTGACGACAGTAGCCACAAGTAATATCCGTAAAAATTGTCACCTTGTAGCGCTCGTCTTTAGCGGGAAAATGAATCGCGGTAGGGGTAAATTCGTTTAATCCATTGGTACGCATAGCTTGTAAGGATTTTTCGGTTTCATTCACCAAGCCATCCGTCAAATTATACAAGCGCCCTTGAATAAAAAACTGCCCATCGGCACTGCTATAAAACAATCCACGATCGGTCACTAATTCTTTTAAGCCTGACATCGGCGCGTCTTTAATACTTTTAACCGACATGCCTAAGGATTGTTGAAAGTGCATTTTTAATGCTGCATTGTCATCCGGCGTTGTTACGGCTACGTCTTTAATAGCCGGTTTTTTTGTTGCCGACTGCTGTGAAAACACCAAGCCGGACGTGATAAAACCAATAGTCACAACGATTAACGCGATTTTCTTTTTCATATAAATTGTACTTCTTTGTTGGAATTAAATAGTTAACCTGAACTCGAGATAATTAGCCCCGATAATTCATAGACCCGATATCTCACGGAAAATTTCAGTTATTGTAAGGCATTGGCGGCAAGGAATCAGCCCTTTGTCGCATATACAGGTCTGAGTTTGACTAACTGAGGTGATTTAGGCACTGACTCGGGATTGAGGATAGTGCGGCGACACGGTTTGACGAATGCCGTTACCCCAAACAATCGCTTGATTAAACAAACTATGAATTTGCCGTTGATCCAACTCCAACTCTTTGGATAGGCGAATTAAACTTAACCAACTGGCACTTTCTAATGAACGCGCCAGTAACAAATATTGTGCTAAACGTCCTTCATTTTGACCTAGCGCGCGCTTTATTTCTTCATCGATGGGTAATTTATTCACCACATCGGCGATAGGCTGATCGAGCAAGGCGTCCAATAATGAAAACAAGCCCACTAAAAAGCCTTTTGGTGGATTGTCTTTATCTTTGCGAGCCACACTCACTAACTCACAAAACTTAGCTCGCACTAAGGACATATGTAGCAGCTCCATAGGCTTTTCATCGCCAATCTTGGCTAACGCTAAAATCGAAATAAACTTCTTCAACTCCAACTCGCCCATGTAATTCAACGCATGGCGCAACGATGTAATTTTATGGCGTTTATTCACCATGGGATTATTAATAAAACGCAACAGCATATACGACATGCCCACATCGCGTTCTAATATGGTGTTGATACGCTCAAAGTCAAAATGGGCATTGGTGCTTTCTTGTAGTAAATCTAAAATGCCTAACTTTGAAGTGGGTAAATTCTTTTGCTTAATAATTTCCGGTCTGGAAAAAAAGAACCCTTGGAACAAGTCAAAACCCAGTTCATTGTATTTTTTGAACTCGTCGTGGGTTTCCACTTTCTCCGCAATCAATTGCACATTAGCCGCTTGAAATTTCGGAATACTGCGAGCTACTTTTTCAAAACCGGCGCGATGGGTATCCACCTTAATAATGTCGATATAAGGTAAAAACATATCCCAACGGGGATCAAAATTATGGTCATCCAAGGCTAACTTAAAGCCTTGCTCTTTAATCTTTCTACAGGCTTGCACCATTTCATCGGTGGTGGGGATGGTTTCAACGATTTCCACTACTACCGACTCCGGGTCTAATAAGCTCGGAAAGTCATTGAGTAAGGTATCTTTATGAAAATTGATATAAGAGGTTTTATTACAAGCGAGATCTTCTAAGCCGAGAGTTAAATAATTATTGGTAATTATTTTGGAAGTGGCTTCATCAGGCTGAATATTAGGAAAACAATTCTGTTGTCCATCACGGAATAGCAACTCATAACCGTGAACATTATATTCACTATCAAGAATGGGTTGACGGGCAACGTAGGCAAACATGGATTAATCCCTCTGTATCAATGTAATAGCAAGGTCATGATACCGCAATTTAGCCAGTTACCAACAATTAATTACTCCTCCATTATTACCGACTAAACCAACAAAAATCACCGAACTGTATCAATGTTCTGTGCTCATAAGCTGTGGGCAATTAACCCAATATCACTAACTTCCGCTTAATACTGGATCTCGTGGATAAATATAAGCACAATATGCGCCTTTTTCACGGCAACAAGGGAGCTTTTCAGTGCAAGCACATATTGGCCTATTTTTTGGCTCCACAACTTGTTATACCGAAATGGCCGCCGAGAAGATCCAGCAGGCACTAGGCGAAGAGCTGGTTGCCCTGCACAATATAAAAGATGAATCGCTAGCACGAACTTCAGAATACGACATTCTCATCTTTGGTATTTCCACTTGGGATTTTGGTGAGCTACAGGAAGATTGGGAATCCCACTGGGCAGATATTGCTTCGATGGATTTAACCGACAAAACCGTAGCGCTATTTGGTTTGGGTGATCAATTAGGTTATGCCGACTGGTTTCAAGATGCTTTAGGATTGTTACACGATGAATTGCTACTGTTAGGTTGTAATATCGTTGGTTATTGGCCTAATGCAGGTTATGAATTTAACGCATCTAAAGCACTTACAGAGGATAAAAGCCACTTTGTGGGCTTATCTCTTGATGATGAAAATCAATTCGACCTCAGTGATGAACGTATTCAACTGTGGACAACACAACTGCTAGAAGAATTGGCTGAAAACCTCAACTAACCCCCTCTCTATTTAGGTTGCCAATCCGCACTAACACCATCCTTTTGCGCCTGTAACAATTCAACTAACCCATCAAAATGAATAGGTCGACTGAATAAATACCCCTGCGCTGAGTCACAACAATTATTCGCTAAAAAAGCCTGTTGTTCCGAGGTTTCGACACCTTCAGCAATGACCCCTAAATTTAAATTGTGCGCCATGGCGATAACGGCCAATACAATGGCTTTATCATTATCATCGGTAGCAATATCTTTGACGAAAGAACGATCTATTTTCAGGAAATCAATGGGCAAGCGCTTTAAATAAGCCAACGAGCTATAACCGGTACCAAAATCATCCACCGAAATACTCATGCCCAAACCGCGTACCCGCGTTAATAAGCGATGGATCTGCTCGTAATCATCGACCAAGATACCTTCGGTGATCTCTAACTCCAAATAATGGGGATTAACTTGATATTTATCGATGCATAATTGCATGAAGTCAAAAATAGAACTATCCATAACCTGCACCGGCGATAGGTTAATAGATAACTTGATGGTTAAATCCAGTTCTTGCAGTTGCTTTAACAACTGCATAGCATGTTCAAATACCCATTTGCCTAAGGCCACAATTAAACCGCATTGTTCGGCCACAGGAATGAAGTCTACCGGCGACACCAATCCATGACCGGGTCTGTTCCAGCGCACCAGCACTTCGGCTTTGCGAATACTGCCACACTTCAAATCCAGAATAGGTTGTAACAATAATTCCAACTCATCGTTTTCAATGCCATGACGCAATTCTTTTTCTATTTGAATTCGCTGGCGCGAGGCGTCTTTAAGCTCTTGTGAATAAAACTGTAAACCCTTAACATTTTTGCTGCGGCCGTTATAAGCACTGAGATCGGCAAATTTCATCAACTCTTCAGCAGTCAACGCATCATCAGGAAAACTCACCGCGCCCATGCATAAACTAACATGATAAGCCGCTTGTGATTCGGTATAAAATGGGTGCTGACACACCGCTAACAAACGGTTGCCTAGCATTAAACAATTTTCTACTGATTCCACGCCATTGAGGACAATGGCAAATTCATCCCCACCGACCCGTGCAACAAAATCCGTTTTTTTAAGCACAGAGGATAAGCGCCCACTCAGTTCAACCAATAAACGATCGCCTTCTGCATGCCCATAAAATTCATTCACCTGTTTAAAATCGGTAATATCGGCGTACAACAAAAACAACGGCTGTTGTTCAAAGATACGCTTTTCAAGATATTGCCAGAAGGCATGACGATTAGGTAAATCGGTAAGAGGGTCTTGTAAGGTGAGCTTTTCATTGCGCTGCAATAAGTATTTCAACCGGCTGATATCGTTGATAAAGAAGAGCCAGTGGGACAATTTTTGATTGTCATCTTTTACCGGATAAATGGCGACTTTAAGCCATTTCAAGGTGTGCGGTGGTTTCATCCAACACAGTTCGCCGCTCCAGGTGGTCGCCGTGGATAAGATCCTCGTACATTCTGGCAACTGAGTATGCATCAGGCGTAATAGGGTTTCGACAGGTAGTTCAGTAGAAAGCTGCTCGTCTTTTTGATAATCGAATATCTCTAGAATGGCCGGATTTTCTATCATTGGTCGAAATTGTGGATCCAGTACCATGACCCCGAAATTGGCATTTTCGATGGCGGCAATGATCGGGCTCAACGAATCACTAATACCCTTAGGGCTGTTGATCATCGCTAATAAACGATGATGTAAATATTGGTATTGTTCTTGTAATTTATCATTGGCTAGGGTCAATTCACGGGCAGATTGGATGGTTTTTTGGCGTTGCCGAAATTCCTCGGACTGGTTATTAATCAGCAATACCTGAGTGTTACCTTGTTTAATGGCCACTGCTTCCAAATGCAAGGTTCGGCCACTACTCAGAGATTCCGTCCAAAAGCCAGAACGCAAGCGCCCATTCTCTGGCGATAACCATAAGGCTTTGGCATCCACCATAAAATCCTGCAGAAAATAACAATCGTCTTCAATAATAAAAGGTTGCTGATATTGGCTATCGGGTAATAATTCTGACAACCATGAACTTTGCCCTTCAACTAATAGCAGTTCTCCTGCTAGTGGATTGTCGCAGCGTAAAACGGCTTGATCTAAGGCGATGGCAATATCTTGCAGCAAGTCACTCATAGTCAACGTTCCTTAGTTAACAGTTCGGCCAGTTCGGTAAACATTAACTCTACCTGTTCGCCGGTTTTAGCGCTGGTATGAAAGCTCAAATCAAATAATTCTTTGTAATCGGCCAACTCCTTGCTATTCCAGTGCCAACGGGTTTCTAAGTCGCTTTTATTAATCGCCAATACTGTCGGGCAGGGATGGACCTGTCGCACCAACGTGTGGATATCCATGCCTTCAATTAGCGAAGGAGAGCGGCTCTGATCGACCACAATAATATACGCCGCAGCTCCGCGCAGATATCGCTCTTGAAATACGCTATAGCGATCGGCCCCTTCAATATCCCACAGCATAAATTGCACATTTTGATGTTCTAGCTGTACCAGCTTCTTGTCAATTTTGACACCAATAGTGGTCAGGTATTTTTTATCAAATATGCCTTCAACATACTGCCGTATCAGGCTGGTTTTACCGACGCCAGATGTCCCTAATAAACATATTTTTTTCTGTATCATTGCGGTTCCTGCCCTTCCTTAGACTCTATATTATCCAGATATATGACATTGAAAAGCACTTTTCGCGCATTCGCACTGATACTATTGACCTCTATTTGCCCTAAGCCCACGGAATATAATTCACTGCTGTTTAACCCCAAGACAATTAATGCACTTTCGGTATTACTGGCACGGGACTGACTTAGGCGTTCATTTTTTTGGCGGCTGCCGCTTTGATCGCTGGTACCAATAATCACTAAACCAATCTGGTAGCCCAAGGAATCTGCTAATAGCTTTAAATGCTGGTATCGTAGACTAACGTCATCGAGCAGTAACTGTGCACTAGCGTTAATTTGATCACTAGCCACATCAAAATCTAACTGGATCACCGTGACTTTGCCGACTTGCTGCTTAAACATTTGCTGCAATACGCTGTGGTTACTATCCAGATTTAACTTTTGAATACCTAACTGTTGTACATCAAGGTTGTCAGATTCACTAAAGCCTGCAGATTGTAAACGAGCCAATAAATTGGGTTTGCCACTAGCACTAATATTGCCTGTCAGCACTAATTGCTGACCTTGCCACTGCAATACAACATCGGGAAAGTCTGCGACAATACGCTGTGCCCGCTGCTGAACTATTACCCCATCCAATGCATGATAATGACGTTCTCTAAGATTTAACGACGGCACTTGTATTTGCTGTTGTTGCAGCCAGTCATCAACCGCAATAGCATCAGGGTCCCGTAAAATATCCAAACTAACCGATTGATCCAAGTTGGCAGAAAGCCGCTGCAATACAATACCCGGTTGTTGGTCAATCTCACGGATGGCATCCTCCAATTGTTGGCTCTGCCACCATTTTACTCCCCACCAGCATGCCGCAACGGTCACTAAACCAATTAACACCAATGCCATCCATGGGGTTTTCTTTTTTTGCTGTTCGGCGTCTTTGTGTTCGGCTAGCAAACATTCTCGTAACTGACTTTCGGTGTTAGTGAAGACCGTCGCATCACCATCGTATTTACGTAACTCTTCATCGTAGAGGCGATGTAGGTTTTCTAGAATGATTTGCATTTTATCGTTGAGTTGCTGCGGTGCATTACCGGTTACCGCTGCCACCATCAACGCATAAGGCCCAGGCTTGATCAGCAAGGTGAAGTTGTCGGTGCTGATGGTTTGCAATTGCTCCTCATTACCATCACTAGTACGGGTAAACGAGTCCGCGACAAAATCATTAATGGCCGAAAGCATGGAAGAAATTACGTCCACATTCGAGCTGTTATGTTCGTTGTAATTAACCGAGTTGAGTAACATCCCGGTTTCACGATGGATCAGTAATAAATGTTCAACTCGATATACAAAGGTTTGCGAGGCGGCATATTGGGCAAAACTCACCCCCGCCTGTTTGGCGCGAATACGCCATTTAATACCTTTAACGGTGAGGCTGTTTTCTAATAACTGGTTGGTTTTTTCAATAAAATCGGTCAGAAATGCCCGTACGGATTTTCTCACTAAGCTACCCACTAACGGATATAAATAGCCTATTAGCCGGTCGCTGTGGCTGGATACCGATTGCTCTACCGAGCTTTCAACAATGGGTTGCAGCACCTTATCGATAGTGCCATCTTGTTTTTGCCGATCGTGCAAGGCTTCAGTCAGCACGCTACCGACCATTCCTCTAGCGTGGCGCTGCAACACATCAGCAATAAGCTGGTGATCTTTACCTAACAATAACTCACGTAATTGTTGTAATTGTTGTAATTGTTGCTTGTCAGCGTCAACCGCTTCGCTAGATGGCAACTTGTCCATTATTGATCATCGTCTTCCAGATTGGTGGCCATGGTTGCCAGTAATTTGGCCAAGGTTTTCCTATCGGTTTTCGAGGAATGTAATTCGTTGGAGACTTTTTCAAGTTCAGACTTAAGGGCGCTAATCTGTTGCTCAAAATGCTCACTAAGTCGTGATGACTCGTTATCTAAAGCATCATTGAGTTGCTGTAAGTTCTTGTCTGTGGCAATGGAGAAGCTGTCATGCTCCGCACCTAAATTATTCAATGCTTTGTGAAGCTCGTCTTCTTTGTCATCATGTTGTTTATCTACATATTGCAAACGATCTTCAGCTTCAGCAAAACGCTTATCGGTGTCATCCTGGAATTTTTGCAGCTTGTCGCTAAATTCAGCATGTAAAGACGACAGGCCTTGATCCAGCGACCGCTGTAAATTGGCTAATTGCTGCTCTAATCCCTGCTTGGCTTCACCAAACACAATTTTGCGTAACTGAGAAAGTTCTTCGGTTGCAGAAGAGGTGGTACTAACATTTACTGAGGATGTTTTTTTATCAACCATGAACACAATCCTTATATGAGTCTAAAAACACCATCAAAGTATAGGAGCTATTTTCGTTAGTGTTTATTTTTACTGAACTTTTTACGTTTTAACAATAATTAAATCCACATATCAATTGCATAATAGGCACCTACTAAAAGTGCAAATAATAGTCTCGGCATAAAGCTATATAATCCTCGGAATACTCACCTGAACGCTGATGAATAACCAATTGTTGTTCGATAATCGAACATTCCGTCGAAGAAAACAACAACAACGTGCGTTTCGCTGGCTTGGCTAAAGTGGTCATTACCGTCAGGCGCTGCTGGCAATAAAGCCCGAAGGTTGCAGCAATATCCACCGCTTTGGTTGCAATATCGGTTGGCAAAATGCAAGCAAATTGACCATTGGCGCTGAGCAATCTGGCACTGTGCTCAAATAGATCGTTTATTGTAAGTTGGCCATCATGGCGAGCATACTGACGGGCGCTATCAAAATGCTGACCACTAGCAAAATAGGGAGGATTACTGACAATCAAATCAAATTCATCGGCGATAAACTGTTGTAATGGCGCCTGTTGAAATCCCAATTTGTGAGGCCAAGGACATTGCTTGGCATTTTCAATAGCTTGTGCGACCGCAGCAGCATCAATATCGATACCAATAATTTCACAGTCATTAGTGGCCTGTTGTGCCAACATGATTGCCAACAATCCAGAGCCCGTGCCAATATCGAGGATGCGCTTGGATTTTTCAGACCCAACCCAACTACCTAATAAAATGCCATCAGTACCGACTTTCATCGCCACGTTGCCGTGCTCGATATAGAACTGCTTAAATTGAAAACCGGATTGCTGCACCATATTCGCTGTATTCACTACTTGCTGTGGTTATAATGCGGATAATTTAACATGCTGAGTCGCCCCTATGAAAACCACCTTGAAAAAACATCATAAAGCGTTAATTGGCATGGCTATTATCATCGCGGTTTTTTTGTTGCTGGATACCCCAGTAGGACAGCCAAGCCAGATGTATGCAGTGGTGATTGATGATCAGGTCGATAAGCCTGACAGTAACATCACGTTTGCCTTACAAAATGGCGTTGAAGTGAAGGTAAGTGGCACGGCATTTACCAAGGGCGAGAAAATTAAACTGTGGGTAAAAAAAACGCGCTTCTCAAAAAAGCGTGTTTATTCCTTAAGCCCAGACTTTGAAGACTATGTGCTAGCTGAAAATGAATTCTAAAAACTAATTTGCCGTTTAAACCACTTATTCAATACCTAGGCGCTAATCAAACCTTACTTATCTAGCTTTGCTGCTACTGCCCCCAAGGCCATGCCACCAATAAGGTACATTGCTAATCCTTCTACAAGCCACCAACACCAAATGGTTAGCGGTAAATTAAATACCCCCGACCAACTAGCGCTAGTACATGCCACTAACACAAATAACATCAGCCCAAACTTCAGCCCTTGTATAACACCACTACCATTAAAGGCATCACGAACTTGATCAAAAACCAGTGCCTGTACAAACGCCACAACAATACCCGTGGTGATCCACATGGGCATTAATGCTGCCAAATCAGGAGGGGACTGGATTAATTCAGGACGCCAAACCGATGCCGTCGCCGCGTAGGCGTCAACTAAAACCCCTTGATGAATAAAACCACCGGTGATCATGCTGATAATTAACTGCACTATGTAAAACGCCGCACCACCTATGAATACCGTTTTCCAATTCATAATCGTTCTCGCTTATTATTAGAATATGTGAGCTTTTTATAGTCGATATTGACTGATTAAAAATTAACCACCCTTGCGATATATGTCAACTCCCTGTTAAGCATTAAATTTTTACAAATAAATTTACAACGGATGGGATCCACTGTGTCACAATATCAGCCTATTTGAACTCGCTTAATTAATGTTGCCTATTCATGTCGTTGCTTCCCTTTTCTGATATTGCTGCCGCCGTAAAACGTATTCAACCTTATACCCAACCTACACCTATCATGCAATCACGCATGTTAAATAGCTGGTTCGGTCACGAGATATTTTTCAAAGTAGAATGCTTGCAGCGTTCGGGCGCATTTAAGTTTAGAGGGGCGATTAACACCCTCAGTTGGTTACACGAAAACGGCCAATTGCCCAAAAAAGTTGTCGCTAATAGTTCGGGCAATCACGCTCAAGCGGTCGCTTTAGCAGCGAACTTATTTGGTATTGAAGCGCAAATATTTACCGCTAGTAATGTGTCTGCCGTCAAAGCCGCTGCCACCGAATACTACGGTGCAGATTTGGTTATTTGCGATACCCGCATAGAAGCAGACCAACAAGTACAACAAGCGGCTGAAGAAGACGACGTATTTTGGATCCCGCCCTTTGATCACCCACAAGTCATTGCCGGTCAAGGCACAGTTGCCTATGAAGCCCTGCAACAAGTGGAAGATGTAGATGCAATATTTGCTCCTTGTGGTGGCGGCGGATTACTATCCGGCACCTTAATCGCAGCGCGGGAATTAGCCCCTAATGCTGTGGTAATTGGATCAGAGCCGCTAATCGCCAACGACGCGGTTCAATCCCTAAGGCAAGGTTCGATTCAGCGTTTGCCCAGTTCACCTGCCACCTTAGCCGATGGCGCAGCTACCTTAGCCATCAGCGAACTAACCTTTGCTCATTTACAACACATTGATGATTTTTATGAAGTCGATGAAGCACAAATCGCTTATTGGACCCAGTGGTTACAGCATCTACTCAAAATTCACGTAGAGCCCACCAGTGCCATGAGTATGGCCGCCGTGGCAGCTTGGTCACAAACACAAGACACAGCCAAACGGATAGTGGTGATTTTATCCGGTGGCAATATCGACAGCACAAAAATGCAAGCCATATGGCAGACGGATTATTTACAGCAAATGCCCATTTTGGTTGAATAAATTAATCTGTTTGTATTTTACAGCAGTTGAACTTAAATGCGTTTGCTGCCATAACTGCAACACCATTGTTATATAAGGTCGTTTAGTGCGTTATAGGTTACTGCTACTTTTTTGTTTACTGCCCAGCACATTATGGGCTGACACCACGCCGTTTAACACCAACGTGCGCTGCACCGTGCTGTACCAACTTGATCCTTTTTTACATCAACAATTTAATCAGCAACTCTCGCAATTACGTAGCACTTTAGTGCGCCAACAAATTGGTTTTGTCGACCTAACTAGCTGGCAACAACAAGCCCCTCATCTACAAATCAGCGGCCGCCAACGTCACCAGCTACGCCAGCAATACCACATTCCGCGCTTAGGCAATAACATCACCGTCATCAACCGCATCGGAGACTTAGTTACCCAAAGTGATGTTTATTGGGATGTTGTGGATGTGATAATGAAGTGTGGTTAACCAAACGGACTACTTAAGCTAACGCAATAACTCAGCAAACTAAATCTAACCTTTGGCATAAGAGAACATTATGAAAACAATGACCTGTAAGCAACTTGGTGGTGCATGCGATAAACAATTCCAAGCTGATACTTTTGAAGAAATTGTGGAGCTAAGTAAAGCCCATGGTATGCAAATGTTTCAAACACAAGATGCTGAACATTTACAAGCCATGGCTAAAATTCAACAAATGATGCAACAACCACAAGCTATGCAGGAATGGTTTCAAAGCAAGAAAGATGAGTTTGATGCTTTACCGAGTGACTAAGTAATTCATTTTGAATGAATGAAAACAGGTGACTTTTTATTGGCTGCGCCAATCGGGTAGCCAATGATACCAACATTATCCACAGAAGACATTCATCTTCCTAGTAACTCAGGAGGAACATTGATAAAAAATATTAGGCAAAGCCAATAATTCTATGGTTGCTGTCAGCAACACGCTCAAAAACTAAACGTTTACAATTGAAACACGGCCTCTTACATTCAATCGGATGCAATCAATCTTTTCAAAGCAAGGATTGTGCTAATTGCTATATGACTTTAATGTTCGAGCCACACTATTCCTTTTTGGTGTTTCAATTTGTGCCGTTATTTTTCATCGCATGGGCGGGCTGGAAATTTGAACGTTCATTACTTTCTCCGGAACATCATACGGGGTTGGGCAGTATTGCTAGAAATGATGCAACATCTCAGCAAACCATACTTGATGGACTTCCCATTGCAACTTGCCTTATAACCGATACTAGTGGATACAACTATTGTGGTATCACCATTTTTTTAGGTAAAAAACCTAAAGATGGACAAGATTTCACTCCATACAACAACATTGATATAGAAATAGAAATAGAAATTATTGCACCAGTCGAGCAGCCGCGAGTGCGTTTTTCGTTACGAAATTTTAATGATAGCTATTCAGATATAAATGATTACATTTCACTCAAATTCAACAGCATCAAGTATGCGCCAAGTGAATATAAAAAAAGTATAAACGTCCCCCTTAAATTTCTTTCATGTAGAAGCTTGGTGGATAGAGCAATATGCCATTGGTTTTGCCCACTCCCAATTAGATTACTCAAATATATCTTATGCTGAGATCGTGACTGATGATTTAACAATACCCGGCGAATACAAAATTATCTTACGCAAGGCCATGTTACACGGTGAACTGTTATCAGAAATTGAGTTGCTAAAAGTTATTCTTATGTTTTGGTTAATTATGATTGTTTTACTGATAACAATTCAGCGAAATAAACTTAAAAAGGTATCGACGACTGATCCACTAACAGGACAAATCAATAGAAGAGGATTGAGTTTGTGGGTAGAGAAACATATACCGCATTTTTCGGTCGGCTTAGCACTTACCATGTTTTATTTTGATGTCGCTGATTTTAAGAAAATAAATGACTCTTATGGACATTTAATTGGTGATGAGCTGTTATGCTGATTTTGCGATAAATTAGGCAGCCTTGTAGATTCAAGTGAACTAACGACTCAAAAATATTTTTTATCACGGTTGTCGGGTCACGAGTTTTCGATTGTCTTTAAGGGCATTGAAAATCAACAAGCTTATAATTTAGCAAAACGGATTATGCATGCATTGAATGAAAGAGTTTTGCTCAGCAGTACTGAAGTAAAAATTAGTGTCAGTCTAGGAATTGCCAGCAGCGATAGCGATACCAATAATTTTGAAAAACTTATGTCTAAAGCTTATGCGGCTATCTATCACGCTAAAAAAGAGGAAAAAAACAATTTAAAATATTTGATGGAAGTGTGTCTAAAAATATTCTTTTTCGTAAGCACGTCGCCGAGAATATACGCACAGCTCTACAGCAAGATGAATTTAAACTAAAATTCATGCCTATTTACCATGCTAAAACGTTATCTATGCATGGAGTCGAAGTGCTACTACGTTGCACATCTAAAAGCCTAGAAGGAATAGGTCCTGATATTTTTATCCCCATAGCTGAAGAGTTTGGAATAATTAAAGATATCGACATGTGGGTAATAGAGGCAACCTTTAAAACAATTGATGCCAACAGCTCTTTTCTTGAACAACATAATCTTGTTTTTGGTATTAATATATCGGCGGTTGAACTACATAACTGAAGTTTTTGTAAAGACCTAAGTATATTAGTGAGCCAATATAATATTACTCCAAGCCTAAATCGAAATGGATATCACCGAGACCAGTTTAATTGAAACCGATGAGCTCAGTATTTCCATTCTTAATGAAATTAGTGACATAGGCATTACACTTTCGTTAGATAACGTTGGTACGGGATATACCGCGTTTAGTCAGTTAATGCACTACCCCGTAGATTGTCTGAAAATTGATAAGTCTTTCATTGACGCTATTGAAGCTGAAATAGAATCTAAAAAAACATGATAAAGGCTATTTTATCGATTGCTAGAGCCTATAAATTGAAAACGGTCGCTGAAGGTATAGAAAACCTTACGCAGTATGACTACATGACTCAACGTGGTTGCGATATGGTGCAGGGATATTTGTTTTCTAAGCCGATAGATTGGGAAGAACTCATTCAGCTCCCAAACCGATGCCAGTTACTTAGGCAAAGAAACTAGGTTGTATGTAGCCCCCCGTACTAGTACTGGATGCAATAGCGTCCCCTAGCTTGACGGAATTTAAAGTAGTTGATAGCTACTTTAAATCTGTATGACAAACAGTAATAGCGGACACAGACAATTAACGTAACTCGTCTGTAGCCATTACTGCATCAACTGTCTCAGCTGAAGGATACCCATCCGCTATTAAGCCCACTGATGCTTGGAAAGCTCGAACCCCTTTACGAGTTGCTGGGCCTAAAATGCCATCGGCTTCGCCCACATCAAAACCTAATTGATTAAGCTTTTGTTGAAAGCTGAGCATTTCTGCGACGTTGTAGCTCGGTAAATCCGGTAAGGCTTTAGATAGGGTTGGCAGGCCTACTAGACGGTCGGCTAAATGGCCGACGGCAATGCCGTAGTATTCAGAATTGTTCCAGCCTAAGATCACATCAAAATTAGGGTACACCAAAAAGGCAGAGCCATTGTGTCCGGCAGGGATAAGTAGCGCTGAACTTAAATCACTTTCGCCAACGGGTTTGCCATCCACTTTAGTTACCCCGCGTTGATTCCAGAATGTCAGCGGTTGTGGTTGCGATTTACCTGCCAACTGATAATCAAAGCCTTCAGGTAAATGCACTTCCCTGCCCCATTTAAAACCGCCTTTCCAACCGAGGTTTTTTAAAAAATGGGCTGCCGATGCTAAGGCATCTTTTTCGTTATTCCAAAGGTCAATTTTGCCATCGCCGTCACCATCTTTAGCGTACTTCATATAGGCGGTAGGCATAAACTGGGTATGCCCCATAGCTCCGGCCCAAGAGCCGATCATGTCTTGCTCATTTAACCCTTCGCGCTCTAGCAACAATAACGCTTGGACTAACTCACCAGAGAAATACTCACTGCGACGCGGATCACAAGCCAAGGTGGTTAACGCCTGCAACGTTGGGATTTTGCCTTTGATACCGCCAAAGTTAGTTTCTAGCCCCCAAAAAGCGACAAGGTAATGCCCAGGCACACCGTATTGCTGGGTTAAGCCCGATAAAAATTCACGATGCTGAGCTAGTTTTTCACGGCCTTTGTTAATACGCCAGTCGGTAACTCGTTTGGAAAAATATCCACTAAAAGTTTGTACGAACTCTGGCTGATTACGATCATAGCCAAGTATTTTAGGCAGCGGCTGCATTTTACCTAATACATCATCAGCGGTAGATTGCGACACACCGGCACCAATAGCCTGCTGCTGCAAACGCGCAATACATTGGGGAAATGCTTGTTCTAATTCAGTGGTATCGACTTCGGCAAAAGACAATTCTGAGATAAGGCACAAACAAGCTGATAGAAAAAGTGGTTTGGAGAAGGCATTAAAATTCAAGAGCACTATCCGATAAGAGGTCAAAGTCTAATGCTAACCATCTTGGCAAAAATTGGTAGCTGTTTAGTCAATTTTTATTTTAAAGAATTGTAAATCGGCGTTTTTAGTGTCTTTTTTATCCACATAAAATACTGTAGGTTATTGCCACAATAATTAATACCCAATTAGGTAGCTTAATGCACTCGCCACTGCGAGATTGAGTTGGCGCTGAAGGATAATATGGATATATCAATACCTACCGCTCTTAAAACCTTTGCTGCTGGTGGGGCAGCAATGAAGTCGATTACCTCATGGTGGCGTAAGTCTAAAGGCGACACCCGCGCGGTCATTGGCGAGATGAAAGATAACCTGTCTTATTTGGATATGGTGGCAGAAGATGGCGTGCCACTAGCGGATGTGGTTGAAAAGTTAGCTTTAGTTGAATACAAACGGCTGGCCAATGAAGGATTTAATTTCAACACCCTTAAAAAATCTAAAATAGCCAAACTGCCATCCCTAAAAGGGACCGATTTAGAAAATTGGACTGGTAAAGAAACCGAAGAGCTAGTGCATTCCATTAATGAAAAAATCAATCAGATTAAGATACGCTTCCCCCATGTCAGCACTCACAAAAAATATCGATGGGGAATTAGGGTGATGAATATTCGAAAACGAATTTGGTTACTGCTAAAACATATTAATAGCTAGACGGACTTAGTCGAGCTCTTAAATAACCTGACCTCGAGATATTCAGGTGAGCTTACAGCACTTTACCCATCACAAAAGCATCTTCTTTACCCGCTGCGGATTGATAATAATCTTTGCGGGTTTCAATCACTTCAAAGTCAGCTTGCTGGTACAGCTTAATGGCAGTGGCATTAGATACCCGCACTTCTAGCCAAATCTCTTGAGCATTACGGCTTAGGGCTTGTTGGCTTAAATGCTCGACCATTGCTTTGCCAATTCCTTGACCACGATAGTTTGGCGACACACCAATATCTATCAGGGTGATATCACTTAGCACTTGATGACCAAAATAATAACCGACCACAACATCGTCGATAGTGACCGCAAAGGGAAAATAAGGGGAGCGTAAACTAGAACGAAAATTGGCTTCCGACCAAGGGTGCTCTTGACATTGATTCTGTAAGGCATACACCACATCGGCATTAGTGGCATCAACCACCGAAAAACTTAAGGTTGCCATTGTTGTAAGCATTGCCAAAGTTGTTTTTTCAATTCAGGGGATGTCGCCAACTGCGACAGTGACGGCGTTACTAATTGCTGATTGTGCAAACTCACTTCACTACCCAGTTGCCAGACTAAATCTGCTTTTTGCAGAGCCGATGTATCCAAATCCAATGCTAACAGCACGTCTTTCACTAGTGGATGGCTGCCATCGGTGATGCATTCCACTACTGGTTTTTCCGACAGTGGTTTTTCCGACACCAAGGCTGGCGGTGTGGGTTCGGCAATTTGTGCTGGATCTGGGGTGGTTATCGGCTCTGCAACGGGCTTAACTTCTGACACAGTATCGGCCGTTACTTGGTGCGCTAATGGGACTTCAGCGATTTTCGCAACAATCGGCTCATCTACAGGCTTTTGGGCAACTGCAGCGGCAACAGGCTGTATTTCAAGCATGTCTTTGACCACAGCAGGTGTACGCAATTGCCACTGGCAAATACCCATGTGCGATAAGATGTGTTGTTGGTAATCAGAGATTGTATTCATGGTCGCAAGATTAGCATACTGAATGGATTAAATTGAATGCTAAATTACTCTAGAAAATAACTAGGAGGAAACGTGGCAGGGGCGGAGAGACTCGAACTCCCAACCATCGGATTTGGAATCCGCTGTTCTACCAATTGGAACTACGCCCCTGCAGACGAAGGCCGCATTATACTGAAAGCTTTTACAAAATCTACAGGTTTTATTTGGAATAATGACTTAGTTGGTTCAACTGCCTAATTACTAACCAAAGGCTGACTCTGGGACTCACCTTCAGTTAACGTTGCTGTCCAAAGGTCGGCCGTTAATTTCGCTAATGGCAACATATAGCCGACTTTATTCACCAGCTCTTCAACATCGATATTATTTTCATTAGCGTAATGACGGTATAACCATTGGCAAGCTTGTGGCTCCATTTGATTGATCAATAGTGCGCAAGCAATGTCAAAATAACGATTTGAACGTGCAGCGTATTCCCAATCCAGTATGACACCTTTAGGCCGCA
The DNA here is from genome assembly GCA_030418115.1 of Alteromonadaceae bacterium BrNp21-10. Taxonomy (GTDB): domain Bacteria; phylum Pseudomonadota; class Gammaproteobacteria; order Enterobacterales; family Alteromonadaceae; genus Neptunicella. Next base: position 31,754 of record JAUHQD010000001.1, on the reverse strand, counting down.
CACAAATATGCCCAAAGGATAAATCGTGGTGACACAGGCAGTTTTTTTCAACCCTATACCAACGGTCTTGGAGTAACTGGATTCGTCGTTGCCATTGATCTTTATTTTTGGGGATCAAGCGCAAATAGTGCAGCCACTGCGCTACCAACGGAATTTCGATGGCAGGCACATTCAGTCGATGGACAAATGTCAGCGCACCGGCTAATAACTGGATCTTTTGTTGACCTGAATACTGATTGCTATCGATAGTTTCTATATGCAACCAGCTTTCAACTTGAAATAGACCTTTGCGAGATAAATATAACGGCTCTGGCGCGAACTTCATTTGCGCCAAACTGCGTTGCAAGCTATATGCTTGCGGGCGATTAATCGCATTGAGGTTTTCAGCGCTAAATACTTTTAAGTAAAAACGCTTACCGTTAGAATCCAATGCATAACTGCCATTAATTACGCCGCCTTGGATAGGCTTTAGTTGGTAACTATCCGCCAACCAAGGAATGGATAACAGCTCTTCCGTTATGCACGGACTAACCCAGCTCACGGCTCTGTCACCCAATCACTGTCTGAACGCCATTGCATGTAACCATATACCGCAAAACCAAAGTAGCCGAGCATTAATAACGAGCTCAAATATAACTCGGTTACCCAACATAAATAAGCTGACAGAAAGTTAATTACAATCCAGTACAACCAATTTTCCAGCACTTTTTGGGTGACCAACCAAGTGGTAAATAAGCTAAAAACAGTGATAAACGCATCCAAATACAAATACTTTTGATTAAAACTATCTTGCAATAGCCATACCACCAGCAAACAGATAAAAGTGCAGCTACCAATAGCTACCCCATGAAAACGCCAGCCTTTGTGTATAACCTGTGCGGTATCTTCTTCTGCCATTGATTGCCAATGCCACCAGCCATAAACCGCCATTAACAAATAATAGAAATTCAGTAGCGATTGCATGGGTAAACTGTGTTCCCAGAATATCCATGTATAGATACCGGTGCTAATAAAGGCACTGGGCCAACAGGCAATATGCTGTTTTGCGGCTAACCACACATAAGCCAGCGCCAATAATACAGCGACTATTTCCCAAATTGATTGAGCTGCCCACTGCTGACTCAGCGCCTCCATCATGGCTTATTCCCCACTGCCCATTTTGTCGCCATTTAAAAATTTACACACAAAGATAGCCTGACCAATTTCTTGATGGCTGCGCTGCATTTCTTCAGCCAAAATTTGCATGGTGGGTAAATATTCACCTGCTACTACCGTACTGGTGCTGCCAGTATTAACCGATAGTTGTGGGTAAGTATTTAAGCGGTCAATAAAGGCTTGAATAGGTGCTATGTATTTTTCATTCAACGGATAAAGCGATATTTCTGCAACCACTTGCATAGATAATTCCTTGTATTTATTGCAGATGAACTCAATGGAGTCCATCTGCATTATTTTATTAGAATAATAATCGGATCATTAGAAACGGTAATCAGCACTCACACCCAACTGACGACCATCACCTAATTGGTAGTATGGTTCTGGCGTTTCGAAGAATTCACGGGGGTCATTATTAAAACCACCGAATCCTCGGGTTTGATACTCTTCATCAAAGATATTCTTGCCCCACAAGGCCAACGTCCAGTTTTGTAGGTGATACTTCAAACGCGCATTGACCAACACGAAACTATCGGATAATTCATCATGACCGTCGGAGAAGTAATACTCATCCTTGCCATCTGCGGCAATGTAGAACGACCAGCTATCACCCATTTGATACTCGGCACCAATATTAAAGGTGTACTTAGGCGCTTGTGCTTGATCCCGCTGTGCTACTCGCGTGCCATCGGCCTGGGTATAACCCGAGAACGAGGCATCCAGCCAGCCCACATTAGCAAATAGGGTGGCGTAATCCGTTACCTGCCAGTTGCTCTCAATTTCAACGCCATTATTTTTGCCGTTATCGGCGTTATCGATAATATCGATAAAGGTGGCGCTGCCATCTTCACGGAACTGTAGATCGTAATCGCTGATTTGGGTGTTACGGCGCTGCATAGTAAATGCCGCAATACGTACTGTACCGGCTCCTTCATCAAAACTGGCTTTATAGCCGACTTCATAATTCCAGTTATATTCTGGAGCGAAAACGCGTTGTGCTGCGGCTACACGCTCATCGGGATTAAAACCACCGGTTTTATAACCACGAGAAACACTGGCGTAGAGCATGCCGCTATTGCTCACTTGATAATCTACAACAACCTTACCGCCGACAATGGTGTCGTCTACTGTTTCCACAAAGTTGTTATTATCACTGTAATCAATATCAAAACTGTCTACACGCAAGCCTGTAGTTAAACGCAGTGCATCGGTTAGCTGCCATTTTATCTCTGCATAAACGGCCTTATTATCCGGTTTATATTCTGCGGTAAAATTAGGTGAACTCCAGGTTGATTCACGCTCTACGTCTTCCTCTGTTGATTTTGCATAGAACCCCACAATCCAGCTGATATCGGCCGGTTTAGATACAGCACGAATATCAATAGATTGAGTTTCACGCTCACGGAAATAATAGTCAATTGAGCTGTACTCTTCCGGGTGAAAACCCACATAGGTCCAGTCTTCATCATAGCCATAATCCATATCTGAATCAGACCATGAAGCTACTGCTAATAAATTACCCCATTGCTGAGACCAGTCGGCTTTTAGGCTTAACATATGAGTTTTTTGACGATCAAAGCCAGGCTGGTCCGAACGCGTTTTGTAGTCATTATCTAAGGCAAAAGCATCATAGCCATTATCAATATCAAAATACTGATAGGCGGCATCTAGCGTCAGGTTGTCACTAGCGAGGTATTTCAATTTGAAGCGTGAGGTAAGTTCATCCAAATTCTGAGTTGGACGATTCAAATAAATATTGTCAATAAAACCATCGCTTTTATATTGATTCACCGCCACCCGATAAAACAATTTATCGGTAATAGCGTTGCCGTATGCCACACCAGCATTCCAACTATTTTGTTCACCTATGCTCAGGCTCAATTTATTACCTTGATTGGGGCCGGCTTCGGTGGTTTTAATTTTAATTGCACCGGCTAAAGCTGCTGCACCAAACGCGGTTGATTGTGGCCCTTTCAATACTTCTACTTGTTCAACATCAAATAACGTCCCGACACCAGCAATACCGGTGAAATCCGCGTCATCGACAATGATGCCTACAGATGGGTTAATAGGCTCGGCGTACTGGCTGCGCTCACCGATACCACGAATTTGAATATAGCGACCGCGGGACGCCCCAGTATTAAAGTTAACGTTGGGGGCGGCATTTAATATCTCATCAAGATAACTGGCTTGGCGATCAAGAATTTGTTGCTCGCCAATAATGGAAACACTGGCAGGAATTTTTTGTTGATCTTCACCACTAAAGTCGGCAGTCACTAACAAACGTTCAATGGCTGGCTCGGCCATTGCCGAAGACACACCGGCAGCGAGTACTGATATAAGTGATAAGACAGGTCTAATTTTCATTTGGATCTCTTCTAAAACTAACTGAAAAGATCCGGCATTTCGGCAGGTGTAATAGAGGGTCGAGTATTACTCAGACCTAACCATTCCTACGCCGGTATTATCCGGATCAGGTATAAGGGTTCTCAATAAGAATCTCAGCTCTCGCACCCCTTGGTATCTATTGCCAATAACGTTTCAGTCATTGGCAATATTGGCGGCGATTCTAACAGCCTGTGGCCACCATGCAAGGGATTGGCATATTTCTTTAAACTATGAAATAAAATAAATTACAAATTGATCCATTTTCACGCGGCTTGATTTGTTAGTTTAAACAGATGCACAGGCGCAAATTAAACAAGAATGGACCAAGGTATGAAGCCTACGTTTGACTCAAAATATCAGAACAGATTCGGACGTTATCATATTGATTACCATGATAAGACCCTCTTTCTTCAACTACAAGGTGCATGCCAGCCCCACTTAGTAGAGCAGATTCAATCGGCACTGTATTCAATTATAAATGAGTCTAGTGATCGAATTTGGGGCTGCGTCATTGATTTAAGGCAGTTTGAAGCATTGACCGCAGATGCCATGCCAATGTTGCTACCCATCTTCCGATATTGCCTTAACAATGGTTGTGTGATTGACACTTATCTTTTCAATAATGCGGTGGCAAAATCGCAATTTCACCAGATTCGTCAATCGTTGGGAATACGTGCCGACATTACCAACAACACTTTCGATAATTTACACAAGGCTAAGCGACGTGTTCAGCTTGTGGTGCAAGCGGTAAAAGAAAAAAATGCCTTTGTTACAGATGATTAAAAACCACCTCTATATTCGCTTGGCATTTTATCTGCTGGTAATCACTCTGAGCTATTTTTGTCCAAAATAATTAATCGGTAATTTCAAATAGCTCACGCCATTTTGCTCGGGTTCAGGAAAACGACCGGCACGAATATTCACCTGAATACTCGGGATAATTAACCTAGGCATATCTAATGTGGCATCCCGCGTTTGGCGTTTTTGACTAAATTCGGACACTGCGGTGTTGGCACTAATATGGATATTGCTTTGTTTGTGTTCTGCCACCGTAGCCACAAAACGTAATTCACGATCGTCGGGTTGATAATCATGGCTAACATACAGCCGCGTGTCATCGGGCAGTTGATAAAGTTTTTGTACCGACTGATATAACACCTCGGCACTGCCGCCTGGGAAATCACATCGGGCGGTACCCGCATCGGGCATAAACAGGCTATCGCCAACAAAGGCGTTGCCTTCGATTAAATAGGTCAAACTGTCATTGGTATGGCCCGGTGTAGCGATAACTCTGCCGCTAAATTCACCTAGGGTAAAAGTGTCACCCTCATTAAACAGATGATCAAAATCGCTACCATCGGTATTCAGAGTTTTTCCCAAATGATAAATGTCGGCAAAGGTTTTCTGCACTTGAACAATGCCCTGCCCAATCGCAATTTTTCCGCCACAATGTTGTTTAATGTATTGCGCTGCACTCAAGTGATCCGCATGAGCATGAGTTTCTAAGATCCACTTTAGCTGTAATTTTTTATTTGCTAAAAACGCGATCAAACTGTCGGCTGACTCGAAATGACTGTGCCCCGAGGCATAATCAAAATCCATAACGGGATCAATCACCGCCGCTTCCGCGCTAACGGCATCAAAAACAACATAGGACAGCGTTGAGGTGTCCTCATGATAAAACCCTTCGACCTGTACACTCATATAAATGACTCCAAATTTAATTCATGCTTGTACTTTAGCAAAATACGAATTACCATACAACCAAATGATATAAGTTATTCACTTTAGGGATTTTAATGATCGCAGAATTAATCGGCGCCATTTTGATTGGTCTCAGTTTAGGCATTTTTGGTAGTGGTGGTTCCATATTAACCGTACCGGTATTAGTTTATTTAGCTGGCCAAGATCCAAAATTGGCCATTGCCGGTTCTTTGTTGGTGGTTGGCACCATCAGTCTTATTACCAGCTTGTTAAATCTGCGCCAAGGCAATATTAGCTGGCGACACGTCACTTGGTTAGGTCTACCCGGTATAGCGGGTACCTTTGCAGGCGCAGTGTCGGCCACTTTAGTCAGCGGCAGTGTACAGTTACTGTGTTTTTCAGGGTTAATGTTGTTAGCCGTGAGTTTTATGTGGCGTAGCAAACCTGTGTCCGCAGAACCGCAGAGCCCCCCCCATAACGCATTACTTATAATACAAGGCAGTGTTATTGGTGTGCTGACTGGCTTTGTTGGCGTTGGTGGTGGATTTTTATTGGTACCGGCGTTAGTGCTATTAGGACGTTTAGATTTTAGCCGTGCCGCAGCCACCAGTTTAGTGATTATCTTCATTAACTCGACGGTAGGTTTTATCCAATACCACCATGTATTAGCACAGCAATCCTTGCAGTTGGATTGGACCGTGTTAGCGCTATTAGCCACCTTTGGTGTTGGTGGCAGCTTGGCCGGTCAGAAGTTGGCCAAACGTTTGCCCAAAGCCAAGTTACAAAAAGGCTTCGCCATATTCTTAATGATAATCGCCCTATTTATTTTGTATCAAACTCTACCACCATTACTGGAGGCCTAAGATGCTCAAAAACTATCAACAAGTGGTGCAGGACGCCAAGTCTCATATTCGTGAAATTAGCGTTGATGAGCTGTATCAGCAATTAAACAACAGCAATATACTTACTATCGACATTCGTGAGCCTAATGAAATGGCGACAGGAATTATTCCTAATGCGATTTGCTTACCACGGGGAATACTCGAAGGTTCGTTAGCAAGCATTGACTGTGTTAAACAAGCTGCCGATCCGCTTGCTGCACTAGCAGAATATCAGCTGTATATATATTGCCGCAGCGGTGCACGATCAGCACTGGCTGCTGAGTCCTTGCTAAAAATGGGACTAAGCAATGTGCAATCGGTCGCTGGCGGCATGGATGCATGGCAACAACAAGGCTACCCAGTAGCCAATAAAGGGTCTTAAATATGGAAAATTTTACACCGACTTCTGCGCTATTAGGCGGCGCTATTATCGGCCTTTCAGCATTAGTATTATTACTGTTTGTCGGCCGTATTGCTGGTATATCTGGCATTGTTAGCGGTATTTGGTCTGCAAAAAATTCAGATAGAGTATGGCGGGTGCTTTTTGTTGTCGGCCTTGTTCTTGGTTGCTTTTTGGCGGTGTATTTAGGCGCACCACAACCTGCAGTGCCGATGGCATCAACACCAATATTAATACTAGCTGGGTTGTTAGTCGGTGTAGGAACTGTGGTCGGCAGCGGCTGTACCAGCGGTCATGGAGTTTGCGGAATGAGTCGCTTATCGATTCGATCCATTGTGGCAACCGTTATTTTTATGGCCTGCGGCATTATCACTGTATGGTTAACAAGGGCGTGAACATGAAGAATATTACAATTTTTATTGCCGGTTTATTGTTTGGTTTGGGATTAACTGTGGCACAAATGACGTCGCCAGAAAAAGTATTGAGTTTTCTAGATATCAGCGGCAATTGGGACCCGAGTTTGGCTTTAGTAATGCTAGGTGCGCTAGCCGTGTCTGCGATTGGAGTGATGCTGAGTAAATCCATGAAAAAACCGCTATTAGCCGAGTTATTCAATCTTCCTACCAGCCAAATAATTGATCGAAAATTAATTATCGGCGCTGCACTATTTGGCACTGGCTGGGGATTAGTTGGCTATTGCCCAGGCCCTGCCATTGCCTCATTGGCTTATGCCTCACAACCCCTTTTAATATTTATCGCAGCCATGTTCGGTGGTATGTTTATCGCAAAACGTTGGTTATAACCCATGGCCAACGACGTCGAGTAGTATAAGAGAACGCCCATGGATGCCATGCAATTACCACAACAAGATGCTAAAAGAGCGGCAGATTTTTTAAAGAGTTTAGCCAACCCTCATCGTTTACACATACTGTGCAGCTTAGCTAATGGTGAAATGAATGTGGGTGAATTGATGGCGCCATCTAATCTAAGTCCGTCGTCTTTTTCTCAGCATTTAGCGGTGTTACGCAAACAAGGTTTGATTGATTTTCGCAAAGAAGCGCAAACCTTGTTTTACTCCATTAAAGACCCCGACACTATGGATGTTATTCAGCTACTAAAACAAAAATTCTGTCCTGACCTTTAATTCACTCATGTACTAAACGTACTAAGATTGCCGAATATACACCAAGAAAAATCACTGCCTTTGGATTACCATAAGCAGTAATTTAAATATTTAGGTATCCCCATGCAAAATTTCATTTTTCACAATCCCACTAAAGTTGCTTTTGGCAAAGACAGTATTGCCGAACTGAAAAATTTATTACCAGCCGATGCCAAAGTGCTACTACTTTATGGCGGTGGTAGCATCAAAAAAAATGGTGTTTATGAGCAAGTGGTAGCGCAACTTGGCGATCATCAGTGGTTTGAGTTTTCTGGCATTGAGGCCAATCCAGAGTTCGATACGCTAATGCAAGCAGTAGCCATGGTAAAAGAACAGCAAATCGATTTTTTATTGGCTGTCGGTGGTGGTTCGGTTGTCGATGGCACTAAGTTTGTTGCTGCGGCGGCTAATTTTGAGGGCGAGCCTTGGGATATTCTCGCCAAAGGTGCTGAAGTTAAGTCCGCCATTCCATTAGGTTGTGTCTTAACCTTACCGGCCACCGGCACTGAGACCAACACCGCTTCGGTGGTAAATCGCCAAGAACTAGGAAAAAAGTTAGCCTTTTTATCGGACCATGTACGCCCCCAGTTTGCCATACTCGATCCACAAGTAACCTATTCATTACCCGAACGCCAATTAGCTAACGGCGTAGTCGATGCTTTTGTGCACGTTATCGAGCAATATCTGACTTATCCGGTCAATGCCACTGTGCAAGACCGTTTCGCCGAAGGCATTTTACAAAACCTCATTGAAATTGGCCCTAAGGTATTTGAACCCAACAATTATGAAGTCCGTGCCAATCTAATGTGGAACGCCACCCAAGCCCTTAGTGGCATAGTGGGTGTAGGGGTACCGCAAGATTGGTCAACCCATATTATCGGCCACGAATTGACGGCACTATATAATCTTGACCATGCAGTAACACTTGCCATTGTGTTACCGCAAATGCTGCGCCATCAACGTAAAGTAAAACGCGGAAAATTATTACAATTTGCCGAACGGGTTTGGCATTTAGATATCAGCGACGAAGAAGCCGCCATTGATAAGGCCATTGATAGCACCGAAGCCTTTTTTAGACAGATGGGCATGAAAACCAAATTAACTGAACACAATATCGATGACAGTGTCATCCGCTTGGTCCCACGTAAATTAATGGAAAATGGCATTATGCAACTGGGTGAAAATGCCGATATGACACCTAAAGATGCTGAAATAGTCATTCGCGCAGCAATGTAGTAACAAGTCGCAACTTATAAACACCAACAAGCCATTGTTCGTGTTCAGTAACATGCTTTCCAGGGTCTATGTCGGGGGCAATCTCGTCTTCGACATAACTAATAATGATCGGTAGATAGGCTTTTACTGCTTATCATCCTTAGCTGATTTTTATGGTTACACTGACAAGGCACTCAATATGAGCTGTCGTTTGACCCAAGAGCCACATTAACGTAAAAATGATGTTGTTACTGCTCCCCTAAAAAAATTCACCACAATGGATTGCTCATGAAAAAATTACTACTGCTCGTCACTACCCTGTTGTTTTCAATACCTAGTATGGCTTCAACACTACAAAGTTTTACTAACATCTCGGTCAATCCATTGGGCACCAGTGACTATCGGGTAGTGGCCTCTATTCATTTATTATTTGACGCCCAATTTGTAGATGCCATCGACAGTATTGCAGCCAGAGAAGGCTTAGCGAAGGCATTAAAATCGTTACGTTTACGAGACCTTACCGGTGAAAACTCTATCGATGTGACCAAAGAGCGTATTTTGAAATACATCATTGAGCACGATGTGATTAAGGCGAACAAGGTCCAAGAAGTGTACATCACGGATTTAATTGTTGAATATACCGGCGAAAGTAAAGCTTACATACGGCAGGCTCCCAGTCAGAAGAAGCAATAACAAAAATTGAACACATGGCCATTTGGATCGCTGATCTTGAAAAATTGCTGCCATTACCATTCTGTTACAAATCCCTTATAGGTTAGCTATTTAAATCCGCCAGTACGACGCAATATAGACTCTAATCCTTTTTAAAAGACATGGACGCCATGAGCAATAATACCGATCCAACCCATCCAAACATCGCTACACCAGCTAGCACTGTCCCTATAGAAAGTGCAGATGCGTCCAACAAGTCAGCATCATCTTGGAAATTATTCAGCCAATTATTACCCTTTGTACTGAACTATAAAAAAACCATGATCGCCGCTTTTGCTGCACTTATTTTTACCGCCATTGTTAATTTGTCCATGGGCCAGGGTATTCGTTATGTGTTTGATTCTGGTTTTGTTGCCAACTCAGAAGCGGCATTGAATCAATCATTGGCTATCCTGATGGGGCTGATTTTTCTTGGCTCTATTGGTACCTTTATCCGTTTTTATTTAATGACTTGGTTAGGTGAACGAGTGATTGCCGATATTCGTAAGGCAGTATTCGCGCATATTGTGCAACTACACCCAAGCTATTTTGAAGAAAACCGCAGTGGCGAGATCATGTCGCGGTTAACCACCGACACCACCTTGTTACAATCTATTATCGGCTCCAGTTTATCCATGGCCATGCGCAGCGTTTTAATGGTGATTGGTGCATTAATTATGCTGTTGTTTACTAACATCAAACTGACGTTAATTGTATTAGCTGCGGTGCCGCTAGTCATTGTGCCTATATTAGTTATTGGTAGACGAGTACGTACCCTTTCCCGCACCAGCCAAGATCGTATTGCCGATGTCGGCGCTTATGCCGGCGAAATTGTTCAGCAAATTAAAACCGTACAAAGTTATAACCGTGAATCTTTCGAGAACAATGCCTTTAGCAATGAAGTCGAAGGTGCATTTGCGGTGGCGAAAAAGCGCATTATGCAGCGTTCTAGCATGTTTGCCGCGGTGTCGATTTTATCCGGATTAGCAGTGGGCGTGATGGTATGGGTTGGCGGTAATGATGTGATTAACGGCACCATGACCGGCGGCGATCTCGCCGCCTTTGTATTTTATGCGATCATGGTGGCTATGGGCGTCGCAACAGTATCTGAAGTAATGGGTGAACTACAACGAGCCGCCGGTGCCACCGAACGCTTATTGGAATTGATGGCTGTAAAAAGTGATATTCTGTCACCCACTTCGCCACTGACTTTACCCGAGAGTTATCAGCATCATTTATCCCTGCAACAAGTGGGTTTTAACTACCCCAGCCGCCCCGACAAAGCAGCATTAAAAGATATTACCCTTGATATCGAAACCGGTGAAACGGTGGCATTAGTCGGGCCCAGTGGCGCCGGTAAATCCACCTTGTTTGAACTGCTACTGCGCTTTTACGATCCACAAACCGGCAGCATTAAACTTAAAGATGTGGACATTCGACAACTGGATCTAAGCGAAGCGCGCCAGCAGGTAGCGTTGGTGCCCCAGCAACCGGTGTTGTTCAGCAATAACGTCATCAATAATATTCGCTATGGACGCCCCGACGCCAGCGACGAAGAAGTTTACGCCGCAGCCAAAGCTGCGTTTGCCGATGAATTTATTCAAAAATTGCCGGCGAAATATGAGAGCTATTTAGGGGAAAACGGCGTGCGCTTAAGTGGCGGACAAAAGCAGCGCATTGTTATCGCACGGGCGATTTTAAATGATCCAGCTTTGTTACTACTCGACGAGGCCACTAGCGCATTGGATGCCGAAAGTGAATTTCAGGTACAAAAGGCGTTAGATATTCTGATGTCTAATCGTACCACTCTGATAATCGCCCATCGTTTAGCCACTGTGAAAAATGCCGACCGTATTGTAGTCATGGACGACGGCCAGATTGTTGCCCAAGGTACCCATGATGAATTGGTAGCTAGCTCACCACTGTATCAACGCCTTGCCGAGTTACAGTTTGGTAATGGTAAAACAGAACAAGCCCTTGAAAGCAGAGATCGATAGGCAACCGCCGTTAAATACCTTAATCTGATTTAAGTTAATCAGGAATTCCAACAATAAGTAACATTATTCACTGTTGGAATTCCTGACGAATACATACCAGTAATTCAATAAAATGACGACTAAAGAGGGGTTCAATTAATATGGATAACTCATCGTTGATGATGTGGAGCGTATTGTTTAGTGCCATTGGTACCGGTTATTTTATCTACGGCAAAAAACAAAAAGCAGTAGTGCCCTTACTTAGTGGATTAGCCTTATTTGTTTTCCCATATTTTATGCCCAATGTCATTTTGCTATTGATTGTAGGAGCCTTACTAATGGCTGCCCCTTTCTACATCAAAATATAAAGTTATTCCCTCAAGCAATTAGATACAGCAAAGCGACAACTTACTTAAAATAGTCAATTTGAACACATAAAATTGATAGTAAATTAACTCCTCCCAATAACTTATTGATAACCATTATCATTTAGATTGACATTTACATCCCTATTCCGTAAATTACTCAGCCTGAATTAAAGAACACATCTACTACATTATAAATGGTTAAGGATCATCAATGGTAAAGCGCATTAAATATCACGCTCTGGCTCTATGCATCGCTAGCGCATGTGGTTTCAGCATTAATGCTGAAGAGGCTCCAGATAACGCATCGATTGAACGTATTGTTGTGAGTGCAACAGGGTTTGAACAAAAGCTGACCGATGCTCCTGCCAGTATCTCAATTATTACCGAAGCCGATATTAGAACGCGCCCCTTTACCACCTTACTTGATGCGATCAAATACCAAGAAGGTATTGATGTGGGCACCAGTCGAGACAAAACAGGCCAAGGCAGTATTAGTATGCGTGGCTTAACCAGTGAATATTCACTTATTCTTGTTGATGGTAAACGCCAAAATAACCACGGTGATATTTATCCAAACAACTTTGGTGGAAATGCGTTTGGCCATATTCCGCCTATGGATGCCATTGAACGTATAGAAGTCATTCGTGGTCCAGCCTCGACTTTATATGGTGCAGATGCCTTAGGCGGCGTTATTAACATCATCACCAAAAAGTCAGAAGGTAAATGGTCGGGCTCAGTAAGCTTTGGTCGTAGTTTGCAAACTGATGATCAATTTGGTGACGATATCACCACTGACTTCTCAGTCATGGGACCGTTAATTGATGGCGTATTAGAATTAAGTTTGCGCGGCAGTGTTTACGAACGCTTAGCATCTTCCCCTGAATTTGAACCCGCCATTGACCCTAATGGTAAAGTGCATGCACGCTCATTAGGCTTCGGTAGCGGCGGTAAAACCGTAGATAATACTAACCAACAATATGGTTTATCTTTGCTTTTCACGCCTAGCTCAAATCAGACCATTCGATTAGATTACGATAGCTCAAATCAAAAATACGATAATACACCGACCTACAATATCGACACCGGTGAGATTATCTATCCATTAGGAACAAAAGATAATATTGAATCCCTCTGGCGTGATAGCCGAGGGCAAGTTCAACCTCGCGCCGGTTATGCTGCCGACCAAGAGTTTAACCGTCAGTGGTGGTCACTCACTTATGATGCAGATTGGAGCTTTGGTAGTTCATTTGTTTCATTAGCTTATGTCGACACCCGTAATGACGGACGCACAATGCCATTAACGGTAACTGAGCGTTTATTACTACAACAAATGTATGATGGTACTGGTGAATATAGCGGTATCAGTGAAGAAGAACGTAAAGCACTTGCAGAATCTACATTTCTACCACGCCCGCAACGTCCTTTAGAAAGTAGCCAATATACCTTAGATGCACGACTAGACATTCCTGTTAAAGATTTAGCCGGTTATCACAATCTTGTTATCGGTGGGCAAATCATCAACGGTGAGTTACTCGATGGTGTGTTTGGCATGGAAGACAATGCCATTAATGGCGTACAAGAACAAAAAATGTATGCCTTATTTGTTGAAGACAACTGGACAATTACCGATCCTTTAACCATTACCGCAGGTGTGCGCTACGATAACCACGATGTGTTCGGTAGTAATGTCTCACCTCGTTTATACGCGGTGTACACCTTATCCAAAAACTGGACCGTTAAAGGCGGTGTCAGCACCGGCTTTAAAACACCACAAACTACTGATTTATATGACGGTATTACGGGATTCGGTGGCCAAGGCACCTCGCCTTTCGCAGGTAACCCTGAGCTACAACCTGAAACCAGTGTAAACAGTGAAATTGCCCTTTATTGGAGCGGTGCAAAAAATGGTCATCATTTCAATATCACCTATTTCGATACCCAATTTGAGGACAAAATTGCCAGTGGTGATACCGTTTATAGCTGTGAAACCACTAACAATGTACGTCCTTGCGTTAACTTAGGCGCCTATGACCAACTAGGTTATACCACCTATAGTCAAAAAATTAATATTGATGAAGTTGAAATTCAAGGTATCGAAGTAGCGGGAGGAATACAAATTACCCAAAACTGGCGCATGAATGCTAACTACACTTGGACTGACAGTGAGCAGAAAAGTGGCTCCCAGGCAGGACAACCGTTAACTAACACCGCGGAGCATATGGCGAACATAACAACGGACTGGACAATAACCGAAGATTTTAGTCTGTATTTACAAGCTGAATTACGCTCTGACCGCTATCGCGGATGGGACAGCGTGCTCAATAAAGCCCAATATTATAAGAACTATGAGGCATTAAACCTAGGCGCTCGTTATAAACTTAACGAATATGTTGACGTTAATATACGCATCAATAATCTACTAGATGAAGACTTTACCTCTTATTCAACTGATTATGTCGATCTCAATGGTGATGGTGAGTACGAATACTTATCTGGCCGAGGCCAAGTAAGTGAAGTTGTTTTTAGTGACGATTACAACATTAAAGATAAAGCCCGTAGCTTTTGGGTTAGCCTTAACGCCCGTTTCTAAAAACGTTGTTGGTCGATGTAAGAACCCCACTCGCTGGGGCTCTTACATACCCCCAACTCCGGTCAATTAATTTCTAGTAACACCTTATTTTCCATTACCAATACTGCTCCCCCCATACAGGGCCGAACATGTAGCTCCCCCTAATGTTCCAGAGCTATTAAAGGTTTAATTGCCCCTTAATTTTTTCCAGCATGCTGTTCATTAGCACTAATTCATCGTCTTCCAAACCAGCAAAATTATGCACCAGCAAAGGAAAGGTTATCTGTCGCGCCTGATCGAGCAACTTGAAACCTGCTGGAGTCATAAACAGATGAGTCACTCGCGCATCGTTGTCATCCGCGACTTTGCTTAAGGCATTTTTGTCCACTAATGCCTTTACCGCCTTGGTTACCGCTGGCTGATTCATTTCCATTACCCTGGCTAAACTACTGATGGTTTCGCTGTGCTCCCCACGCCAAGAAAAATAATTCAAGATAGACAGCTGCGTCATATTTAAATGCAACCCAGCTAACTGCGCATTTATCCTCGCGGACAAATGTTGATAGCAAATAGACAGGTTGACGATGGACTCGCCGAGTAATTGGTTTCGATTTTTCATAGTCACTTGCCTCACCTCGGAATAACTAGCTTGACATACATTCCTTGGAATGCAATATTGCATTCCAAGGAATATTTAATCCATCACAGTCACAACTTTAAGGATAGAAATTATGCTTGGTCTAAAGAATTTAAGAAATAGCATCAACACGTCACTCTCAACTTGGCATTGGTGGGTAATCGCCATCATCACCTTTGCAGTTAGTCAATATATTATGGGCTGGCTAACCAATCTGTACAATTTAACTGAATTTCCAGTGTCGTTCTTTGTCGGACAAACAACCTTTGATGCCGCGGAATTAAAAGGCTATTGGCAAGTACTGATTGAGAAAAATACCCTAGGTAAGTATGTGATGGTACAGGTGTATGATTACGGCTATATGTTGACGGTATTGATTGCCTTCGCCTGTTGTTGTATTGCGCTGTTCCGCTCATTCCCCATTAATTCTCGCCTACGTAATCTTGCCTGGCTATTTGTGTTATTTACCCCTCAGGCCGCCACCTTCGACGCATTAGAAAATGCAGTGTCATTTATAATGCTGATGCAGCCTTTAGAATTTGCAGATTGGTTGGTACACCCCTACTCCGCCTTTGCCAGTATAAAATTTGTTATCTATGGCATTGCTTATCTGTGGTTCATTATCGGCAGTATTTTAGCGTTAGGGGTTAATGTAGTACGTTATTTCCAAACCAAAAATCAAAATTCTGTCCACACCGTTGAATTGTGAACATAACAACTAATGATTGAATCACAAATGGGATCACAACCTAGACCTAGATGGTGACTCTACAAATAAATGAGTTATCTTAATGCAGGATATGACAACAAATTAGCGTTGTGACTATTTTTGCAATTTAAAATCCAGCTGTATCTTTAACTTATTGGCGACCACAGCTTGGCCATCAACAAATTTTGGTGCATAGCGCCATTTTTCCAAGGCTTTAATGGCCTCTTTAACAAAAGAATCGTCACTACTTGATTCAATCAGGGCTACGTTTTTTACAAAGCCCATCTTATCTAGATCAAATTCCATTTGTACCCAGCCATCTTGGCCGTTTCTAGCCGCTCTTATTGGGTATTGGGGCGATACTCGATACAGTGGGATAGGCTCAATCTCATCACTCCACGGCGTCATTTTTCCGATGGCAATACAATGCTCAGTGGCTTTTTCGGACTGTCCCATTCTTTCATATACATCAACCAATGAAGCATGGGCAGAAAGCTCAAAAGGATGGGACGTACCCAGTGTAGAATTCACCGTAGAAACAATACTTTCAAAATAGCCGACGGCATCGTTATACTTTCGGTCTGCCGCCTTATATCGTCCTAAGACTAAGCGCATTTCAATAGTTCTCACATCTTTGTCGCCAAATTCGGCCGTTAGGGATTCCTCGGCAAGTTCTGAATACTTAAGAATCTTTCTGCGATATTCGCTCATTAAAGGCGACTGCAACAACTGCTTTGCCAATTCATAATAGGCGCCTGCAGCCAATTCAGGGGATTGTTCAGCAAGGTTATTGGTTAGACTTATTACTTCATTTAACAATGGCGATAATTCTGCCTTCACTTTGCTATGGCGTTTTTCCTGCGTTCGAGGATAAACCGCAATTTGATTCAAAGTAACTTGTAAAAACTCCAGGGATTGCTCTCCAAATAGTTGCTTATATTGCTCACGTACCTGCTGCATGGTGCTAAAAGCCATCATATATTGTTTATTACTGGCATAGGCATTAGCTAGAGAAAAAGCCAGATTCGCGGTATTTTTGGAGACTTCACCATACTCAATTTTACCTAATGCAAGAGCTTGCTCTGCCAAGGTAACTGCACGCGGGTAATCGCTTTGCTCATGTGCCTTAAGAAAGTCTTGATAAACGGTTTTGAAATCAGCGGCTTCGCTGGCGCTGACAAAGTGCGTTATGAATAACAGCCCGAGTAAAATCACATTTTTCATCTTTAGTCCTTTAATAATGAAGTTATTCACCCTAACCAATGTATATTAATCAAGCAACTGAAATGTTCATTTTCAACCGCTCACTGATTAGAGTTGTTCAATTTATTTAGTTGGAGTAATTTCAGTCTTGCTCTGCTTCTTTATCATCATAAAAACTAAACTGATAATATAAATCCAACGCATTATTAAGGCCACTCACAGCCTCGATATAGAGTTTCGGCAGTAGTTGATAACGCAAAGCTACTTCGGATGCGGAATCAAACACCCCAACGCCGTAGCGTATTTGCACACCGGGGGCAATATAACCGGAGACCGATAGCTTAGTACCATCGCCCTGACCACTGGTGTCTAGGGTTAAGTCTTCCACGCCTAGTTTACGGCCGATGTGAGTGATGTTGTCGCCACTTTTACTTAAACCAAAACCAATCAATGCATTGGCCAACATAGCATCACCAGAGGTTTCACCGGATTGATTTAAATTTTGCCCGCGCAGTAAATAAGATAATGCTTGGGGCTGGTCCATCGCAGGCTCTGAAAACACCGACACCTTAGGTTGCTGTGCATCCCCTTCCACGCGAATCCCAGCAATCACATTATCGGCGGTACGGGTAGGTTCACGGATCGCGTCAATATTTAAAAATGGGGTATCCGCTGGGCCGCTGAATGAAATTTCACCTTTACGGATCTGTAAGTCTTGTCCATAAGCCTGATAACGACCATTGGCCAATTTCAGTTCTCCATGGGCTGCAAGATGAGCATTATTCATATTCAAAATGAGTTGGCCGTGAATATCCGACTTCAAACCCAAAGCTTCAATTTTGACATTATTAGCACGGGCCGGATCAAGCTTAAGTTTAATGTCCAAATTCAAAGCGGTTTTGGCTTCTTGTTGAAAATCCTCTTGACCAACCAACACCACATCATCGGAGGGCGAAAGTGCTTCAGGGGGTAATTCACGCACTTTCACACGCGCATAAGGCAAGGTAACTTCACCGCCAATGGTTAACGCAGTTGGCAAATATTGAATACGAATATCCGGTGATATTTTCGCTCTAACAATGTTTTGGTAATCAATTTCCATATGCTCGCCTTTGACCTTTAGATCTGCGCTGAAATGGTCTTGCCAGCCCACGTTACCTTGCACCTGCCCTTTGCCCTGGCCCAATAAAAACTGGCCATCAACTTGTGCAACTTGACCTTCAAAACGCAAATGTTGCTGCAACTGGCTAATACGCGAAGGCAACATTGGCCCATCGATAATGCCATCTTTAAGGTCAACATCACCACTGAGATGTGGTGATTGTAAACTACCAGAAATTTGCACTTGAGCATTAATTTGTCCTTGCAGCTCACTTAAAGGTAGCGCCAAGGCTTCAAAGGACTGCAAGTGTAATTGTTGCAACTGCAATTGCCCTTTAATGGGATAATCCTGATTGCTATTAGATAACGCAGCACCCGCTGGCTGGTCAATAGTCACCTTTGCTAATAGCTGGCCTATTTGTGGGCTTTGTAAACTGAGTCTAGTGTGAATGGACTGATCCTCAGCATTAATATTGGCACTTAGGGTTTGAATATCGACCGCGGTATTATCTTTTAGAAATGTCCATTTAGCCGGCGAAATATCAAGTTTAACTTGGCCTTGCGGTAAGTTTTTGCCATCCCACTGTGCAGCCAGTGTTAAAGATAAACTCGCGTCAGATTGGATTTGCCTAAATTGCGCCACATGAGTTTGCAACAAAGGTAAAAATGGCAAATCGCTAGCAGTAATATCCAACGCCATATCATTAAGGTCAACCTTGGCGGTATTGATACACAGGCTAGCCGGAGCGGTACTTGAATTTTGCCAACAGTGCTTAGCTAACCGATATTGTTGCTGTTGCCAATCAACAGTTAAAGCCGCCCCACTCTTATTCATTACAAAGGTGCCTTGGTCATTGTCATCTTGTTGACCACCAGCAGGGTTTAATTGTGGTAACACCACTTTGCCACTCAGCCACTGACCTTGCCAACGCTGTTCTTGCAACTCTCCACTAAATTTGGATATCAAAGTAGCAAACTCGGTGTTAAGCCTAATATCCAACTGATGCTGTTGGCGGTGCCCTTCAAGTTGCAACTCAACACTATCGATTAACTGTTGGCCTGTACGAATTTGTTCAATGCTGGCATTCAAATCCACGCTTTGCTCTACATCATCATGCAATTTCCCTTCAACCGCAAAACGCTGAATGCTGATGTCGGCAATCTGTAAATCGCCTCCACCGCCTAGAATTGTCGCAGTCGGTTTATCTAAGCTCCCGCCTAGCTTGACTTGTAACTGCGCGTTACCTTCGAGGTCCGGGTGAAGCTGGGTTATATTTTCAGCATTAATTTGCAAATCAGCCGCCAACTTTTGTTGGGCATCAAAAGCCGCAGTGCCGCTAATGTGGTTATCACCCGTACTCAGTGATAATTCCGGTACATCTAATCCAGTGAGCGAATCATAATGGCCTTTCGCCGCGGCTTTCAGTACATAGCCTTGCCAGTTACCGTCAGCCTGCATATCAGACACATCAATAACCAATTTTTCGGTGTCGTATACAATGGAGTGCTGTAACTGCCCATTTACCAGTGCACTTAATTGTGGCCATATTAATAGCGGATCGAACTTTTGTGCTTGTAAAAGCCCCTGCCATTGTAATTGTTTGGCAACGGTTAATGCACCTGTCAGGCTCAGATTACCGGCAGCGCTATTGGCATTGAGCAACTCCACATTAACCTGACGCTGATTACCTTGTGCTTTAACCTCAAGCTGCACGGCTGGCAAGTCGACCACATCAACATCCGTTGCTAATTGCAATTGGCGTTGTTGCATATCACCATTAAGAGTTACTTTGCCCGACTTCGATGACCAGTTTTTATCCGCCAATTTACCGCTCAGATTTTGCCAACTCAGATTCAAACTCAGTGGTAGCTGATCAGAAACAATGTTTCCTTCGACTTTGGCTTGAATGTGGGTGTTACCTGTTGTTTTCGCCGTCACTAATAACTTCTCAGGCGTGCCAGCAGATTCAAATATTAGGTTGTTAATATCCAAAGAAATGCTGTCTTTGGCCGCGGCATTGGTGATCAATTCTCCCTTGAATTGATGTTGCAACGACGGCGCTAAAAAGCCCTGCAATGTTAATGATGCCAACTGATGCCGCAATGCCAACTGATTAACAGTCAGTTTCTTGGGTGCCAGCGCAATATCCGTGGTGAAGTCTTCAATTAATAACAGCTCCTCGTCACCCTGTTGCACATGCAAACGCTTGAGGGCTATTTGGGGCGCCGATACACGAATGGGAAAGTCCGCTAACTTCAGCGCCGGTGGTGTATATTGCCAGTTTGCAATCATCGCCGGATTAAAGGGCTCAGCACTACCACTGACTGCAGCCACTGGTGGTAACGTTACTGCAACGCCTTTAACATTGAGGTGTTTTACTCTTAAAGTTCGAAAAAAACTAAAATCAGTAGCAATGTCGCTCACCACCACATCGAAGGCGTCATGCTGTTTAATCTGTACTCGCTTAAAATTTAACGACGATACTGACAACGGAAATGGCAAAGTAATTTGCCCTACAGCCTCGTCGTTTACTTCGGCAACATCACTGGCAGCGGGCAAGTTAACTACAATATTTTGCGCATCTAAATCGGTTAAACACAGTTTAAAAATAAATACGCAGGACCAGTTTAGCTGAATGGTCGCCTGCTGAATCTCAGCACTTAACGGCTGTGGTTTTTCATCAGACTGGTCTGTACTGGCATTAACCCCGTTCCAACTGATCGAACTAAGCTGCATGCCAGTCACTAATGAGCCAGAATCGTATTCAATCTCCAATTCTGGCACATAGCTGGCGGCAATAAACAATAAGCTGCGGGTGCCCCAAGGGGAAACTAAAAACAACAGCAACACAATAATCGTAGCCAACACTAAGCCAAGGCGTTTAAGCCACTTCATAAAGCTGGCCCCATGGAAAAATGAAAGCGCCAAGTATTATCAAACTCACTATTACCACGAGCAATATAAAATCGAACAGGCCCAATGACCGTTTGCCACAACGCACCTACACCTACGCCAGTAGCCAAATTCTGCAATGGTTCATCGCTGGCATTACCCACATCAGCGAAGGCAGCAATACGCCACTCATTGGAAACAGGATAAGAATATTCCGCACTAACAACGTTCAAATAACGCCCACCGGTTAACTTGCCATCTTCACGAGGAGATAGCGTGCCAAAGCCAAAACCACGTACACTTTGGTCTCCACCGGCGAAGTAACGTAAACTCGGTGGCACTTGATCAAAGCTATTGGTAATAATCGCTCCGACTTCGGCTCTTAGAAAAAAGCGATGCTCATCAATACTGCGCAGCCATTTTTGCTGAATATTAAAGCGCACTAAATCAATATCCGACAACAAGCCGGTGTTAGTGCCTTCCAAGGTATATTCCTGATAATCGCCCCAACTAAGGTCCAGTCCACCGCGCATACGGTGACGACTAAAAGTAAAACCGGGGATCAGCAATTGGGTGGTCTCTCTTGGCTCTAAGCCCTGACGGAATTTTTCTAACTCGAAGCGGATAAAAGCGATCTTCTTCCACGTTTCTTCATCGTCACTGCCCCAGTGACGCTTAACCGCAAAGGTGATACTTTCACTTTTAGTATCATTATCATTTTCAGCTTTGACACCGGTTTGCAAGCTCAAGTAATTATGCAGCGGATCTTCCAATGGTATTTTGTATTTAAAACCAAGGGTTTGCTGTGGTGCCGATACAAATAAGTCGGCACTCATGCTATGGCCATATTTATTAGCTAAGGGCCGCTGCCACTTCAACCGCACTCTAGGCCCGGTATCCGTTGATGCTCCACCACCGACATTAAAAATATCCGTCGGATTATGGGTGACGATCACTTCAATCGGCACATGATGATTTTCAGCTTTGCTCAACACTTGACGCGCCAGTACTTGCTGAAAATAACCGGTAAGTTTGAGGTTTTTATTAAACTCCGCCAGTGTATCCGCCAAATAATAATCACCGGGCTTAAAAGTCTGCACTTCGCGTATCCGTTGCTGAACTTTGACTTGCTCAGGGATCTGCAATTCACCAAAACGATAGCGACTGCCGGTGTTTAAGGTTAATTCAATATCTGCAGTTTGTTGGGCTACGTTAATTTTGATCTGTTGTTGAGTATATCGGGCATCGAAATAGCCACGACGCTGCGACAAACTGAACAATTGGGTTTTAGCTGCATCATATTTTGGCTGGTTTAATGGATCGCCATTTGCAAGGGGGAAAGCCTGCAGCAATTTTTGTAACACTTTATCCTGCTCGCCATCACCTAATAACGTCAAGATTACATTAGCAATATGGATCCGCGGCCCCACTTGCACTGACACATTAATTTGATCACATTTTTTCGTTGCTGGGACATCAATACTTTGCAACTGACTTTGATAATAACCCAATGCTTGCGCTGCTTTGGTTAGCGCTTTACTCACGGTTTTTTGGTAACTATCGGATAATTGACAATCTAAGGGTGCAGCCACAATGGCCAAATGTGCGCGAATATTATCCTGTAATGCATCATCTACGGGCTCGACAAAATCAACTGACACTGCCAATAGCGGCAACGGCAACAACAAACAAAACGTTAATAACAGCTTGCGCAAACCACGTCCTTTTAGAATATTGGATTAAACGACAAAGGCATACTAAAACAGTATGCCTGAACTAAAGATGACTGATGTTGATTAACCTAACTTAATCCCGCCAACGTTTAGTTAAATCGCCATAGGCTTCAATACGGCGGTCTCGAAAATAGGGCCACATGCGTTTAACGCTTTCGGTACGAGCCATATCCAATTCCACCACTAGTATTTCTTCTTTCTCACTACTGGCTTGGGCTAAAATCTCTCCTTGAGGGCCTGCAATAAAACTCTGCCCCCAAAATTGAATACCCGGGTCACCGGCAACAGGTGATGCTTCAAATCCGGTACGGTTGGCCACCACCACCGGTAATGAATTGGCCACCGCATGGCCCCGCTGAATGGTTTGCCATGCATTAAACTGACGTTGCTGTTCTTCAACGGTATCGGTTTTATCCCAACCAATAGCCGTTGGGTAAAACAACATATCGGCACCGGCCATGGCCATTAAACGGGCGGCCTCTGGGTACCATTGATCCCAACAAACCAATACGCCTAATTTACCCACACTGGTTTGAATTGGCTCAAAGCCCAAATCCCCTGGGGTAAAATAAAACTTCTCATAAAATCCCGGATCATCGGGAATATGCATTTTGCGATATTTACCGACCATGCCCTCGGCGCGGTCAAACACTACGGCAGTATTGTGATACAAACCGGAACCACGTTTTTCAAATAACGAGGTGATCAATACAATGTTTAAGCGCTTAGCTAAATCCGCAAAATACTCGGTAGCTGGGCCAGGAATAGGCTCGGCTAAATCGAAAAAGTCTGGGTTTTCTTGCTGGCAAAAATACAAGGTGCTGTGCAACTCTTGCAACATGACTAACTCACAGCCCTGCTCGGCTAATTCTGTGACCTTGTCTGCACTGCGTTGCCAGTTAACGGCTTTATCATCATTGGCCACCGCCTGTTGAACTAAACCTACTTTAAGTTGTTGGTTAGGCATACACCGACACTCCTTGCTGTAATTGCTGAATAACATTTGCTTTTAAGGTGCCTACTGGCACTTGCATACTAATGCAGTGCACACTGCCAAATTGTTGTACTAAAGGCAAACCATCGATTGCAACAATATGATGCTGAGGGTAGGCCTTTGCTAATATCTCCAAAGCTTGTTGGTCTTCTGGCTGCTGGTAAATGGGACATAACACTTGTTGGTTATTGATCAAATAATTAGCGTAAGACGCAGGTAACCTTTCGCCGTCGTCGTTAAAAATGCTCGGTAAGGGTAATAAAAATAACTGATGCTCAGGGAAGACCTGTCGACATTCTTCAACTAAAGCATGTAAACCTGCATAGTGGCTATCGTCAGGGCGATTTTCACAAGCTTGGATCACCAAACCATTGTTTGGTGTAAAGCGCACTAGAGTATCAATATGACCATCGGTATCATCGCCTTCTAAATGACCTTCATGAAAAATACTCACGCGGCTTGCGCCTAAGGCATCGGTAAATAGCTGCTGATACTCGGCCAAACTAAAATCGCCATTACGCTCGGGGTTTTGTAAACACAAGGCGGTGGATAACAAATGCCCCGCACCGTCAATTTCTAAAGCGCCGCCCTCAACGAATTGCTGATAAGATTGCATCGGGAACTGACATAAATCCGCAAGCACAGTGCTGTTAATTTGGTTATCTTTGCTGGCATTAAACTTATTACCCCAACCATTGAATTGAAACTCAATCAGCTGCATACCTTGCTCAGTGCGACAGGTTAAAAAACCATAATCACGCACCCACGTGTCATTGTAATCTGCCACCACTAACAACACCTGCGAATTATCTTCTTCACTGACGTTGGCTTGAAGCACAGCTTGGGCATTGGCCACTTCATCAGCGCGCACTAACAGCAATACTCCACAACCCACCTGATTAATTGCGGTAATCAATTGGCAATAGGTTTGGCGCACATTGTCCAGCCAAGGTGCCCAATCGGTTTGGGCATCGGGCCACGCGAGAATAATCGCTTCTTGGGGTGCCCATTCGGGCAATAATCTATGGCTCACGGGTAACTCAAATTTATTCAACAAAATGGCTAACGATTATAGAGGCTGCACACCTTAACGTCTTGTATTTTCAAAGGAGAATTAACTTAGATTGGCAATATTTAATTAACCCAAGTCAGTAAGGCGCTAGCGCACTGCCCTTGTTATCGAAACTGTGTAAAAATAGTCCCCTATCCTGTTAACCATTGACGCCATAGCCAATGACTACCGACAACACTGAAAGCGCAAATTTAGCGGTACCCAGCCCTTGTATCCGCAATTGCTGCTTGGATAACAATGACATCTGCATAGGCTGTTTTCGGTCAATTTCTGAGATTGTCGGTTGGCATACCGCCACTGATGATGAAAAGTCGCAGATACTTATTCAAAGTCAATTACGTCAACAAGCGGACATAGGTTAATTTCAACTCAGGTTAACTAACGCCTGCACCGCGTCACTATTGATTTTATTGCTAGTTAACACTCCGGAAAAAGCATGCAACGAAATATCACCCTGTAAGTCACTGAGTTGCTGGGCGATTTCTTGTGCCATCGCTGGAGTAATGCCACCAGCAATCACCACTTCAATCTGCTTTTGGGATAACTGAATTATACGCCTTAGGCTTTGAATATTATCTATCGCCTTGCACGATTCGCCCCAAAGACTGCCGGTGGTCAGCACCCTATCTATGCCTAAAGCAATCAATTGTTGTAGCGCCAATTCTCGGTTTTCTAAAACATCAAATCCGCGATGACAGCTGACTTGTAATTTTAAGCTACGGGCAACCGCCACCAACCTAGTCATTGCGCTTAAGTTAAAACACGGCTGTTCGGATTGGTCGCGCTCTAGCACTGCAAACACCACACCATCGGCCCCCGCTGTGGCTGCACTTTTTATTTGCGCCACCATCAACTCAATTTCATCGGCATCATAATAAAAATCGCCGGCTCGGGGGCGTATCATTACCAGCACACCGGCCCGCGTCGCAAACGTTCGGCGTGCCAATTTAACGGCGTCTATATCGGGGGTTAAACCATCATCGCTCATGGCGCCGCACAATTCGATACGCTGTGCTCCTGCCTGATAGACTTTATCCAGATTATGGACCAGCAGAGCCCTATCATCACAATCAAGACAGATCTCTATGACTGCCATTAGCAATACACCACTGGTTTTAGGTTTGACCGCTCGATATAAACCACAGTGCTAATCATGGTGTTTTTAGAAGCTTCATTTCTCGTTCCGTCTGCGCTGCTAATTCATCCATGGTTTTACCATGAGGCACCGGTAAACGAGTA
This sequence comes from Alteromonadaceae bacterium BrNp21-10, assembly GCA_030418115.1. Classification (GTDB taxonomy): domain Bacteria; phylum Pseudomonadota; class Gammaproteobacteria; order Enterobacterales; family Alteromonadaceae; genus Neptunicella. The sequence continues at coordinate 5,644 of JAUHQD010000001.1, read as the reverse complement.
TTAGGATCAACCCGCACAAAGACAATATCATCCGCAAAGCAGATGGTCTTTTTAGTAATTTTGTTGCGCACTAAACAACTTACGGTAATAGAAGTGCGCCCGACTTTTTTGGTGGTTAGCCCAAACTCCACTACATCACCTTGTACAGCGGGCGATTCGAAATTAATCTCGCCAATGTGTTTGGTCACTAAAAAATTACTTTCTAACTGGCAAATAGCATAAATGGCGGCCTCTTCATCAATCCATTCCAAAGCGCGGCCACCAAATAGGGCATTGGCATAATTCAAATCATTGGGCATGACTAATCGGCGAGATAAAAAGCGCATTGGTTATTCCTTGGTTGATTATGCTGGCTTTGAGCTAAATATAAATAAGCTCAATAAACTAGTGGTGATGCTGACTATTATATCTGTAAAATCAAACAAATGACGAATTCCCCGCATATTCAGCACTGGCTCAAGCAACGCCAACAAACACCGTGCCACCGGCAGCTATTGGTAATTGCCGGTGAGCAGAGTTATTGCCAAAACCAAGCGCAAAGCATTGTTGAACAATTATCCCTAAAACGGCAAATTTGGGTCGGCAATACCAATGCATGTGAGGGGGTAAATCCCCCCCAAACCAGCTTCATTAGTGCAGGACAATATCATCAATTTTTAGGCAACGAATGTGATGCCGTTATCTATAACGCCTTTGATGGCTTGCGCGCCAATGCGTTAGCCGCACTCAGCGGTACCCTAGTGCAGCACGGCTTAATGATCTTGTTATGCCCTCCATTAGCAGAATGGCCCACTTACGCCGACCCACAAAAGGCCCAACGTATTTCTTATGGTTTTGTTGAACTTGCCCAGCACAGCCATTTTGTTAGTTGGTTAGTGCGCCATATTCAAGCAGATGCCCATTGTGCATTACTCAGTGCCATAGAATTTACTGGCAAAAATAAACTACTGACTCCCGATGCTACATTAGCAACACCACCCTATAAAACTAAAGAACAGCAACAAGCCGTGGCGGCCATTATTGATAGCGTAAATGGGCCCGATTCAGCGCCATTAATCATTAGTGCGGATAGAGGCCGTGGCAAGTCTTCAGCCTTAGGCATTGCCGCTGCACAATTATTACAAAATGGCGCACAGCGCATTATGGTGACCGCGCCGTTATTCTCCAGTACTGCGCAGCTATTCAGCCATGCTCAACGGCTACTCGATGACAGCAAGCAACACAAGCAAGCCTTAACATGGATGAACAAGGGCATTGAAAATAGCATCGAAAAGGGAATCGACAAGACCATCGAGTTTCAACCTGTAGATCGTATTTTGGCTGAGTTGCCCAGCGCCGATGTATTGCTAGTGGATGAAGCCGCCGCTATTCCCGCGCCGTTGTTGCAACAGCTGTGTGAACATTACTCCAACATTGTGTTTGCCAGTACCATCCATGGTTATGAAGGCAGTGGCCGTGGCTTTGAAATTCGCTTTAAGCAGTATTTGGCCCAGCACTTTAAAGAGTATGAAACATTACACATTCAGCAACCCATCCGTTGGCAAGCAGACGACCCCTTAGAGGCATTCTGGTTTAAGGCATTACTGCTTAAATTTGATTTATGCCAGCAACCTTACCAACCGCAATTAACCCTAGAATGCGAGTTTATTAGCCAACAACAATGTTTGGATGACCCTGAGCTATTGGCGCAAGTGTTTAGCTTATTGGTGAATGCTCATTATCAAACTACCCCCGATGATATGGTGCGCTTATTGGATGCACCGGATTGTCGCTTGTATGTACTCAAACAAAACGAGTCATTATTAGGTGCAGCCATTATTCATTTAGAAGGTGGCGAGACGCTGAGTGAATTAGCTGATGCTATTTGCGCCGGCGAGCGCCGAGTAAAAGGCCATTTGTTGGCACAGAACTTAGGGCTGTATTTTAACCATAATCAATGGGTTAAGCGTCGCTACTGGCGCATTGTACGTATTGCGATACTGCCGGAACATCAACAACAGGGTTTAGGGCAGCAATTTTTACAGAAATTAACCGAGCTTGCGCTCGCTCAACAAGTCACCCTTGGCACCGCCTTTGGTGCCACTGACAAACTCATTCGTTTCTGGCAAAAAGCCGGATTTGAGATAATCCGCCATGGCGAAAAACGCGATGCTTCCAGCGGCACCACCAGTGTGATCATGCTCAATAATAAGCAAACACCTTAATCATCGTTATTACGCTCAACTGGCAAATCACTTAAGTATTCAACAAATTCCACTTCATGGCCGCTGGGGTCAACAAAGTAGATGTTTTTCCGATGACGATTGTCGGCTCCTTGTTTGGCAATACTAAAACCCGCTTGCTCTAAACGAGCAATCACTGCATCGATGTTATTGGTGACAAAGGCAAAATGCGCCAGTCCCACATTAGTACTGGTTAAGTCACGAATATCGCCACTGCCATTATCGTTAAAGGTGAGGTATTGGTAATCATCGCCAAAATGCAGCCAGTTGCGCTGTACACCATACCAATCTGCAGTACCTTTACTTCTAATGTGCCAGTGTGGAAATGCCGCTTGATAAAAGCTTAAGGTTTGCTGCATGTCCCTCACGACTAAATTGACGTGTTCTAATCTCATTGATTGTTCTCCTTTTGTTTGAGGCGTCACTATAGAACCTCAAGTTAAGTTGAGGTAAAGTGTTTTTTAATCTTTTTTAAATTTAATGGTGACCCATGCGCGATGATGATTTAACCGTAGGTTACGTGGCAAAGCGTTGCGGGGTGAAAGTCTCCACCCTGCACTTCTATGAACAAAAAGGCTTGATTACAAGTTGGCGTAATCAAGGTAATCAGCGCCGCTATCACCGTGAAACACTCCGCCGTGTATCGGTTATTAAAGCTGCACAGAAAGTCGGCGTGAGTTTAGACAGCATTAAAAATGCCCTTGCAGATTTACCAGATAACCGCACACCTACAACTGAAGATTGGCAAGAGCTAGCCACAAAGTGGCAAGACGAACTCAATGCGCGTATCAATTATTTGCAAAACCTACGGGATTCACTTTCGGGCTGTATAGGCTGTGGTTGCTTATCCATGAAAAATTGCCCCATATACAATGACCAAGATAAGCTCGCAACCGAAGGGGCTGGGCCAGTGATACTTGAAAAAAAGAGTCGCATGGCTTAGCTGTCGCACTGGCGCAAGGTGAATAAAAACACGGATGGGAGTTAATAAAGCGAGAAAAAACAATGCCTATTGGCTATATAGGCAATTTCCATTCATCTCACGATCGATACTATGAATACACCAAATCTATTCATAGACAGTTAACATGAAAACAAAACTACTCCTTTTGATCGTTATTGCTGCAGCTAATTTGTTAAATATCGCTTGGGCGGAAAAAGTATCTATTCTCTATGACCATTCATCATCACAGGCTAGTTATGCAGCCCGTAAGCTGAGTGAAACCTTAGTAGAAAAAGGCCAACAGTTACATAAATCCCATGTAGGCTACGACTATTTAATCAGCCTTAGTACTCACCCTCAACGACTCAAAGCAGAAGCCTTTGCTATTATCCCAGAAGGTAAGGTAATTAATATTATTGGCGGCGATGACCGCGGCATGATCTATGGTGCGCTAGCCGTGGCAGAACAATTACGTAACGGCACGTCTTTGGCAAACATCAGCGCCGATAACCAATCACCCAAGCTTGAGTTCCGCGGAATAAAATTCAATCTACCTTGGGAAACCTACAGACCAAGTTCAGCGCTAGATCAACATATTCCCACCGTGCGTGACCCGGCCTATTGGGAAGCGTTTTTAGACATGATGGTAGAAAACCGTTTCAACGTAGTCAGTTTATGGAACATGAACCCCTACACTTTTATGCTGTTACCTAAAAACTTTCCTGAGGCTAGTCCTTGGTCAGAGAAAGAAATGGCAGAATGGCAAAGCCTGTACCAGCGTATTTTTGCTATGGCTAAAGAGCGATCGTTAGATACCTACATTGTTCATTGGAATATTTTTGTCAGTAAAGAGTTTGCCGAAGCACACGATGTCGCCAAACAAAATTTCTACCCCCATTACTATGTGCCGGGTGCTACCTCAGAAATCGTTAAACGTTATTTGCGCGAGAGTGTTAAACAAGTATTGGAAGAATATCCAGACTTGGACGGTATCGGGGTTTCCCATGGTGAAGGCATGGCGAATATGACGCCATTACAGCGACAAGAATGGATTGATGACGTGTTAATTGCCGGAATGCGAGAGGCAGACCGACCGGTAAAATTAATTCACCGCGTACCGTTTTCATCGGGTTTGTCCTCTGACCCCGGCGTCAGTAAAGACGTAGAACAAGTAACACGTGATGCCATGGAAAAATTAGACGATAGCTTTGATGGGCCGATTTGGGTTGAAATGAAATTTAATTGGTCTCACGGTCATTCAACACCAAAACTCGAAAAAGTACATGGCGGTAAATTAGGTGATACCTATTTTGAGCCGTTGCCGGAAAACTATAAAATTGTGTGGCAGATAAGGAACGAAGATTTTTTCGCTTTACGCTGGGGTGTGCCCGATTTTATCCGTCAGCATATTGCACTCAATGGCAAAGCTAGCTACGTGGGCGGCTACTTCATTGGCTCCGAAACCTATATTCCGGCGTTGGATTATTTTACCGCGGTAGATGATGCCGTAGATTGGAAGTGGGCATTTCAGCGACAGTGGTTGTTTTACAAATTATGGGGCCGACTGATGTATGACGACACCACGCCGGATAGTGTTTTCCAAGCCGAATTCAATCATCGCTTCGGCGGCAAAGGCGATAATCTACTAACCGCCTACTCGCTGGCGTCCAATACCCAATTACAATTAGCCTCACTGTATGATTCCGGTTGGGACTTCACCCTTTATAGTGAAGGATTTTTGGCGCTACAGGGCGATTACACTAAGTACATTTCTGTTGAACAGTTGATCAATCACCCCACCATGGCCAGTGAATATGTCGCCGTCGGCGATTATGTCGAAGCTATTGCCTCAGGTCAGAGCTTTTCCCAAGACAAAATAACGCCACCTAAATTGGCCGCCCAACTTAAGCAAGATAATGAGCAAGCGTTACAATTGGTGAAAGATATTAATGTGCAAGGTAACGCCACCCTTATGTACGAAGTGGCTGACATTAAAATTTGGGCGAATTTAGGCCTGCATTTAGCCGAAAAATTAAAAGGCGCAATGGCTTTAAAGCAATTTCAATTATCAGGGGATAAAGGTCAACAACAGCTCGCCATAAGCCACCTGCAAAAAGCACTCGCTTACTGGGATGAGGTCATCAAAATTTCGCGACCAATTTACAAAGACATGAAATTAACCCATTACAACCACAATTTCTTTGTTGCCAATGACGATAATCTATTTCATTGGGCGTTGATCCGCGATGAAGTGAAAGCGGATATTGATATCGCACGCAACAGTAGTAAAACCAAAAAATAATAAAGCGCTTGTGGCAACCTCTAGCCTAATAGTCGCTAGAGGTTGACTCGCTCATTAACCTCAGATCTGCTTAAGCGATAACCATAGAATTACGCTCTACGTCAGTTAAATTAAGACTTGGTTTGTTTTCTTTTAAGCAATACGCGACCAATCCTGCAAGTAAATTCAGCATAAAGC